>CALCCD010000014.1 GCA_937899645.1 uncultured cyanobacterium | reverse complement strand
AGAAATGCTCTCACTGAGGGGCTTGCATGACTTACCTCCTTAAGCGACCAGTGCCTACACCACTACCGTGCCCACTGTTGATTGCGTCACTTTCTCCCGCTTAAACTCCCCCATTTCCAGCTATTCATGGCCATAATTCAGGGGAGACAGTATCAACGTGAGATCTGGCGATGCTTGACCTACCCGGCTATCAAGCCACCGAGATGGTTTATCAAGGGAGTCGTACCGCTGTCTATCGAGCAGTACGCTTGGCAAGCCAGCAAGCCACAATCGTCAAAGTTCTGCGGCATCCCAATCCCCCTTTCAAGGAGCTGGCGCAGTTTCGGAATCAGTTCCTCATCTCGCGCCATCTAGACTCGTCTCACATCGTTCGGCCCCTTGCTCTCGAACGCTACGGTAACAGCTATGCCTTGATAATGCCCGACACAGGCGCGATTGCCCTCGCGGGCTATTGGCAGGGGGGAGTAACAGCCGCCACGCACCAAACCCTTGCGGCCTGGCTCCAGATTGCGATTCAAATCGCCACCGCGCTTCACGATCTTGCGAAAGCTCAGATTATCCATAAAGATCTCAAGCCTGCGAATATTCTCATTCACCCTGAGACCGGGCAAGTTCAACTCATTGACTTCAGCATTGCGACCCGGCTGCCAAAGACCCAGCAACAGCAGCTCGTCAACCCCGAACAATTAGAAGGCACATTGGCCTATATTTCCCCGGAGCAGACGGGGCGGATGAACCGGGGTGTTGACTACCGGACGGATTTCTATTCGCTGGGCGTGACGCTCTATGAATTGTTGATTGGCGATCTGCCGTTTGCGAGCAGCGATCCCTTAGAAGTCATTCACCAACAGATTGCCCGAGCCCCCTTAAGTCCCCAAACGATCTATACGGATCGTGGTGAGTCTTGTCCTCAGGCAGTTTCGGCGATCGTTCTCAAACTGATGGCCAAGAATGCTGAAGACCGCTATCAGAGCGCCTTGGGGTTAAAGCACGATTTAGAGCAATGTTGGCAATCCCTCCAAGAAATAGGGAAAATCGCCAACTTCGATCTGGGTCGGCAAGATGTGTGCGATCGCTTTTCGATCCCGGAAAAACTCTATGGCCGGGAAGAGGACGTGCAACAGCTCCTCGATGCTTTTGCACGAGCCGCCCAAGGCCATTCGGAACTGATGCTCGTTGCGGGATTTTCTGGGATTGGTAAGACAGCGGTGGTGAAGGAAGTTCACAAGCCGATCGCCGCCAAACGAGGCTATTTCGTTCAAGGTAAGTTCGACCAGCTCAATCGCAATGTCCCGTTTTCCGCCTTCGTCCAAGCCTGTAGAGACCTGGTGCGGCAAGTCCTCAGTGAATCGAATGCGGCGATCGCCCGTTGGCAAAGTCAGCTTTTGGCGGCCGTGGGTGACAGTAGCCAGGTTCTCGTGGAAGCGATCCCAGAATTGACAGAGCTGATTGGCCCCCAGACTCCAGCGCCGGAACTTTCGGGCAGTGCTGCCCGCAACCGATTTAATCGACTGTTTTCGGCCTTCCTTAAGGTCTTCGCCCAAGCAGAACATCCGTTGACGATCTTTCTCGACGATCTGCAATGGGCGGATTCGGCCTCCTTGGGCTTACTGACGGTATTGATGGGCGATCGCACCTTAACCCACCTCCTACTGCTCGCCGCGTATCGGGATAACGAAGTTGTGGCTGGGCATCCCCTCCAGCTCAGTCTCAAGCAACTCCTCCAGCAGCAGATTCAGTTCTCAACCCTACGTCTCTACAGCCTTGCCGCCACCGAAACCAATCAGCTCGTGGCCGACACCCTGAGCTGTTCGCTGGCGATGGCGCAACCCTTGACGGATCTCCTATATCCCCAAACCCAAGGCAACCCGTTTTTCACCACGCGGTTGCTCGAGCAACTCCATAAGGAACAGTTGATTCAATTCGATCGGGATGCGGGCTGTTGGGAATGCGATCTGGTGCGAATTCGCCGTCTGACATTGACGGATGATGTGGTGGAGCTGATGACCCAGCAACTGGGCAAACTGCCGAGCCAGACTCAACAGGCGATCCAGTTTGCCGCCTGCGTCGGCAACGTATTCGATCTGGCGACCCTCGCGATCGTCCTCGAAACAACACCGAACCTGGCGGCAACAGCGCTATGGCCGGGTTTAGAAGCCGGTTTCATCTTGCCTCAAAGTGAAGCCTCTGAATTTTATTTAGAGCCAGAAACCGTTCCTTTGGTGGAGTCATCTACTCCCCAGATCGTCTATCGCTTCCTACACGATCGCGTTCAGCAGGCAGCGTATGCCTTGATTCCAGACGCGCAGAAACAAGCGACCCACCTCAAAATTGGTCAGTTGCTCCAGCGAAATCGGGAGCAATCGGAGTCATCATCTCAAGTGTTTGAGATTGTCAATCAATTGAACAAGGGTTGCGAGCTGCTTACCGATTCGGGGCAGCAGCAAGACTTAGCCCAGCTCAATTTGCAAGCGGCTCAACAGGCGCAAGCGGCGATCGCCTATGCTGCGGCTCTTGATTATTCTCATCAAGGGATTGCGTTACTCGATCGAGACTGTTGGCATCGGCAGTATGACCTGGCGCTCGCGCTCTACAATTGCGCGGCGAACAATGCCTACTTGAGTGGTGATTTTGCCGTGATGGAACAACGGCTGGCGGTGGTGCTACGCGAGGCGCGATCGAGGCTCGATCGCATTGCCGCCTATGAAACCAAAATCGAAGCAGCCAAAGCCCAAGACCAACGCTACAAGGCCGTACAGATTGGCTTGGAAATTTTGACCCAGTTGGGAATTCGCTTTCCCGCCTCCCCCAACCCGCTGCACCTGGGTTGGGCGCTGGGAAAAAGTCAATTGCTTCGACGGGGTAGACCGATCGCGGAGCTGACTCAACTTCCATTAATGACCCAATCGCAAGCGTTAGCGGCGATGCGGATTTTGGCAAAACTCAATCCGGCGGCCTATTTTGCCACGCCCGACTTGTTTCCGCTGCTGATGTTTAAGCAATTGGCGCTATCCCTACGTCGGGGCAATGCCCCAGAATCGGTGTTTGCCTATGCCACCTATGGGATTAGTTTGTGTGGAATTTTAGACAATATTGAGTCAGGATATGCGTTTGGACGCTTGGCATTAGACCTACTGGACGAACTGAATGTCGAGCAATATCGAGCCAATATTCTGTTTGTCTTTAACTTCTTGATTCGCCATTGGAAAGAACCACTTCGGAATAGTTTGTCTCCTCTCATGAAAGCCTATCAAGTGGGCTTAGATGTTGGGGATTTAGAGATGGCGGCCTTTGCCCTGCAATGTCATCACTTCTGTTCCTACTGCACGGGGAAGGAACTCTCGGAATTGCAAATAGGGCTTATCGATGCGCAAGCACCGATTGCCAAGCTCAATCAAACCAATGCTCTATTGCAACATAATCTGTGTTTACAGATCGTGTCTATCTTAGTAGAAGAAGATGAGGATCCCCGTAACCTCACAGAAGATTTAGAAGAAGCTCTTCAAGAGATCGCCTTCAATCGTGACATTCAAGACCCGAGCACAATTTGCTTTCTTCACATCCAGCAAATGATTCTGGCCTATCTGTTTGGAAACTCATCTTTAGCTCAGTCCTATGCCCAAAAAGCGATAGAGAATATAGAAGCGATCGCAGCACGGCTCGATGTTGTTCTGTTTTACTTTTATCAATCTCTGGTGCAGTTAGACCTGTATCCTGAAGCCTCGGAGACCGAACAAAGGAAAATAAAAAAGCAGCTTAAAGCTGGCCGGAAGAAGTTTAAAGACTGGGTACGCCATTCTCCCCAAAACAATCAACATAAGCTCGACTTAATCGAGGCAGAAAGATTTCGTATTGAGGGGAAAACTATGCTCGCGATTGACGCCTACGAACGAGCGATCGTGGGAGCGAGCCAGCAGGGCTACCGACAAGAAGCTGCGATCGCCAACGAACGAGCTGCTCTATTCTATTGGAGCTGGAACAAACCTCAAATTGCTCGTGTTTATCTGCAAGCTGCCTATGCCGACTATGCCGATTGGGGAGCCAAAGCCAAAATCCAGCAGTTAGAAACCACCTATCCGGAGATCTTCCCGCGCAATCTCACTCCTCGGATGACCCAATCTTCTTCGGGAACCATCACCACGAACCGTCAGACCTTAGATTTTGCCTCGGCACTCAAAGCTTCCCAAGCTCTCTCAGAAGAAATCGAGCTAGAGAGTTTAGTCACTCGGTTAATTCAACTCATCCTCGAAAATGCCGGAGCTAGCAAGGGGATTCTCTTGCTCGAACATAATGAGACTTGGGAAGTCGCTGCCCAATGCCAGGAACAGGGTTGCCAACTGAAGCCCGGCTCTAGCGTTTCCCTACCTCACCACATTTTCGATCGGGTCAAACGTAGCCGAGCCCCCCTGCTGATTGAGGATGTTGCCGGAGAAATGCAGCTTTTAACAGATATATACTTCCACCAGTCTGCACCGAAGAGCCTGGTCTGCTTACCGCTACTCAAGCAGGGGAAACTCAAAGGGATTCTGTACCTCGAGAACAATCTCGCTGCCGGGGCATTTACTCCGAATCGTCTCGATTTTTTGAACCTGCTCGCGGCCCAAGCGGCTATTTCCCTCGAAAATGCTCAGCTCTATCAAAATTTAGAAGACTATAGCCAAACCCTAGAAGAGACCGTCAAGCAAAGAACCCAAGAACTGCAAGATAACAATCAGGTCTTGAATACCACGCTGATGGAATTGCAGCAAGCTCAAGCCCAACTGGTTCACAGTGAAAAAATGTCCAGCCTGGGCCAGTTAGTCGGCGGCCTTGCCCATGAAATCAATAATCCAGTCAGTTTTATTCATGGCAACTTGACTCATGCGAAGACCTATACCATAGACCTGTTAGATTTACTCTCGCTTTACCAGCAATATAACCCGGACCCTCATCCTGAGATTCATAACAAACAAGATGAGATCGATTTAGAGTTTCTAAAAACCGATGCCATCCAGATTTTCAAATCTATGCGCAGCGGTACGGATCGCATTCGAGATATTGTTAAATCTCTGCGTAGTTTTTCCCGACTTGATGAGTCTGATTTTAAAGCAGTCAATTTACATGAAGGAATTGACAGTAGTTTGATCGTTTTACAAACGCGTTTGCGGGCTCAGGATTGGCGGCCCGAAATTCAAGTCATCAAGCACTATGGTGACTTGCCATTGCTCGAATGTTATGCGGGGCAACTCAACCAGGTGTTTTTGAGTCTGCTCAGTAACGCGATCGATGCCGTTGAAGAACAGAGCCGTCAACAGGGGAGCCAATGGCAGGGCACAATTACACTTCAAACTCAACTCGATCGCGGTCAAGTCTCGATTCGAGTTTCAGACAATGGTTCGGGGATGAGTCCGGCAACCCAGGCAAAAGTTTTTGACCCATTTTTTACCACCAAAGATGTGGGAAAAGGGACGGGAATGGGCATGGCGATCGCCTATCAGATCGTGGCGGAGAGACACTCGGGGACAATTGCCTGTACCTCAGAACTAGGTCGGGGGACAACCTTTCTACTTCGGCTGCCGATGGCCTAGGTGAGATACTCCAATCGTTCCTGGCTACGCAGACATCGCCCTGATGCCGCCACTGCCCCGATCGATCGTGCTGAATGCGGTAGCGCACGGTGTCAGGCGTCTGGCGCAGCTCGCAGGGTCGGGGGCGGGGCTCGGTCGTACGGCGGCGGGGCACAGAAAAATCGAGTAGCGGAACGTGCGATCGGCCAGTGTCAGCGAGACAGGACGACGTCGATCGCCAACCTTCCCGGAATTGGAGCAAAGGCGGCCGCAAGCAGAACGTGAACGCCCGATCGAAAGCGCCAGCCGCCGCGCGGCAATAGCTCTTCCCCCGGAAGTGCGATCGCCGACTATCCGAGATCTCAACCGGACAGTTGGTTATAGTGACACAAAGGCACATCGTGCATTTCGGGGAGCACTACTACGAACGCTTGCGGCGAAACCATTCGCCCGATCGGCATTCGATGCTGAGACACCAGGGACTCTGCCATGTCTTCCTCCTCCGTCAAGTCCGGTCTCACACGAGACAGCGACTGCGATATGATGCCACGCGACCCGTCCACCGACGATACGCAGAAAACAAAGACCGAACTCATTCAAGAACTCCAGCAGCTCCGGCAGCGCGTCGCGCAGCTCGAAACCGACTCGCCTCCCGTCGCGGCGAGCGAGGCAGATGCGGATGATAGCAGCGAGGGCCACGCCAGCAATGGCGATCCCTCTGTCGATTCGCCCGAGCTTCAGCAGTCTCTCGAAGACCGCACGAATGCTCTGCGCGAAGCTAACGACCAGCTCGTCTCCGAAATCGTCGAGCGCAATACGGCCGAGCACGAGCTGCGCAGCGCCAAGAACAAGCTCGAGATTCTGCTCGAAGCAGTTCCTGGTGTCGTGTCGTGGATCGATCGCGATCTTCATTATCTCGGCGTAAATAACCACCTCGCCGATCTCTTCAACGCCAAGCCGGAAGATTTCGTCGGGCGCGATCTGGGCTTTCTCGGGACTGGGTCGGAGTTTCGCAACTTTGTCGAAGCCTTTTTCGAGTTTCCGACTCAGGAAGCCTCGCAGGAGGTGAAAGCGATTATTGACGGCCAGGTCAAAACATTTCTGATCGTCGCGCAGAAATTCGATAACGATCGCGCGGCCTTTACGATCGGCATCGATATCACCGATCGCCGCCAGGCCGAGATGGAGCTGCTCTCAGCCAAAGACCAGCTTCAGGCGATTCTCGAAGCGGTTCCGGGGATGGTGTCGTGGATCGATCGCGATCTGCGCTACATCGGCGTCAACCGCCACCTGGCCGAAACTTTCAACCTGCCTGCCGACTCATTTAGCGGCCAAGATATCGGCTTCCTGGATACCAGCGCCGTCTTTCAGGGCTTTCTGCGCGAGTTTTTCGACGACCCCGATGCCCAAGAGGCACTGAAGGAGATCGACGCTAAGGTCTACGGCGAGATGCGCAGCTACCTGATCGCCGCGCGGAAATACGATCGTGGCAATGCCACCTTTACCGTCGGCATCGATATCACCGAGCAGCACCGCGCCCTCAGCGCCCTGCGCCAAGCGGAAACTAAATACCGCAATATCTTCGAGAACGCGGTTGAAGGGATTTTCCAAATCTCGATCGATGGCCACTACCTCAGCGCCAATCCGGCCCTCGCCCGCATCTACGGCTACGAAAGCCCAGAAGAGATGATGGCCAGCCTCAGTAGCTTCGAGCAGCAGCTCTATGTCGATCGCGCCGATCGCGCCAGGGCGATCGAACAGCTGCACCGCGAAGGCCAAATCGTCGGCTTCGAGCAGCAAATTTACCGCCAGGACGGGACGACCACCTGGATTTCGGAGAATGCCCGCGTCGTCCGCGATGATGCCGAGCAAATCCTCTATTACGAAGGAACCGTCGAGGATATCACCGAGCGCAAAACCGCCCAGGAAGCTCTCCAACAAGCTAACGAAGAGCTAGAAAGCCGGGTCGAGGAGCGCACCGCCGCCCTGCGCCAGTCGAACCAGCGGCTGATGCTAGAGGTCAGCGAGCGCGAGCGCGTCGAAGCGGCGCTCCGCAACTCCGAAGCCGAGCTGCGCGCTCTATTTGCGGCGATGACTGACGTAATTACGGTCTTCGACGCCCAAGGTCGCTACGTCAAAATCGTCACGACCAACTCTGAGACAATTTACAGTCCCACCGCCGATCGCCTGGGCAAGAGCGTCTACGAAATCTTCCCGGCGGCGAAAGCCAGCATCTTCGTGCGCCATATCCAGCGCGCTCTCAATACCGGCCAAACCGTATCGCTGGAATACTCGCTAAACATTCCCGACGCGCCGGAAGGCCAGCGCGAGGTTTGGTTTGCGGCCAGTGTCTCGCCAATGCCGGACAACTGCGCGATTTGGGTGGCGCGCAATATCACCGAGCGCAAGCGGGTGCTCGACGCGCTCCAACAAGCGGAGGAAAAGTTCCGCAGCATCTTCGAGAATGCTGCGGAAGGGATTTTTCAAATCGCGCCGGACGGCCGCTGCCTCAACGGCAACCCGGCGCTGGTGGAGATGTTCGGCTACGACTCGTTTGACGACCTTCAAGGCTCTGTAAGTGATATGGCCTCGATGTACGTCGATCGCGTGCGGCACCAGGAGTTCGTCCACCTGCTCGAAGATCGCAGCTCGATCGCCAACTTCGAGCTCAAAGCCCGCCGCAAAGACGGCTCGCTGATGTGGATCTCCGAGAACGCCCGCGCCGTCCGCGATCGCTCCGGACATCTGATGTACTACGAAGGCACAGTGCAGGACATCACCAAGCGCCGCGAGGCCGAAGACGCGCTGCGCGTCGAGCAAGAAAAGTCCGAGCGGCTGCTGCTCAACGTCCTGCCCCAGTCGATCGCCGAACGCCTCAAGGATGACGATAACCATATTGCCGATCGCTTTGAGGAAGCGACGATCCTGTTTGCCGATCTGGTGAACTTCACGACGATCTCGTCCCAGATGCCGCCGGGCCAATTGGTAGACGTGCTCAACGAGATTTTCTCCACCTTCGACCAGCTGGCGCTGGACTACCACCTGGAGAAAATCAAGACGATCGGTGACGCCTATATGGTCGCGGGTGGTATCCCGCAGGCGATGGACGACCACGCCGGGGCGATCGCCGAGATGGCCCTCGAGATGCAGTGGGCGATCGAGCGCGCCGTCCGTACCAGCGGCGAGCCGTTCGAGCTGCGCATCGGCATCAACACCGGCCCTGTCGTCGCGGGCGTCATCGGCATTCGCAAGTTCACCTACGACCTCTGGGGCGACACGGTCAATCTGGCAAGCCGCATGGAGTCCCACGGCCAGCCGGGCGCGATTCAGGTCACGAAGTCGTTTTACGAGCGCACGAAAGATCGCTACCTGTTCGAGTCGCGCGGTGAAATCGATGTCAAAGGTCGCGGGCGCATGCCGACCTACTGGCTGCGGGGACGCCGCCCGCGCGAGTGTTGAGAGATCGAGCCCGATCCCGAAGCCAACGAGCATTGAGCGGCGTCGAAGTGCGGGCTTCGCTGAAAGCGACGATTTTGAATCGCTTGCAGACAGTAGAGAGCTGGCAAACAGCGGATGGCGTCAATCCGCCGAGTTTAATTGCCAAACTTTCGCGATCGACCAACAATAATGACGATACGAAACGTAACGTGCGGGTCAGTGCTGCCGATCGCCAGCGCCGCAGGTTGCAACACTGTCGTTATTACGGGTCAGAACTTTGGGAACGATCGAAATCGCGTGGGTCGTGGCTGTGTCGATCGGATCGATACTGTGGGTGGAGTTGGTGCGCGATCTCTATCACGCGCTGGCACACCTCTGGAAGCCGCTCTACAAGCTGCACGGCTGGCATCACCGCGTCTTCCGCAAAGACCTGACGCCTTTCAACGATCGAATCTACCGCGACGCCAACTGGTATAACGATTTGCCTGAGTCGGGCGTGATGCTGCTGGGGCTGACGCTATTCTGGGCGATCGCGCGTGCCTTCGACCAGACGAATGCCACCTGGGGCTGCGCGCTGGGCTTCCTTTACGTGGGCATTTATGTCTTCGGCGCGGTGGTTCGCGGTCTCGGCTTTCCCTGGGCGCACGACCTGACCGACCTGACCCATATGCCGGGGCCGTTTGAAGCGCCGCCGTCGC
This sequence comes from uncultured cyanobacterium, assembly GCA_937899645.1. Lineage (GTDB taxonomy): Bacteria > Cyanobacteriota > Cyanobacteriia > Cyanobacteriales > Geitlerinemataceae > RDYZ01. Next base: position 68,251 of record CALCCD010000014.1, on the reverse strand, counting down.
GCTGGCTGGTGAACCGGACGTATCACTGGCGACACCACTTCGACAACCAGGACGCCTATTTTTGTGGAGTGTTGACGTTCCTCGATCGCTGGATGGGTACTGCGCTCTCGCTCAAAAACAAAACCGTCGCCGTCACGGGCGCATCGGGCACGCTGGGCACGGCGCTGCTCGAACAGCTCCACCGCTCCGGTGCGAAGGTTATCGCGCTGACCTCGAGCGATCGCGAAATTACGCTCGAGATCGACGGTGAAGCCAAAACCATCCGCACCGAAGTTTGGTCGGTGGGCGAAGAGGCCAAGCTAGCGACGCTGCTGGAAAAGGTCGATATTCTCGTGCTCAATCACGGCATCAACGTCCACGGCGATCGCAGCGCCGAGGCGATCGTCAAATCCTACGAAGTCAACGCCTTCTCCGGCCTGCGGCTGATGGAAGCGTTTTTAGCGACCGTCCGCACCAACCGCGATATCGCCCGCAAGGAACTCTGGGTCAACACCTCCGAAGCTGAAGTTATCCCCGCCGTCAGTCCGCTGTACGAACTGAGCAAGCGAGCAATGGGTGACTTTGTAACGCTGCGCCGCCTCGATGCGCCCTGTGTAATTCGCAAGCTGATCCTCGGGCCGTTTAAAAGCAACCTCAACCCGATCGGCGTGATGTCACCGGAGAAAGTCGCGAAGCGAATCGTGCGGCTCGCGAAGGGCGACGCGCGCAATATCATCGTGACGATCGACCCGCTGACGTTCGTACTGCACCCGATTAAAGAACTAGCGGTGTCGCTGTACTTCCGCTGGTTTAGCAAGCCGTCTGCGCTGCCGCTGCCGTCTGCCGACAAGTCCACCGAGGCATCGTGAGGCTGCGTCGCCACGGCTTCCAGTGCGAGCAGGAAGTTGAAGCAAGCGATCGCGACTGCGACGACATATGAATATCCGTAACAATTCGGAGACTGGTGGTATGTGTGGCGAGTCTTGTTTTTTACAATGCGGGAAATAGATGCTGTAGCACATAGGTTCCCCGAGCATGACGAAGCCGGACGATCGCCGCACTCTCTCTGCCTCGACCCCGGAACCCACCTCCGAGCCCTCCACCGAGCTGGCTGCCGAACCCGAGCTGGCTGCCGAACCCGAGCGTATTCCCTGGCGACGCCGTCCTCTGGCGGAGAAGAAGCGATCGCTGCGGCCTTTTGTTTTCCTCGGCTCGATCGCGATCGCCGGATTCGTCGGCTGGAGCCTCTATCGCAGCAGCACCCGCGTCGATGACGCCGCCCCGGTCGAAGTCACCGAAGCGCGACTGCCCGTGCGCGTCCAGCGCATCGAAGCTACGACAGCTCAGGGCTGGGTGTTCGACGAAGGCTCGGTGCTGCCGGTGCGGCGTTACCTGCTGAATTTCCAGGCGAGCGGCGACGTAAACTTTATTGCGGGCGGGACGATCGACCCGTTGAAAGAGGGCGACGCAGTTTCTCAGGGTCAGGTGCTGGCCTCGATCGACGCCCGCCGCCAGAGTTCCAATATTCAAACGGCGCAAGCAGACGTGACCGTCGCGGAAACCCAGCGCAGTCAGCGCGTCTCGCAGTTCAACCAGGCGATCGCCCAGCGCAACCAAACCGAAACCCAGTACAACCAGGCCGTCGCCGACCTCCGCATCCGCGAGGCGAATTTCGGGCAGGCGCAGGCCGACCTCGACTTGGCCCGCACCGAACTCCAGCGCTACCAAACGCTGTTCGAGCAGGGCGTCGTGTCGGAGAGCGATCGCGACGTGTATCGCAACCAAGTCTCCCAGGCCGAGGCGTCGCTAGAAGCCGCCCGCCAGAACATTCGCTCGGCGCAGGAAGCGATCCGCGCCCAGGAGGAAAATATCCGCTCGGCTGAAGAGACCATACGCTCGGCGGAAGAAGATATCTCCGCTGCAAATGCCAATATTTCCGCCGCCGATGCCCGCCTCGATCGCAACTTCGTCGATCTTGAAGACACCCAGCTCGTCTCGCCGATCGACGGCGTGGTGGCATATATCAACATCCGCGAGGGCGAGTATTGGAGTACGTCGTACTTCAGCACCCAGAGCATCCAGGACGCGATCGAAACCGCGCCGATCGTGGTGGTCGATCCACGCTCGTACGAAGTGGAGCTGGAGATCCAGGCGGACGAGGCACGGGCGATCGATGTGGGGCAGAACGTCTACGTGGTGCTGGAAAGCGAGGTGAGTTCGGCGCAGGCGGCGGGGGCGAGCCAGCGGGATCTGCTGGAGCTCGCGAAGGAGTTCGGCAGTTCGGCGACGGTGTTTTCGGTGAGTCCGGCGCAGACTCCGGGCAGTCGCGGTACTCAGGTGAAGGTGCGGGATTTCTCGAAGATCCGCAACCTTCAGGTGGGCGGTCGGGTGTATGTCTGGATCGAGGTGGCGGCGAAGCCGAATGCGGTGGTGTTGCCGTTGGGGTCGTTGCTGGTGCGGGACAACGAGTCGTATGTGTTTGTGGTGGATGAAACGGATGGAACGGTGCAGCGACGTCGGGTGATGACGGGGGTTGAGGGGTTGGATGGGATCGAGGTGTTGGCGGGGGTGGAGCCGGGGGAGACGATCGTGGTGGAGGGGCAGAATCGGTTGGTGGATGGTGCGCCGGTTGAGATTATCGATCGGGAGGATTGATATTTAAGCAATATTGTTTGCTAACGGGGGTTGCTCAACCTTCGCCTAACTTCAAGCTTCTCTGAAGTAAACCTTATGTTGAAATCACTCCGCGTCGAAAATTTTAGAGCGCTGGACGAGTTGCAGATCGATCGGCTCGCTCGTGTCAACTTGATTGTCGGTAAAAATAATGTCGGCAAGACCACCTTGCTCGAAGCCATTCATTTATACGAATCTAAAGATGTTTACGACGCCACCACCCGGATACTGCAACGTCGAGACGAATACTCGATCGAGAGAAATGGTGACCAGTTTAATCTAGAAAATCTATTCAGCCTTGGTTCCGATCCGTGGAGTAGCAAAATAAAAATCGGTGAAATTGGTGGAGAGACATTGGGAATTTCATCTGCCTGGACTTGGAGAGAGGAAAGACGTTCCGAAGACGGGCAAATATCGGTTCATTACAAACTTGACGAAAATCGCCCTAAAAATGTAGTTGGGGCGCAAGTCAGGTTCGTTTTTCATTCCCACAGAAAGGATCGGATTAGCATTGGTGCTCTAGATGATGCGCAATACCTTAGTGAAATATTAGAGCAAGAAGTTCAACCGGAGACTTCACTGCTTTTACCATCTTCAGGCTTTACAACTGTCGCAACTAATATCGATGAACTTTGGGATCGTGTCGTATTGGAAAATGACAAGATTGATATAGTTCTAGAAGTCCTTGGGTTAGTTACCAAAGTGAAGATAGAACGTTTGGCTTTCGTTCAGGGAAAAAGAGATGAGCGTCTAGCAGTAGTTAAGCTGAACGATCGGCGAGCGATGCCTCTACGAAGCTTAGGAGATGGAGCAAATAAGTTGTTTGAATTAGCGCTGGGTCTCGTTACTTCTGGTCAAGGTGGAACCTTTCTCGTCGATGAGATTGATTCCGGAATTCATTTTTCAGTATTGCCTGACATCTGGAAGATGGTGATCCAAACAGCTAAGAAGCTTGACGTGCAAGTTTTCGCAACGACTCATAGCTGGGACTGTATCAAAGCTTTTCAAGAAGCCTCAGAGAGCATCCCCGGTGAAAGTTTGTTAGTCAGTCTGGAAAACTCAGAAGACGGCCTGCGCTCTGAAGTATTCACAGAGTCGGAGCTAAGTGTCATCACTCGCCAGTCGATCGAGGTACGCTAGGATGCCAGAAAAAAGCCGCGTACTACTCGTTGAAGGTCGTGACGATCGCGAAGTAATCTATCAATTCTGTAACTACCACCAAATCGATAATAAACGACTTTTTTGTGTCATCGCCGTCGGTAGCGTCGAAGAATTAATTCAAGGCTTGAGCGCTCGCATTAAATCTTCTCGCCGACCGCAAGTCTTAGGCATCCTAGTCGATGCAGACACCAACTTAGAAAATCGCTGGGCACAAATTTGCAGCGCCCTGTCCGATGACTATCACTTGCCGGAAGTCCCCAGTAGGGTAGGAACGATCCTCGAAGCACCAAGTGCAAGCCGCCCGAAAATCGGCATCTGGGTCATGCCCGATAACCAAGCCCCCGGGATTTTAGAAGATTTCCTATTGCACCTCACCAATGAAAACGACTCGCTTGCTCGACGGGCAAAATCAGCGGTACAAGACATTCCCGATCGCGAACGCTTGTTCGGTGAGACCAAATTCTCTAAGGCCGTCATTCACACTTGGCTAGCGTGGCAAAAGGAGCCGGGAACAGCACTCGGCCAAGCGTTCACCAGGCGATACCTCGACCCAGATAGAAATTCTGCCCTTGAGTTCAAGGCATGGCTGGAAACACTGTTCGCCTAGCCGCTTCCAACCCGAATGCACCAAAGGTTTTGCCATGTACCCGATATTCAAAGCCGCCCTCCTTAGCTCGATCGCGACCCTCTCACTCGCCACCACCGCTACCGCCCAAGGCTTCCTGCCCGACGGCGGCTTCTTCGACACCGGCCAAGACCGCTTCGAGGAACAGATCGACGCGCTCCAGCAGTCGCAGCAAGGCTCGGTGCTGACGATCGACGGCGACACGCAGCAGTGGCAGCCGCTGATATCGGAGTCCGGCGAGTTCTCAGTGTGGATGCCTGTCGGGATCTTCACCAGCCGCAGCCAGCAGATCGAGGCCGAGGGGCTAGCGATCGCCTTCGAGATCTTCAGTAGCCAGACCGAAACGCAGAAGTTCGCGATCGCCCACGCCGATCGCCCCAACGCTGACGACGATCGTATCTTCGCCACCGTCCGAGACGCGCTGGCCACCGAAACTGGGCTGTTCGTCACCAATATCGAGCCGAGCGCGGACGGCAACAATCCCAGCGAAACCATTGCGCTGGCAGACGACACAACCAGCATCATCATCCGAACCGTGCTGACCGACGACCGCGTCTACGTCCTGGCCGTAGATCGAGCAACCGGCTCACCGATCGATGCCACCACCACCTTCTTCGAGTCGTTTGCGATCGAAGCCGACTGACATCCCGGAGCCCGCACTGTCTTGAAGCCGACCTAACGCCATGCAAACCGACGATCGCGCCTCGTCCGAGCTGCCGCTAGCTGCAACCGAAGAAGCCCACCAAGCCGTAGAGCAGGAGCAGCAAAACAGCCCGCCCGCCTGGATGGAGTTTTTCTTTACCCAGCAGATTTTCGCCATCTTGCTCAGCGTCATGCTGGTGATGGGCGGGCTAATGGCCTATGTCTCCATGGTCAAAGAAGGCGACCCCGACATCCGCATCGCCCGCGCTTCGATCTCAACACAGTGGGGTGGGACAGATGCCGAAACGATCGAGAACCAAGTCACCGACAAGCTCGAAACCGAAATCAAAAGCCTCCAGGGACTCGACGATTTCACCAGCGCTACATTTAACTCCTTCTCGCTGATTAACATCGCCTTCAAAGCCGAAGCGCCCGTCGCCGAGTCGATCCAGGAGCTGCGCGGCAAGGTAGACGACGCCGAAACGGAGTTGCCGCCGGAAAGTTCGGGGCGCGAAAAACCTGACTTCGAGCAGGTTTCGCAGCAGGACGCACCCGTTCTGACGCTGGCGCTGACGGGGGATAACTTAGACGTGGCGCTGCTGAGCCAGGTGGCGGAGGACTTGCAGGAGCGGCTGGAGTCCGTACCGAGCGTGCGGGAGGTGAACCTCGGTGGGCAGCGCGAGGAGGTGATTCACGTGCAGATGTTGCCCAGCCGTCTGACTTCGCTGGGGGTGTCGGCGACGCAGGTGAGTAATGCCATCAAGGGCTACAACTCCGATAAATCCTGGGATCTCGTGCGCGATGACGAGATCGGCGCGCAGGTGCGGCTGTACGGGCGGTTTCGATCGCTGACGGATCTCGAAAACGTGCCGGTGGCGCGGCTGGATGAAAATCGCGTCGTGCGTCTTTCGGAGGTGGCGGAGGTCTATCGCGGTCTGGAGCGGGAGAAGAAGCGATCGTTCCTGAGCTGGGAAGGCGGCGAGTTCACCCCGACGATCGACCTCAACATCGTCAAGGTAGCGGGCAGCGACACGATTCAGGTGGTGGACGGCGTCCTGGCGGCAATGGAGGAGGCTCGCAGCGACCCGCAGATCTGGCCGCACGGTATGGACTACCGCATCGTCAACAACAACGCTGATGACATCCGCGACGAAGTGTCCGACCTGGGTAGCAACGTTTTACAGGCGTCGCTGTGCGTGTTTGTGGTGCTGTTCGTGGCGCTGACCTGGCGCGAGGCACTAGTGGCGGGCTTGGCGATTCCGCTGACCTTCGGTGGGGCGCTGTTCGTCCTTTGGATGCTGGGCTATACGCTCAACTCGATGGTAATGGTCGGGATGATCCTGTCCCTCGGGCTGCTGGTAGACGTGTTCATCTTGATGCTAGAGGGGCTGCACGACGGGATTTTCGTACGGGGCAAGACTTTTGCACAGGCCGCGATCGACACCGTTCGCACCTACGCCGCGCCCGCATTCGCCGGACAGCTCACGACGATTTTGGCGATGGCTCCACTGATGGCGATCGCCGGGACGATGGGCAAATTCATCCGCCTGATTCCGATTAGCGCCATCACCTGCCTGGTGATGAGCTACGCCCTGGCACTGCTGGCGGTCGTACCGCTCTCGAAGTTTTTCCTCGGTGGCAGCGTCGGCAAAGCCAACTCGAAAACCCGGGTGGACGAAATCACCGAAGTCGCTTCGGAGAAGTTCGCTAACTGGAGCCTGAAGTTTACGGTTCGCAGTCGCGCCGTGGCGCGGCTTTGGACGCTGGGAACGATCGGCGCGTTCGTATGCGCGGCGATCTTGTTCGCGCAACTATCCGGCACGCTGTTTCCGGACGACGACGACGTAAAGTTCAGCATCAATGTCGAGCTGCCGCCGTCGGCTACGCTCGATCGCTCTCAGGAAGTGGCCGATCGCCTGGGCGATCTTCTCCGGGACTATTCCGATGACGGTGGCGATCGCATCTTCAAAGGCGTCATCAAACTCGTCGGGCAGCGCAGCACGCTGGTATCGTCGAGCGAGCTGAAGCCGGGAAATGCAGACTACTTCGTCGGACTGTCGGCGATTTTGGTCGATCGCGGCGATCGCGCTCGTGCCTCATATCAATACGTCAAAGATCTACGAAAAACCCTCGATGAGTCCGTGATTCGCGACTACCCCGGCGCGGTGCTGGCGGTACAGTTCGCCCGCGCGGGCGGCAGCGACGACCCCATTCAGGTGGAGCTATACGGCGACGATCTCGCCGAGCTGCGCCGCATCTCCAGCCAGGTTCAGCAAGCGCTACGGGAAATCCCCGGCACGATCGACGTACGCGACGACCTCGGCAACCTCCGCAGCGACTACAAACTCGTACCCAAGCGCGAAGCTCTGGACTTCTACGGTATGGATCAAAGCGACCTGGCCGACCAGGGGCGGTTCTTGACGATCGATAACAAAGTCGGCGACTTCCCGATCGGCAGCGGCGAAGAAGACCTCGAAATTCGCCTCAGCACCCGCTGGCCTTCGCAGGAAGGCGCGATCGGCGGCCCCTCGCGCATGGATGAATTCGCCACGATCCGCTTCGTGACTCCCAGCGGCGAAGTTCTGCCCAGCGACGCGCTCCTCGAGCCCGTCGAAGACGCCGTACCACTCTCGATTACCCACCGCGACACCAAACGCAGCGTCACCGTTCTCGCCAAAGTCGTCCCCGAGTCAGGCTACTTCGACGGCGATATCCTCGCCGCGCTCGCGCCGAAACTCGACGCCATCCAGGCAGGCGACAGCGAAACTGCAGGCGCAGCATGGCCGGAAGGTTACAGCTACCGTTTCGGCGGCGACTCCGACACCAGCAGCGAAACCTTCGGCTCGGCGGGGCAAATGCTGGTGGTGGCGATCTTCCTGGTGTTCGCGGTGTTGGTGTTGCAGTTCGGCTCCTACACTCAGCCGATTATCATCATCTTGACCATCCCGTTCGCACTGATCGGCACGTTCACCGGCTTTTTCATCCTCGGTCTGCCGTTCTCGTTCCCCGCCGCGATCGGCATCATCGCGCTAACCGGCATCGTGGTGAACGACGCGATCGTCATCGTCGAAACCATGAACGAACTACGCCGCCAGGGCATGAGCGTCCGCGAAGCCGCCGCCCACGGAGCCAGCGAGCGCCTGCGCCCGATTTTGACCACCTCGATCACGACCGTCGTGGGCTTGGTTCCGCTGGCCTTCAGCAGTCCGCGCTGGTTCCCGCTGTGTATGGCGATCGTCTTCGGGCTAATCGCGGCGACGGTTATCGCGCTGCTGGTCGTGCCCGGTTTATACCTACAGTTGACGCCAAACCGACCGGCAGCAGACGCATAGCGAGATCGAGGCATTCATGGCGAGCTTGTTCCCCGAATTCGACAACACTCCGGTAGACGATGCAGCATCGCGTCCGCTGCCCGATCGCCTGCGCCCCGTTGCACTGTCAGAGGTCGCCGGGCAGGAACATCTCACCGCCACGGGGATGCCGCTCCAGCGCATGGTCGCCAGCAGCAAGCTCGCTTCAACGATCCTCTGGGGGCCTCCCGGCTGTGGCAAAACCACGCTCGCCCGCATCGTCGCAGAACAATCCGGGCTGCACTTCGAGCAGCTTTCGGCGATTTTCGCCGGAGTGAAAGACCTGAAAGCGGTGTTTCAGGCGGCGCGCGATCGACGCCGCACTGGCGGGCAAACGCTGCTGTTCGTGGACGAGATCCACCGGTTTATGAAGTCCCAGCAGGATGCATTTTTACCCGTCCTCGAAGACGGGACGATCGTGCTCGTCGGAGCCACGACCGAAAACCCGTCGTTCGAGCTAAACGCGGCGCTACTGTCTCGTTGCCAGGTATTGGTATTGAAGCGGCTGAGCGAGGACGCGATCGAAATGCTGCTGCAACGGGCGGAAGCTGCCGAAGGAAAAACGCTGCCGCTCACCGCCCAGGCTCGCGAGATTCTCAAGACGCTGGCAGATGGGGACGGGCGCTACGCGCTGTCGATGGTCGAGCGGGTTTTGGCGCAACCCGAGACGCTGGACGCCGATGGTTTGATGGCGATCGTGCAGCGACGAGTGGCGATTTACGATCGTAAAGACGATGGCCACTACAACCTGATTTCGGCGCTGCACAAATCCGTACGCGGCAGCGACCCCGACGCCGCGCTTTACTGGTTCTGCCGAATGTTGGAAGGGGGTGAAGATCCGCGATTCCTGGCACGGCGCATCGTTCGCATGGCCTCGGAAGATATCGGCCTCGCCGACCCGCAGGCGCTACCGCAGTGCATCGCGGCTTGGGAAGCCTACGATCGTCTGGGCAGCCCGGAGGGAGAACTAGCGCTGGCTCAGGCGTTGGTGTACCTAGCAACCGCACCGAAATCGATCTCGGTTTACGCAGCCTACAAGCAGGCGCGCAAGCAAGCGAAGGCGACAGGATCGCTGATGCCGCCGAAGTGCATTTTGAACGCGCCGACGAAGCTAATGAAGCAGGAGGGCTACGGTGCGGGGTACATCTACGACCCGGATACGCCGGAGAGTTTTTCGGGGCAGAACTATTTCCCGGAGGAGATGGGACGAGTGTCGTTTTATTCGCCCGTGCGTCGGGGTTTCGAGCGGGAGATTGAGAAGCGGTTGGCGTATTGGATGAAGTTAAGATCGAAGAGAAACTCAAGCTTGTGAGGTTCAAAATATGAAAGCAGGAAATTCGAGAAAAACTGGACGACGAGGCGTGCTGATTGCTGGAGAGCAACTAGAATCTCTCAACTTTGCCTTCCTAGAGTCGTCTACTCCTGACAGTGATTTTGGGATTGATGCTTACGTCGAACTAATCGAACAAGAAGAGGCCACCGGGAAGCTGCTAGCTTTACAGGTCAAGTCCGGGGCCAGCTACTTTACGGAAAGCAACGGGAGTGGGTATGTATTCAGATTAGATCGAGGACACTTTGAGTATTGGCAGCATCACTCTTTACCCGTTGTTATTTGCCTATGTGATATCCAAAGACGAGTTGTCTACTGGGAGGTAGCAAATTCAGATACCATTGAATGCACAGGAGTAGGGTACAAACTGCAAATCCCCTACTCAAACCGAATTGATTTGAATTTTTCGGAAAGATTTAAGAAGATCTCAATACCCGTAATTCCCACAGGAAGCTACACAATTTTAAAGACCGAAGATGTAAGCCATAACGCCGCCAAAAGGTATTCTTTTGAGATTGTCTTAAAACTCTCAATGACTGAGTTTGAGATCTCACACATAGTCCGTCGAGTAACGGAAGAAGGAAAGCAGCGAAAATATTATCGAAACTCTCTTGGTAGGGAGAGATGGGGAGACTCAAAGACTCATGTTGTCTGGACATTCATTTATCTGAATGAAGAAGATCGACGGCAACGCAACCATTTTTGTAGAAGTGCATGGTTGTCTGAGGATATCGATCCACAATTTGCTCCTCAAGTTTTCTCGGGGGATGACGCTGGTGGTGGGATAGTTATCGACTGGAATGAGAATTATCGAGAAAATTCTGTCATGCTTTCTGAGAGTGTCCTTCTGAAGGAAGAATATTTGGAGATTTCTTTGCCACTGGCCGATGAATTCATCGACATACAGACTTCCCTTCAAAGTGGGCTGGAGGATTTGTCTAGATGTGCAGTTGACGAAATCTCATTTCTTGACGATCAAAGACCTAAACTGCAAAGATTAGACAAAATATATGAAGAGCTTCGTTCAATAGGACGTCATCCTATTGAATGCCAGGAGTTTCATGAGCGATTCACTGAAATCATCGCTTTGCTGCACAACGTGACGATATATTTCTCTGAGACAGGATTGCAGAAGTGGGACGAAAGATCTCGTATCCGACTGTCTAGCCGTTGTGTGGCTGATGCTGGTGAGAAGCTTGTATTCCTGCAATATGAGCTTGAAAAAATCCGATAGCTTTTTGTATGGAATTCACAGAGCATCTCTTTGTGTCACACCAAGCATGATTTCCAGCAAAGTTTGTAGATCTTCAGGAATACTGAAACGTCTCGGATCTTGCGTCACAACCAGCCCCTGCCGATCGAAAACTCCAAACTGCCAATCCTCCCCCGTCGTCACAATCCCATACAAAAACGGCGCCTCCGACTTCGTCCACCGATCGAGCGCAATCAACTCAATCGCCAACTGTGTAAACCCACGCGCCAGGTCTGACTGCTTCGCCTCAATAATCGCCAAGTTATAACTCGGGTCACGCGGCTGAGGGCTGGCAATGTAATAGTCCAACACGCCACGCAAATGCTCTCCCACATCGATCGCATACTCGACATAAATCCGGCGATCGGCAACCTCCGCCACCTCAAACAAAATCGGCGCGATCAGCGCCTCGCGGCGAGCCGTTTCGTTGATTAGCTCGATGCGATCGCGATTGCGCCGCAGTTGACGCTCGAGAGGCTCGATATCGTGAGGATAAGCATGTTGCGGCAAGTCGATCGGTTGACGCTGAAGCGTACAGTCAAACTCCAGAAGGATTTCCGCTAGTGGGAAGGGAAGCTCGAAGTACTGGCTGAACGTCTTGGGCTGACCGGGGTGAAGAATTCGGGAGGTCATGGACTGTACTTCCTGAAAGGTGCACGCTGATAAATTGCCGGTTCGATCTTAGATGTTGTGTGCCTCACCGAATTCAATCGCTGTGCCAAGCGTCAGACACGGGGCTTTTGCTGAGTCGTGCAATGGATACTGTCACCGCCTGCCGCGATCGCGTCCACTGCCAGTTGCTCGATCGCGCGATCGGGGAACAGCGACTCCAGCTTGGCCTTGGCATCCGCATCCGCATCGCCAAACTCTTGGAGCAGCACGGCGTCGTTGCACACGTAAAAGCCGATGCGGTTGTCGTTGAGCGTGCAGCTCTCGGTAATAATCGCCGTGCCGTCACCATCCACTTCGATGCAGCCGCCTTCCAATATCAGTTCGGTCGTCAGCCGCGCCACCTCGGCCTGCTCCGCGACGAAGCGGGCGATCTCGGCATCGCGATCGTAGTCCTGCTTTTCGCCCCAGCCGTTATCGCGATCGCGCACCAACATCGTCACCGGCTCGTATTGGGCGCTCGTATTGGCAATCTCCGCCAGATCGCACCGGACATCATCAACGAGATCCCGCCCCCAGATTTCCGCGCTCGCGCCAAATGCCATCCAGATGCGGGGATGACTTTCGTCGGGCGTAAACCACGCGGTCGATTGCGCTTGGGCGCGGGATTTATCTGCATTAACCTCGGGTCGCGGAGACCCTATTCGAGGTTTAGTTTGATTTGCTTGTCTTTGAGCTTGGCTTGGATCCACTGCTCGAAGAAGCGCTCTTGGAGCTGCACCAGAAGCTGGCCTTGCAGTTGGGCTTCGGTGTATTTCTCGACGCGCAGAATTGCGAAGCGGCCATCGACGGGCAGGGGACCGATTAGGTCGCCTTCCTGCTTGCCCTTGACGCTGTCGCGGGTGTTCTCGGGTAGCTGGCCGACTTGCAGCGCGCCCATCATGCCGCCGAAGGATTTATCTTGGGTGACCGAGTGCTCGCGCGCCACGTCACCGAAGTTTTTGGCGAAGCTCTCGACTTGGCCGTAGATCGAGTCGGCCAGCTCGCGGTCTTCGACGACGATGCGCGACAGGACGACCACGTCGAGCAGCTCGCGGTTTTGCTCGAAGTACTCCTTCACCTGGTCGCTCGTCAGCTCGGCTTTGAGCTTTTGCAGGGCGATCGAGTTTTCGATGCGCTGGCGGAACATGTCGTAGTTGATGCCCTGGGTTTGCAGCCACTTGTCAAAGGCGGTCGGGTCGGTAAGCTTTTGCTGCGTCAGGAACTGGGCGATCGCCTTTTCGATCGTCTGGTCGTCTACCTTCAGACTGTCGCCTCTTTGGGAAATTTCGCCCTGGAGAACGTGCTGGTAAAGGATTTTTTGCATGAAGCGGGGCAGCTCGCCCGCACCGTGCAGGTAGCGAATCGCCTGCTGTAGCGAGATGCCTTCGTCGTCGATCGTAATCAGCTTGCTAATATCCACGGTTTCTTGGGTGAAGGTCAGAGAGGTTTGCGCGGGCACGGAGCCACTAGGAAGCCGCGACGGTGCAGTCCCGATCGATCGTACTTGCCTACTTCGGCGCGTCCCTAAATTTATCGGGATCGATCGCGAAAGTTTGCGAAGGTTCGCGATGCGTCGGCTCTTGCGGCGATCTGCGAAAATTTCGCTCTCAAGACTATCGCACCCGCGTCCCGCCCCAAAATCCACAGCATCGGCATGAATCAGCGCTAGAGTGAGCGCGTCCTTTGTCTGGCTGTGTCGTCGCGGGGTCGCTATCCAATGGTCGTGTTGCTCTCTGCCGTGGTTCCCGTCGCCTGCATCGTCGCGATCGGCGCGATCGTCGAGCGGCTGCTGGATCTCGATTTGCGGACGCTCTCGAAGCTGCTGCTGTACGTGCTGTCTCCGGCGCTGATCGCCGACGTACTGTATCGGACGGAGATGACGGGCAACAGCGCAGCGGCGGCATTTTGGGGCTTTGGGTCGGCGTATTTCATCCTCGGCGCGATCGGTTGGCTGGTCGGGACGGCGATGAAGCTCGATAGGCCGAGCCGCACGAGCCTGATCGCCACGACGGCGTTTCCGAATACGGGGAATATGGGGCTGTCGGTGAATTTTTTCGCGCTGGGGGAGTCGGGGCTCGATCGCGCGACGGCGCTACTACTGGTGTCAAGCGTGCTGGTGTTTAGCACGGGGCCAGCGCTGCTGCGGGGCGGCGGCTGGCGATCGTCGCTGGGGCTGACGCTGCGGTTGCCGTTGATTTGGGCGGTGTTGTTGGGGCTAGGCTTGCGGGCGATCGCGGTTCAGACGACGGGCGAGGTGGGGGCGTCACTGCCGCTGGATCTCGATCGTGGTTTGCACCTGCTGGCAGACGCGACGATTCCGGTGGCGCTGCTGATGTTGGGCGCGCAGATTTCACGGAATCCGATTCGGCTGTCAACCTACACGATCGGGGCGAGCCTGATGCGGCTAGCGATCGGCGGGCTGGTGGCGACGGCGATCGCCGCGTTGCTGGGCATCGAGGGACTCGATCGGCAGGTGTTGATATTGCAGTGCGCGATGCCTGCGGCGGTCACGTCGTTCGTGATGGCGAGCGAGCTGGGCGGCGACGGGGCGCGGACGGGGCAGGTCGTGGCGGTTTCGACGCTGATGTCGTTCGTAACGCTGCCCTGTTGGCTGTGGGCGGTGGGCGTCGGGCGGTAGCGGTTGGCGATCGCAGAACGGCGCACAGCAGTGCGCCGCTACTAGAGATTCCGCAGAGATCTCGGAACTCGCGTTACATTAATTAACACTATTTTTTGCTCGGGCTCGCGGGTGTACTGCCGTGCCGCTCCTACTGGGGTTGCCGTTTTTCGTGAGTCCTGCCCTCAGAAGCTGCTCCTTTCGATAAATCTCCGATGGATACCGTTACCAAATTTGCTTGCCAAGCCCTGCAACAGGGCACAGCGGCGCTGTCGCTGGCGCACAAACAGCTCGCCAATCAGGCCGCCGATGTCTTCGCACCTGCCGATCGCCCCGCGAAAATGGAAGTTCTGCCAATTTCGGAGGACGCGCTGCGCCAGGTGAACGATCGCCTGCAAAAGCTGAACGCGACGGATATCGCCGAAGCCGAGCGCGGGCTGTATCCGGAGTCGCTGCTCTTCGATCGCCCTTGGTTTGATATCGCCGCCGCCTACCCGCGCATCTGGCTCGATATGCCGGGAATTTGGGATCGATCGTCGCGCAAGTCCTACCAGGAGTTCGCTGAGGGCATCGATAAAGACGGCTATCCGGGCTACTACCTGCAAAATTTCCATTATCAAACCGACGGCTACCTAAGCGACACCTCTGCCGAGCTTTACGATCTCCAAGTCGAGATTCTGTTTAGCGGTACGGCGGACGCCATGCGTCGCCGTATCCTCGCGCCAATGAAAACAGGTCTCGATCGCTTCAGTGACGTTGAGCCCGTCGATATTCGCGTTCTCGATGTGGCGACCGGCACGGGTCGGACGCTGCGATCGCTGCGCGGCATGCTGCCGAAAGCCAAGCTGTTCGGCCTCGACTTGTCCCCGGCGTACCTGCGCAAAGCGAATGCGCTGCTCTCCGAGCTGCCGGGCGAGCTGCCCCAGCTTTGCCAAGCCAATATGGAAGAGCTGCCCTACCGCGATGAATATTTCCACGCGGTGTCCTGCGTGTTTACGTTCCACGAGCTGCCGGGTGCGGCGCGCCAAAACGCGATCGACAGCGTTTACCGCGTCCTTAAGCCGGGCGGCACGTTTACGGTTTGCGACTCGCTTCAGAAGGGCGACGTGGCGGTGATGGACGTGATGCTGGAGAACTTCCCGATCGTCTTCCACGAACCGTACCACAGCAACTACGCTCGCGACGATATGGAAGCGCGGCTAGAAGCGGCGGGTTTTGAAGCGATCGAGACCTACGACTACTTTGCGAGCAAGTACTGGGTCGCGCGCAAGCCGGAGGTCGCGGCAGAAGCTGAATAACTCAGAAACCGGCATCATTCCCACGCTCCCGCGTGGGAATGTATCTCCAGACGCTCTGCGTCACGCGACCACAACAGGACGCAGAGCGCCCAACCAGGCATTCCTGCGCAGGAACGATAGTTCTTTCTAAAGCCGTAACATGCGCTCACCGACTGCCCTCGAACCGACCGATAAGCCCGCGATCGCCCGCCGTCCCCTGTCGATCGTCGGAACGGACACCGACGCGGGTAAAACGGTCGTCAGCACCGCGATCGCGGCCTACTGGGCGCGATATCGAGAGGCGTCGTCGGTGTCGCTGTTTAAGCCGTTTCAGTCTGGTGAGGGCGATATCGAACGCTACGGCGAGATCTTCGGCGACGCGATCGAGACGGTGAATTCGGTGTACCTGCGCGACCCGCTGGCTCCACCGGTGGCGGCGACAAATGAGGGCGTCGAGATCGATTTGGGGAAAGCGTGGCGAGATTTGCAGTCGATCGCCGATCGCAAGTCCCACGCGATCGTCGAGTGGCTCGGCGGGCTCGGCTCGCCCGTCACCTGGGAGCTGACCGTGGCCGACCTGGTGCGCGACTGGCGAATGTCGGCGATTTTGGTCGCGCCGGTGCGGCTCGGGTCGATTTCGCAGGTGGTGGCCTGCGCGGCGCTGGCGCGGGAAGCGAAGGTGAATTTGGTGGGGATCGTGCTGAATTGCGTGGAGCCGACGGATGCGGTGACGTGCGAGCAGTTGATGCCCGTTGGCGCGATCGAGCAGCTTACGCATCTGCCGGTACTGGGCTGCGTGCCGTTTTTGGAAGACGCGCGCGATCGCGATCGGCTCGTGACGGTGGCGGCGGATCTAGATATCGCAGCGATCGAGCGGGTTGGAGCGCTTTCGAGCTAGGGCACTAGAACCAGGACAGGATTCGCATTACCAGCGCGGGCAGAATCAAGATGCAGGCGACGAGTACCGCCGCGATCGCCGCGAGCAGCACTGCGCCCGCCGCGCAGTCTTTGGCGACCTTTGCGAGGTCGTGGTAAGTTTTGCCGACGCAGAGATCGACGACGGCTTCGATCGCGGTGTTCAGCAGCTCCAGTACCAAGATCGCGCCGACGATTAGGGTCACGATCGTGATCGTGCTCAGCGGCAGGTTCAGCCACGCGCTGAGCCCTAGTGCCACAGTTCCCAGCGCCACGTGAATCCGAAAGTTGCGCTGCGTTCGGAACGTGTAGGCAATGCCGCCCCAGGCGTAGCGAAAACTGGCGAACAGGCTAGTCGCGACTTTCCAAGAGCCTCGGTTCGTGCGGGGCGACACGAGCAGCGGCACGGTCGCTCGATCGGCGCGCTCTGGCGGGCGTGAAGGCGACGGTAAGTGCGAATGCGGCATGGCGAGCCTGAGAATGCGATCCGGGCGACGATCTGGAGCGAGTTTATAGCGAAACGGGGAGAGCCGTCTTCAGGGGATACACCGTAATGAGTTGAAATTAATCGAAGCTGACGGAAAAGCCAATGGCGCGTAACAGCTCCTCCTGACGTTCGAGCATGGTCTGGAGACGGGCTTCGTCCGGGTGATTCCAGCCCAGCAGGTGCAGCAACCCGTGCGCCGCGAGCCAAACCAGCTCCTCTTGAAGCGTGTGACGGCGTTCTGCGGCCTGACGCTGTGCGGTCTCGACCGAAATGATGATGTCGCCCAAGCAGAGGGGCATATCGGGCGACGTCGGCAGGTCGGCGTCGATCGCGGCGAAGGACAACACGTCTGTGGGGCGATCCTGCTGACGGTAGGCGGCGTTGAGTTCGCGCACCTCGCGATCGTCGGTGAATTGCAGCGTCACCTCATAGACCGTTGCGGCGGGCAGCTCGCCGACGAGGATTCCCAGCCAGCAGCGCAGGCGCTCGACCCAAACTTCGGGCTTGTCGAGCTGGCCGCGAGCTTCGAGCTGGCTGGCGGCGGTGTCGGGGCTGACGATCGTGTCGATCTCGCAAAAGAGCGGCGAAGCGGGGGAGGCGGTAGACATAAGAGTCGATAGGGTCGATCCGGGCTAGCGCGTCAGGTAGGCCAGGCCGACGAACAGGCCGAGCAGACCGACAGTGGTTAGGCCGAAGTGAAATAGCGATTGGCCGCCCTTGCGAACCATATTGCGCATGGCGAGCTTGACGTAGCTGGGCTTCGGTTCGCCAGAGGTTTCGGCAGTTTCGGCGTTCGCGTGGGCGGCTTCGGGCGTTGCGGGAGTCGCGGAAGTTGCAGGGGAGGCGGCGTCCGGTACCGGGTCGGTGGCGAGGTTGGCGTTGGTGGGGTCTGGCATGGGAGGGGTCGAAAGTAATTCAGAGAAAAGCCGACGTTCGACCGCCGGAATTTCATAAAAGTTTACGGTTTTTTGGTCGATCGCGCAGTTTCTCCGCCCGCCCCTTTTTCGTCGGAGTCGCGCTGCCATCCGGCGGCATCGCGCAACTGGCCGCGAAGCAGCGCCGTAAAGTTAGCCTGCTCGGTGGTATTGCCGATCGTCAGCAATCGATCGCCCGCTTTCAGGACGAAATTCCCGGTCGGGTAGCGATGGAGCTGCTTCTTACGCTCGATCGCCATCACCGTCGCCCCCGTCCGGCGGCGCACGTTCGCTTCGGCGAGGCTAAAGCCGACCAGCGGCGAACTCGGCTCGACGGTATGCCACTCCCGCTCGAACCCTTCGATACTGTTGCTAAAGTCCGTGTTGTCGCCCCAATACTCCGAACGCTGGGGTTGGATATCGCGGTAGCGCCCGCGCCGGTAGCGGTTGACGACGCGCTGAACGGCGGCGGCGCTATCGCCAAACTTCAGCAGCATATGGGCTCCCATCTCCAGCGACGCCTCGAATTCGGGCTGGACGACCTCCTGGGCTCCGAGCTGGTAAAGCGTGTCGATTTCGTCTTTGCCGTGGGCGCGCACGGTTACATCGAGGTCGGGCGCGAGGCTGAGAGCGCGCTTTAGGGTCAGGCGCGTCGCCATCGGGTCGGGCAGCGCGATCGCCAGCCCCTTTGCCAGATGAAGTCGAGCTTTTTCCAGGACGAACTCGCTGGATGCATCGCCGAAGATGTAGGGGATCTGGCGATCGCGCAGGGTTTGCAGCCGCGCCTCGTCGTTGTCGATCACCAGGATCTGATACCCCTGGAAGTACAGCATCCGCACGAGGGTCTGGCCGACGCGCCCGAACCCAGCAACGACCACGCGATCGGCGGGCGGCTCGTCGTAGTCCACGAGCTGCGGGTCGGGGTCGAGAGACAGAAAGCGGCTCAGCGCCTGGGATTTACTCAACCAGCGCAGGATATCCGGCGTGGCGCGCAGCAAGAATGGCGTCAACAGCAACGTCGCGGCTGTCGTGCCGACCGTCAGGCCGTAGAGCTGGTCGGGAAAAAGCCCCTGGGAGCGCGCCACCCCCGACAGCACGAAGGAGAATTCCCCGATTTGATTGATGCCGAGGCCGACGGTCAGCGCCGTTCGCATCGGGTAGCCGAAGCATTTGACCACGCCGGTAACGATCGCCGCTTTTCCCAGCATGGCGATCGCTACGAGTCCGGCAAGGCTCCAGATATTCGCCAGCAGGAAGGCCGGGTCGATTAGCAGGCCGATCGAGGCAAAAAATAGCGTCGCGAATACGTCGCGCATCGGCAAAATGCGATCGAGGACGTGGTCGGCGTGTTCGACGTTCGAGACCGTCAGCCCCGCCACAAACGCCCCCATCGCGATGCCCAAGCCGAGCGCCGAAGTCAGCAGCGCGATGCCCAGACACAGCACCAGCATCCCCAGCAAAAACAGCTCCTGAGAGCCACTGCGCGCCAGCGCTCGCACCAGCACCGGAATCATCCAGCGACCGGCCAGCAGCGCCAGCCCCAGGAAAATAACGGCCTTCACCTCCGCGACGACGAGCGCCATGCCGATCTGCTCCAGCGGCAGCGTCAGCGCGGGCAGCACCGCCAGCATCACCCCCAGTCCGAGATCCTGCACTACCAGCATCGCCAGCATCACCTGGCCGTGGGGCGTGCGGACTTCGTTATGCTCGATCAGGCTCTTGAGTACCACCGCCGTTGACGAGAGCGACAGCACTGCCCCGAGGAAAATCGCCGGAGGTAGCCCGTCCACCCAGCCCGCCGCATAGACAACGCCGCCCCCGAGCAAGATCGTCAGCAAAATTTGCAGCGCCCCGCCCCCAAAGGCGATCGCCCGGACGCGCAGCAGTTCCTTGAGCGAGAACTCAACCCCCAGTGCGAACAGCAACAGCACCACCCCAACCTCGGCCAGCACCTGAATTTCGCCCTCCGTCGCCACCAGCCGCAGCCCCGCCGGGCCGATCGCCATGCCGCCCAGGAGATAGCCCAGCAGCGCCGGTTGCCTGAGCCGGTTGGCGAGGTAGCCGCCCGCAGTCGCCGCGCCGAGGACGGTGACGAGATCGACGATGAGCTTGAGGTCGTTGAGATCGCTAACCATAGTGAAGCTCGAACGGATGCTCGAACGGCTGGGGTTGACGGTAAGGTTTTAAGTAAGGGCTAGTAAGGGCTCGCCAACTTGCGGGTCGAAGCGCTCGGTTTAGCGCGCCCGCTCGGCTCGACCTGAAAACGCGCGAGATGCGCTGAAGAGGCTCAGCCCCGAACGATCCGCAGTCAGGCCCTACCCGACATTTTGCTCGATCGCCAGCAGCCCTTCGGCGCGATCGCGGTCGTCCATTATGGCGAACGGCGGGCGGTTTCTGCGCGCCCCCGACGCGAGCCCTTTTCAATCTCCTGCCATCTGCTGTTGCGATCTCGCTGCGATTTCTCGAAAACTTGCCCGCCCGCCACAGATAAAGCCCGTGCCAGACTCGTTCGAGATCCATGCAAAACACCCGCCTAAATCGAATTTTTGACGTTGCTGTAGCCGGATTGCAGCAGTGGGCACGCAACCCCTGGCGGCGGATTTCTCTTGTGGCGATCGCGCTGCTTCTGGGCTTTTTTTTCGGGACGGCGGTGACGACGATCGCGGGTCAAGAGGCACGGCTCGACATCACGATCGCGGCGGTTTTAATCCTAGGAACCGAAGCGATCTCGCGCTTAGCCTACTCGCGCCGCGCCATTTCTAAAACCTTCTTGGTGGTATTGCTCAACGCTTTCCGTATTGGTTTTATCTACAGTATGTACGTGGAGGCGCTTAAACTCGGGTCGTAGGACGACACGATCGAGACAGTGCAGCCGAAGCGCGATCGCTCGAGATCGACACAGTCCGGAGGTGTCTCGCGGGAACGGGAGGCAGCAGGTGGAGGCGTCATGCCGATCGGAACGACACAATTTTCTAACTTTCCCTACTACGAGCGACTGGATCTGCTGTTGATCGCGAGCTGCGAGAACGGCTCGATGGATCCAGCCAAGCGCTCTGAACTGGTGCGCTGCGAGCTGACCGAACCGCTCAAAGCCCACGCCTTCGGCATCGACCGGCGCAACGTCAAGGACGAGATCGACCGACGGGCGGATCTGTTCGACCGGCTGCTGCTCGAAGACCGCATCTCCCAGATGCCTCTCTACAACATCGACGAAGTGCGCTGCCTGCGGACGCTGTGGCGCTTCTGGATGCCGCTGGCAATGGGGCTCGTGGATGCGCGCGACGCGATGCGGCGTCCGGTCGTCCAGGGCATCCTCGGCGGCCAGGGCATGGGCAAAACGACCCTCGCCCGCGCGGTGACGCTGCTGCTGGCCGAGCTGGACGTTCCGGCGATCGCCTTGTCGATCGACGACCTCTACAAAACCCACACCGAGCGAGAACGCCTCAAGCAAGCCGACCCGCGCCTAATTCGCCGAGGCCCGCCGGGAACCCACGATATCGATATCGGCATCGACCTGCTCGATCGCCTGCGATCGCGGCAGTTTCCCGTGTCAGTTCCCCGCTTCGACAAGTCGCTCCACGGTGGCGATGGCGATCGCGTCGAGCCCGTCGAGGTCGATCGCGCCGAGGTCGTCCTGTTCGAGGGCTGGTTCGTCGGCGCACAGCCGATCCAAACCGAACGCTTCAACGTCGCTCCGGAACCGATCGTCACCGACGCCGACCGCCAGTTCGCCCGCGACTGCAATACCAAGCTGCGCGACTATCTGCCGCTCTGGGAGCGCTGCGATCGCCTCGCCGTCCTCGACCCCGTGGACTACCGCCTGAGCAAACAGTGGCGACAACAGGCCGAGCACGACGCGCTCGCGGCGGGCCGAGATGGCATGAGCGACGCCGAAATCGAAGAATTCGTGGAATATTTCTGGAAGGCGCTGCACCCGGAGCTGTTCGTCAAGCCGCTGCTCGATCGCGCCCAGCTCGTCGTCTGCATCGAAGCCGACCACAGCGTTGGCGAAATCCAGGGCATGCCTCTCGCCTGACTGGTGCGGCCCGCTGCAATCGAAGCCACAGCCGACCAGACTTTGTTACAATAAGTTACCGAAATATCACACCCAATCGCGCGACAGGCCGCGATCGAGCGACGCAGAAATCATGGGCAACACCTTCGGACATTTGTTCCGAATCACCACATTTGGAGAATCCCACGGAGGCGGCGTTGGCGTGACGATCGACGGCTGCCCACCCCTGGTTGAGATCTCCCCCGAAGAAATTCAGTTCGAGCTCGATCGCCGTCGCCCCGGCCAGAGCAAAATCACCACGCCCCGCAAAGAAACCGACACCTGCGAAGTCCTCTCCGGCATCTTCGACGGCAAAACCACCGGCACGCCGATCTCGATCCTCGTTCGCAACAAAGACGCCCGCTCCCAGGACTACAGCGAAATGGTCACGGCCTATCGCCCGTCCCATGCCGATGCCACCTACGACGCCAAATACGGCATTCGCAACTACCAGGGCGGCGGACGCTCCTCGGCGCGCGAAACGATCGGGCGCGTCGCAGCAGGCGCGATCGCCAAAAAGATACTCAAAGAAATCGCCGGAGTCGAAATCGTCGGCTATGTGAAGCGCATCCAGCATCTCGAAGCCGATATCGACCCCGCCACCGTCACCTTAGAGCAGGTAGAGAGCAATATCGTCCGCTGCCCGAACTCCGAAACTGCCCAGACGATGATTGACACGATCGAGGCGGTCGGACGCGAAGGCGACTCGATCGGCGGCGTCGTCGAATGCGTCGCACGCAACGTCCCGCGCGGCCTCGGGATGCCCGTCTTCGACAAACTCGAGGCCGACCTGGCTAAGGCCGTCATGTCGCTCCCGGCCACGAAAGGCTTCGAGTTCGGCTCGGGCTTCGCCGGAACCACCCTCAAAGGCAGCGAACACAACGACGAGTTTTACACCGACGGAACCGGCGCGATTCGCACCCGCACCAACCGCTCCGGCGGCGTCCAGGGCGGCATCTCCAACGGCGAGCCGATCGTTTTGCGAGCAGCCTTCAAACCGACTGCTACAATCCGAAAAGAGCAGAACACGGTCACGAATACCAAAGAAGAAACCGTGCTCGCCGCGCGCGGTCGTCACGATCCCTGCGTTCTGCCCCGTGCCGTCCCAATGGTCGAGGCGATGGTCGCCCTCGTGCTGTGCGATCACCTGTTGCGCCAGCGCGGACAGTGTGGCGCGGTCGAGCTGCGCCAAGCTTCTGTTTGAATGCCGCTGGATTTCAGGTTTACCCCCCGTCAAATCTCGTCCCTGTCGAACTGAAGTCGTCCGGATCGCCACCGCGATCGGCGGAACTAGCATTATCCCCCACTCGGTTTGTCAGCCCATCACCGAACCGTCGTTGTATGCAATCAGCCACCTCATCGGAATTCGCGGTTAAGTTTTGGGGCGTTCGCGGCAGTATTCCCACCCCCGGCCCAACGACCGTCAGGTACGGCGGCAATACGTCCTGCATTGAAATGATCGTCGGCGGTCGGCGGCTGATTTTCGATGCGGGTACTGGCTTACAGCAGCTCAGCCACGACTTAATGCAGGACTTGCCCGAAGAGTCCTACATGTTTTTCACCCACTACCACTGGGATCACATCCAGGGCTTTCCCTTCTTCGAGCCCGCATTCTTACCCGATCACAAGCTAACGATTTACGGCTCCACCCCCGAGAACGGCGACTCGCTACGCAAGCACTTTCTCGAGCGCGTCCTGCACCCGAACGCGCCGATTCCGCTCAGCAACCTGAGCAAAAAACTCGATTTCGTCCACATCAAGTGCGGCTCGACGTTCCAGCTCGACGACATCACGATCCAGACCGGCCCGCTCAACCATCCGAACACGGCGATGGGTTATCGCGTCACCTGGAACGGGAAATCTGTCTTTTACTGCACCGACACCGAACACCTGCCGGCAGAAGAAGGCATGGACGAGAACGTCCTCAAGCTCGCCCAGGATGCGGACATGCTGATCTACGACGCGATGTACACGGACGCGGAATATCACGACCCTAAGTCGCCAAAAATCGGCTGGGGACACTCCACCTGGCAAGAGGGCGTCAAGGTCGCCAAGGCCGCGAATGTCAAAACGCTAGTCGTCTTCCACCACGAACCGGCCCACAGCGATGACTTCCTCGACAAGCTCACGTCAGAGGTTAGAAGTCTGCACGAAAGTAGTGTGCTCGCTAGGGAAGGGCTCAAGGTCGCAGTCTAGGCATGCAAGAGCGCATCGGCGGCAGTTGGGGCCGCTTTTGCTGTCTCCGGGGGGGGCTCGGTTTTGAGACGGGTTTCCCGGGTGCGCTTCCGGAGCGATCGCTAGCCGCCGATCCATTGCTGCTGCGCGCGATCGGCTCGGGGGAAGGCGCTTGCACTCGCCGCGCGACACTCACCCGACCGTCTCAAACAGCCAGAGTCGGCAGGGGACGATACCCTAGATTGGCAGATTGGCGCTCCTCGTGGGGCGACGAATGCTGTTGGTTTGTCTGCTCTGTCTCAGCCTATTTCAGCCCCGATGATTTTTCTCGTTGCGTTTTTCTTTTTGTTCGTCCAACTGCCCGCCGTGGCGATTTTGCTCTCGCGCTTGGTGCAGGGGCCAGGACGCAAGCCGCCCTTAGAGCCGGAAGTCACGACGCTCGACCAGCTCGCTAGCGTCAGCGCGATCGTACCGACCCTCAACGAAGCCGATCGCATTCAGCCCTGCCTCGACGGCCTGACCAAGCAGAGCTACGAACTGCGCGAGGTAATCGTCGTAGACAGCCGATCGACCGATGGCACGCCCGGTCTGGTCAAAGACATGGCCGATCGCGACCCGCGCTTTCGCGTTATGGAAGACGACCCACTCCCCGACGGCTGGGTGGGGCGGCCCTGGGCGCTACACACGGGTTTTTTGGCGAGCAGCGCCCAGAGCAAGTGGTTTCTGGGGCTCGATGCCGATACGCAGCCAAAGCCGGGACTGATCTCTAGCATCGTCCGCGCTGCCGAAGCCGAAGGCGTCGATCTGGTGACGTTTTCGCCGCAGTTTATCCTTAAAGACCCCGGCGAGATGGTCTTACAGCCGTCGCTGCTGATGACGCTGGTATATCGCTTCGGGCCGACAGGTATCGAGAGCGACGATCCGAGCCGCGTGATGGCGAACGGGCAGTGCTTTCTGTGTCGGCGATCGGTGCTGGAGGCGGTTGATGGATACACGGCGGCGAAGGGCTCGTTTTGCGATGACGTGACGCTGGCGCGACATATCGCAGCGCAGGGCTACAAGGTGGCCTTCTGGGACGGCGCGAAGCTGCTGGGCGTGCGGATGTACGAGGGTGCGATCGAGACCTGGAACGAGTGGGGTCGATCGCTCGACCTCAAGGACGCGGCGACGCCGTGGCAAACCTGGGGCGATCTCTGGTTCCTGATGTCGGTGCAGGGCTTGCCGCTGTTTGTGACGGTGTCGATGCTGCCCTGCGTATTTGACGGGTGGGAGACGATCGGGCTGGTGTCGCAAGCGTGGTTTTATCTCAATGCGTTTTTGCTGGCAGTGCGTTGTTTGATGGGGCTGGCGATCGCGCCGTCGTACGATCGCTCGTCAAGTCGCTGGGGCTGGTTGTTCTGGTTGTCGCCGCTGACTGATGTGATGGCGTTTTTCCGGATTTTGCTGTCGGCAACGACGCGCCCAAAGCAGTGGCGCGGGCGGGTTTACGACTAGCGTTTGCAAGCAATTCGGCTTAAATTCGGCCTAACTTCGGCCTAACTCGAGAGAGCTGAGCGTACAAAGGCCAGAAAGGCCAATGTCGGACGTATCGAACGAATATCGAATGAGATCGTCGCCAATTCACAGCAGTGTGGCGGTCGTCCGTGTGGTCGCGAGATGCCGGTTCGCATCTCTCATGGGCGTTGTTGCATGGGTTGCATAATTAGGTTGCATAATTAGACGTTTCGCGAGACCCAGTCAGTCGCTCGACCCAGTCCATATCTTGCCTGCCGCGATCGCCCAGCGATCGCGGCATCGCTCTCGACGCGCCTCTTCTCTCTTACAAAACTCGCCCTAAAATTCTGGCGATGGATGTGTGGAAACTCGTAGATTTTGACTAAAAATTGCGTCCATCACATCCAGTAGCGGCGGTAGTACGTAATGAATTTGACAGAAATCAGAAAGGGCTGGCGACGCGAATGGATGCGACGCCGCTAGTTTCTGGTGCTCCGGTGTCACTCCTCGCACCGAATGGCTCTGGAGCCTGCCGCACAATCAACAGTTTTGAGATTTCTCAACAATGGAAAAGACTCTAGCCGTCGTTTTTGAAAACCTTGCACCGACCGCTGGTAACTCCATCACGCCCGTGTGGGTCGGCATCCACAACGGCCAGTTCGATAACTACAATCTGGGCGAGGCCGTCACACCTGGATTCGAGCGCTTGGCAGAAGACGGTAACACTGCACCCGTTTCGGCAGAGTTTGCCGCCAGCGGATTTGGCGCAGTGGACGCCACGCTGGGCGGCGCGCCGATCGCGCCGGGGAACGTCGCCTGGGGTGCGTTTACGGTTAACTCCAGCGACCCGAACGCGCAGTACCTGAACTATGCGTCGATGATTCTGCCCAGCAACGATGCCTGGATTGCGAACGGCAACCCGCAGGCGATCGACCTGTTCGACGCAGACGGCAACTTCACTGCGATCGAGCGCATCGTTTCCGGCTCGACGGTGGTCGATGCGGGAACCGAAGTCAACGATGAAGTCCCGGCAAATACGGCCTTCTTCGGTCAGTCTGCGCCCGATACTGGCGTCGTGGAAAACGGCGTCGTGACTCGTCACCCCGGATTCCTAGATGCCAGCACCGGCGGCATCCTGGCAGACTCGCGCTTCTCCAATGCGGACTTCCGCCGCTACGACGCGCTGCGCATTTCGATTACCGAACTGACGGCGGGCGATGCGGCGGCAAATGCCCTGACGGGTTCGGATGCCGTGGACGTGACCGTCGGTCTCGACGGCGACGACACGATCGCTGGCGGAAACTCGGCGGACGTGCTGGTGGGCAATACGGGCAACGACACCATCAGCGGTGGCGCGGGCGCGGATTTGATTCGCGGTGGTCGCGGCAACGACGCGATCGACGGCGGCATCGACGACGACATTATCTGGGGCGATATCGGCAGCGATACGCTGACCGGCGGCGCAGGCGAAGATATCTTTCTGCTGCGATCGGGCGATGGCTCCGATACCATCACCGACTTCTTTGTGGGTATCGATACGATCGGCCTGTCGGGCGGCCTGGCGTTTAGCGATCTGACGCTGGGCGATTCTGCCGGTGGTGCGACGCTGACGGTGAACTCCAGCTCGGAGCTATTGGCGACGCTGACGGGCGTGACAGCCAGCCAGTTGAGCAGCGCGAACTTCACCAGCAGCTTCTAAACCTCGCGCGTACGATGGCGACTTTGAAGTTTCGTTCGCAAGAGGCCCCGAAGTCGCACGCTTCCCATCGTTCCTGCGCTCTGCATAGGAATGCCTCTGTAGACGCCCTGCGTCCCCTCAGCTCTGCCCAGCGAGTGCCTGGAGATGCGCTCGCTGGGCAGAGCGTAGGAACGGATGATTCAGCTTTATTATTCCCGCGCTGACCGTCTCGTCGCTCGCTCCAGTCGTAAAAGCCGACCCCAGAATTGGGGGAATCGCACGCCCAATCGATCTTGTCCGCAGCCCCGATCGCCCGGAGTATAGAAGACAGTGTCGGTGCGATCTGTCTCAGGTCGCCGCGCAGCTCCAGATTCATAAATCCAGCAAGGTTTTAGAACACGATTATGACCGTCCTCGAAAAAGGCAATATCTCGATTCATACCGAGAATATTTTCCCAATCATCAAGAAGTCGCTCTACTCCGAGCACGAAATCTTCCTGCGAGAGCTGGTCTCCAACGCGGTAGACGCGATCGAAAAGCTGAAAATGGTGTCCTACGCGGGCGAGTTCGACGGCGACACCGACAACCCTAAGATCGCGATCGCCGTCGATAAAGAGGCCAAAACCCTCTCGATTAGCGACACCGGCATCGGCATGACCGCCGACGAAGTCAAGAAATACATCAACCAGGTCGCCTTCTCCAGCGCCGAAGAGTTCGTCACGAAATACAGCGGCGGCGCGGATCAGCCGATCATCGGTCACTTCGGCCTCGGCTTCTACTCCTCGTTTATCGTCGCCGATCGCGTCGATATCGATACCCTCTCCTACAAAGAAGGCTCCGAAGCCGTTCACTGGACTTGCGACGGTTCCCCCACCTTCGAGCTGAGCGGCTCCGAGCGAACCGAGCACGGCACGACCATCACGCTACACCTGATGGACGGCGAGGAAGAGTACGCCGAAGAATCGCGCATCAAGCAGCTCGTCAAAAACTACTGCGACTTCATGCCCGTGCCGATCGAATTCGGCGAAGAAATCCTCAACAAGCAAGAGGCCATCTGGCGCAAATCGCCCCGCGACCTCACCGACGACGACTACCTCGATTTTTACCGCTACCTTTACCCGTTCCAAGACGAGCCGCTCCTC
Source organism: uncultured cyanobacterium (assembly GCA_937899645.1). GTDB lineage: Bacteria > Cyanobacteriota > Cyanobacteriia > Cyanobacteriales > Geitlerinemataceae > RDYZ01. Next base: position 39,835 of record CALCCD010000014.1, on the reverse strand, counting down.
TGGGTTCACCTCAAAACCGACTACCCGTTCGATATCAACGGCATCCTCTATTTCCCCAAACTGCGCCCCGATGTGGACGTGACCCAGGGCAATATCAAGCTCTTCTGCAACCAGGTCTTCGTCAGCGATCACTGCGAAGAGATCGTGCCGAAGTTCCTGCTGCCGATGCGCGGCGTAATCGACAGCCCGGATATTCCGCTGAACGTGTCGCGGAGCGCGCTGCAAGTCGATCGTAAGGTTCGCAAGATCGCCGAATTCATTGCCAAGAAGGTGGCCGATCGCCTCAAGCAGCTCTACAAAAACGAGCCGCAAACCTACGTCAAGTGCTGGAAAGATCTCGGCACGTTCGTCAAATTCGGCTACATGAACGACGACAAGTTCAAGAGCCAAGTCGAAGACATCCTGGTCTATCGCACCACCGCCGACCTCGCGCCGAAGTCCGACGATGCGCCCGCCGTACAAGTCGAAACCGAAGACGGCGATGCATGGCAGGACGTTGCGGGTGAAGGCGACACCGGCTTCACGCTCGATGGCGACTCCTACACCACCCTGGAGGAGTACCTGGAGCGCAACAAGGAGCGCCACGAAAACCGCGTGTTCTACTCCACCGACCCCACCAGCCAAGCGACCTACGTCGATCTCCACAAGAGCCAGGGTCTGGAAGTGATGTTCCTGGATTCATTTATCGATACGCACTTTATCAGCAGCCTGGAACGCGACAAGAGCGAGGTGAAGTTCTCGCGCGTTGATTCCGATCTCGACGACACGCTGCTCGACAAAGACCAAGACACCGAGATCGTCGATCCGACCACCAACCAAACCCGCAGCGAGCAGGTGAAAGCACTGTTTGAGGCGGCGCTGGGACTGCCCAAGGTAACGATCCGCACCGAGTCGATCAAGTCCGACGACCCGGCGGGCGCGCCCCCGGCGATGGTGCTGCTGCCGGAAGAGATGCGCCGCATCCGCGATATGACGGCGATGCTCCAGCAGGAGACGGCGACATTCCCGGACGAGCACGTGCTGGTCGTTAACACCGCGCACCCGACGATCCAAAATCTGGGCGACCTGAGTAAGGGTGCTGTGATTGCCGAAGGCGGCAGCTCGCCGAGCCAGGAGCTGTCGAAGATGATGTGTCGCCACATCTACGACCTGGCGCTGATGGCACAGAAGGGTTTCGATGCGAATTCGATGTCGAGCTTTGTTTCGCGATCGAGTCAGGTGTTGACCCGTCTGACGGAGATGGCGGTTAAGGGCTAAACGCAACGGCTAGTCTTGCGATTAATCGACCGGATTTCTCTAAGAAGTCCGGTCGATTGTTGTGTAAGCCTTCGAGAAACGGACAGCTTTGAGGGAAGACGTATTATGGATGCAACACACTGTGGATGACGTCACGTTCTACGGTCTGCTTCAACCCGAGGAATCCCGATGACATCGCTACTGAACTTTGCGAAATCGAAGGCCAGCTCGGCTCGAGGCGCACTGTTCGTAGTGATAGGCACGATCGCGCTCCCCACACAGGCGCAGATCGTCCCCGACGCCACCTTGCCCGAGCCGTCCGCGATCGCCGGTGATGCCACCAACCGCTCGATCGTCGGCGGAACCCAAGCCGGAACGAACCTCTTCCACAGCTTCGCCGAATTCAACATTCAACCCGACGAACGCGTCAGCTTCGAGGCCGCCTCCAGCGTCACGGATATCTTCGCGCGGGTGACGGGCGCGAACGCCAGCGCAATCGAGGGAACCCTCAGCAGCGGCGCGAATTTGTTCCTGCTCAACCCCAACGGCATCAGCTGGGGAACGACGGCGCGGGCCGATGTAGCTGGAGCGTTGACCTTAAGTACGGCAGATTCGGTACTGTTCGCCGACGGGAGCCGCTGGGATTTGGAGACACCGCCCGATCGCCAACTGCTGACCATTTCTGCGCCCATCGGCCTCGGCTTGCCCGATCGCGGAACCCTCAGCATTACGGGAGAACTTGCCATTCCCGCCGAAGAAACGCTGCGTCTGGCGAGCCCGACGATCGCGATCGCTGGCGCGCAGGTTTCGGCTCCCGGTGGACGGCTCGATCTGGCCGCGGGTTCGGGAGACTGGGGGCTGACGACGGGGTTTGACGGCGAGGGACTGACGGGCGCGATCGAGTTGCAGGGCGCAACGGTCAGTACGGCGGGCATCGGTGGCGGGCGACTGGTCGTGGCGGGCGATCGCGTGGCGATTGCGGCGGGCTCGGCGCTAATTGCCGATACGCTCGGCGACCTCGATGGTATCGGGCTGGCGGTGACGGCGAACGGACTGAGCGTGACGGGTGGTTCGTTTCTGTCGAGCCTGACGTTTGGCAGCGGCGATGCAGGCGACGTGCGGCTGGCGGTGGGCGAGCTAACCGTCACAGGGCTGGGCTACGAGATACTCCAGCAGGTGTACATTGGCGGTGCGCTGACCGGACAGTTGACGCCGGGCGTGCGCTTCGGCGGGATTTTTGCCGGGTCGGCGGGTGCGGGGAATGGCGGTGCGGTGTCGGTCGAGGCCGATCGCATAACCTTTCGCGATGGTGGAACCCTGATCGGCTCGACATTTGGTGGTGGTGCGGGGAGCCCGGTGGCGATCGCCGCACGCGAAGCCGTGATGCTGCACAGCTCAAATATTTCGACACTCGGAGCGTTCGGTTCGACGGGGAGGATGGGTCGTGTGGCGGTAACTGCCCCCCGGATCGAGGTGCTCGACGGTGGCACGATCGCCTCGACGACGTTTACATCCCAGCCGGGTGGCGCGATCGATCTGGTGGCGTCGGATATCGTTCTCAGCGGCGCACAGCTCACCGCGCTAGTTCCCGGTGGTGTTTTGAGCAACACGATCGGCTCTAGCGGTGCGGCGGGTGATGTGACGGTTCGCAGCGAGCGTCTACGTATCGTAGAGAATACTCAAATTGTTTCCCAGAGCGGCGCAGGCTTAGACGATGTGGTGTTCGATGTTGGCGGCTCTGGCGGGATGCTACGAATTGAGGCCACCGAGTCGATCGAGATCGAAGGCGGCTCGCCACTGGGCTTTCGCAGCGGCATCACCAGCGCGACGTTCACGAGTTCTCCTGCTGGGGATGTCGAGATCGCAACGCCGTATTTGCGCGTGTCCGGTGATGCGCTGGTGTCTGCATCCACGCTCGGCGTCGGCTTGGGAGGCACGGTGACGATCGTCGCCAGCGATCGCGTTGACCTCGTGGGCGAGCCTGACAATCCAACGCCAGTCGCCGAAATCACGGCCAGTTCGGGCAGTGCGCTATTCCCCATCGCAACGGGAACCGGTGGCAACATCGATCTCTCCACCCCGGAACTGAATATCGATTCTGGCGCGATCGTGAGGGTGAGCAGCCTTGGCGTGGGAGATGCGGGCACATTGACGATCGAGAGCGATCGGCTGAATGTTGAGAATGCCGCGATCGAGGCGTCGAGCGCAGGCGGCTCGGGGGGAAACATCGTCCTCACGAGTCGAGATCTGCGGCTGCGCGATGGTGCAACGATCGTCACCGATTCCCTATCCGTCGACGGCGGCAATATCGCGATCGCCACCGATACCCTAGTGGCGCTGGAGAATAGCGATATCACCGCCAACGCGCTGGCAGGCTTCGGTGGGCAGGTGTCGATCGCCGCTGACGGCATCTTCGGCACGGAGTTTCGCCCGGCCCTGACGCCGGAGAGCGATATCACCGCGACCTCGGCGCGTGGCTCGCAGTTTCTCGGTGTGGTGAAGTTGCGTACGCCCGACGTAAATATCGCCGGTGAAGGCTTGCGACCCGTACAGGCTCGGCCAACAGAGTCCGTCGCGATCGCCGATCGCTGTTCGAGAGGTACGGACAGCACTTTTATCGTGACCTCGCGCGACTCGAGTCTCGACGCGATCGCGCGGAACTGGGCAGCGACATTGCCGCTGGTGCAGCCCGATGCGGTGGCGGCGGGAGCTGGCGATCGCGCCTCCTCCGAGCGTGCGAACCTTCTCGAAGCGACGGGGTGGGCGACAGAATCCGGCGAAGTGACCCTGATCGGTCGCGCCACGCTGCCGAACTCTGCGTCTGAGCCCTGCCGGTCGGTGCGATCGCGCAACTGAGCTTTCCGCCCGCGACTCGTAAAGCGCCAGCCCGCCCGATTCGCCCCGCCCGTGCCCTCCCGCGAGCAGTGGCCGCCCTGTGCGAAGAGGCTGCCGGATGTGGCAATAGAAGTGACGAAGGCCGAGGTGCGTCCCGTTCTGGAGCCACCCGAGAAGTGAGCCGAAGCGGCCCGATGATTCGTATTCTCCAGCGGACGCGCGTAAAGCTTTCTAGAAACGTCGGTGCTCGATCGGTCGGACAAATTAGACTGAGTTCGGAACGCCTAACCTTGGGATAAGCGATGTCAAGCAAAATCAAGCTAGCGCCAACGATTCGGATTGGCTTCGGGATGACTTTTGCATTGATGGTGGGCATCGGGATGACGTCGTGGCTGACGATGAGACGGCTGAACGAGACGAACCGTTTGGTGAGCAACAGCCACGAGGCGATCGGCAGCCTGCATAGCTTGGAGAAAGCGATCGTCGCGACGGAGACCAAGCAGCTTCAGTTTGTGATGACCCAGCAGGGGGACTTCCTCGACCCCTACGCCGACGGCAAACTCGAGGTTGAAGCGCAGATCGCACAGGTCGAGGAACTGACGCTCGGCCACCCGACCCAGCGGGAAAACCTCGAGGCGTTGCAGCAGCTAATCGCGCAGGACTTTGCGGAACTCGACGATCGCGTCGCGCTCAGAGAGCAGAACCGTGAAGCCGAGCTGATGGTGCGGATGACGTTCGGCAACGGTAAGCGCACAATTCTGGATATTCAGGCGGCGATCGCGAAAATGATCGAGCTGGAAGAGAGACTCCTCGCCAGTCGTCACGCAGCCACGGAAAGCATCGCGCGCTGGGCGGCCCTGGTGAGCATCGGCGGCACGAGTGGCGCGGTGGCGTTGGGCGTGCTGCTGCTCGTGTTTATCAGCCGTAAGGTCGTCGAGCCGATCGGCAGCGTCGTGCAGCAGATCGACGGCTCGTCGAGCGAGATTGCAGCGACGGTGGAGCAGCAGGAGCAGGCAGTACGAAACCAGGCGGCGATCGCCAACCAAACTAGCACGACCATGAACGAGCTGAGCGCTTCCTCGCGCCAGTCGGCGGAACAGGCAGAAGCAGCGGCGGCGGGAGCGCGATCGGTGCTGATGATGTCCGAAGGCGGCGCCCAGGCGGTGGAGCGTACGCTAGAAGGCATGGTCGCTCTGCGCGAAAAGGTCGCGGAAATCGCCATGCAAATCTCGAACCTGAGCGATCGGGCCAATCAGATCGGCGCAATCTCGGGTTTGGTCAGCGATCTGGCAAATCAGACCAATATGCTGGCGCTGAATGCAGCGGTGGAAGCGGTGCGCGCGGGCGAAAACGGCAAGGGCTTCTCAGTGGTGTCCCAGGAGATTCGCAAGCTCGCCGATCGCAGTAAAGGTTCCGCCGATCGCATCAATGCGTTGGTGCAGGACATCCAGGCCGCGATCGGCGATACGGTGGCGGTCACCGAACAGGGAACGCAGACTGTCGAAGAAGGCGTGCAGATCGCGGAAGAAACGTCCCAGGCGTTTTCCGGCGTAACGGACGCGGTTGACGACATCGTGCTGAGCAGCCAGCAGATTTCGCTCAACGCCAAGCAGCAAGCGTCGGCCATTCAGGAGATCTTGACGGCGATGACGAGCCTCAACCAAGCGGCCCAGGAGACGGCAACGGGCATCGGTCAGGTGCGATCGGGCACGAACTCGCTCAGCGATGCAGCGGTGCTGCTTAAAAAAATTGTTTGAGGACTGTACTCGCATCAAATTTACAGTCTCCGTGCAGCCTTCATTCTGCAAGGGTTTCAACGCCTTCTATTCGGGTTTGATTCGGACGTTCGCTGGCTCGCTCCACAAGGAGTCTGGCGTAAATTGATGGCACGCCCTAAATTAGCCTAGCGCTCCTAAATTTCCGCTCGCCATGCCCTTCACCGTCGCCACCTTTTATAAATTTGCGCCCTTCCCCGATCGCGCAGCCAAACAAACCGAGTACCGAGCGCTCTGCGAGACCCACGGCATTCGCGGCACGATTCTGCTGGCAGCGGAGGGCATTAATGCGACGATCGCCGGGACTGAGGAAGCGATCGCCACTGTGTTGGCAACGCTAAACGGCGACGATCGCCTACGCGACCTGGAGGTGAAATTCTCCGCCGCCGAGTCGCTGCCCTTCGCGCGCCTCAAGGTCAAGCTCAAAGCCGAAATCGTCAGCTTCGGCCAGCCCGACGCCAACCCCGCCGAGGTTGTCGGCCAGTATGTGCCGCCCGAGGAGTGGAACGCGCTAATCTCGCAGCCGGACGTGGTGACAATCGACGCGCGCAACAACTTCGAGGTAGCAATCGGCTCGTTTCAGGGCGCGGAAAATCCCCACACTACCGACTTCCGCGATTTGCCGGACTATATGCGCGATCGCCTCGACCCCGGCCAGCACAAGCGCGTCGCCATGTTCTGTACCGGCGGCATCCGCTGCGAAAAGGCCACCTCGTACCTCAAGCAGCAGGGCTTTGCGGAGATTTATCACCTTCAGGGCGGCATTTTGAAATATCTCGAAGAAATTCCGCCAGAACGCAGCCTTTGGCAGGGCGACTGTTTTGTATTCGACGATCGCGTTTCGGTCACCCACGGCCTCGAGCCGGGAGCCTACGATCGCACTTGTCTAGCCTGCGGCGATCCGCTGTCGGAGGCCGATCGCCAGTCGCCGCACTACGAGCCTTGGGTGTCGTGCCCGCGTTGCTACGCGTCGCTAACGCCGGAAAAGCGCGATCGCCAACTCGCCCGCAAACGGCAAGCCGAAGGCGAGTCGCGTGCTGGGAGTCGCTAGCGGGAATTTCGATCGCGCCGACGGGCGATCGGCCGGAACGGGCGAATTCTTCGGCTATAAATGAGAACGAAACGCATGCAACGTAACCCTACCTTCTCATCAATGCCCCTCTCCGACTTACCTGCCTCGCCCGTTACCCAGACCCCGCGCCCCCGCGTCTCCATCTCCTCCGACAACATCAACGACCCGAACTTCCTCGTCCAACCCGGCCAGGGCTATGACGGCGTCGTCCTGCTCGAAATCGGCGACGGAACCTGCACCGGCGCGCTGCTCGAGGACGGCCTGCATATCCTCACCGCCGCCCACTGCTTCGACATCGACGACAACACCCCCGACCTCAACCCCGACCCCAGCCAAACCTCGATCCGCTTCGACCTGCCCACCGGCTCGCAGAGTATCGCTGCCGCACAGATCTTCGTCCACCCCGACTGGACTTCCGGCGCAGACGACGACAACGACCTCGCCATCATTCGCCTCGCCGAGCCTGCCCCCGAAGCCGCCGATCGCTACGCGGTCTACACCGACACCGACGAAGTGGGCAAAACCTTTACCCGCGTCGGCTACGGCGTCAGCGGCACGGGCAACGGCGGCGAAATCGCCAACGAAGAAACTTCAATTAAACGTTTCGGCACGAACATCTACGACGCCCTCGGCGATGTCTTCACGCAAGCGCCCGCCAGTGCGCCCGAACTCGGCGCGCTCAAACCCAACAACGATCCGGGCTTGCAGCTCGCCTTCGATTTCGACAATGGCAACCCCGCCAACGACGCCTTCGCCCGCGACTACGGCATCGTCAACCCCGTTACCGATCGCGAGATCGGCTCCTCGCGCGGTGATTCGGGTGGCCCCGCCTTCATCGACGGCAAAATCGCAGGCGTAGCATCCTACGGTACGTCCACCGCTGCCGACATTAACTTCAACACCAGCGGCGACGCCGACCCGAACAACACCAGCTTCGGCGAGCTGTTCGCCGACGTGCGCGTCTCGTCCTACCTCGGCTGGATCGGCGCAACGCTCGGTCAGTCGAAAAGCGGCGACGACACGATTAACGGCTCGAACCGTAACGACACGCTGTTCGCCAATGCGGGTAACGACACGGTAACGGCGCTGGGCGGCAACGACCTAGTGCTAGCCGGTCGCGGCAACGACACCGTTGCGGGCGGCGACGGCGACGACCTACTCGGCGGCAACCGAGACAACGATACGATCGACGGCGGCGCGGGCAACGACGCAATCGTCGGCGGTCAGCAGGACGACATCATCGCAGGCGGTGCGGGCAACGATACGATGTCGGGCGATCGCGGCAGCGACACGCTCACCGGCGGCGACGGCGCAGACGTGTTCCAGTTCTCGGCCATCAGCGATATCGAGATCGTCACCGACTTCACCGATGGTGTCGATCGCCTGTCCGCCGTGGGGCTTACCTTTGCCGACCTGACGATCGCCAACAGCGGCAGCAACACGCTGATTACCAGCGCTGCCGCTCCGAGTTTGAGCGTCACGCTACAGAACGTCTCAGCAGGTGCGATCGACGCATCGGACTTCCTCTAGGCGCGACCTCCAACAGAAGCTGGGTTTCAGTCGGGAGCGCGATCGACGCCAGCAACTCGTAGAAACCCAGCTTCTCGCGACTAGAGACGACTTAGCCCGCTGCCGTCAGCGCCGGTTCGCGCCATAGTTGCGCCAGCCGATCGCGCACGTCAAAGAACGTCTCGAACGGCGTATAGGCTTTGCCGCGCTCGTCTAGATAGGACTTCAGGCGGCTGCGGGCAAACGTCGTCGGAGCCGCCAGCGCCATATTTAGATCCGTCACCGAATCGCCGATCGCCACCCAGCGATCGCTGGCAAAACCGCCATCGAGCAGCGGCGCGCCCAGGTAGCGCGCCACGACCGAGAGCTTATCCACCAACTCCACTTCGCCTTCAAACTCCGATCGCACGCGTAAAAACTCGCCCGTCGTCTCCACGTCCGCCGCGTGAATCCCTACCGCGCGATCGGCCAAATCGCCCAGCGCCGCTTCGACCAGACCACAAACCCCACCAGAGACCACCACGAAATCCACCCCGCGCGAATCGAGAAAGTCGAACGTCTCGCGCAAGCCCGGACGCAGCGGCTGCGATCGAGCCAAGTCGAGCATATCCGCGTAGCGATCGCTCGGAATCCCCTCGAGGAGCTGGCGCACCCCCACCCGCAGCGGCAGCTCCAGGCTGTAGAGCTGCGGCATCACCCTGGCCGTCACCTCCGGCGCAAACGCCTCGCAGGCCAACACCAGCACGTCATTACAGGCGATCGTGCCGTCGAAGTCACAAAAGACGATCGGGCGCTGCGAATCGAAAGAAAAATTTGTCACAGTCGAGTCCAGAAAACAGCAGAAAGTCCGCCCGTCGGGCAACAACGCTCCGGACGGCAAAATCCACGAAAGTATACCGCTCGTCCACAATTTCTCGCAGGGCGCTGCCTGTCTGGCTTGCGTAAAAACCTAGCGACTTCTCAGATTAACTGTTGATAACTGCCCACTTGCTCCACGAAATCTTTAAACAACTCGTCCGACAGATGAAGCTGTTTTTAAATCCAGCCGTCTGCCCTGGATGTTCTTTCGTGCGCCCGTATACCCTCCGAGCTTCTACCCCGATTCCCGCTCCGCCCACAAAAAAAGCGCCCTCGCAAAGAGGACGCTCTCACGTTGCGCCGGTGTCTCGGCGGCTTCGGCAAGATACTCGTGAGGGAAGCTCGCTGACTGGGGGCGATCGATAGGGCGATCGTCCAGCAAACCTCCAACAGAAATCTATTGAGATTTCAGCAGCGAGACCCTAGCACCAAGACCTTAGTGGAACTGCGGACGGTGGCGGATCGAACTCATAAACTCTTGGCGCACCATCGCATCGTCGGCGAACTTGCCGCGCATCGCACTCGTCGTCGTCCAGGAACCGGGCTTCTGCACGCCACGCATCACCATACACATATGAGTTGCTTCAACGACAACCGCCACGCCTGCGGGCTCGAGCACTTCTTGCAGCGCATCGGCAATTTGCGTCGTCAGACGCTCTTGTACCTGTAGGCGGCGCGCGTACATCTCTGCGAGGCGGGCGATTTTCGAGAGACCGATTACTTTGCCGTTGGGAACGTATGCCACGTGCACGCGACCGATGATCGGCAAGATATGGTGCTCGCAAAAGCTGAAAATGTCGATATCTCGGACCAGAACCATCTCGTTCGAGTCCTCGTTGAACACCGCCTTGTTCAGAATTTCCTCGTGAGACTGCTTGTAGCCCGCCGTCAGGAATTTCATTGCTTTAACAAAACGCTTGGGCGTATCGAGCAAGCCTTCGCGATTGGGGTCTTCTCCGAGACCGATCAGCAGCGTACGCACGGCCTGGCGCATTTGGTCTTCGGTCACCAGCTCGCTGCCCGATGCGGCCAAAGACTTTTCAAGGTCGTCAGTGCGGACGAGTTCGCGAGATTTCGATAATGTCATTATGATTTCGGATCGATTTCAATAGGAAGACGGCGAAGACAAGGAGCTCGCCTCCAGGTGTTCAATCGTAATTTTCCGGGCCAAAGCACCGGGAAGCTGCCACTACCCGATGATGCTCTTTAAAAGAGAAAGAATTCAGGAGCCGCGCTTTGTCTAGCGGGGGACAATGATGCGTATCGCACTCAGTTCGTCCAATAACTATTATTAGCACAATCAACGCAAGAAAAATCAGATGGCGCGGAATTTTCCTGTTTTTTCTCAACCTAATTTAGACAGACCCAAAAAGCCCGAAAGTATACGGATAAACGAGTGCATGACGATTTTTTATTCTGAAAAAATCGTCGGATTAATTATCTCTCCGATAACAAGAAGTTAAGGGAGGTCAAACCCTAAAACTCAGTTCGTGCAAGTTTAGATTCTTTACTGGGGAAGGCTTACATACTTATTTCAGGGTTAAAGATTGAGATCGGATATCGAAGCTAAAAGACCTCTGTCGCTAGGTCGATTGGCAATTCTGGCGTGCCTGAAAGTCTCAAGAGAGTACGGATCAACAAAGAGATATTCACCACAACAAAAGATGAGTTTTCCCTATTAACAATTCGAGCTTTCTCTCATTTCCAGCATTCAACCGTTCTAAGGTTCGGCATAAAAACAGATCGGACTGAAGTGTTTCTACGCGTGATTTTTTCAAATCACTCTAGACCTGGCCATACGAGATTCCGTATTTTCCCAAGGGAAGCGGCTCATTCTCAGGCTGACAAGAGCGAGCACACATTACAGAAGGTCGAGCGCTCAAACGGGCAGGCATAGCAGTTACGAAAGTTTCACCATTGGAGGAAACTTCCACCGACGCCCTGCGGCGAGGGACATTTCGGGCACGTGCGATTTAGGGTTGTGAAACTGCGATCGAAGTCTTGAAGGAATGCGATCCTCCGGGTATACGTGAATATCGGTATCGGCTGTCTCTTATTTCAGGAGTCTAAGCCTTACATTCGTTGCTGAGCGCGAGAGCGAGCGCCTGCATTTTTTTAAAAATATTGTGGAAGCCGTTGGCGCGCGATGGCGTCAAGCTGACGGCAAGTCCGGTGTCTTGGATGAAATCTGGCGTCAAGCCGACAATGCGATCGGGCGAAGTGCCGCTCAAGCCCTTAATCAAGAAGGCAAGCAGTCCCTTGGTGAGCTGCGCGTCAGAGTCGCCGCAATAGAGCATTTTCCCATCCTCTAAGGACGCCGTAACGTAGACTTGCGAGACGCAGCCGGAGACCTTATTTGCTTCGACTTTACCTGCATCGGGAAACGGCTCGAGCTTTTGGGCAAGCCAGAGAAGCTGTTCGTAGCGTCGCTTGGGCTCGCTCGCACGCTTGAAGCGCTGAACCATCTTGTCTAGTTCGGCAGGAAGGAGTGGAGCGGATTGGGTCATCACTACTTTTGCTCGATATTGCCTCAGACAGTATACATTTTGTAACGTCTGTCTGTCACGGCGGGTATATTCGGGTAGCCACACTGGGTATTCCTGGGAAGTCTTTACCTCGCGCAGGGTTTCCCGAGTTCGTATCGTCTCTCTCCAGTTGCTTTGCTTTCGCGCATGGTGACTGAAGCCTGGCGACTGTTGCATAGTGAAAGACTGCGGCAAAGCCCTGCGCGGGCTTACCCCACCGTCATGCGCTGGTCAGGCGATCGCGACGATCGGAGTACGACTCTCATCGCTGCCTCGGGCGTGTCATCAATCAGCGCCAGACTTATCACAGGATGGGCCGTCGAGCACCCGGCTCAAAAATATAGTCATTCGACTTGAGGACAAGGCATATAGGCTCACCAGCGTTTCCTCCAACCCGCACCATTCGCTTCGCGAAGGCTACACCAACGGCTACGCTCGGCGCTCTTTGACTCGATCGAATCTTTAAGTCGGACGACTATAGAACTAAAGGCCGAAGCCCGTGTCGGGCAGGGGGTGTAAATCTAATTGATGACAGTTCCTATCGCGACGCTTCGGTCATCTCGATAACGCGATCGCGGATGTCTTTCACCAGGAAATTCAGCGGCTTCTCGCCTCGAATCTTGTATCTCGTGCCGCGCGCCTGGATTTGTAGCAGCAGGTTTTCGAGACAGTCGCGATCGAAGCTGACGTGGCGCTGGCGCTGTTTTTTGCCGAGGCTCGCACCGCCGATAATATGCAGCTGGACGTTGCGCCTGAGCTGATACCAAAGCCCTTCTGGCTGCTCGGCGGGGGGCGGTGTCGCCACGTTGCCGCTGAGATAGATCGGATCGAAGCTCGCCGTGCCGAGCGACTGTTCGTAGTTGTAGTAGTAGTGCAGCGGCACTTCCGCCGGGGGCAGCTCCAGCTCGCCTTCATAGAACTGGCGGGCAATCTCCAGGTCGGAAACCATAACTGTGTACACCTTCGGTGCGCTTGTTAAAAATGCCCACATCGCCACGCCGTAGGCAGCGAGCAACATCACCATGATCCCCTGGGTGGAGAACAGCGTGTCGAAGAGGGGCAGTGCGGCCAAGAGACGAACGAACATGGAGTTTCAGCTAGGGCGATCGAACGTGGTCGGACAAGTGGCAAGAAGCGGCGCTAAGTTTCCCGCGTTTTGCGGTACACCATCGGCAACTGCCACCAGGGTACGCCGGGATATTCGTGATGTTCGTAGTGGTAGCCGAAGTGGTAGCAGGTCAGGAACGACCAGATTTCAGCGATTTCGGTACTCTGGGTGCGGTGGACGTTGGCATAGCCGCGCTCGGTTTCGCGGTGCGGTAAATACGTCCCGAAGAAAAAGAGCTGGGCGGAACTGAGCACGGAAGGATAGACCCAAAACCACGCTAGGTTGGCTTCCGGTACACCGAACAGGCGGTGGACGATATGGAAAATGGCGATTAGCGAAAATAGCCGCAGCCAGCTCCAGTATCGCGTCATAAAGTAGCTATACCACTGAAAGAAGTTCGTACGGCGGCCGTCGTGGTAGTCCGGATCGAGCTCGGTGGAAGGTCGAGCGTGGTGCTCGTGGTGGCGCTTGCGTAGGGTCTTGAAGTCAAATAGGGCGTAAATTGCGATCGCAATCGCCCCAATGGCATCGTTTAGTCGGGCGTTCGTGACGCAAATCGAGCCGTGCATTCCGTCGTGGGCGGTGACGAATAGACCGGTGTAGAGAAAAGTCTGCCAAGCGAGGCCGCAGAGTTTCTGCGCGAACGACCATTGGGTGATGTCAGCGCGCATCAGAAACGCGAGGCTCAGCGCCCACGTGCCGAGAATACCGAAAGCAGCTACGAGACCGCCGATCGCCAAGTCGCGCTCGGAAATTTCACAGGGGTTCGGCGACGTCGGGACGGGCGGCGGCGTCACGGTGGGGACAGGAAGCGAAGCGGAAGGGGACATGACGTTAGGAGAAGCGATCGCGGCGCGGCCTGATGCCAAGCGCGCGAAAAACATTTCTTAACGATAGCGCTCGTCCCCTCAACTCGCGAGGTATTCGCGGATTTCGGCTTGGCGACGACGCAGATACGACAGCGCCTGATGCTCGAGCTGGCGGACGCGCTCGCGGCTGAGGTTGAGTCGCGCGCCGACTTTCGCTAACGATAGCTCCTTGCCGTCGTCGAGGCCGAAGCGCAGAACGATCACCTGGCGCTGTTGGGGCGTGAGGCGATCGAGCAGGCTGGCCAGGTCTTGCCGCAGGAAGTTTTGGGTGGCGTAATCCTCTGGCGAGGCCGTGTTATCTTCGAGCAGCTCTTGCAGCTCGGTATCGTGGTTGTCGCCGACGCGCAGATCGAGCGAAACGGGCTGACGTGAGATGCTTAGATAGTCACGCACTTGTTGGGGCGAGAGTTCCAGCGCTTCAGCGACCTGGTCGGTAGTCGGGCTGTGACCGAGAGTTTGAGTCAGCTCGCGCTGAGCTTTCTTAATTTTATTGAGCTTTTCGGTGATGTGAATCGGTAGGCGAATGGTTCTGGCCTGCTGGGCGATCGCGCGGGTGATCGCTTGGCGAATCCACCAATAAGCGTAGGTCGAAAACTTGTAGCCGCGCGACGGGTCGAACTTCTCAACGCCGCGCTCGAGACCCAGAGAGCCCTCTTGAATCAGGTCGAGAAATTCCAAATTGCGCTTCTGATATTTCTTGGCGATCGCCACCACCAGCCGCAAGTTCGCCTCGATCATCTTGCGCTTGGCGCGCTTGCCGGTGTGCATTTCTGCATGTAGCTTCTCGACGGTCGAACCGGCCGCTTCAGCCAATTCCGCCGCTTCCGGCTCGCGCCCGAGTTTCTCAGTGAGTTCTGCTTCGATTTCCAGCAGATCCATCATTCTCCGTACCTGCTTCCCGAAGACGATTTCTTCTTCGTGGGTGAGCAGCGGCACGCGACCGATCTCGTGGAGGTAGGTGCGGACGGTATCGACGCTGACGGCGCGCGAAGTGGTGCTCATAAAACTTTCTACCTTTGTATCGATATATATAAAGAGAGATTTAACGGCGACATTCAACGGCCACCGCAGAGCTGTAGCGAACGACAACTCCACTGACGCACCTCCGCCTTCCGGCTGCCCTCCCAGCGACTTCCTCACGAAAGCAACTAGCAGAGACGACTGAAAAGACAGCGACAGCCCGCAAGGCGTTTTGCGGGCGAGCCCGAACCGTCGAGAGAACTGGCCAGATAACACGATCGCCAAACAAAAACAGCTCCAGAGCGGTCTGTAAGCTCGATCGAAAAATCCACGCAGCCCGGTCGAGTATTCAGGCGGGACTGAATCCGGCGAATCGGGCGCTACGCTTCAATCGGCATGAAGACCGAGCCGGAACGTGTCTATATTGAATACATCACGAAATTAATGAGGCTGTGGCGATTTCACGGGAAAATTTAATTTCTCTCCCGTATTTTTTTTACAAAACGTAAGCAAATGTCGCTTCCGCTCGGGACTGCGACCGACTGTAAAATCGCATCGACCGTCGAAATCCCAGAAGAGCGGCGTGCGATGAAAAATGAGAAAGACTTCGAGCTTCGACGCCGTACAAAATGCGATCGCAGCGGCGAGCTGCCCGCTGATGACCGGGGACGATAGGTCGCACAGCATCCGTCCGGGCCGAAAGATCTGATGGGCGATCGAGCGTTACTTCTGGCCGAGAAAACTGCGCAATCCCTTACCCGCTCGACCATTGCCCGCTGTTTCACGCAGCTTTGGGGGGCCGCCCGCCCCGCTTAATTCCAGGACTGCAATGACTTGTATTACAAAATATTAACGCCCGTCAGGATTTTCAGCTCCATACAGGAGAATATCGATGATTGAAAAAGGGCGATCTGCCCTTTCAGATTAGATACATTCTGTAACATTCTCTTTTGAGGAACCGCACATCATGAGTATTGTCACGAAATCGATCGTGAATGCTGATGCTGAGGCTCGCTACCTCAGCCCTGGCGAGCTCGATCGCATTAAAACTTTTGTCAGCTCTGGCGCAAGCCGCCTGCGCGTCGCTCAAATCCTCACCGAGTCGCGCGAGCGCATCGTCAAAGAAGCGGGCAACCAGCTCTTCCAGAAGCGCCCCGATGTGGTTTCTCCCGGCGGCAACGCGTTTGGTGAAGAGATGACCGCCACTTGCCTGCGCGACATGGACTACTACCTGCGTTTGGTGACCTACGGCGTCGTCTCCGGTGACGTCACCCCGATCGAGGAGATCGGCATCGTCGGCGTCCGTGAGATGTACCGTTCGCTTGGTACGCCGATCGACGCTGTTGCTGAAAGCGTCCGCTGCATGAAAGCTGTGGCCACCTCGCTGATGTCGTCTGACGACGCTGCTGAAGCCGGTTCTTACTTCGACTACGTTGTCGGCGCAATGCAGTAGCCACGGAAAACTCGGCGTGCGACCGCACGAGCGGGAGCCCACCGAACTGGCTATTGAGATATTTGAACCCCTTTCGTAAATTTACTTTCGTCAAGCAAAGATAGATAAAACCATGCAAGACGCAATTACTTCCGTAATCAACTCCTCCGACGTCCAGGGCAAGTACCTCGACGGCGCGTCGATGGACAAGCTGAAAGGCTATTTCCAAACTGGCGAACTGCGCGTGCGCGCGGCAGCTGCGATTGGCGCAAACGCCGCCACGATCGTGAAGGAAGCCGTTGCAAAATCGCTGCTGTACTCTGACGTCACCCGTCCCGGTGGCAACATGTACACGACCCGTCGCTACGCAGCTTGCATCCGCGACCTCGACTACTACCTGCGCTACTCCACCTACGCCATGCTGGCTGGCGATCCGTCGATTCTCGACGAGCGCGTCCTCAACGGCCTGAAAGAAACCTACAACTCGCTGGGCGTGCCGGTTGGTTCGACCGTCCAAGCCATCCAAGCGATGAAAGAAGTGACCGCTGGCCTCGTCGGCCCTGACGCTGGCGCGGAAATGGGTGTCTACTTCGACTACATCTCCTCCGGCCTGAGCTAGACTCTCGCCACAAGCCGCTTCGGCAAGTCGGTCGCGAGGGAGTGCCTGCCTGCTGCTCGATCCGCGACATCGCCTCGCGCGCCCGGTAGACATTGACTCCCGACCGCTTGCCGCTTGACTGCACGTTGACTTTTTCAGCGAAGGCCGAGAAGTCTTTGCAAGTTTTTAATAAGAGTCGGCTAGATTCAGAAGATTTATCCAAAAGTTAGCAGAGGAGTTATTCTCACCATGCGTATGTTTCGAGTAACCGCATGCGTGCCGAGTCAATCGCGCATTCGGACTCAGAGAGAGCTTCAGAACACCTATTTTACTAAGCTCGTTCCTTACGAAAACTGGTTCCGCGAGCAGCAGCGCATCCAGAAAATGGGCGGCAAGATCGTTAAGGTTCAGCTTGCGACGGGCAAACCGGGCGCGAACGCCGGTCTTTCGTAACGTCTTCTATTCGCGATCGTTCGGCCCGGAAAAAGGCACGGGAGAGCGCGATCGAGTCCGTGATTCTAGCGGTTTGTGTCATCTGCCGCCAGAGCCAGTCAGCAGAGCGACTGCTGAGATCCTGCAAAAGTCGGTTGAGCACGACCGGAATTTGCAGGATATTTTTATGCTTTCTGGACGACTTTAGGCAAGTCGCGCTGGTGGCTATAGCGTAATGGTCTCCAATCGCTGAGACTGCCGCTACTCGGCAACTCAGGACTTATACGCTTCAGTCTCCTGGCGTGGGTCGTGCAAACACCATCACATGCTGGCTCGGCAACGTTTCATCCGTCGTCACCCAGCGCAGACCCGCCGCCGCCATCTCCTTCTTCGCCTGCCGCTCCGTCATTTTGTGTAGCGTCTTGATTGCAATCAGCGGATTCTCCCGGCGATATTCCACCAGCACCACCCGTCCACCGGGCACGAGCGAGTCGGCTACGTGCTGCATCATCTCGCAAGGATACTCGAACTCGTGATAGGCATCGAGCATAAACACCAGGTCGATCGCGCCCTCCGGTAGCTTTGGATCGTCCGGCGTGCTGAGAATCGTCGTGACCCGCGTCTCGCCGCGATCGTCGGCGATAAAGTCGATGATATCCTGCGACTCGGGCTCCACGTCTACGGCGTAGACGCGACCGTCTTCGTTCAGGCGATCGAGGATGCGAAACGTCAGAAAGCCCGTACCGGCTCCCAAGTCGGCGATCGCATCGTCCTGTGAAATCTTTAGTAAATTGAGCAGCACGTCCGGGCGCTCTTCAGCTTCGCGGGTCGGGCGCTCCAGCCAGAACAAATCCTGGTGGCCGATAACCTTGGCGATCTCGCGACCCATGTAGAATTTGCCGATGCCGGTCTGGCGGTGGAAGCGACGCCGATCGTAGGTGCAGATTTGGGCTTCGGGTCGATCGCCCGTCGGCCAGTCAGTCGGAGCCGCGATCGCGACGGGCGCACACCACAACCACAGCGTCGCAACACCGATCGCGACAAAACCCAAGCGACGACGGATGAAATTGAACGGTAAAAACACAAACGTTAGGGGCGCACTGCAGTGCGCCCTTTTTTAAGGTTGACGATTTTGAGGTTGACGGCGGGCGAACGACTACAGGCCGAGGTCGGTCACGGCTCCGAGACTGCTCGAAGAGACCAGCTTGGCGTACTTCGCTAGCACGCCTCGGCGGTAGTTCGGCTCCGGCGGCGTCCACCGATTGCGGCGCTCGGCCAGCTCTTCGTCGGACACGTGCAGCTCGATCGCCTGACGGGTCGCGTCGATCGTGACGCTGTCGCCCTCTTTCACCAGGCCGATCGTACCGCCGACAAAGGCTTCCGGCGCGACGTGGCCCACCACCAGGCCGTAGGTTCCACCGGAGAAGCGCCCGTCGGTGATCAGGCCAACCGAGTCGCCGAGGCCCGCGCCGATAATCGCCGCCGTAGGAGCCAGCATCTCGCGCATGCCGGGGCCGCCTTTCGGCCCTTCGTAGCGGACGATCACCACATCACCGGCGACGATCTTGCCCGCGAGGATGGCATCTAGGCACTCCTCCTCGGACTCGAAGATGCGCGCGGGGCCGGTGATTTTCGGATTTTTGACGCCGCTGATTTTGGCGACGCTGCCTTCTTCGGCCAGGTTGCCTTTCAGGATCGCCAGGTGGCCTTTGGCGTACATCGGCTTGCCCCAGGAGCGAATCACATCCTGGTCGGCGGGGGGCTCTTCGGGAATATTGGCCAGCTGCTGTTCGACAGTCTTGCCCGAAATCGTTAGCGCCTCACCGTGAATCAGGCCGTGGGCCAGCAGCATCTTCATCACTTGAGGAATGCCGCCCGCCTGGTGGAGCTGGGTGGTGACGTATTGGCCGCTGGGCTTGAGGTCGCAGATTACGGGGACTTTTTGGCGGATGGCCTCGAAATCGTCGAGGGTGAGCGGGACGCCAATCGTATTGGCGATCGCCAGCAGGTGCAGCACCGAGTTGGTCGAACCGCCGATCGCCATAATCGTGGCGATGCCGTTCTCGAAGGCTTGGCGCGTCAGAATCTCTGACGGCAAAATCCGGTTTTTGATGGCGTAGAGCAGGGCTTCGCCGGAGGCTTCGGCGCTGTCGGCTTTTTCGGGATCTTCGGCAGCCATCGTCGATGAATACATCAGGCTCATGCCCATCGCCTCGAATGCCGACGACATCGTGTTGGCCGTAAACATGCCGCCGCAAGAACCCGCGCCGGGACAGGCGTTACGCTCGACTTCCAGCAGCTCCGCATCGGAGATCTTGCCCGCGCTGTGTTCGCCGACGGCCTCGAAGGCGCTGACGACGGTGAGGTCTTGGCCGTTGAGGTGACCGGGCTTAATCGTGCCGCCGTAAACGAAAATGGACGGGATATTCATCCGCGCCATCGCGATCATCGCGCCGGGCATATTTTTATCGCAGCCGCCGATCGCGAGGACGCCGTCGAGGCTCTGGCCGTTGCAGACCGTCTCGATCGAATCGGCAATCACATCGCGCGACACCAGGGAGTACTTCATTCCCTCCGTGCCCATCGAGATGCCGTCGCTGATCGTAATCGTGCCGAACATCTGCGGCATACCGCCCGCGTTACGGATGCCCGTCTCGGCGCGCTTGGCCAGATCGCCGATGCCCATATTGCAGGGCGTAATCGTACTGAAGCCGTTAGCGAGGCCGATTATCGGCTTGCTGAAGTCTTCGTCGCCGAAGCCGACGGCCCGCAGCATCGCGCGGTTAGGTGTTCGCGCGTTCCCCGCCGTAATCGCTTGACTTCTCTGGTTTTGCGCCATGATTCCCATTCTCTCTAAAAGGGTGAAAGATCTCAGCGGCAGCGGGTCAGCTCGAGCGCGGCTTGCGAGCTCGCTGGATGGCAAGCACGGGCGACGAACGCTTTAGACGTATGGGGCTGTAGTGGGCGTGCGTCCGGGCTTCGCGGTGTGCGCTTGCAGTGACCGAGCTGCCGCGAAATTGTCATGACTCAACTTAGCAGAAATGTCGGTCGCCGAAGATCGGAACTGGCCGCGATCGCGCCGCCCGTGCCGGTTGTAACGGTATCGCGACGGCCCATAAAGAATCCCCGCTTCCCGCTGTCGATGCCTGCCGTCGCCGCATAATATATAGATGCAAATTTAGACGCAAGCTTTTGCACAGCGCATCCCGATCGAGCTCGGGTAGGAGCCAGACACCGCATGGACGCCACGGAACTATTGCAGCGATACGAGATCGGAGAGCGTGACTTTCGCGAGCAAAGCTTTGGCAAGCTGGATCTGAGCGGTGCGACGCTAAAGGGTGCGGATTTCAAGCAGGCGAGCTTTACCCAGGTCAACTTGCAAGGCGCGAGCCTGAACAACGCCAATTTCCGCGAGGCACAGTTCCAAGGGACGAGCCTGAAGGGCGCGAATCTGGAAAATGCCAACTTGATCTCGACGCGCATGGTGCGGGTCGATCTGACCGAAGCGCAGCTAATGGAGTCGAACTGTCGCGGGGCGCGGCTTCCGGGCGTACTGCTCAAGCAAGCCGACCTGGCCGATGCCGTCCTCAATGAAGTCGATCTGACCGGCGCGCAGCTCGAAGCGGCGAACCTGCGGGATGCGAACCTAAGTCGATCGAACCTAACGGGGGCGAACTTGGCGGGCGCGAATCTAGACAGGGCAAACCTGACAATTTCGCTGCTTAACGAGTCCAACTGTAAGGGCGCGTCGCTGATTAAGGCGATGCTCAACGGGGCGAACCTGACGCGGGCGAACCTGAGCGAGGTGGATCTGAGCTTTGCGAAGCTGAGCGGGGCGAACCTGACGGGGACGAGTTTGGCAAAGGCGCAACTTCGGGCGGCAAATCTGAGCTGGTCTACGCTACGCGATGCGGACTTGTCCGGCGCGAGCCTCTATCGCACGAAGCTCAATTGGTCGAACCTGACGGGGGCGCTGCTGCGCGAGGCGGTGCTGATGAGCGCCAATATCAACAAGACCAATTTTCGCCACGCGAACCTCGACAATACGATCATGCCCGATGGCAGTACCTTCGGCGAGCGGCGGGCGTAGCGCACGACAACACGCCCGAGATCGGTGGTATCCACGGATATCTCGGACGCGTGCTCGATGGTGAAGGCGTTTGCCGTTGTCGTGCGGGTTTAGAGGCCGGGGAGGTTGAGGCCGCCGGTTAGCTCCTCCATCTTTTCGCGCATCGTCGCCGTGGACTTGGTGTAAGCGTCTGCCATTGCTTCGGTAATCAGTTCCGAGAGGGCTTCTGCGCCTTTTTCGAGAGCCTCGGGCGAGACAGATGCACCGCGCGGCTCTTGGTTACCGCTGAGATCGACCGTCACGAGTCCGTCGTTCGACTGACCGGTGATGACCATCGCGTCGAGATCGGCTTGGAGCTGCTTTGCGCCTTCCTGAACCTGCTGCGCTTTCTTGAACGCATCGGCCAGTTCTTTCATCTTGCCGAGGCCGAATCCTGTTCCTGCCATAGTGACGCTCTTCTTTTATTTCTAGACTTCTCGCCCGCGATCGCGCCTCTTGGTTCGATACCGGCAGCGATCGCGGGCAAAAGATTTGACTGCCCTATTTTAGGGCATGTCATCAGCCAACCGCTAATCGGGCGAACTACAGCGCTGGAAATTCGCCGATGGTTTTAACCTCCGGGTGCAGGCAGACTTCCCAGCGTTCGCGGACGGTTCCGCGAACGTGGTGAATCAGCCGGAAGATGTCGTTGGCCGTGGCGTTGCCGACGTTGAGGATAAAGTTGGCGTGCAGCTCCGAGACCGCCGCGCCGCCGAGCTGAAAGCCCTTGAGGTTGCAGTGCTCGATCAGCCAGCCCGCCGCCTGGGGTTCGGGGTTGCGGAAGACGCTGCCGCAGCTCGGGCGCTTGTAAGGCTGAGTGCTGTGGCGGTTGGAGAGGTGGTGGCCGGTCTGGGCTTTGACGGCTTTTGGTTCGTGTCCCGGCTCGAACTGGAAGGTGGCGCTGACGACGACGCGGGGTTCGTGCTGTAGGCGCGACGATCGGTAGCTGTATCGAAGCTCTTCGCAGGTCAGGCGCTCGCAGTTTCCGGCCAGATCGATCGTCTCGACCGAGACAAGGTTGTCGGCAACGCAGCTTTTGTGCGCGCCCGCGTTCATCACGACCGCACCGCCGATCGTACCGGGGATGCCTACAGCCCACTCGAAGCCGCTCCAGCCCAGCTTCGCCAGCTTCCAGGCCACGCGCGGTAGCGGCTCGCCCGCCCCTAGCGTTACCCGTCCGGGCTGGGCGTCGTCGCGCTGGAACTGGCGCAGCTCTTTAGCGGCGATCGTCAGTCCCGGAATGCCGCGATCGCTCACGAGCAGGTTCGAGCCCGCCCCGAGGAACGTCACCGGCTGCCCTTCTGCCGCTGCCCACTGCAAGCTGCGGCGCAGCTCTTCGTGGGAGTTGGGCGTCACGAACCATTGCGCCTCGCCACCGACGCGAAATGAGGTGAGCTTCTTGAGGCTGACGTTAGCTTGGATCGCGCAGCGATCGCCGAGCGCGATCGGCGCGTATCCCGCCACGACCGCTTCGTAGTGACGTTGGGTGTCTTCGCGGTCGATCGCTAGAGACAGGTTGTTGCGTGAAACAGCCATAGATTGATAGGTCAAGAAAGAAAGGGGAAGTGAGGCACGATCGCGGGGGAGCAAACAATTCAGCAGCGCCACTGCCGTCGCACGGGCCGAGCGAAGCCGAATGCAAACGGATGACGCCTGAAAAATAGCGCAGAATGTCCCCTCCTGCTCGCGGGCGCAGGTGATAGCCCCTCCTCCAATTCGTTCCAACCGTACCGTCAGGTCTTTTGGAGCCGCAGCTGGGCTGTCGGGCGTCGCACTTGGGAAAGCACTTTGGAAAGCACTGGGGAAAGACGGAAATTCAGGGCTCTGGCGATGAGAGCTCGGGGGATAGCTCGTGTTTCCGATAGGCTTCGATCGTATCGGGAAGAACTTGATTGAGATTCCCTGCCCCCAAGAATAGGACGAAGTCTCCAGATTCGAGCAGTCCGGCCAGCAGATCGACGATTTCTGTCAGGGTTTCACGGTAATAGACGCTGTCGCGGGCGATCGCATGCTGCTTGACGGCCTCGGCCAGGTCGCTGCCGCTGACTCCGTCGATCGGCGATTCTCCGGCGCTGTAGATTTCACTGACGACGACGATATCTGCCGCCGCCAGTGAGGCCGCAAACTCATCCATAAACGCCTGGGTGCGGCTGTAGCGGTGGGGCTGGAAGACGGCAACGACGCGGCGAGCGGGGTCGCTGGCGTTGGCGCGCAGGCGGGCGGCGGACAGGGTTGCGGCGATCTCGCTCGGATGGTGAGCGTAGTCGTCGATAAACTGAATGTCGTCGATCGTGCCGCGCAGCTCGAAGCGCCGCCGCGCTCCCTCGAAGGTGGCCAGCGCCGCCGCGATCGCCGCGAACTCGACGCCCAGCTTGCGGGCGATCGCCACCACCGCCAGGGCATTGCTGAGGTTGTGCGCGCCCAGCAGCTTCATCTCGAGCTGACCGAGACAGGTGTCGCCTTCCCAAATCTGCGCCGTCGTCGTCGCGCCGCCGTAGACGATCGCGTCAGCGGTATAGTCCGCGCCGGAGCTGCGATCGAGGCTATAGCTGATGTCCGGCTGGAAATGCTCGCGAATCGTCGGGCAGTCCAGGCAGGCGACAATGCAATCGGTATTTTTAGCAAACGTCCGAAAAACGTCGATCGTCTCTTCCAGGCCGGAGTAGCGATCGGGATGGTCGAGTTCGATATTGGTAATAACGCCGAGCTTGGCGCGGAACTTCACCAGCGAGCCGTCGGACTCGTCGGCTTCGGCCACCAGATGCGGGCCGCTGCCGCCGCGCGCGTTGCCGTCCCAGGCCGTCACCTCGCCGCCAATAACGATCGTCGGGTCGAGCCCCGCCTCGACGAGGACGTAGCCCAGGGCGCTGCTGGTGGTAGTTTTGCCGTGGGTTCCGGCGATCGCGACGCTATCGTATTCGGAAATCAGCGCCGCCAGCACGTCAGAGCGGTGGAAAATATCGCAGCCCAGCTCGCGGGCGATGCGGAACTCGGAGTTGGATGCATCGATCGCCGTCGAGCAAACCACTTGCGGCAGCTCGGTTCTGCTGGCCGTTCCGTTCGCCGTTCCGTTCGCCGTTTCGCCAGTCGCGCCATTGACCGATGCGGGCTGCCAGCGCTCGAAATTACCCGCATCCTGCTGCCAAAAAATATGAGCGCCTCGCGCTTCGAGACGCTCTGTGATGTGCGATTGCTTGAGGTCGGAACCGAAAACCGGCAGCTCGCGCTCGGTGAGGATTTGCGCGATCGCCGACATGCCGATACCGCCAATGCCAATAAAGTGAAACGGTCTGCCGCTAAAGTCCACGGATTTTGGCATCTTTGGCTCCTCGCATTACATTCAGCTCTCCCATCAACACGCGATATCATATCAGGGTTTTTTCGTCTGTCA
Source organism: uncultured cyanobacterium (assembly GCA_937899645.1). Taxonomy (GTDB): domain Bacteria; phylum Cyanobacteriota; class Cyanobacteriia; order Cyanobacteriales; family Geitlerinemataceae; genus RDYZ01. The sequence continues at coordinate 15,127 of CALCCD010000014.1, read as the reverse complement.
TGTCCGGCCATCGGCGGATGAGTTCGCGGCAATCGGTTCCATCGCATACTGCGGTGCGGAAATGTACGGCCTTTGCGATACTATTGGAAGCACTGAAAAGCCAATAGGCCGTAGGATTACGGGTAATGCTGCATCGAATGCAGTACTGTGACTGCGTCTGGGGCTTCAGAATGAATTTTAAAGGCCGGGTGCGAATTCGTTTCGCCTCGCTCTGTGCCGCCATTGAATTTTTGGGTTGTTGTTGCGATCGCGATTCAGTAGAAGCAGAGTCTTTAAAGTTTGCGAATGTCGGTATATTCTGCAACTGTCATTTTTGTGACTGCTACGAATAGCCATTTTGATAGGAGGTTAAAAACAAGTGATTAGAGTCGCAATTAACGGTTTCGGACGCATCGGTCGTAACTTTTTGCGCTGCTGGCTGACACGCGAAAACAGCCAGCTCGAGGTCGTCGGTCTTAACGATACGTCCGACCCGAAAACCAACTCGCACCTGCTCAAGTACGATACGATGCTCGGCAAGCTCGATGCCGACATTAGCTGCGATAGCAACTCGATCACGGCCAACGGCAAGACGATCAAGTGCGTTAGCGATCGCAATCCGCTCAACCTGCCCTGGAAAGAGTGGGATGTCGATTTGATTATCGAATCGACCGGCGTGTTCGTCACCGAGGAAGGTGCATCGAAGCACATCGAAGCAGGCGCGAAGAAAGTCCTGATCACCGCCCCTGGCAAAGGCGGCGCAATCGGCACGTACGTGATGGGCGTCAACAGCAGCAGCTTCGACTCCAGCTACAAAGTTTTTAGCAACGCGAGCTGCACGACCAACTGCCTCGCGCCGATCGTCAAAGTTCTCAACGACAACTTTGGCATCATCAAAGGCACGATGACGACGACGCACAGCTACACCGGCGACCAGCGTCTGCTCGACGCCAGCCACCGCGACGTGCGCCGCGCCCGCGCTGCTGCGATGAATATCGTCCCGACTTCGACCGGTGCAGCCAAGGCTGTGGCGCTCGTCATTCCCGAAATGCAGGGCAAGCTGAACGGTATCGCCATGCGCGTTCCGACTCCGAACGTGTCGGTGGTCGATCTGGTCGCGCAGATCGAAAAACCAACGATCGTTGAAGAGCTGAACGAGACGCTCAAGAAAGCCGCAGAGACCTCGATGAAGGGCATCCTCGGCTATAGCGATCTGCCGCTGGTCTCCACGGACTACAAAGGAACCAACGAGTCTTCAGTTGTCGATTCCAGCCTGACGCTGGTGATGGATGGCGACATGGTTAAAGTCGTTGCCTGGTACGACAACGAGTGGGGCTACAGCCAGCGCGTCGTCGATCTCGCCGAGCTGATCGCCGAGAAGTGGTAGACGGCGTTCGATCGCGGTAGGGGCGTCACGGCAGTGCGCCCTTGATGTCATTCGACCGTCACCGGCATCCGGGCGCATTGCCATGCGCCCCTACGCAGGGACACACTAAATTAATAGCTAGAGAGCGCATGTTGACATCGAGTGTTGACGTGCGCTTTTTGGTCTCTGCCGATTATCTGCGCGTTTGCGAGGGCGTTCTCTATCATGGCTGTTTGGTTGGGTGCGGCAGGCTTTGAGGCTGGCTGGCTGGAACTGCTGCCGACACTAGCGTTTGGCTTTTTGGGCAGCTTCGGGCACTGTGCCAGCATGTGCGGGCCGCTAGTGCTGGCGTTTAGTTTGTCCGACGTGCCCGATGTTTCCGATTCGCCCGACTCGCCCGACTCGCCCGACTCGCCCGCCAAATCGATCGACCTAACTGGCGGCAGGCCGCGTCCGGACTCGAAGCGATCGCGCTGGGCGTTTCAGCTCTGGCTGAACTTGGGGCGGATGCTGGGCTACGGGCTGGTTGGTGCGATGCTGGGCGGCGTCGGCGAAGTGGCGATCGCGGGCGGCCAACTCGCGGGCATCGGCAGCGGACTGCGGCAGGGCGTGGCAATCGCGACGGGGCTACTGCTGATTTGGTTTGGGGTGATGCAGGCGGCTCCTGGCTTTTTACCCGCGATTCCGCTGCTACAGCCGCTGACGGCGGGGCTGCACGGGCGGCTGTCGGGCTGGATGTCGCGGCTGGCGGGGAGCCGACGGGTGGGAACGCCGATCGTACTGGGCGGGCTCTGGGGCATGATGCCCTGCGGCTTTTTGTTTGCGGCGCAGCTCGAAGCGGTCGGCACGGGCTCGGCGCTGGGCGGGCTGCTGGCGATGCTGGCCTTTGGGCTGGGGACGCTGCCGGTGATGCTGGGGATCGGCATGTCGGCGAGCTGGCTGAATGCCGATCGGCGCGGGCAACTCTTTCGGGCGGCGGGGGTCGTGGCGATCGCGATCGGGCTGCTGACGGTGCTGCGAACTGACGCGATGTTTGACTGGACGGGTCATGGGGCGCTGCTGATGCTGGCCTGGGCGCTGGTGGCGCGACCGATCGCGCGCTGGTGGCCGCAGCCGCTGCGCTACCGACGCGCGATCGGGGTGGCGGCGTTCGTGCTGGTGCTGGCGCACCTCGGCCACCAAGCCGACCACGCCCTCAACTGGAATCCGGGCGCGATCCGGTTTATGTTGCCGAGCCACCGCTACGGCCTGATGGCGGGAATCGCGGCGATGGTGTGCATGACGCCCGCTGCGCTGACGAGCTTCGATCGCTTGCAGGCCGCCCTCGGTTCGGCATGGCGGCGCATCCACCTGCTAACGGTTCCGGCGCTGGGTCTGGCCGTCGGGCACACGGTTTTTAGCGGCTCGAACTACCTCGGCGAGCTGGCGCGTACGGGCTCCCATTACGGGCGATCGGCGCTGGTCGTGGCGATCGCGCTCGGCGTGTTCGCATTGCGTGGCGGCGCAATCGCCCGCGCGGCCCGGCCGGCTGCGCCGCCAGAGTCCGCTCAGACCTGCGAGGCGGTGAGTTCGGACTGTTGCAATCGCGCAGCCGAAGCGCGCTCGAAGACGGGCGAAAACTCGCCGAGGTAGGTGCCGAGTCCGCGAGCGGTTGCGAGAAAGCTTCCTTGAGGATCGACCAGCCGCGGACAGTGGGCGCACAGCTCGGAGATCGGTACCGACTCCACATCACCCGCGCGCCAAACCACCACGCGACCCGACTTGCCCGCTGCCAGCAGGTCCACTGCGACCCGACCGAACGAGGAGGCCAAGATGCGATCGAACGCTGATGGCATGCCGCCGCGCTGCACGTGGCCGAGTACCGTGACGCGCACCTCGACGCGATCGCCCAGACGCTGATAAATACCGTCGGAGATATAGTCGCCGATGCCACGTAGCCGCGTGTTGCCTTGGGCGTCGGTATACTGGCGCGACTCCCCGGACAATGTTTTCGCGCCTTCCGCGACGACAACGAGCGCGAAGTGCCGCTGCTGTAGTATTTTCAGGTCGTGAATTTTCTGGCAAACGCTGTCGATACTGTAGGGAACCTCCGGAATCAGGATCGCGTCCGCGCCACCCGCAATGCCCGAGTGGAGCGCCAGATGTCCGGCGGTGCGGCCCATCGTCTCGACGACCATGACGCGATCGTGGCTGGCGGCGGTGCTGCTGAGCCGTTGCAGGGCATCGACGACGGTATTTGTCGCCGTGTCGAAGCCGATCGCCGACTCCGTAAGGCCGACATCGTTGTCGATCGTTTTGGGAATGCCGATAAAGTTCCAGCCGCCCCGCTCGGCCAAGTCGGCGACGATCCGCAGGCTGCCGTCACCGCCAATCGCCACGATCGCATTGAGCCCGAGCGCTTCGTAGCCCGTCAAAATCGCCTCGACGCTTTCGCCGCTGTAGCCTTTGCTCGCCGAGCCGAGGATCGTCCCGCCCGTGGCGAGTAGCGGATCGACGCCGCGTCCATCGCACGTCGATAGCTCGATCGGCGGTTTGCGACCGCTGAGGCCGCGCGTCCCGTATGGAATACCGAGGACTTCCCAGCCGTAGGTGAGGCTGGCATGGCTGACAACGGCGCGAATGGCGGCATTGAGTCCGGGACAGTCGCCGCCGCTCGTCAAGATGCCTAGGCGTTTTTTTTGCATAGCAGACCGTGGATCTATGGCATATCGGGTTTGTCGTTTAGGTGGCGGAGTGGATGTCGGTTTTGGGCCAGGGCGTGTCATCAGTTAGCGGCAGACCCTTTACGGAGGAAGCCGTCGAGCGCCCAACTCAAAACGAGGGCTAACCCCCCGACTGGGGATAAAGGCTGCCAGCCTAATTGATGGCAGCCCCCAGCTCGAGGCGTTCGCAGAAGACTCCAGAGGCTCGACTTTTCTCAAAAACCAAACCTCCCACCAATCATCGAGATTTTAAGATTTTGAGTTTTGGCTCACCCGCGATCGTTCGCAAAACATACGAATTCTTGCCGAATCTACAAGCTTCGGGCGGCGCGTCGGACGGAGCGCCGTGCAAAAGAAACGTCACCTCGAAAGTCACCCTAGAAACGCGCGAAGCCTTCTCTGGCGGTCTCCGACTTACGCGATACTGTTAGGCTGACGACTTTCGACAATTTCAGACCAACTACTCCAATAACTTTTAGAGATCAAACCTATGGTTCGTACTCCTTCGACGATGCTCGCCCTCGGGACTCCGGCTCCCGCTTTCGCGCTGCCCGATGTCGTGACGGGCGAGACGGTAACGCTCGAGACCTTCGCCGATCGAGCCGGTCTGCTGGCGATCTTCTGGTGTCGCCACTGCCCCTTCGTCAAGCACGTGCAGGACGAACTCGCCAGCATCGGGCGCGACTACGCGGGCGAAGGCAAGCTGGGCATCGTATCGATTTCGGCTAACGACGCGGTGAACTACCCCGACGATTCGCCCGCGAGCCTCGCGGAGATGGCGCGCGAGCTCAAGCTCGACTTCCCGTCTTGCTATGACGAAACCCAGGAAGTCGCCCAGGCGTACACTGCCGCCTGCACGCCGGACTTTTTCCTCTTTGACGCCGACCTGAAGCTGGTATATCGCGGGCAGCTCGACGACAGCCGACCGGGCAACGACGCACCGGTAAACGGCAAAGACCTGCGCGCGGCGATCGAGGCGCTGCTGGCGGGCAAGGCGATCGACCCCGAGCAGAAGCCCAGCATCGGCTGCAACATCAAGTGGAAATCCGATAACGTGCCGTCCTACTTCGGCTAGAGACGGTCGGGTGGCTTGAGACGGTCGGGTGGCTTGAGAACCGGACTGTTTGGGAGCCGAGCTGTTTGGGAGCCGGATTGTTTGAAGACCGGAAACCGTCGAGACGGCTGCGATACGGATGCTCGAGATTCCGGAGTTAGAGGTCTTGAGTACCGTAGCGCAGCCGTCTCACCAGCATCGAAGAAGTTCGAGTAAGGCGCGACTATTGCGGGCGCTTGAAGTAGCACACCGTTGTCGATTCGTCGTCGCGGCGTTCCTGGGCGTAGAGGCACGTAACCATCTCGAAGCCCTCGTCGCCTAGGTCGCTGAGGTCGTTGAAAAAGCGTGCGTTGCCCGGATCGCTGGCTTCGCTGGTCGAGAGCGATCGATACTCCCAGCTGACGGCGCTAACGGGGCTGCTGCCGGGGCGGAACTGGGCGATCGCCGCGCGATCGAGTCCCCACCCCAGCAGCAGACCGACGGCCACGGCGATCGCGAGGGCGCGAGATAGCGATCGCGTTGCGATCCAGCTAGAAATCGTCATCCAAACAGAACGGAAGGTGCGCATATTTTGCCGTTGGGGGAGTGTGCCGTGTCAGGCGAGTCGGTGGAGCGGGTCGGGCGAAACGGCGGGCGCTCTAGAAAATCGCGGGCAAATCTGCCATGCTGAAAGCAGAGCTTAACAATCGGCAACATTCATACGTGCCGGTGCGCCGATCGGGCTCGATCGCGCCCCATTCAACCGACTTTCACCGACTCATGCCGACTTTCGATCGCACGCTGCTTCGCCGCGTCTTTTTTATCGCGATATGGCTGGGCTTTGTTGCCTACGCTTTTAAATTCGCGCCGCCCGAGCGCGCCGACACCGCCGACCTGATCGTCAATCTTTCTACGGGAGAGGTAGACGCGATCGAGCCGATTTTGGTTTCGCTGTTCAATCTGATGGGCGTGCTTCCGGCAATCTACAGCTGCTCGCTCTACGCCGATGGCCGCAACCAAAAGCTGAGCGCGTGGCCTTTTGCCGTGGCTTCTTTCGCTGTGGGCGGCTTCGCCTTGATTCCGTATTTGGCTTTTCGCGACGACGCGCCGCAGTTTGACGGCAAGGTCAATCGCTGGCTGGGCTTTTGGGATTCGCGCGCTGTAGGCATTCTGCTGACGGTGGCTTTTGTGGCGCTGGCCTTTACGGGCCTGAGCAACGGCGACTGGGGCGCTTTCGTCGAAGAGTGGCAAACCCGTCGCTTCGTCAATGTGATGAGCCTCGACTTTTTGCTGCTGGTGCTGTGCCTTCCGGCGCTGCTCGGCGACGATATGCGGCGTCGCGGCCTGGAGAACCGCAGCCTGATGTGGGCGATTTCGCTGGTGCCGATCGTCGGCCCGCTGCTTTATCTTTGCCTACGCCCGCCCATTCAAGCTCGGGAAATTTCGCAGGCTTCTGATGAAGTCCCCGCCGGTTCGTAAGGCGGCGTCGAGCCGAGGATTTCTAAATCTTTTGAAACCGAAAGCTCTGGTAACGGTGCACAGCAGTGCGCCGTCTTTGTATGGGTTGAGTTTGTGCAAATCGATCGCGGCTAGCCACAACCAGAGGCTCGCTGGAAAATCGGTTGGGAAATCGATCGGACAAATCGATCGTCAACCTTATGAGACTGGATGCCCTGGGAATTCTGGTGTGAAAATAACGGAGCGCTTTTAAGTAGAGAGTGCCATGCTGGATTCGTTATATCCGAGGGGACGTGCGCGTCTCCGGAGCTGGCTGTCGCGGGCAGCCTGCCAAAGCCTCGACGATCGCCTCGATGCTCAGGTCGTGGGCGCAAAAGCGGCCAACCTCGCGCGGTTGCGGCGGTGGGGCTATGCCGTTCCGCCCGGTTGGATCTGGCGCGCGGGCGGCGATCGCGATCGACTGGCGCGGCAGGCATGGCCCAGCCCCGAGCATCCCCTAATCGTGCGCTCGTCTGTCACGGGGGAAGACTCCGAGCGGGCCTCCGCCGCCGGGCAGTACGACAGCATCGCCGACGCGATCGACCGAAAAAGCCTCGATCGCGCCCTCGATCGCTGTTTGGCTTCTTACAATGCCGCCAGCGCCGTCGCCTACCGCCGCGATCGCGGCCAAGCCGAGGGAGACGCGCTGCCCTCGTCGCCGCCCATGTCGCTGCTCGTCCAGCGGCAGATTCGCGGCATTATTTCCGGGGTGGCCTTTAGCCGAGACCCCGTCGAGCCCGATCGCGATGGCGTGGCGATCGAAGTCGTCTGCGGCGGCGCGGCGGCGCTGGTGTCGGGGCAAGTGACGCCCGCCCGCTACAGCGCGATCGTGCAGGCCGACCTCTCGCTGGAGATTCCGCGGCTCGCTCGCCGGAGCCCAGCCCAGCCGCTGCCCCAGATTGACTGGCTTGACGCGATCGCGGTCAATGCCACCGGCACGATCCCGGACAGCTTCCAACCCGACCTGGCTCCCGAGACGCTGACCGAGGTGCTGCGCAGCGTCGCGGCGATCGCCCGCCAGCTCGAACAGCGCGATCGCGGCACGCCTCAAGATATCGAGTGGACTTACGACGGGACGCGCCTGTGGCTGCTGCAAGCGCGCCCGATTACGACGCTCTGGCCGCTGTGGACGCGGCGGATCGCCGCTGAAGTCGCGCCCGGAGCCGTGCAGCCGCTGACCTGGTCGATTTCCCAGCCGCTCACCTGCGGCGTTTGGGGCGAGATTTTCACGATCGTGTTGGGCGATCGCGCCGAGGGGCTCGACTTCGGTCAGACGGCCACGCTCCACGGCTCCCACGCCTACTTCAACGCCTCGCTGCTGGGCGATATTTTCCTGCGGATGGGCCTGCCGCCGGAGAGCCTGGAGTTTCTGCTGCGCGATCGACCGATGTCGCGCCCGTCGTTGCGAGCGATGCTGGTCAACGTTCCCGGTCTGCTGCGCCTAGTCGGCCAGCAGCTCGGCCTGGAAGCGAAGTTCGTTGGCGACGACACCGAGCACTTTACGCCTCTGCTCGAGGAGCTGGGCCGCGACCCGATCGACCTCGATCGCCCGCAGCACTCGCCCGCGCAGCTTCTGGCCCGCGCCGATCGCATTTTGGGGATGCTGCGCCCCGCCACGCACTACAACATCCTCGCGCCGATCGGCCTCGCCATCCGCCAAAAGCTGTCTCGATCGGGCGATCTCGACGGCGGTGAAATGCCTGAGGTGCAGGCCACGCGAGAGCTGCAAGCGCTGGCGAACGACCTGCGTTCCCATATCGCAGACAGCATCACGGACAGCATCGCAAATACCGACGAGGCGGATACGGCCCCCGACGATCTACGGGTCTGGCTGGCGGCACGATCGGGCGGCGAGGCGCTGCTGGCGCGGTTCGACGACTGGCTCGATCGCTACGGTTACCTCAGCGAGGTCGGGACGAATATTGCCGTGCCCACCTGGCGCGAAACGCCCGAGCGCCTGCTGCAGCTCTGGTGGCAGACGGCCCAGCTCGATCGCGTATCGGCTTCGCGGCCCGAGCCTTCTACCGAATCGAAGTCGCCATCGAAGTCGCTGCGGAGCTTCGCTCGAGTCAAGGGCCGCACCGCCGCCATCTACGATCGCCTGCTGGCCGAGCTACGCTGGTGTTTCGTGGCGATCGAGCGGCACTGGGCGATCGGCCATCGCCTCGGCCAAACCGTTCGCAGCGGCGATATTTTCTTTTTGACTCTCGATGAAGTCTGTCAGTACGCCCTGACAACATCGCCCGACGCGGAGATGCTGGCCGAGCGCGCCGAACTAATCGACGAGCGCCGCCAGCGCTACGAGCGCGATCGCCAGCGTCCGTCCGTGCCGCGCCTGGTGTACGGCGAGGCGCTGCCGGAACGCCAACCCCGTCCGACGACCGCGCCCGAGAGCGAAATTTTGACCGGCATCGGAGCCAGTCGCGGGCGGGTCTGCGGTCGTATCGCGATCGTTCGCGAACTCGATGCCGGACTGCGGGTCGATCGCAACACGATTTTGGTCGTGCCCTACACCGATGCGGGCTGGTCGCCGCTGCTGGCACGGGCGGGCGGCCTGATTTCGGCGGTGGGCGGTCGGCTCTCTCACGGTGCGATCGTGGCGCGCGAGTACGGCATCCCCGCCGTAATGGACGTGGCCGATGCCTTCGAGCGCTTGCAGCCCGGCCAGCTGGTCTGGGTCGATGGTGAAAGCGGTGCGATCGAGCCTGCCAACCTGACGGAACATCCCAACGAGCAATCCAGCCCCGCAACATGACCCCATCCTCTTCTCGCAAAGTGGCCGTTGTTGGGGCAGGTGCCGTGGGCTCGACCTTTGCCTTCGCCCTGGCGCAAGCCGGCCTCGCCGACGAAATCGTCCTCATCGATAACAACGCCGACCTGGCCCAAGGGCAAGTGCTCGATATGGCCCACGGTGAGCCGTTTTTCCCGACGGTGTCCATCCGAGCCGGAAATGCCACTGAGTACGCCGACGCGCGGCTCGTTGTCGTCACCGCAGGCTCGGCCCAGCGACCGGGTGAAACGCGGCTCGATCTGCTCTCGCGCAACGCCGCGATCGTCCGCAGCATCGTCTCCGAGATCGTTGCCCGCAGTCCCGACGCGATCGTCTTGATCGTCACCAACCCCGTCGATGTGATGACCCAGGTGGCGATCGACTGCGCGGGCTTAGCTCCCGGTCGCGTCTTCGGGTCGGGAACGGTGCTAGACAGCGCCCGTTTTCGCTACTTCCTGAGCGAGTGCTGCGATATCGACGTTCACAACGTCCACGGCTATATCCTCGGCGAGCACGGCGACTCGGAGTTCGCGGCCTGGTCGATGACCAACGTGGCGGGAATCGCGATCGAGCGGTTCGTCCGCGAGCACAGCCAGGTCTCGGACTGGGCGGCGGAAAAGCAGCAAATCGAGCAAAAGGTGCGCGACTCGGCGTACCACATCATCGGCTACAAGGGGGCGACCTGGTTTGCGGTCGGCTTGGCGCTGGTGGAGATCGCGCGGGCGGTGCTGCGCGGCGAAAAGCGCGTGATGACCGTCTCGACGCTGCTGCGCGGCGAGCTGGGTCTGGACGGCGTCTGTCTGAGCGTGCCCTGCATCGTGTCTGAGAACGGTGTCGAGCAGGCGATCGACTGTCAGCTCGACGCGGCGGAACTGGCGGCGCTCCAGTCGTCGGCGGATGTTCTCAAAGCGGCGATCGCCCAGCTCCGATCGGAATAGCCGCGCGCCCATCGATTAGATTGTTGGCGGGCGGATCTCGCCCGTCAATGCGCGCCGACTCCAACGAGGCGTGGCCGCGACTCCATCTACAGTTAACGATGCTAAGCGAACGCGCCAAAACGCTAATCGACAAAGCCCGGATCGTCAGCTTCGAGCCCTGGCAGGCCGACTGTCCCGCCGCGATCGTGCGACGCTTCCAGGAGGCCGACGATCGCCGCGAATACCTCAGCCGTGCGGATCTCGCCGCGATCGCCGAACGCTCGTCCGTCAGTCCGCGACAGACCAAAGCCGCCAACACCCTTCGCGACGAAGCCGCCACGATCGTCAGCGGCGCGCGAAAAAATATGCTGGCGGCCTATCCCGACATCACCCAACCGGGCGGCGCGCTTTACCCCGAAATGCGCGCCGAAGCCTGCTGGCGCGACCTGTGGAATTTTCTGCGCTGCATTTCCTACGGCGTGGCGGGCGATCGCCGCGACTACATCAGCGCCGTCGGCCTGGAGTATCTCGGACAACTGTACGAAGAGCTGCACGTGCCGCTCGATGCGATGACCTGCGGCATTGCCAACCTAAAGACTTGCGCGCTGCCGCTGTTCGACGCCGACACCCAGGCCGCGATCGGCACGTACTTCGACTACATTGCCGAATCGATGCAGCGACTTAAGGACTTACAGGCGCGATCGGTGTAGGGGCCGGAGCCCCCCTAGGTAAATCCTAAACAAGCCCCAGACAAGCCAGCGAACACAAAAAATGCCCCCGGCGGAGCCGGAGGGACATTCAGAGCGAGGTCGGGAAACCTCGCGGAAATTGAGAAGTTGCTGTAAATCTGCGGAGAGTTACGAACCGCGCTTCAGCGCCATCTCCACCTGGTTGAATTCTTGCTCGAGGCGCTTCTTGAGCTTCGGCGACAGGGGGCGGTTGCCGTAGTTGCTGTAGTGACCGGCCAGGGAGTTGAGCGCGGTGCTCATCGTGGTGAACGACGGCAGGCCCGAGGTTGCGGCATCACGGCGGTAGCGGGCGATAAACTCGTTGATATTCTCGCGCGCTGCGGCCTGGGCGGCGGCCTTCTCGGGGGTGCTTTCGGGCAGTTCGATCGCTTCGCGCAGGCTGGTGACGAGGGTCAGCGCGTCATCGCGGTAGTTGCCGGTCAGGTTGCCTGCAGGCGAGCAAGCCGTAAGGCCGGAGACAGCAATGACGGCGACGAGAACGAAGGCCATCACGCGAGAAAAGAACTGTTTCATGGGTCGAGAAAAGAAGAGACGGTAGCGGTATGGGCCTTGCATTGCGAGCAGAAACTGCAAAACTGGCCACTTAGGTTAACAAATATTACCGTGATTTCGATCTTGCATCGGCGTTCGGTAGGCAAATCGACGGATGCGGGCGGCGCGATCGGCCTTAGCGATCGGCGTCTCGATTAGGATGGCAAGCGTGGCTCGCACCCCGGCCAACGACATCGTTCTTTCCCCACGCACCATGTCTATTCCGCCCACGACTCAGCCCGATCGCCCCGATGCAACCGACCGACCGACGCCGCGCGACGTGTTCGAGACGCTGCTGCCCCACCTGCGCGTCGCCGCCGCCTACAGCCGCGAGATCCAGCGCCGCATCGACGTCCGCCCCGAAAAGGACAACGTTCCCGCCGACAACCCGTTCGCCACGGCGCTGACCGACGCCGACCTGTCGATTCAGACCTTCGTCGAGGTGCTGCTGCTGGGCGCGTTTCCGCAGCTACGCTTCCACGGCGAAGAGCACGAGCAGACCTACAACACCAAGTATTTTCGCAGCATCGACTTGGGCGAAGCAGGCGACTATCTGCTGACGCTCGACCCGATCGACGGCACGCGCTTTTACAAAGACGGCTTCGAGAGCTATCAAATTATCCTGACGGCGATCGATGTGGACGACTACCTCGGCGTGCTAGCGATTAGCCCGGCGCTCGATCGCTACTTCTATGCGCTACGCGGCGAGGGCGCATTCTCCGGCGCGATCGCGGACGACTTCAATGCCTGTAAGCCGCTGCGCGTGGCTGACTTGCCGCGCACCAACCGACTATTCTTCGGCTGGAACACCGGCGGCATCGAGGCGGGGCTGCGCGATCGCTACGAGACGATCGCCGCCCACCGCAACTACTCACTCACCGAGCGGATGCCAACGGTGAATGGACTATTGATGGGCGAGATCGATGGCGTCGTACTCTCCAAGGGCAAGTGGATCGACGGGGCGGCGCTGGCGTTTCTGGCGGGCGAGATGGGCTACGTCCTGAGCGATCTCAACGGCGAGCCGCTGGAGCGCATCGATGCCGATACAAACTACGAGCGATCGGGCATTCTCGTCGCGGCGACAGCAGAGATTCATGCCGATATGGTCACGGCAGGGCGGGCAGCGCAAAGCTGATCGCTGAATGGCGATCCTTGCAACGAGCGGCTTGCGAATTTGCCGCTACCCGGAAAATTTTCTAGCCCGCCATCTTGCTCGCGATCGCAGCCAAACGCTGACCGTACAGTTTCGCCGACTCCAGATCTCCGGGCTCTACTTTCGACGGTGCGCCGCTCATATCCAGATCGCTGTAGCCCATTACGCCCATGAAAGACCCCAGACGGTTGACGCCCGTTTCGGGGTCGGGCATGTCCGTCAGACCGACCCAAATCATGCCATGCTGGGCGGCGTTAATTGCCAGATACAGCAGCGTTCCCTGTTTGTCGCCGTTGGGCGAGCCGGAATGGGTGAACCCTCCTGCGATTTTGTCCTTCCAGCCTTGCTGGAACCAAGTGGCGCTGGCCGCATCGAGAAAGCACTTGAACTGTCCGGCGATGCCGCCCATGTAGGTCGGGGAGCCGAACGCAATGCCGTCAGCAGCGCCGAGTGTCGCCAGCATCGCGTCATCTTTCCAGCGACCGTTCGCGATCTGCTCGCCGGTAATCCGGAGCAGTTGCGCCTCGCCGCCAGTGGAAGTTACGCCCTCGGCCAGCGCTTCGGCCATCAGCTTGGTGTGTCCCTGACCGGAAAAGTAGACGATCGCGATGCTAACCATGGCGGCAAATTGAATGACGGTTCTTCCCCGATTTTAAGCTCGAAAGATGCGCGGTCGGCGGGCGTCTCAGCCTCGGTTTTCCTTGCCCTTATCCAAGCCAGCGCCGCAAGCAGATCGACAACGCGGTTCGTTGAGGCGAAATGATAGAACAGTGAGGGGAAATTGCGCCCCATCGCAGATAACCCCAGACCAACACGCAGTCGCGCCTCGAGGAAACAAAACATGGGACGGGTGATACTCTCCGCCGGTCATGGCGGCTACGAAAACGACACATACGATCCCGGCTCGATCGCGGGTGGGACGACCGAAGCGCAAGAAATGATTCGCCTGCGCGACGCGATGGTCAGCGACCTGCGATCGAGGCAAGTGGCGGTGCTCTCGGTTCCCGACGACCTCAGCCAGCAGCAGACTCTAGAGTGGATTAACATCCGCGCCCGCGTCGGCGACGTGGCCCTCGAGATTCACGCCAACGCCGCCCCGAACCCGGAAGCCAAGGGCGCGAGCGTTTATTACATCACCAACAACGACGAGCGCCAGCGTGACGCCCAGCGTTTGCTCAACGCCCTGGTGATTTCCCTGCCGGTGATTACGAGCCGGAACGCACAGCCGGACTCCGCCGGGGGGGTCGGTCGGCTTGCTTTCTGTCGCGAGGTTGCCGTGCCGTCGCTGTTGGTGGAGGTGGGCTTTTTAACCAATCCGGACGATCGCGCTCTGATCCAAAACCGCCGCGAGGATATTGCCGCCGGTCTGTCGGCGGGGCTGGTGGACTGGCTCGAGCGGGTCAACGGCTCCGCGACCTCGGCCTATCCGGAGATCGGTATCGTTATCAACGGCCAGCCTCACGACGATCCCGGCATCCTGGTAGAAGGCAACGCTTATATACCCATCGATCTGGCCGACAGCTTCGGCGTCGATTTAGCCCAGGCTCCCCAGATTCGCCGCGTGCTCTACGGTGGCGTCGTTCACTTTCGGGCAGTAGCGCTGCGCGAATACAACATCCGGGTCGGCTGGAACAATCGACTGCGAGCGGTGACCCTACAGTCGATCCTGACCATCTGCGTCGATCGGGTCAACCACATCGTCGGCCACGGCAACACCAGTGAAGTGCAGATGAAGATATTTCTCGCGAATGCCAACTCCGACGGGGAGCGCCGGTTTTCCGACCTGCCGGGGCTCTACCTCGACGAAGGCAAGATCGAGGGTATCAATCACGATATTGCCTTCGCGCAGATGTGCGTCGAAACGGACTTTTTACGCTTTCGCCAAGATCTCCAGTCCAACCAAAATAATTTCGGGAATTTGGGTGCGGCAGACGGGCGGGCCAGCAGTGCGTCGTTCTCTTCGGCGCGGATAGGCGTGCGGGCTCATATCCAGCACCTGAAAGCCTACGCGAGCAAAGAGCCGCTGGTGCAGCCGCAGGTCGATCCACGCTTCCGGTTTGTCACGCGTGGTATTGCCCCAACCATAGAACAGCTCTCCGGGCGCTGGTCGCCGGAGCTGGACTACGGCGTTCGGGTGCTGGCGATGTTGCGCCGCTTTTACCAAGATGCCAAGTTGCTTTAGAGTACTCCACGGAAATAAATGTCCAGTATTCAGAATTCGAGCACTGAGCTTGTCGAAGTGCGTCACACCCAGGCTTCGACAAGCTCAGCCTTCATTGGCGGCTTCTGGACAAATATATTTGTGGAGTGCTCTTAGGAGCCCGCTTGCACGAATTGCCAACACGTTACCGAAGCGGACGCGACGCCTGCGCGACTTATACCAAGCCCAGAAAGTGAGACTACAGATAGGATAGAGGAGTCCCCCCACAG
>CALCCD010000013.1 GCA_937899645.1 uncultured cyanobacterium | reverse complement strand
AAGGCGGTTTTCCGTACGCAGCTTCTCTCTTACCCTAGCTCAATTCACCAACGCCAGATTAACAAGCTGCAAGCCGCTTTGTCAGAGCACCTGTCGTGGCACGGGGCACGAATCAAGTCTCTGGCACTATTCTTGGTCGCCTTGTTCCGAGTGCGCACGGTCAACCAAACCGAGCTAGCGGGCGCGTTTGCAAGCCGCACGCAAACCGCATCGAATCAGAAGCGGCTCAAGCGCTTCTTCTCAAAATTCGAGGTGGATGAGGAGGAAAGCGCACGAGTGCTGGTCGGACTGGCCGGAATCCCAGAACCGTGGACGTTGAGCCTCGACCGCACCAACTGGTCGTTTGGCTCGGTTCACTTCAACATCCTGGTGTTGGGAGTGTTGCATGAAGGCATCGCTTTTCCCTTGCTGTGGACGATGCTCGACAAGCAGGGTAACTCCAATAGTGACGAGCGAATGGACTTGCTCGACCGCTTTGAGAGACTCTTCGGCCAGGTCCGGGTGAACTGTCTGACGGCAGACCGCGAGTTCATCGGCCAGGACTGGTTTTCCTACCTGCTGCTCTCGCGTCTCCCCTTCCGCATTCGTATCCGATACAACCAGCTCATCAGTTCTCAAACCGGCAAGAGTCGATGGAAAGGAGACGACCTCTTCCGCTCTCTGGCTCCCGGTCAGGTCAAGATTCTCTCCAAGAAGCGCTGGGTCTTGAAGCGCAAGCTCCACGTTGTTGCCTCTGGGCTTGACGATGGCGAACTCCTCATACTCGTTACTGACTCGCGACCCCAGACGGCGCTGAGGGATTATGCCCGCCGTTGGGGCATCGAGACTTTCTTCGGCGCGCTCAAAACTCGGGGCTTCAATCTCGAAGCCACTCATTTCCGCGACTCGTACAAGCTCAGTAAGCTGTTCGCGCTGCTTGCTATTGCTTTCACCTGGGCGATGCGAGCCGGTCTCTGGCTTCACGAGCGCAAGCCTCTCCAGCTCAAGTCTCATGGACGCCGTAAGAAGAGCTTGTTTCGCCTCGGGCTCGATTTTCTTCGTCGTCTCTGTCTCGATTTGACGCTTCGTCGCCCCGATTTCAGACACGCTCTACAACTTTTGTCCCTGTACTGAGGCTTGTACCTGCCGCGCAAAAAATTTCGCCAGATCTGAGAAGCCCGACTTTTTCAAAAATTCGGGCTTCTGGATTGGCTGGCTTGGGGTCTAGAAACTCGCCTAGCGAAGATTTTCCAGGTTTTGCGCGCCGCCTGTAAAGCGATCGAGGAACAGGCTCAGCACCGAGCGCTCGCGCAGTTTAATGTTGGCGTTGACCGCCATCCCGGCCTGAAGCGGAATCTCCTTGCCCGTTTTCAGCTCGAGGAACTGCTGGTCGAGCTCGATCGCCACGGCGAAGGCGAAGAACTGCCGGGTCGGCTCGGGCTCGAGCACGTCGTCGCCGATCGAGGTCAGCGTTCCCGGAATCGTGCCGAACTCCGTCGCGGGGAAAGCTTCGAGCTGTAGCTCGACTTCCATGCCTTCTTCGATAAAGCCAATATCTCGGTTGGTTACGAAGACGTTGGCAACCAGCTTGGAATCTGGAATGACTTCCACGACGGGCTCGGCTGTGGTGATAACGTATCCTGCTGTCGTTGGCAAGATGCTGTGGATGACGCCATCGACCGGCGATCGCAGCTCGGTGAATTCAACCTGCTGCTCGGCGCGGGCGAGCTGGGCTTCGAGCTGGGTTTCTTGCTTTTGGTTTTCGGCGATCGTTTGGAACGCTTCGCGCTGGGCGGTGGCCGCGACGCTGGTCTTCTGGGCGCGGGCTTGGTCGAGCGCGCCGTTGAGCCGATCGACTTCGCTGGCGAGCCGCTCGCGCTCGGAGCGACGGGCGATGAGATCTGCCTCGAGGCTAGAGATTTCACCCTCGAGGCGATCGCGCTCCGTCTCGGCCTGCACCACCGAGGCTTGCCGCTCGAGCACCGCGTCTTGCGCGCCGGAGACTTCTTGCTCGCGGGTCAGCACCTGCTGGCGTTGGCGCGTCACCTGCAGGCGGGCGATGCCGCCTTCTTCGAGCAGCGGCTCGAGGTCGGCGAGGACGGCGCGCTCTTCTTCGAGCTGGGTCAGCGATCGCTGCTCGCGCTGGCGAGCTTCTTCCAGGCGCAGCTCGATCGTGCTGAGCTGGATCTCGCTGGCGCTGCGGCTGTTGCGGGCGATCGCGAGGCGCTCCTCGGCACTGACGATCGCGGCGACGTTGGCGGCAATTTGGTCGCGGGTCTGTTCGATTTGCGCGTCGATCTGGTCGATTTGGCCGTCTGCCGAGGCGCTCTGGGCGTCGAGTTCGGCGCGGCGGGCGGCGATGCGCTGCTGCTGGTTGCGCGCGAACGAGTCGCCGCCACCGACGAAATCGAGACCGTTGGCCTGGGCTTGGTAGGCGGCGATTTCATCGCGGCGCTGCTGGGTTGAATTCTCCAGCGACTCTACGTCCGCCCGCGACACCCTCGAGTCGAGGGTGATCAGCAGATCGCCCTCTCGAACTTCCTGGCCACCTTCGACGTGGATTTCCTTGACGACGCCACCGATCGGCAGACGCAGGTCTTTCACCGAGCCCTCTGGCTCCAGCTTGCCCTGGGCGGGAACGGACAGGTCGATTTTGGCAACCGCCGCCCAGATCAGACCCGTGATGGTCATCCCGACGATCAGCCAGATAAACGCACGCGTCCAAAAGGCAGGCTGCTCTAAGATTACTGGCTGATCCTCGATCGATTCGAGGCGTTCGATTTGGTTCATGGTTCTTGAAGGTCTCGGACGCGGTCGGCGCAGAGGAAGTTATGTGGGAGCGGTGTGGGAACCGTGGGGGATTTCGGAGCGGGCTACAGGTCCGGCTAGAGCTGCGACTCTTGCTGCTGGTACAGACAGTAGTAACGGCCTTTTTGTGCCATCAGGTCGGCGTGGCGGCCTTTCTCAACCACCGAACCCAAGTCCATCATCATGATGATGTCGGCATTCTGGACGGTGGGCAGACGGTGGGTGATGAAGAACACCGTGCGGCCTCGAAACTCTTCGACCAGGTTTTGGCAGACCGCGCTCTCTAAGTTGTAGTCCAGCGCCGAGGTCGCCTCGTCGAGGATCAGCAGGCGCGGGTTTTGCAGGACGGTACGGGCGATCGCGATGCGCTGGCGCTGTCCGCCCGAGAGCGATGCGCCCCGTTCGCCGACGATCGTGTTGTAGCCCTGGGGCAGGGTCATGATGAAGTCGTGAGCGACGGCGACTTTCGCGGCGCGGATGATGTCGTCGTCGGTCGCTTCGGGGTTGTTCAGGGCGATATTGGCTTTGACGGTGTTGTTAAACAACAGGGTGTCTTGCAGCACCACGCCGATCTGGCGGCGCAGCGAGTACAGCTCGACTTTGCTGATGTCATAGCCATCGACTTGGATGCGTCCCGCCTCTGGCGGATACAGACGCTGGAGTAGCTTCATCGTCGTACTCTTACCCGAGCCGCTCTCGCCGACGATGCCGACGAACGAGCCGACGGGGAACTCTGCCGAGACGCTCGAGACGTTCAGCGGGCCGCTGGGGTTAAAGCGGAAGGAAACCTCGTCGAACTTGACGTGACCCTGCACGGGGGGCAGCGGAATATTCAGGCGATCGGCGTCGTTGCTCTCCGGCTCGGAGTTCAAGATGTCACGCAGACGCTCGATCGACATCGCGACTTCCTGGAAGTTCTGCCAGACGCTAACGAAGCGTAGCAGCGCCCCGGTCACGTTGCCGGAAATGATGCGGAAGGCGATGAGCTGACCCAGCGTCAGGTTGTTTTCCAACACCTGATACGCACCGAACCACAGCAGCAGCAGCGACGAGAGCGAATTCATGAAGCCTGCCAGCGACCCGGCGGCAGTGTTGGTCAGCACCGTGCGGAAACCGGCGTTCATAAAGCGGGCGTAGCGCTCGTACCAGTTCCAGCGCGAGTTGATTTCGATGTTTTGCGCCTTGACGGTCTGCATCCCATTTAGGGTCTCGACCAGATAAGACTGGGCGTCGGCGTAGCGCTCGGCACGCTTGAGCAGCAGGCGACGAACGATCGGCGAGACGAACAGAATCAGCACCGTAAAGAACGGCACGGTCACTAGCGCCACGAAGGTGAGCTGGACGCTGTAGGAGATCATCACCGCCATGTAGATGACGGAGAAAACTGCGTCGAGCACGACTGTAAGCGCCGTCCCGGTGACGAACTGCCGGATGTTCGCCAACTCGTTGACCCGTCCGGCGATATCGCCGACCCGCCGCTTATCGAAGTAGCTCAGCGGCAGGCGGAACAGGTGGTCGATCACCTCGGAGCCGAGGCTGAGGTCGATGCGGTTGGTGGTATCGACGAACAAATACGTTCGCAGCCCGCCCAGCAGCGTCTCGAACAGCGCGACGCAGACCATGAACGCCCCGAGGACGTTGAGGGTTTCAATGCTGCGCTGTCCCAGGACTTTGTCGATAATCACCTGGGTCAGCAGCGGGTTCGCCAAGCCGAAGAGCTGCAAGAAGAACGAGGAGATAAACACCTCGATCAGCACCTTGCGATACTTCAGCAGGGAGGGCAGGAACCACCAAATGCTGAACTTTTCGTTCTGTTCGCCGGTGGGCGGCTGGAGCAGCAGGACTTCCACTTGCTCCGGGTGCATCCGTGCCAGCTCGTCGCGCCCGATCGTCTGGATGCCGGTTTCGGGAATGGCGATCGTCGCTTCTTTGGGCGTGTTGCGGTAGACCACTGCGAAGCTGCTGCCCCAGCGGATGATTGCCGGAGCCTTGACGCGCCCGAAGCTGTCGATCGGCACGGTGGCGAGCTGGGCGTTCATCCGCAGGGTCGGCGCGATCGTGCCGCAGCCGTAGAGCGAAATTTCGCCCTTGGCCTTGATTTGTTGCTGGAGCAGCTTGCGGACGGCGTCTTTGCGGAACGAGAGCCGCAGGTATTTGGCCAACATCTGATAGCAGGCCAGGGGCGCGCCGATCTGGCCGCTGCCGCGCACGTAAGGGTACTCCTCCGGCGGCGCGAGGATGTCGCGTTCGGGGGGTGCGTCGGGGGCCGCGTCGATCGTCGTCAGGTCGGCGGGCGTGACGGGCGCGATCGCTCCGGCAATATCGCCGCCGATAACGTCATCGGGCGGCGCACCGATAATCTCGTCGGCGTCGCTGGTTTCGGCGATGCGGGTCGCGCGCTGCTCGGCGGGCCACTTGAGGCCGATCAGACGCAGGGGCTCGGCCAGCGCTGTCGGGATCTGGGCGGGCGTGACGCGATCGCCGATCTTCAGCTCGCCCACCTTGCCGCGACTGAGCAGCCAGACCCGCGCGGCGTCGAGCGGCGGGCTAATCGTGCCTGGCTTGAGTTCGATCGCCTCGGCGCTCTCCCACATCTGGAAGCAGAGTTCTTTGAGGTTAGAACTCGTGTCGGCGCGGCGGCTCAGCTCGCGACCGGCCAGCTCGAAGACCTCCGTTAGGCTCGGGTGCTGGCGTACGGCGCGATCGAACTGCGGATCGTCGTTGAGACACGCGAGAAAATCTTCGGCGGTCAAAGTGATGCAGACCGTCTCTTCCGAGGCGATCGCCGTTTCGCAGGGCGTATCGCGAATCAGGCCGACCCAGCCCAGCATCTCGCCGGGGCCGACGACGCGCAGGCTGGTGTCGCGCTGCATGCGCTCGTCGTAGCCGAGGACGCGCACCTGCCCCTCGAAAATCAGCGACACCTGGGCGGGCATCTGCGTGCGAATCAGGATCTGCTGGCCGACGCGGTAGCGCAGAAACTTGACGTTATCGAGCAGGGTGCGGCGGCGGTCTTCGCTCAGGCGATCGAACGGCGGCGTTTTACTCAGGAAATCGAAAGCTTGGGTGCGGGATGCAGTTTGAG
Source organism: uncultured cyanobacterium (assembly GCA_937899645.1). GTDB lineage: Bacteria > Cyanobacteriota > Cyanobacteriia > Cyanobacteriales > Geitlerinemataceae > RDYZ01. Next base: position 70,687 of record CALCCD010000013.1, on the reverse strand, counting down.
TCATGCCGGGGTAGAAACGAGCGAAGTCGGAGCGTTGGCGGAGCTGGCGTCGGTGGGCGCAGCCCCCTCGGGAGATACGGACGCTTCGGCCTCGTCTCCGGTCTCCGTATCATCAGAAGTGTCGGAATCATTGGAGCGATCGGCGGCCTGCCGATCGGCGCACTCGGCCTGGTACGCGGGGCTGAGCACCTGCGCCTGAAGCTCCTTGACGCGCTCCTGCAGCCAAGTGTTGTAAAGGTCGTCGAGTAGAGCTTGACGCATTTTATCGTCGAGCTGGGCGGGCACGAGTTCCTCGAGGCGGATAATCACCTGCCACTCGGATTGGGGAATCGTGCGCGGCGGCCAGAGCTGTCCGGGCGTGCTGACCGAGAGCAGCTTGCTAATCAGCGGGTGCGGGCGGTTGAGTGGGACGGGGCCGAGCCTGCCGCTGGTGCGGGCCTCGGGGCCTTGGGAGTGGGCGGTGGCGCACTCCTCAAAGGACACTTCGCCTTCGAGAATGCGGTAGTACAGCTCGTGGGCGAGCCCGGCGTCCTGGGTGCGAATCAACGAATACGTCACCGTATCGAGGCCGGACTTGCGCTCCATAAAGTTGCGGCGGACTTTTTTGCCCCAGGTTTCCTCTTTATATTTTTGGATGCGGATCGATCGCGTTGCCATCAGCTCGACTTCCTGGGCATCGAGGCCGCGCTCGTCCATCCACTGCTGTTGCTGCTCGAGGTTGGTGAGCTGGTGACGCTGGCAGATTTCGAGTAGCGCCTGCTGCTTTTCTTCAGGCGTACACTCATACTCGGCGATCGCTTCTTCGATCGCCAGCGCTTCGATAAACTTCGGAAGCAGCTCATAGCGTTTGAGGAGTGTCGGGATTTCGTCGGTGCCCAAGGCCCGATCGCCGACGTACAAAACATCAGTCATGGGTTACTTTTTTAGAGAGCCCGCCTAGAGAGCCCGGCTCGACGCTCGCCGAGTAAAAGCAGCGCTGCCGAGATCGCGTCCACAGATTATGGCATCCCGACAGGACGCCGCTCCGCGCCAAGCCCGTGCGGGGACGGTTTCGGACGCGCGTGCAGTACTAGCAACAGACTACCAGTCCGCAGTTCCTGTTCCAGGGAGTTTTGCCCCAATCGCCCGAAAAACGGGAAACAGTGGCCTCGATCGTTCTGCTTGGTTCCGGGTTTATGCCGAGCGCTCCTCGTCAGAAACTCGGTGCTAACCGGCAGGCTCGAGGAAGCGATCGACGATGCCTCGATAGGTGTTGGCGTCTTCCAACATCGGGAAGTGGGCAGTGTTGGCGATCTCGACGTACTCGAGCGCGGGGCTCAGCGACGCGGCGCGCTCGCCCATTTTGGCAGGGATAATGATGTCGCGATCGCCCGCCACCAGCAGTGTCGGTACGCGGACTTGCCCGAACTCCTTCGGCATAATCGTCGCGGCGTGTTTGCTAACGGATGTATAAATCGTACCCAGTGCCGCATCGAAGTCCGCCATACAGAAGTCCGTTAGGAAGTCGCGCTTGTCCTGGACGGGGATTTCGCGATGGAGAAAGCGCTGCATAAACAGCCCCTCCAGTCCTGGGATTTGCGCCATCCAGCGCGGGCGAATTACTACCACCCAGCGGCTAACGGCGTGGAAGACGTTAAAGGTCAGCGGATCGTAGTCGAAGATGCCGCTGCACGTGAGGATGGCGCGATCGACGCGATCGCCGTAGCGATTCAGAAACAGGGTCGCGATCGAGGCTCCCATCGAGTGAGCGTTGAGGCTGATGCGATCGAGCCCCAATGCGTCTAGCAGTTCGGCCAGATCGTCGGCGTAGCTTTCCAGCGAAAAATCGGCTTCGAGTTCGGCTTTGCTGGCGAAGTGCGGCGCGGCGTCGCGGCTTGGAGCAGGCAGGCGCGATCGCCCGAAGCCGCGCATGTCGTAGAGCAGGCAGTCGTAGCGATCGGCCTGCGATCGGGCGGTACTTTCCCAGTAGCGTGCCGAGCCGCCCCAGCCGTGGATGAAGACCATCACTGGACGACCCGTCAGGCTGTCATCCTCGCTGGCCGTAATCCACTGGTAGTAATGCTCGACGTTGCGGACAGTCTGGTAAGGCATAGAAATCAGAATATGAGCACTGAGCGGAGTCGAAGTGCGGCCACTTTTCACGGACACACCTAGGCTTTCGGCAAGCCGACGCTGCGCGAACGACTCCGCTCAGCCTTCTACACAATCCCAACTATCCTAACGACGCCCTACACCCGAGCGACTTCTGCAAACTTAATCTTCAGATAGTCGTCTTCCATCGCCGCACCGGCAGGCTGAAGCGCCGCCAGCGCCTGGGGCAGCACCAAGTTACGACGGTGGTTGCCGATCCGCACGTTCAGCTCGTCGCCCGTCTTCGAGAGCTGGATATCGCTCTTCGGTACGCCGGGGAGATAGAGCTGGAGACTGTAGAAGCCTTCCTCTTGCACGACGCGAATCGTGTTCTCTTTGTAGTAGACCTGGCTCGGATCTTCGTCACCGTAGAGCGTCTCTTTCAGGCGCTCCAGCGCTTCGAGGCCGCACATTTCCTCGGAGTAGAGCGGCACTTCTTTCACCGGCAGCGGCGAGAAGTTGTCGTGAATCTCTTGCTTGTACTGCTGTTGGTTCTCTTTCCAGCGCTGGAAGAACGGGTCGGTGACGCTTTCGGGAATGATGCGGTTGGCCACGACCATGTCTGTCGCCACGTTGTAGAGACTCAGGTAGGCGTGCGCGCGCAGCGACTCTTTGATGACCATGCGCTCGGGATTCGTCACCAGGCGCACGGTGGTTTGGGTGTTGTCGGTCAGGACTTTTTCCAGCGCCTCGATTTGCTCGTAGAACTCGTAGGGCGCGTCCATCACTTCTTTGTCCGGCAGCGAGAAACCAGCGACGGGCTTGAACAGCGGCTCTACCAGCGGGCGCAGCGCCACGGAGAGACCCTGGAGCGGCTTGTAGAAGCGGCGCATATACCAGCCGCCGACTTCCGGCAAGCTGAGTAGACGCAGCGCCGTCCCGGTCGGAGCCGAGTCGATAATCAGCACGTCGTAGTCGCCTTCGTCGTAGTGGCGCTTCATACGGACGAGGCCGAAAATTTCGTCCATGCCGGGGAGGATTGCCAGCTCTTCGGCTTGGACGCCGTCGAGGCCGCGTGCCTGGAGCACCTGGGTGATATAGCGCTGTACGGCGCTCCAGTTGTCAGCGAGTTCGACGAGGGCGTCGAGTTCCGCGCCCCAGAGATTGTCGCGGACTTTTTTCGGTTCGTGGCTGAGTTCGAGATCGAAGCTGTCGGCAAGCGAGTGAGCGGGGTCGGTGCTGAGGACGAGGGTGCGGTAGCCGAGTTCGGCGCAGCGCAGTCCCGTTGCTGCGGCGACGGAGGTTTTACCCACGCCGCCTTTGCCGGTCATCAAAATAATTCGCATCGTTCCGCCCGCTCTGTTTGAGATCGATTATGAAGTCGCTTCGTATTTCTTTACTTTACCGGGTTTCGATCGCCTGCTGCGGTCGTGTTTTTCCACCATGCGACCGTAACGCTGGGCGAAAAGACGAGGGGAAATGCATTGTTGCGATGCATCGCTACCACGCAGAGCGTGGTAACGCACTCCCCAGGCGCTCTGCGTCGTCAGATCTCGGGACGCAGAGCGTCCATGGAGGCATTCCTACGCAGAGCGAGGAACGATAGATTTCAACATTCGCCAACCATTCGATCGTAACCTTTTGATGGACATTGCCTTGCCACGAACGCCACGCCATGAACGCCCTTTTGCAATCCCTGACGCTCTCCGGCTGGTCGCCCGATCGCTGGCAGCGATCGAGCCTGCTGTTGCGCCTGACTTTCGGAAGCTTGAGCAACTGGCGGCGCGGCAGCGTGCTGATGTCGGCCTCGGAGCCAGTGGGAATGGCGATCGTCGCGATCGTGCTAGCTGTCGCGCCGTTCGTACCGACGGCGCTGGTGGGTGTGCTGTTGATGTGCTGCATCGCCTTTTTCGGGCTGCTGACGCTGAGCGACACGACGCGCTTTTTCCTGACGCCGATTCACTGTCTGGTGCTGCTGTATTGGGCGGTGTCGTCTGTGGCGATGGGCTTTTCGCCGGTTCGGGAGGCGGCATTCTCCGGCTGGGTGAAGCTGACGTTATATCTGGGGCTGTTTTTCCTGGCGGCGCGGGCGCTGCGGAAGTCGCGGCTGCGCGCCTGGGCGATCGGGGTGGCGCTGCTGGTCGCGCTCGTCACCAGCGTCTACGGCATCCAGCAGAGCATCGTCGGCGTCGAGCAGCTCGCCACATGGACTGACCCCAACTCTTCATCGGCGGACGCGACGCGAATTTACAGCTACCTCGGCAACCCCAATCTATTCGGCGGCTACCTGATTGCGGCCACGTTCTTTAGCGCGTCGGCCTGTTTGGCGTGGCGGCGAATTATGCCGAAGCTGCTGGCGATCGTCATGCTCCTGGTCAACACGGCGGCGCTGGCGATGACCTACAGTCGCGGCGCGTGGCTGGGCCTGGTGGCCGGGGGCTTCGTGTTTACGCTGCTGCTGGTGTGGTGGTGGAGCGATCGTCTACCGCCGAAGCTTCGACCCTGGGCGGTTCCGGGGATGCTAGCGGTGTCGGCGGCGGCGGTGCTGTTTGCGGCGGTGGCGGTGCCGCCGATTCGCAATCGGATTGGCAGCATTTTTGTGGGGCGGGGCGACAGCAGCAACAATTTCCGAATTAATGTTTGGGCGGCGGTGTTGGATATGATTCGCGATCGGCCTATCCTCGGCATCGGCCCCGGCAACGATGCATTTAACAAGGTGTATCCGCTGTATATGCGCCCGAAGTATTCGGCGCTGAGTGCGTACTCCGTGCTGCTGGAGGTGACGGTGGAGGCCGGTGTGCTGGGGCTGTTTTCGTTTCTGTGGCTGTTGGGGGTGGTGGCGTATCAGGGGGATGCGCAGTTGCGGCGGTTACGATCGCTGGCGACTTCGGACGGTTATTGGCTGATTGCGGCGCTGGCGTCGGTTGCGGGAATTATGGCGCACGGGACGTTTGACACGGTGTTTTACCGTCCGCCGATTCAGACGCTTTGGTGGTTTGTGCTGGCGGTTGTGGCGAGTTTTTACGTGCCGGTGCAGGTGCGCGAGGCTAATTCGTAGACAGGCGGCACTGCCAGTTTGCGTAAGAAAAATCGAGCTGCCTGGCAACATGCCACACAGCTCGATCGAGGTTGTATCGAGAGCCTTTCGGGCTCGGTCTACTGGTCTGTTACGTCAGCGGCAGGCGAGACGGCAACAGTTTCACTGGCGTTGATGCTCGATTGCAGCACCGGCGAGTTTGCGACGGAGCTGTTGGCGATTGAGAACAGCGGGTTCGACAGCACGCCCGCCAGCGAGGTCGCGACCACCGAGGCGATTAAGCCGACTTGTAGGGGACGCATACCGCGCAGGTTCCAGTTGATTTCGGGGTAGTTTTTCACCGCTTCCGACATCTCGTGGGGCTCTTTGACTACCATCATCCGCACGACGCGAATGTAGTAGTAGATCGAGATAACGCTCGTCACCAAGCCGAGAATCACCAGGCCGTAGAGGTTAGCTTGCCAGCCCGCCCAGAACAGGTAAATCTTGCCGAAGAAGCCCGCCAGCGGAGGAATGCCGCCCAGCGACAGTAGGCAGAGGCTCAGGCCCAGCGTAATCAGCGGATCTTTCTGATACAGACCGGCGTACTCGCTGATGCGGTCGGTTCCCGTCCGGAGCGAGAACAGGATGACGCAGGTGAAGCCACCCAGGTTCATAAACAGGTAAATCAGCAGGTAAAAGACCATGCTGGAGTAGCCGTCGATGGTTCCGGCCAGCAGACCGATAATCACGAAACCGGCTTGGGCGATCGAGGAGTAGGCCAACATCCGCTTCATGCTGGTTTGTGCCAGCGCCACGACGTTACCCAGCACCATGCTGAGGATTGCCAGCGCCGTAAAGACGAAGTGCCACTCGTCACCAACGCTCTCAAAGGCCGAAACCAGCATGCGAATCGCCAGGGCGAATCCCGCCGCTTTCGAGCCCACCGACAGGAAGGCCACCACCGGCGTCGGCGAACCTTCGTACACGTCCGGCGTCCACTGGTGAAACGGCACGGCGGAAATCTTGAAGGCAACGCCGGTAATCGAAAAGACCAGCGCCAGCGCCAGGCCCAAGGACGGCTCGCTCGTTGCGAGGGCTTCGGCGATTTTATCGAGACGAACTTCGCCACCGGAGAGGCCATAGAGCAGCGAGACGCCGTAGAGGAATACTGCCGAGCTGGACGCGCCGATCAGCAGGTACTTAAGCGCGGCTTCGTTCGATCGCGAATCGCGTTTCATGTAGCCCGTCAGCAGATACGACGAAATACTGAGCGTTTCGAGCGAGACGAAGATCGTCACCAGATCGTTCGCGCCGCAGAGGAACATGCCGCCCAGCGTCGCTGAGAGCAGAATCGCCAGAAATTCGGCCAGGGACGTGCCGCTTTGCTCGACGTAGCGCACCGACATCAGCACCGTTGTGGCGGTCGAGAGGGCGATGATGCCGCGAAATACGAGGCTGAGCGGGTCGCTGTCGAACGAGCCGAGGAATCCGATCGCATCGCCACCAGCGTTCCACTGCACGGCGATCGCGGCGAGGCTCGCCAGCAGACCGGCGATCGCGATGTAGGGCGTCCAGGCCACGGACTTGCGACCGGCGATTAGGTCGGTTACGAGGACGGCCAGCAGGGTCAGAATGACGATCCCCTCCGGCCAGATCGTCCCGGCATTTAGCTGGGAGGCGAGATTTGCAACATCCATAGGTAGTTCGGGTCGATCGGGGTCGGTGAGCGGATAAACGAGAACCACGGAAACGGCCTAACGCGCTCCGGGCCTTTCAAATCTTAACGTCTAAAGCTGATGTTAAAACTTGCGGGATCGGACGCGGGCGATCGCGCGCGAGAAAAGCGCCTGCGATCGCCCGCTCGAGACCGACTAAAACTCGCCTTTGAGAGCGGGGACGCAGCGCTCGCAAAGCGTCGGATGTTCGTCGCTGGTGCCGACTTTGCCAGAGTAGTTCCAGCAGCGCTCGCACTTGTGACCGTCGGCGGTGACGATCGCCACGCCGCCGGTTTCGCTCAGCTCGCCGTACTGCGCGTTCGCGATCGCCTCGGCAGAATCGACGAACTCGACCTGCGAGCAGAGGAACAAGTAGCGCAGCTCGTCCACGCCGTTGCCGGTGGGAGCGAAGGTCGGCGCGGGCTCGTTCGATTCGGGCCCGCTGGCTTCCACGGCGGGTTCCGGCTCCGGCTCGACGACCTCGTCAACTGGCTCCGTCATTACGGCGGGCGACTCGGTTTGCGCCAAGAGGGAGGCGACGGGCTCGCTGGAGGCCGCCAGGGTCGGCTTCACGTCGGCGAACAAGCGGGCTTTGTACTCGTTGAAGCGCTCGATCGTCTGGCGACGATCGCGGGCAAACAGCCAGTTGCGATACAGGAACCAGCCACTGTAGGTCACGCCGATCGCGGAGAAAAAGGCCGGAAGCAAAAACAGGCCGTTCACCGCACCGATAAAGTCGCTGGCGACGTGCAGAACGGAGAGAATCGCAAAGACGATCGCCAGGTTCACGATAACTTTGCGGTAATTCGACCAGATCCAGACGACGTAGCTCGGCGCTTCAGTGATGAAGTCGGCGATCGCTTGGGGCGTCAGGTTCTCAAAATCGGGAAGTTCGGGTTTGGCAGCGGGAACCTTGACGGTCGGGCTCGTCTCGGGAGACGGCACGATCGCGACTTCGGCCACGGGCTCCGGTTCGACCGCGACGGGTTCCGGCTCCGGTTCCACGACAACCGCGACGGGCGCTTCTGCCGGTTCCACTGCAAGCTCGGCTCCCGGCTCCGGCGTCGCGACCTCAACTTCTTCCCACTGCGGGTTCATCGCTTCGAGTTCGGCGCGATCGGCTTCGTCCGGCACGTAAAGCAGCACCTTTGCATCCAGCGACGAGCCGATCGCCTTGTCCGATCGCGCTTTCTCCATCACCTTATTCACGGCAAGGCGGTACTCGCGCTTCTGCGTCCAGGACGCGGCCAGCGCTTCATCGCGCCAAACCGCCGGACGCGACACCCAGCCCGCCTGAAACACAGACTCGAACTGCGTTTCGTAGGGCAGATTTTGCCAGATATCTTCAGCCATATGGCACAGCACCGGCGCGATCGCCCGTGCCAGATTCTCGACGATCGCGGCGATGACCGTCTGGCAACTGCGACGGCGCTTCGCGTCGAGCGAGCTGATATAGAGCCGGTCTTTAGCGATATCGAGATAAAAGTTCGATAGGTCAACCACGCAGAAATTCTGCACCGTCTGGAAAAAGCGGAAGAACTGGTAGCTCTCGAACGCTTCGGCGATCTCGTCCATCACCTCGCAGGTACGGTGCAGCATGTAGCGATCGAGTTCCGGCAGCTCGGCATAGGGAACCGCATCGGTCGCCGGATCGAAGTCGTGGATGTTGCCCAGCAGGAAGCGCGACGTGTTGCGAATCTTGCGATACACGTCCGACATCTGCTTGAGGATATTGCGACCCAGCGGCACATCGGAGGAGTAATCGACCGACGACACCCAAAGGCGCAGCACGTCCGCACCGTAGGGCGGCTCTTGCTTTTTGTTGTTGCCGCCTTCGATGACGACCTTCGGATCGACCACATTGCCGATCGACTTGCTCATCTTGCGGCCATTCTCATCGAGAACGAAGCCGTGGGTGAGGACGGTTTTGTAGGGCGATTTGCCCGTGGTCGCGACGCTGGTGAGCAGGCTCGACTGGAACCAGCCCCGGTGTTGGTCGGAGCCTTCGAGGTAGACATCCACATCGCCGAGGCCGCGCTCGCGTGCCACTGCCGCCCAGGACGAGCCCGAGTCGAACCAGACATCCATCGTGTCCTGGCCCTTTTCGTAACGATCGGCCTCGCCGCGCAGGTCTTCCGGCAGCAGCTCCGCGATCGGCAGCTCCCACCAGGCGTCCGAACCGCGCTCGGCGACGATGCCGCGCACGTGTTCGATCGTCTCGGCATTCATCAGCGGCTCGCCGGACTCCTTGTCGTAGAACACCGGAATCGGCACACCCCAGGAGCGCTGGCGCGAGATACACCAGTCCGAGCGATCGCCGACCATCGACGAGATGCGCGTCTCGCCCTTTGCCGGAATCCACTCGACGCCCTCGATTTCCTTCAACGCCGCATCGCGGAAGCCTTCCACCGATGCGAACCACTGATCGGTCGCGCGGAAAATCGTCGGCTTTTTGGTGCGCCAGTCGTAGGGGTATTTATGTTCGTAGGGTTCGCGTTTCAGCAGCGAGTGCGTCTCTTCGAGCGCCGTTACGATCGCGTCGTTGGCATCTTTCAGGACATTCAAACCCGCGAACTTCTCGCCCGCCTCTTCCGTGAAGCGACCGGCGGCATCCACGGGCGAGAGGACGGGCAAACCGTAGCGCTGACCGACGATGTAGTCGTCCTGGCCGTGGCCGGGAGCCGTGTGAACCAGGCCGGTACCGGAGTCGGTCGTTACGTAGTCGCCGCCGATGACGACTTCGCTCTGGCGATCGAACAGCGGGTGTTTGTAGGTGCAGTGTTCCAGGCGCTCGCCCTTGATCGTGTCGAGAACCGTCAGTTTCGTACCGAAGGTTTGCTCCAGACGGGCGATCGCATCCGCCGCCACCAGCAGAAACTTGCCCGCCGCCGCGTCGAACTCTAGATCGCTCTCTACAACGGCGTAGGTCAGCTCGGGGTTGATGCTCACCGCCAAGTTCGCCGGAATCGTCCAAGGCGTCGTCGTCCAGATCGCCACCCAAAGGTCGGGCACGTAGTCCGAGAGGATATTTTTCGCTTTATCCGACAGACCGGTGACTTGGAACGCCGCGTAGAGGCTGGGCGAGACGTGACCTTCGGGATATTCCAGCTCCGCCTCGGCCAACGCCGTGCGCGAACTGGGACTCCAGTGGACGGGTTTGCGACCGCGATAGATGTGGCCTTTGAGCACCATGTCGCCGAAGACGCCGATCTGCGCCGCTTCGTACTCGGGCTTTAGCGTCAGGTAGGGGTCATCCCAGTCGCCCCAGACGCCGTAGCGCTTGAAGCTATCGCGCTGGTCTTCGACGGTCTTTTGGGCGAACTCGGCGGCTTTGGCGCGCAGGGTCAGGGGGGTGAGCTGCTGGCGCTCGCTGGACTTCATGCTTTGCAGCACTTTCAGCTCGATCGGCAGGCCGTGGCAGTCCCAGCCGGGAACGTAGCGCACCTTGCGACCCTGAAGGATCTGGTAGCGGTTGATAACGTCCTTGAGGATTTTGTTGAGGGCGTGGCCGATGTGTAGCGAGCCGTTGGCGTAGGGCGGGCCATCGTGCAGTACGAATGGTTCGCCGTCGCCGCTGGCTTGGGCTTCGTAGATGGCTTTGTCCGCCCAAAACTGTTGCAGCTCGGGCTCGCGCACGACCGCATTGGCGCGCATCGAGAACCCGGTTTCGGGCAGATTGATGGTGTCTTTATAGCGTTTTTCTTCGGCCACGGTGCGCTCTCGCTAGCTCCCTCTCGATCTTTGGCATCGATGCTCCGTCAGGCAAGCGCCAAGCGAAGATCGAGCGTACATCATCTTACTATGCAAGCCTATTTTCGATTTTTGTCGAGGTCACACGCATGGAGCAAACGATCGCTGAGCTTGTCGAATGTGTGGACTCGAGACAGTGAGAAGTATTGGGCTGCGCCACCTGCTGGAATGCCAAACACGCTCACATGCTGGAGCTAACTGGCTTCGACTCGATACCGCACTTCGGCAGGCTCCGCGCTCTTTGGTGCTACAGCACGTCGCGGTTGAGGTAGGGCTCGAGCACTTCGGGGACGCGAATCGTACCGTCAGCGAGCTGGTAGTTCTCCAGGATTGCCGCCATCGTCCGACCGATCGCCAGACCCGACCCGTTGAGCGTATGCGCAAACTGCGTGCCCTTCTTGCCCTTCTCGCGGAAGCGGATGCTCGCCCGCCGCGCCTGGAACTCACCGAAGTTCGAGCAGCTCGAAATCTCGCGATACGTCCCCGCTGACGGCAGCCAGACTTCGAGGTCGTAGCACTTCTGCGCGCCGAAACCGAGGTCGCCGCTGCACAGCTCGATCGTGCGATACGGCAGCTCCAGCGCTTCGAGAATCGCCTGCGCGTCTTTTAGCAGCGACTGATGCTCGGCTTCCGACTCATCCGGGCGCACGATTTTGACCAGCTCGACCTTATTAAATTGGTGCAGGCGAATCAGGCCGCGCGTGTCCTTGCCGTAGCTGCCCGCCTCGCGCCGGAAACAGGGCGTGAACGCACAGTGGTAAATCGGCAGCGACTCGCCGTCGAGGACTTCATCGCGATAGAGGTTCGTTAGCGGCACTTCGGCGGTCGGCGTCAGCCAAAGGTCGTCGTCGGCGCACTTGAAGCTCTCTTCCGCGAACTTCGGCAGTTGCCCCGTGCCCTGGAGCGAGGCGCTGTTGACCAGAATTGGCGGCAGCACTTCGGTGTAGCCCGCTGCAGTCTGGCGATCGAGCATGAACGAAATCAGCGCTCGCTCCAGCGCCGCGCCCGCACCGACCAGCGCGATAAAGCGGCTTTGCGCCACTTTCACCGCGCGATCGGTCATTAGGATGCCCATCTTCTCGGCGATTTCCCAGTGGGGCAGCACCTCGTGGGAAATCTTGCGATCGTCGCCCCAGCGATCGACTTCGACGTTCTCGGTTTCGTCTTTGCCCACTGGCGTCGTCTCGCTCGGCAGGTTCGGTAAACCCAGCAGCAGCGCTTCGAGCTGCTCTTTAATCTCTTTCTCCGTCGGCTCCAACTCGCCGATCTGCTTCTTCAAGTCGTTGCCCTCTTGGCGCAGGGCTGCGACTTCTTCTCCTTTTGGATCGGCTCCATTTTTAATGCTTTGGCCGATCGTCTTGCCGATTTCGTTGCTGCGGGTTTGCAGTTCCGTTCGCTGGACTTCTAGTTCCCGACGTTTCGCATCCAGATCGAGGAGCGGGCTGATGTCGTAGCTGCTGCCGCGCTGGCTGAGTCGATCGCGGACGGCGTCGGAGTTTTCGCGAATGAGTTTGATGTCTAGCACGGCGGGCGAGAGGGAGTTTGTGGCATGAAACGGTCGCGGCAATCTTACCGTAGCTAGGGAGCATCCGTCCGCGACGCTACCCCTGTCGATCGTCCGCTCGACACACCGCCCCACGCGGATCGAGATCCGGAGTCGGCTCCGCCCACACCAGCTCGATCGCGCCGCCCGCTGCCCGCCGCAACGCTCCCGCCTCACGAATCGCCACCTCACCGCCCGCCGACCCCGCCGACCTCGCCGACTCCGACGGCTCTGCTGGAACCGTCCGCCCCGCGCTCGGATACGCCAGCGACATCGTGTTGAGCGGCGTCTGTTCCAGCCCGCCGCGCCCGGACAGCACGAAGCGCGATCGCGCCCGACAGCGATCGATCGCGATCGCGTCCTCTTCCGCCGTCTCCGTACTCAGGTCGCTCGTCGGCGCGCTCGGGGTCGTGTTGGGGCTGCGAATTGCGATCGTCCCCTCCTGCCCGAAATTCGAGCTGGCCGACAGGCTGCTATCCGACGACAGAAACAAACCGGGCGCGCGAATCGCGATCTGGCCGCCATCGCCTAAATCCGCCTCCGCCAAGATCGTGCTGCCCTCCAGCCCGACGATCGCCTCGGAGAAACTCAGCTGCAGATTGCCGCCGTCGCCCGCACCCGCCGCCGTTGCCGACACCACAGCCCCCTCGCGCAAAATCAGCAAATCGCCATCGAGCGCTACGTTGCCGCCCTGTCCCGACTCCGTCGCCACCGTGATGTCGCCCCCGTCGCGCAGCTCGATCCGCCCCGCCTCGATCGACAGGTTGCCCGCATCGCCCGTACTCGTGCTTCGTACGCCAATCTCCGCTCCATCGCGAATCGTCAGGCGATCGGTTGAGATCGCGATATTCCCCGCATTGCCCGCCGCGACGGTGTTTGCTTCGATGCTGGTCTCCAGGATGCCGTCGCCGAAGACGCCAAACGACAGCGACTCCAGGCTCGGCGTGGCGTTGGTTGCGAAACCCGCAATCTCGATCGACTCGGAGATATCGAGCGTGATGTCCCCGGCATTGCCGCCATTGCCCACCGCAGCGGAAATCTGGCCGCCCTCGCGTAACGTTAGCTGACGGGCGGTGATGTCGATCGAGCCCGCAGCCGCATCGCCTTGCACCCCCTGCACGCTAAACAGATTCGACGATGCGAAGATCCCCGACGGAAACTGACCGTCTTCCGAAAGGCCACTAATCTCGATCGTATCCGCCACCAGATTTAGCCTACCGCCCGTGCCCCCACCGGACGACGACACCGAAAGCTGACCGCCATTCGCCAGGATTAGCTCGCCCGTCTCGATGTTTAGCGCGCCAGCACTGCCCGTGCCGAGAGTGGTGGCCAGCAAGCTTCCGGGAATCGGTGCGCTGGCGGGCGTATCGCGAATTTCGAGGCGATCGGTTACCACGAAAAAGTCGCCCCCGTCGCCACTGAATTCACCGCTGGGCGAGGTGTTGAAGATGCCACCACCGATGCTGAGCAGCTCCCCCGCATTGATGGACATATCCCCCGCATCTCCCGGCGCGACAGTGGAGGTCAGCACGAACGAACCACCGGCGGCGAGTAGCCGATCGGTGGCGTTGAGGATGATATCGCCGCCCTGCCCAAAACCAACGACGGTGGTATAGAGCGACGTGCCGTTTGTGAGCGCGATTGCCGGAGCCGTCAGCGCGATATCGCCGCCGTCGCCCGTGCCGCCGACCAGCGCGTAGAGCCCGCCCAGCCGCTCCGCGAGGCCGAACGTACCGCCCAGCAGCCGACCCACTGTCACGTAGGGGCCGATGCCGTCGATCGCGATCGACTCGGAAAACGCCAGCGAGATCCCGATGTTCGTGCCGCTGCCGAAGTTGCTGGCGCTAACGAACGACTCGCCCACTGAGGTATAGCGATCGCCAGTGGCAACAACACCGCCGCCGGGAAACTCCCCGAACGTATCGGCCAGGACGCCCGCCCCGTCAGTCAGCGCGATATCCGCGCCCGAGAGCCGTACGCGCCCGCCGCTAAGCCCAGACGAATTCAAGAAGCCGCTATCGATCGCCACCGTCCCGCCGATCGCGCCATCGGACGCCGACCCTGGCAATATCGCCGAGCTGGTCGATCCGAACGACCAGACGCCATCCGCCACCGCCGCGACTTCGATCGAGCCGTCGATCGAAGTCACCAGTCCGCCCGCGATCGTCACGTCCGCACCGATCAGCCCCAGCGCTTGGGTGGGTGCGACAGTCAGGCCGACGGGTGCGGGTTCGCCGTCGAGGCCAACGCCGATCGTCTGAGAGCGGTTGACGATCTCGCCGGTGTTGAACGCGTCGCTGCCGCCCGCCGTGCCGAAGCCAAGACCGATGGGGACGCTGCTGCTCAGCAGCAGTGGGGCAGTGTCGGGGTTGATATCGAAGCTAAGCCCATCGGCGAATTCAACGCGATCGGCGGTGGTGGCATAAAACGCACCGCCCACTTCCAGTGCCGCACTGTTGCCGAAGCTGATGCCGTTGGGGTTAATCAAAAACAGGCTGACGGGCGATCGCAGCGTGCCGTCGATCTCCGAGATCTCCGCGCCCGTAACGCGGCTAAAAATATTCTCGATGCCCGCATCGGCGGCAAATTGCGCGATCGTGCCCGCCGGGACGGAAAACTCTTGAAAGCTGTGGAACAGATTTGCGCCCTGTTGAGTTCCTGCGCCAATTGAAATGATGTCGCCATCGATCGCGATCGTCGTGCCGAAACTGCTGTCTGGTGAGATCTGCGCATACCCTACTGCCGTCATCGCCAGCCAGTTTGCGGCCACAAACAACGTCGAGCCTGTCGCCAATGGGTGCGGCGATCGAGTCCACTGCCATAAAAACGTTCGGCCAATCCTGCGGGTCATCAGGCACCTTAAAGGTTTTTGGTTTCCGTGCGGCGCATCGGTGGGGGGAAGACTTCTACCGATATTGCTCCATGCTATCCACGGGTGGACTCCATCGCTTTCCGGGCGTTAAAAATTGCTGAGATTTACTGCGATCGCCCCGCCGCGCCCCGCTGTGCCCTGCGAACGGCGCTAGGCTAAGAAGCCTAACCGTTTCGCGTTCTCTCCAGCCCTACGTGTCTAACCCCATCTACGGCAACCTCAAAGGTCTGAAACCCAGCCAGATCAAGCAGCTCCAGCGGCTCTACCAACAGCGCCTTCCCGGCGATCGGCTGACCACGCCGGAGTTCGCCCAGCGCGTCGCAGCGGTTTCCACTGATATCGGTCAGTCCGTCTGTGTCTACCTCGATCGGCGCGGCCGCGTGATTCGCGTCGGAGTCGGCACGATCCGCCAGACGCAAATCCCCCTCAACGAGTTGCCCCGCTACGGTGCGGCGCGCCTGAGCGGCATCCGCTGCCTCGCGACCCAGCTTAAGGACGGCGAACCGGGTACGTCGGCGCTGACCTCGATGGCGATGCAGCGGCTCGATGCGATGGTAGTGATGACGCTGACGGGGGCGGGCTTCCGGCGGCGTGGCGGTGGCGATACCGGTTATGTCAAGAACGTCTATCTGGCGCATCTGGTTCCCAATACTGAAGCTGCTGACTGGGCGGTGGAGCCGATCGCCGATCTCGACGAGTTCGAGAACGACGATTTTATCGAGATGGTGGAATCGCTAGAGGCCGAATTCGAGCGCGAGTTCGTGGCGCAGCGGGTCGATGACGATCGCGATCGCGTCTTGCTCGTCGGCCTCAAGACCGATGAAGTCAACAAGCAACAGTTTGAAGACGACCTCGCCGAAGCCGGTCGCCTGGTGGATACCGCTGGTGGCATCGTCCTCAAAACCGTGCGCCAGTCGCGATCGCGGCCCCACCCGCAAACCGTCTTCGGCGCGGGGAAGGTCGACGAGCTGGCAATGTTGACGCAGAACATCGGCGCGAACCGAATCGTCGTGGCGCGCGACCTTTCGCCCGCGCAGGAACGCAGCCTGGAAACGGCGTGCGGCGTGCGGGTGCTCGATCGCACCGAAGTCATCCTCGACATCTTCGCCCAGCGCGCCCAGTCCGGAGCCGGGAAGCTACAAGTCGAACTCGCCCAGCTCGAATACATGCTGCCGCGCCTGATCGGCAGCGGGCAGGCACTGTCTCGGCAGGGTGGCGGCATCGGGACTCGGGGGCCGGGTGAAACAAAGCTGGAGACCGATCGCCGGACGATTCAGCGCCGCATCTCCCGACTCCAGCAGGACGTGAATCGACTGCAAGCCCACCGATCGCGCCTGCGTCAAAAGCGCCAAAACAACGACGTGCCGACGATCGCGCTGGTGGGCTACACCAACGCCGGAAAGTCCACGCTGCTCAATACCCTCTCCAACTCGGAAATCTACGCCGCCGACCAGCTCTTCGCCACGCTCGACCCGACGACGCGCCGCATCGGTATTGTTGACGACGACGCGATCGAGCCGCGCCAGCTCCTGCTCACCGACACGGTGGGGTTCATCCGCGACCTGCCGCCCGCCCTGGTCGATGCCTTCCGCGCCACTCTAGAGGAAGTCACCGAGGCCGACGCGCTGCTGCACGTGGTCGATCTATCGCATCCGGCCTGGATGGCGCAAATCCAGTCAGTGACGGGCATCCTGGCGGAGATGCCGACGATGCCGGGGCCGATGCTGCTGGTGTTTAACAAGGTCGATCGGGTCAGCAGCAAGGCGCTGGAACGGGCGAAGGAGGAGTATCCCCAGGCAGCGTATATTTCAGCGGTGGAGGGTTTCGGTTTAGAGACGCTGCGCCAGCGGTTGTTGAAGCTGGTGGACTACGCCATGCAGCGGTGATAAACAGACTCCGCTCAGCGCTCATTGAACTTTTAGGATCGGGAGGAAAAACGATGAACGCATTTCGAGTCGGAGTCGCAGGCCCCGTCGGGTCGGGCAAAACCGCGCTGCTCGAAGCCCTCTGCAAAGCCCTGCGCGATCGCTACCGTATCGGCGTCGTCACCAACGATATCTATACACAGGAAGACGCCCAATTTCTCGTTCGCGCCGAGGCTCTCGATCGCGATCGCATCGTCGGTGTCGAAACCGGCGGCTGTCCCCACACCGCCATCCGCGAAGATGCTTCGATCAACCTCGTTGCCATCCGCGAACTCGAAGAGCGCCTCGCGCCGCTAGAGCTGGTCTTCGTCGAGAGTGGCGGCGACAACCTGGCCGCGACCTTCAGCCCGGAGTTGGTGGATCTGACGATTTATACGATCGACGTGGCGGCTGGCGACAAAATTCCGCGTAAGGGCGGCCCCGGCATCACAAAATCTGACCTGCTAGTCATCAACAAAATCGACCTGGCTCCAATGGTCGGCGCGAGCCTGGAAGTCATGGAGCGCGACACGCTGAAGATGCGCGGCGAGAAGCCGTTCGTGTTTACGAACCTGAAGAAAGGGACGGGGCTCGATCGCATTATCGAGTTCATCGAATATCATCGTCCGCCTGCTCAATGAGCGCTGAGCGGAGTCGTTGGCGTAGCCTTCGCTTTGCGAATAGCGCGGGTTTCAGCTTGTGCAAGTCAGTGGTCACTATCCAAAGCTTGCACTTTGCTGAAGTCCAAAAATTATCGCTTCTAGCCCAGCCCGCACTATTCGCAAAGCGAAGGCTACGCCAACGACTACGCTCAGTGCTCGTAGGCAATTTCGATCGCGACTTCCACGCCAGACTCCGCCGCCCGCCGCAGCCCGTCTGCAACCGCCAGCGCGTAAATGCTGCGCTCTGGCTGCACGTACATCGCCGCACCGTCGAGGATCGCCGCTGTCGCCATCTGCGTGTCGCGCGCAAACAGTCCGCGCCGCCCGCCGATCGCAATCTTGCGCGTCTCCTCGCCTCGCACTAGCTGCCCGGACTTCGTCGTCAGCGTCAGCACGCCCGCTTCTGCGAAGATCTCGAACTGGTTCTGTCGCTCCCAGACTCGATCGCCCTTGCTGTAGACTAGCTCGACGATCGCGCCACTCGTAAACCGCAGTTCGCCCCGACAAAGGCAGCTCGTGTAGTAGTCGCCACCTTCGCGCGGCCAGTAGCGCACCGACGCCGAGACGCGATCGACCGCGCCGAATAGATCGATCGCCCGCATCACCCGCGACAGCGCCCCGACGAACGGAAACCCGAAGTCCGCTGCGCGATAGCTCCAGCGCTGCGGTGCGGGGCGCTTCGGCGCGAGCGTCACGTAGCGGGCGTAGTAGGGAGCGCCGATGTCGGCGATATTCTCCCGAGCGGCGCGGTGCAGCCCGCCGAGGAGTTCGATATGTTCTACGTGCAGGAGCAAATCGCGCGATCGCGCCAAATCGAGCAGAGCCCGAGCTTCGGCTGGGTCAAACGCCAGCGGATATTCGACGATCGCGTGCTTGCCCGCCTCCAGGATCGCCCGCGTTCGATCGGCATGGTCGCGCGAAATCGTACAGACGGCGATCGCATCGATATCGTCGCGCGCCAGCAGGTCGCGCCAGCCCGTCTCGAGGTCTATTTCGTGCGGACTGACGTTCGGCTCCGCTGCGTCAGCAGATAACAATTCCGCGCAAAATTTGGCTGTCCGATCGCGATCGCGTCCGGCCACCGCCACCAGCTGCGCGCGCGGGTCTTCGACGATGGCTTTCGCCCGCCGCGTTGCCGCAAAACCCGTCCCGATCGTCGCCCATCCCACGTGTGTCACGGTGTTGTTTCCCCCGGTCGAAGCTGAAATTCGTTGTGCCATCTACCATGCGGCCACCGTCCTCAAGCGTCGAACTCGTCGCGATCGCGCCGACTGCCAACTGCCGGAAATCTCGGCTCGAACGCAGGGCGATCGCCAGTCGCCGTGGCATACGGCAAGTCCGTACTTGACAAACATGGAGCTAAGTCGCGCGACTTGCCTAAGCATTATTAGCTATAAGCAAACCCGGATTGAATTAGTAATATTTATAATAAATTTCATCGAAATTCTGCCGACCGGAAGAGTTAAGTTTTTGGAATTTTCCCGTAATATCAAAGAACAAAGGGGCTAATACGCCGTCGGCGGCACTAATATTGCCAGTGCTCGGTGTATTAGTCATCTTTATACAAGAGAGGATTAACGACATGGCGACCTACAAAGTAACCCTGATCAGCGAAGCTGAAGGTATCAACACGACGATCGAAGTCCCCGAGGACGAGTACATTCTCGACGCTGCTGAAGAGCAAGGCGTCGATCTGCCTTACTCCTGCCGTGCAGGCGCTTGCTCGACCTGTGCTGGTAAAGTCACCGCCGGTTCGGTCGATCAATCCGATCAATCGTTCCTGGATGACGACCAAATCGAAGCAGGCTTCGTTCTGACCTGTGTTGCATACCCGACTGCGGATTGCACCATCGAAACGCACAAGGAAGAGGAACTGTACTAGGCTGCGATATTTCGCGCGAGCCCAGACAGCTCTTTGAGTTTCAGCGCGTTGCGGTCGCTCACCCGAGTGGCCCCAGCGCTAATCTAGACGCCCTTTCGCACCGCTGCGGAGGGCATTTTTTTGTGGCGTGCTGGTGGCGACTGTTGATAGCTACAACGCGACTCGCTCGGTTAAGGCCGTTGCGAGCCGATCGAGCTGCGATCGCGTGTGGGTCGCCATCACGGTCAGGCGCAGGCGACTGGTGGGTACGGTGGGCGGACGGACGGCGGAGGCAAAAATGCCGCGATCGAACAGCGCTTCGCCGTAGCGCAGTACCGTGGCCGTATCCTTGACTTCCAAACAAAAGATTGGCGAGTTCGACGGCAGCAGGCTGAAGGTGTCGGGGGCGTCGTCGGCGATTTCGGTTAGCCTCGCCTGGAGGTACGTTACGTTGTCGCGGAGCTGCTGGCGGCGTTCGGGCTCCGATCTCACGATTTCCACCGCCGCCAGCGCCGCCCCCGCGTCGGCAGGCGAGAGGGCCGTGGTGTAAATCCAGCTCGGCGCGCGGTTCCGCAGAAAGTCGACAAGTTTCGCTGACCCGGCTACGTAGCCGCCCAGGCTGCCTAGCGCCTTGCTGAGCGTGCCCATCTGGATTAGCTCGCGATCGCCGCAGCCGAAGTGCTCGACGCAACCCGCCCCGCGATCGCCCAGGACGCCCGTCGCGTGAGCTTCATCGATCAACACCATGCACCCGTATCGATCGGCCAGATCGAGAATTTGCGGCAGCGGGCACAAGTCGCCGTCCATGCTGAAGACGCTGTCAGTGGCGATCGTGACGCGGCGATAGGAGTTGCGGTGCGCGTCCAGCAGGCAGGCCAGCTCGATCGGATCGCTGCGGTCGTAGCTCATCAGATGTGCGCCCGACGCCGCAACGCCGAGCCGCAAACAGGAGTGGTTGTCGCGATCGCCTAGCACCAGGTCGCGACTACCGACGATCGCCGAGAGGACGCCGATATTGGCCAGATAGCCGGAGCTAAAGACGATCGCATCTTCGGTTTGCTTCAGCCCGGCCAGGGCTTCTTCGAGCTGGCGGTGGATCGGGCGGTGGCCGCTCAGCAGCCTTGAGCCCGTGCTGCCCGCACCGTAGCGATCGATCGCTTCGATCGCGGCTTGTCGCACGCGCGGGTCTGCCGCCAAACCCAGGTAGTCGTTGCTGGCAAAGTTGAGGAACTGCCGTCCGTCCTGGGCGATCGTCGCACCGGGCGCGCCGTCGAAGGTGGTCTCCTGGCGGTGCCATTGAGCTTTGTGGATGGCAGACAGGCCGCGATCGAGCCAGTCGTAGGCATTGGCTGTGGTCATGGAGCGTCAGCGGCGTGCGCCGCGAAGCCAAAAAAAGCGCCATCAGTGTAAGACGGCGCTCGGTGACTATCCAAGTTTTCCCGGTCGAGACCGGGATGAGAACACGCGAATCAGCAGGTCGTTCGCGAGACGTGCAAGGTAACGATCGAACAACGCGGCGACGCACGAACTCCAATTCCGCCGAAACCCAGCCGCAAAGGCCCTTGCGGTTGGGTTTATCCGATGGAGATAAATTAACGAAATAGACGCCAAAAGCGTGGCCGAGGTTGCGATTCTTTAATGAGTCCTCATGTTTCAGTCTGGAAATTGAAGTTTCCGTAAAGTTACTGACAATTTCTAACTATTGTTCAGTTTTCATTTTAGGGTCAATTCTCGATCGGTGCGGCCCTCATGCCTCCGCCAGCTTTTGCAGCTCCGAGGCGCGCAACTGCCCGCAGGCGGCGTCCACGTCCAGGCCGCGCGAATAGCGGACGCTGACGGCGATATGGCGGTCTTCCAGGGCGCGCTTAAAGCCGCTGACGCGGCTGCTGTCGGGACGTTTGTAGTCCACCTCGACGATCGGGTTATACGGAATGAGATTGACGTGACTTTGGAATCCACGTAAGTGTTCGGCCAGTTCGTCGGCATGTTCGGGCCAGTCGTTGAGTTCGGCCAGCAGCAGGTACTCGAAGCTAATGCGCCGCCCGGTTTGCTTGACGTAGTTGCGGCACTCGTCGAATAGCTCGGCGATCGGGTACTGGGCGGCGCTGGGAATCAGGCGCTCGCGCAGGGGCTGGTTGGAGGCGTGGAGGCTGACGGCAAGGGTGGCTTGCAGCTTCAGCTCGCCCAGGCGGCGAATATATCCCGGAAGACCGACGGTGGAGATGGTGATGTTGCGCTGGCCGATGCCCACGTCTTCGTTGAGCGATCGCACCGCCGCAACGACGTTTTTTGAATTCAGCAGCGGCTCGCCCATGCCCATAAAGACGATATGGGACACGCGCCGATCGAAGTCTTCTTGTACCGTCAGCACCTGATCGATAATTTCATGGGTCGCCAGGTTGCGCGTAAAGCCGCCCTTGCCGGTGGCGCAAAAGTCGCAGGCCATCGGGCAGCCCACTTGAGACGAAACGCAAACGGTCAGGCGCTTTTCGGTGGGAATGCCGACGGTCTCGACGATCTGCCCGTCGGCCATTTTTAGCAGGTACTTGACGGTGTCGTCGTTGGCGACGGCGCGCTTGGCAATTTGCGATCGCCCAATGAAACCCACTCCGCCCGCCGCGGCCTCGCACACCTGTTCGCGCCACTTCTTCGGAAAGACCGTAATATCGCCGAGCGATCGCGCGCCTTTGTCGTAGATCCAGTTGTGGAGCTGCTTGCCGCGATAGGCGGGTTGCCCCTGCGCCTCGACCCAGTCCGAGAGTTCGGAGAGGGACTGACCGAGGAGGGGCGCGGCGGTGGAGTTCGGCATGGCGCGGCGGGCGGGGAAAGGGAGCGAATCGTGAGTGCGGGCGGATGATACCACTATCTAGTATTGAGCGGCGCGGAACGGTTTCCGTGCGAACCGATTGGGTGCGATCGAACCGCAATCGATCGCAATCGCCACCCGCGCTGTGATTGCCAATAAGCGAGCGACGGAAGCGATCGGACAAAGCGTTTAAAATAGTGCAACTCCAGCGCGATCGCGACTCGAGGCATCGGGCCGACTTTGAAGCAAGCGATCGCTTCTCGTCTACTTGTGCTTCTGACCTTTTCCAAGGCTGGAGTACGCTAGTTTTTACATTCTTTGCTTCCAAAGCTTCGTAACACTATGGTTCTGGCGCAGCAGCACGGCATCGTCAACAACACGCATATCGCCGCTCACACCGTCCTCCCGACGCCGAATGAGATTAAGGAAGAACTGCCGCTGACCGGCGCTGCCGAGGCCACTGTCCTCGGCGCGCGCCGCCAGCTCGAGCGCATCCTCGACGGTGAAGACGATCGCAAGTTCGTCGTCGTCGGCCCCTGCTCGATCCACGACCCCGAAGCCGCCCTCGACTACGCTCGCCGCCTCAAGCCCCTGGCCGATCGCGTCGGCGACAAGCTGGCGATCGTCATGCGCGTCTATTTCGAGAAGCCCCGCACCACCGTCGGCTGGAAGGGATTGATCAACGATCCGGATATGGACGATTCGTTCAACGTCGAAAAAGGCATCCGTCTGGCGCGCAAGCTGCTCCTCGATATCGCTGCTATCGGCCTGCCCGCCGCAACCGAAGCCCTCGATCCAATCGTGCCTCAGTACATCAGCGACCTGATTGCCTGGTCGGCGATCGGCGCGCGGACGATCGAGTCCCAAACCCACCGCGAAATGGCCAGCGGCCTGTCAATGCCCGTCGGTCTCAAAAACGGCACGAACGGCAGCATCGGCGTGGCGCTCAACGCCCTGAAGGCCGCGCGCGGCAGCCACAGCTTTCTGGGCATCAACGCCGACGGTCAGGTTAGCGTCTTCAACACGCGCGGCAACCACTACGGCCACATCATTCTGCGCGGTGGCGGCGGCAAGCCCAACTACGAGGCCGAAACGATCCGCGAAGTTGAAGGCAAGATTGCCGAAGCCGGTCTGACGCCGCGTCTGGCGATCGACTGTAGCCACGGCAACTCCAACAAAGATCACACTCGCCAGGGTGCGGTGATGTGCGATGCGATCGACCAGATCCGCGCGGGCAACACCTCGATCGTCGGCCTGATGCTCGAGTCGAACCTGTTCGAGGGCAACCAGAGCCTGACCGCCGATCTAGATAAGCTCGAGTATGGCGTTTCGGTCACGGATAAATGTATCGACTGGGCAGAAACTGAAGCGCTACTGATCGACGCCCACGCGAAGCTGTAGCTTCGTTAAGAGTACTCCACAAATATATTTGTCCAGAAGTCACCAATGAAGGCTGAGCTTGTCGAAGCCTGGGTGTGACGCACTTCGACAAGCTCAGTGCTCGAATCCTGGCCGTTGGGTGTTTATTTCCGTGGAGTACTCTAAGCACTCTCTCCCAGGCCGGGGAGCGCGGTGCTACGTTAGCTGTCGAGATGCCAACGCTTCGCGCGGCGATCGCCGCTGGCCAATTTTTGGGCCAAATGCGATCGCCGTTTGCCGTCTATAACTCTGGCTTCAGATCTAATTTCGCTATCTTCAAACGTGCTAACCACTGAAATATCCGATCCGAACGCGATCGAAGGGGGCCACGATCCCGAAAATCCGCTCCCCGATGCAATGCCCGCCGCGCGTGCGGTCGAGATCTTCTCTGCGATCCAGGGAGAGGGCGCGAACTGCGGCACGCGGCAGATTTTCGTCCGCTTTGCCCTCTGCGATCTGCGCTGCTACTTTTGCGACAGTGCCAACACCTGGACGGCTTCGGACAACTGCGCTGTCGAAGCGACGCCCGGTCGGCGCAATTTTGAAACCTACCCCAATCCGATTCCGCTCGATTTGATGCTGGACTGGGTCGATCGCCAGAACGTTCCGCGCCTTCACGACAGCGTGAGCATCACCGGCGGCGAGCCGCTTCTGCACGCTCACTTTTTGCGAGAATTTCTGCCGCGCGTCAAGCGGCGCACGGGCCTGCCCGTCTACCTCGAAACTGCTGGACATCGCCCCGATCGCCTCGATGGCGTCCTCGAATACTGCGATGAGATCGGCATGGATATCAAACTGCCTAGCGTCAGCGGCGAGGAGCGCTGGTCGGCTCACGGAGAATTTTTGCAGCGCTGCGTCGAAGCTGGCGTGCCGCTATTTCTCAAAGCGATCGTGTCGGCGAACACCACCCAGGAAGACCTCGATTGTCTGCGGCAGCTCGTCTGTGAAGTCGATCCGCGTCTGGCGCTGTTCCTTCAGCCGGTGACGCCCCTCGATGCAGAACTGCACGATCGCAACCAGTCCCTACGCAGCGACGCCTATACCGAGCAGCTAGCGCCGAGCCCGCAGCAGGTTCTCGATTGGCAGTACTCGCTCAAGCGGAGCCTCGACGACGTGCGCGTGATTCCCCAAACTCACAAGATGCTGGGTCAGCTCTGACTCACTTCGATGCGGCGCGGCCTGCGGGCGGGCGGCAAACTCGTCGGCTCACACAGCCGCAGCGTCGCGAAGTTGTCGATAAAGCTCGGGGCGCGATCGAACGTCCGGGCGCTAAACGCCTCGAAAAAGCGCCGCGCCTTCGGCGGAAAGTGCCCGAAGTCGAACTGCGAGTCGCCGTCGGCAATGTCTGCCCAGAAGTAGCGCAGGTCGGGCAACAGCGGCTCGGCCTGCTCTAGAGACATATTCAGCGGCGCTTCGGTCAGTAGCCGCAGCATAAACGGGCGACTGCGATCGCCCATCCACTCGCGGGAAAAGTGCCCGAGGTCGTCCCAAATATGGGCGCTGTCGATGCGGTACGACTCGATTTTCAGCCACGCGCCGCCGTGGCAGTCGGTGTCGTACTCCAGAATGCGGTAGGGGTGCGGGTAGCTGACGAGCGAGCCGGTGGTGATGTCGTAGAGGCGATCGGTGGCGGCGATATCTTGTACGTGGAGGTGGCCGGTAAACACCACGGGTACGCCGGAATCCTCCAGGAGTTTCCGCAAAACCGGCGCGTTGTCGAGCATATAGCGCCGCCCCATCTTGGTACGGGACTGCTGCGGCACGTGCTCGATAACGTTGTGGTGAATTGTTACGAACACGCGATCGCCTCGGCGAGCGGCCAGCTCGGCCTCGAGCCAGGCCAGTTGGTCGTCGTCGAGCGCGCCTTGCTGTACGCCCTCCGCGTCGAAAATATTCGAGTTCAGCGCGATCAGGTGCAGGCCGGGGACGGGCTCGGCGGTGTAGTAGTGCCGATCGGTGTCGCGATAGCCGCTGGCGCGATAGAAGCGGGGAAATTCATCGAAGCCGATCGCCGTGTCGGTCGCCTCGGGGTAAGGCACATCGTGATTGCCGGGAATTACGAAGCTGGGATACGGCAACTGCGCGAGCCGCTGGCCGAGCCAGGTGTGGTTGTCGCGCTCGCCGTGCTGAACCAAGTCGCCGGGAACCAGCAGAAAGTCCAGCTCGAGAGTTGCCAGGTGCGCGAAGATGCGATCGAGGGCGGGGATCGAGACCTCTACCAGGTGGAAGCGCTTCGGGTGATCCCAGATCGTGTGGGGCAAGGCCACGTGGGGATCGCTGACGATGGCAAAACGGAAGTTACGGCGCACGGCTACGGTTGGAGAGTGACGGAAGCGGGGCGGACGCCCTGCTCTATCGTAGTCAACGGCGATCGGTTCCGCTGCGATCGCGGCCCGTTCGCGCGCCTGTGCTTGCCGTCACGGTGGGATGCGCTTCCGTTTCGTTCCCCATTTTTTGCCGTAGATAATGAGGGCGCGGATTCTACTTCCCGCTGAAGATTTCGTGGGTTTGGAGGATGTTTGCAGCAGGCGAGCGCCGAGTAAAAGACGGGCGCGCCTGCTGCCGAATCTCGTCGATCGGATCTCGCCTAGGCTTCGAGCGCGGCGGCGGTTTTGGCGCGATCGAGCTTGAACACTGACACGGCCAGGGGCGGCAGGCAGAGATCGAGCGAATGCGAACGGTTGTGGTAGCCCCACTCGTCAGTCCACTTGCCGCCCATATTGCCCATATTGCTGCCGCCAAAATCGCTGGCGTCGCTGTTGAATAGCTCCGTGTAGAAGCCCGCTTCCGGAACGCCGATGCGGTAGTTGCCGTGGGGCTGTGGCGTGAAGTTGCAGACCACCACCACGAACTCATCCGAGTCCTTCGCGCGGCGAACGAACGAGACGACGCTGTTTTGGTTGTCGTTACAGTCAACCCACTCGAATCCGGGTTCTTCGTAGTCCTGGCTGTAGAGTGCCGGTTCGCTGCGGTAGAGCTGGTTGAGCTGGGCGATGCACTTCTTCAGACCCTGGTGCGGCGCGTACTGCAGCAGATCCCAGTCCAGGTCATCCCAGACGTTCCACTCGCTCCACTGCCCGAACTCCATGCTCATAAACATGGTTTTCTTGCCGGGGTGGCAGAACATGTAGCCGAACAGCGTCCGCGCCGTGGCGAATTTTTGCCATTCGTCGCCGGGAATCTTGCCGATGATGTTGCTCTTGCCGTGGACGATTTCGTCGTGGGAGAGCGCCAGCATGTAGTTCTCGCTGTGGTGATACCACATGCTGAACGTGACGTTGTTTTGGTGGAACTGGCGGAACCAGGGATCCATGCTGAAGTAGTCGAGCATGTCGTGCATCCAGCCCATGTTCCATTTCTGGTTGAAGCCGAGACCGCCCACGTAGGTCGGCCAGGAGACCATCGGCCAGGCCGTCGATTCCTCGGCGATCGACAGGATGCCGGGGAAATTCTCGAAAATCACGTGGTTGGTTTGGCGCAGGAAATCGGCGGCCTCCAGGTTTTCGCGTCCGCCGTACTCGTTGGGCAGCCACTCGCCCGGTTCGCGCGCGTAGTCGAGATAGAGCATCGAGGCGACGGCGTCTACGCGAATACCGTCGATATGGTATTTGTCGAACCAAAACAGCGCGTTCGAGACCAGGAAGTTACGGACTTCATTGCGCCCGTAGTTGAAGATCAACGTGCCCCATTCGGTGTGCTCTCCCCGGCGCGGGTCGGCGTGTTCGTAGAGGTGCGTACCGTCGAAGTAGGCCAGACCGTGGGCGTCTTTCGGGAAGTGGCCGGGAACCCAGTCCACCAAGATGCCGATGCCCGCTTGGTGGCACTTATCGATGAAGTACATCAGATCCTGCGGCGTGCCGTAGCGCGAGGTTCCGGCATAGTAGCCCGCGACCTGATAGCCCCAGGAACCGTCGAACGGGTGCTCGGCGATCGGCATGACTTCGATATGCGTGAAGCCGAGATCTTTGACGTAGGGAATCAGGCGATCGGCCAGCTCTTTGTAGGTCAAGAAGCGCGCGCCGGGTTTGAGGTCGGCCACTTCTACGGACGGAATCGGGTTGCCCAGATAGTCCGTTCCCGGCTCGTCGAAGTTGGCGTGCATCCAGGAGCCGAGGTGGACTTCGTAGACCGAAACGGGCGATCGCATCGGGTCGCTTTTGGCGCGCTGTTCCAGCCAGGCGGCATCATCCCAGGTGTAGTTGTCGATATTGGCGACGATCGAGGCCGTATCGGGGCGCACTTCCTGCTGATAGCCGTAGGGATCGGCCTTTTTGTAAATGTCGCCGCCCTGATTTTTAACTTCGTACTTATAGACTTCGCCGACACCGAGCTCCGGCACGAACAGCTCCCAAACGCCGTTGCCGCGCCGCGACATCTGGTAGCGGCGTCCGTCCCAGTTGTTGAAGTTGCCGATAATCGAGACGTTGCGGGCATTCGGAGCCCAAACGGCAAAGAAGACGCCCTTGATGCCGTCGAACTCGGTCAGGTGCGCGCCCAGCTTGTCGTAGAGGCGCTGGTGGTTGCCTTCGGCGAACAGGTGCGTGTCCAGCTCGCTGAGCTTTGGTTCGCTGAAGGCGTAGGGGTCGTATTCGAGGCGCTCGCTGTCGTCTTGCTTAATTCGCAGCTTGTAGTTCTTCGGGAAGGTCTCGCCCGCGTGGCTGACTTCGCACTCGTAGAAATCGACGTTTTGCGGCGTTTTCATCAGCACTTCGCGCCCGTCCGGCATCACCACCGTCACGGCATCCGTATCGGGCAGGTAGACCCGAACCGCCCAGGCATCCTGACCGTCGAGCTTGTGGCAACCGAGAGCGTAGTGGGGGTTGTCGTGGTGGTTGCGAACGATGAGATCGACTTGGGTGTTGTCGATCGTCGCTAGGGTCGGAGTTGCCATAAAAAATTGCGCCGAGCGGATGTTACAGGGTCGATATGGACGAAACCGAGGGGCGACGGGGGCCGCGAAACCACGAAAGCGCCTATTTTTTAGATTTAATTAGGTTTTACGATAGCGTACTGCTCCTGGGTGGCGGCGATCGCGGCGTCTCGAATCTGTTATCGGTCGATTTTCGCGCCGTCTTGGCTGGAGTTCGCTAGTGTCGTATTGGGTAATGGAGTTTGCGAGGGCAGCTCGTGAGGCGTGGGGCGATGAAGAGTTCGTTCGTAAAAGTGGCGATCGCGGCGCTGTTGGGCTTGGCTGCATGGGGCGAGAGTGCTCGTGCCTTGCCGGAAACAGTTCACCGCCCAGCGGCGCAACGGCAGATCGCGCAAGCATCGGGGCAAGTCTCGGGCGCGCTGACCGCAGAGAGCGAGTTTATCGAACGCGATGGCACTTACTTTGAGATGCACCGCTTTGAGGGCGAGGCGGGCGAAATCGTGGCGATCGACCTGACGAGCCAAGATTTCGACACGTACCTGATCCTGCTCGACCCCAACGAGCAACTTATCGCCCAGGACGACGATGGCTCGGGTCGTACGGACTCGCGTCTGGTCGTGGAGTTGCCGCAGTCGGGAACCTATACGATCGTCGCTAACTCCCACCAGCCTGCGGCGTTCGGACGCTATACGGTGCGCTGGGAGGCGAGCGATCGCGCTGCGATCGCCTTTCAGGAGCCGTTCCTGCGCGGGAAGCAGTTGTTCGAGCGCGGGATACCGGAAAGCAATCGCGAGGCGGACGTTCAGTTCGAGGCGGCGTTGGCGATCGCGCAAGCGGCGAGCGCGGGATTTGATATCGGTCGCGCGTCGGTTTTCCTGGGGCTGATCGACGCACGCGCGAGCCGAACGGAAGCGGCACTAGCGCACTACGACACGGCGCTGGATGGGTTTTTGGCGTCGGGCGATCGCGCTTGGGAGGCGCTGACCTTCAGCAATACGGGCGGGGCGCTGTACGCCGTCAGCCGCTACCGAGAGGCGGCGGGCTATTACGAACGCGCGCTCGCAATCCAGCAGGAGATCGGCGATCGAGGAGGGGAGGCGGTAACGCTTGGCGGTCTGGGCGTGGTGTATGGCAGCTTGGGCAATCTCACGGAGTCGCTGCGCTACTACGAGCGCGCCCTGGCGCTCCTCGAAGAGGTGGACGATCCGCTGGGAGAGGCTGTCACCTTGAGCAATATCGGCCTGGCCTACGATGGGCTGGGCGATCGTCTGCGGGCGCTGGAATACTACGAGCGCGCCCTCGAGATCGCTCGAGCGCTGGGCCATCACGGCGGAGTCGCCACGACGCTCAACAATATGGGTCGGGTGTACGACAGCTTGGGCAGCTATGACGAATCGCTGAGCCGCTACGATCGGGCGCTGTCGCTGTATCGAGAAATCGGCGATCGCTCGGGGGTCGGCACGACGCTCGGCAATATCGGGGCGGTGTACGACAATTTGGGCGATCGGGCGCAGGCTCTGGACTACTACGAGCGCGCCCTCACGATTCACCGGGAGACGGGCGAGCGCAGCGGGGAAGCCATCACGCTCAACAATATCGGGCTGCTCTTACAGGCGCAGGGCGACTACGATACGGCTTTGAGTTACTACCTACAGGTGCTGCCGATTTTGCAGTCGGTGGGCAGTCGCGCATTCGAGGCGACGACGCTGAACAATATCGCTGGCGTGTACGACGGGCTGGGCAACTATGGCGAGACGCTGAATTACCTCGATCGATCGCTGGCGCTGTATCGAGAGGTGGGCGATCGCGCTGGAGAAGCCGCGACGCTGAATAACATCGGCGGGACGTACGGCAAGCTGGGCAACACCGACGAGGCACTGACGTACCTGAATCGGGCGCTGCCGATGATGCGGGAGGTGGGCGATCGCGCCAACGAGGCCGCCGTCTTGCACCTGATCGGCCAAGTGCGGCGCACGCGCGGCGAGCTGCCCGCCGCCCTCGAGGCCGTCGAAGCGACGATCGCGATCGTCGAGCAGCTCCGTAGCGAGATCGGTAGCGCCGATCTTCGCACCAGCTATTTCGCCACGGTTCAGGAGTATTACCGGCTCCAGATCGATATCCTGATGCAGCTCCACGGGCAAAATCCCGGTGAAGGCTACGACGTGCGCGCCTTTAACGTCAGCGAGCGCACCCGCGCCCGTACGCTGATCGAACTGCTAGCCGAAGCCAACCTGGACATTAGCGAGAACATCGACCCCGCGCTGCGCGACCGCGAGCGCGACCTGCGCCAACAGCTCCAGACTCTCGACGCTCAGCGCGTCGATCGGCTCCAGGCCACCGCCGATCGCGATGAGATCGCCGCGATCGTCGACGAGTTCGATCGGCAGACCACCGCCGTGCTGCGCGAACTCGACGCCCTCGCCAGCCAGCTCCGCCAAACCGATCCGGCCTACGCAGCGCTGCAATACCCCGAGCCGCTGGAGTTGGCGCAGGTACGCGATCGCGTCCTCGACGCCGACACCACCCTGGTGCAGTACGCCCTCGGCGACGAGCGCAGCTACGTTTGGGTCGTGACGCGCGACGGCTTTGAGAGCTTTACGCTCGCCGGTCGCGACGAGATCGAGACGGCGGCGCGTGAATTCTACGCCAGCGTCGATCGCGCCGGAAACCCGATCGCTACCGCCCGCAAAGCTACCGCCCTCAGCGAGCTGATTCTCGCGCCGATCGCCCACAAACTCACCACCGAGCGGCTGCTAATCGTCCCCGACGGCCAGCTCCACCAGATCCCGTTTAGCGCCCTGGCAACGCCAAACACCGATGGCTATCAGCCGCTTCTGGTGGAACACGAAATCGTTAGCGCGCCGTCTTCAACGGTTATCGCCACCAACCGCGAGACGATGGGCGATCGCGCCCCGGCCCCGAGACGCCTCGCCGTCCTTGCCGACCCGGTGTTTACCGCCAGCGATCCGCGCGTCACCGGCCAACCCGCCGCCGCCCCCAGCGAAAATCGCGACATCGAGCGCGCTTTGCGGGACTTCGACCTGAACGCGATCGCTCGTTTGCCCCACACCAAAATCGAAGCCGAACAGCTACTCGCTCTGGCCGGTGGCGGCAAAACTGCGGCCTTTGACTTCAGCGCCGATCGCGACTGGGTCACGAACAATGCTGCCAGCAGCTACCAATACGTCCACTTCGCCACCCACGGCTTCGCGAATTCCGAGAATCCCGAGCTGTCCGGCCTCGTTCTTTCGCTGTTGGACGAAAACGGCAACTCTCAAAATGGCTTTCTGCGACTGGCCGATATCTTTAATCTCAATATGCCCGCAGAGATGGTGGTATTAAGCGCCTGCCAGACGGGTCTGGGCGAGAATGTCGGTGGTGAGGGCGTGGTCGGTCTGACGCGGGGGCTGATGTACGCCGGAGCCGAGCGGACGGTGTTATCGCTGTGGAACGTAAGCGATGAGAAGACGGCGGAGCTGATGGTGGCGTTCTACGCAAATATTTGGGAGGGCGGCATGACACCGGTGGCGGCGCTGCGGCAGGCGCAGTTGGCGATGTGGGAAGCAGGCAACCATCCGTATTACTGGGCGGCGTTTGGCGTGCAGGGCGAGTGGCGTGATTAGACACGGTAGCGTGTGAACTAGGGACTGGTGCTTCTCCAAACCCTGAAAATATTCATGCGACACTTGAATTAGCTTCTAGCATATTCTTCTCAAGACTCTCTCTTATTCCAATCCATGTACTGCTGACAAGGTCTGTGACAGTTGTTAGACGCTGTTGATGCATGGCATTGAGTCTTACATTCTCCTGGTATATTTCTGCCTGCATCTTGTACGCTCGGCCAATCGCTGACTGTCCCATACGTTGGCTGTCTGTTAACAACTTACTAGGCGGGAGATAAACTTCGCGTCGGAGCGCTTCCAAACTAGATATCTGACTTTTCTCAAGCATGAGAGAGTATTGTCTTATGTATGCATCTTCTCTATCTTTGATGAAATCTATTTCTTGAAAGACTTTTAAGAAGTTCTGATATCTGGTCTGCCGAATTGATTCTTCAATAACAGCAGTGGCGGCTCTGAGGACAAGAGTTCCGCGCTCTACTTGAATATCTTGCGCAGCTAATTCACTCAGATATATGAGATGATTCCATTTCGATAGGATTTCTTGCTCGTCCGAGAACTCTTCCTGTATCCAAGCTATTAAATTTCTGTCTCTACAGTCTTTTGTCGCTTGCATCATGTGCCGCCATAAATCTCTATGACTAGCTTCTAGCAGCGCCAGGTTCTGTACGATGCTGCTCTCTCCTTCCAGCGATAGAGAATCTAGATACTGAACGATATTAATTGTGACGTCTCGAAGTTCTCGACAGTGTATGTAGAACTTTAATAATATCTCTTCTGCCAAAGTTCGAGCTGTATTGCTACTTGTCTGAGGTTGTTCTGCTACACGTTCTTTCTGTGCCGTCAGCTTGCCTGAAGGAGAAACCTCGATCAAACGTGCTCTTCGGGTTTGTGTCATCAATACTTCTGCGATCGTCGGTACGCGACGGGCGTCGCCCCTGGCTAAAACTTCGGCGCAACGGTTGATGTAGTAGCTGCGCGTCGCCAGATTCTCAATACGGCGTAGCAAATCGACAAAGGCAGTAGTGGCGTACTGGTAGCCATCAGCTTGGGTGATGTCACACTCCTCAGTAGTGCGATCGATCTGCCAGTCGATCCACAGCGGCGCATTGTCAAGCAGCGCGACATACGCTTCCGGCGAGGCGGACTTGAGAAAGTCGTCGGCGTCTTTGCCCTCGGGGATATTGAGAATGCGAAGCTGGACGCCACCGCGATAGGCCAGGTCGGCCACCTCCCCGATCGCCCGATTTGTCGCCTTAATGCCCGCCGCGTCGGCGTCGAAGTTGAACACCACCTGCTTCGATTCGGTGTAGCGCAAGAGCTGGCGCACCTGGCGTTCGCTCAGCGCCGTGCCGAGAGACGCGACGGCGGTTTCGATCCCGGCGGTGTGCAGCGCGATCGCGTCGAAATAGCCCTCGACGACCACAGCGCGATCGTCTTTGGAAATGGCGCTTTTTGCTTTATCTAAACAGAAAAGATTTTTGCCTTTATCGAATAGTTCAGTCTCGGGAGAATTGAGATACTTCGGCTTTTCGTCACCCAATGCCCGACCGCCAAACGCGATCGCCCGACCGCGATCGTCGTAAATCGGAATCATCACCCGATCGCGGAATCGATCGTAATAACCGTCGCCACTCTTACGCGGCAAAATCAGTCCCGCTGCTTCCACCATCTCTACCGGGAAATGCTTGCGATCGACTAAATAACCGTAAAGCGCATCCCAACTGGCGGGCGCGTAGCCGATCTGAAAGCGCTTGAGCGTGGCGTCGTCGAACTGGCGCGATTCGAGCAGATAATTCAGCGCCGCTTTGCCCTGGCTCTGGCGCAGTGCGTACTCGTAAAAGTTCACTGCCACGGCCATGATTTCGTGGAGCTGTTCGCGACGGGACTGCTGGCGCTGGAACTCCTGCTGCTTCTCGGGCTCCAGGGTTTTGACCGGCACGTTGTAGCGCTTCGCTAGGTCTAGCACCACCTCGGCAAACGACTGCTGGCCGATCTCCTTCATGAACGTGATCGCGTTGCCGCCCTTGCCGCAGCCGAAGCAGTAGTACATCTGCTTGCTGGGGCTGACCGAAAAGCTGGGCGACTTTTCCTCGTGGAACGGGCAGAGACCAACGAAATCGCGGCCTTGCTTCTTCAAGACGACGTGTTCGGAAACGATGTCGTGGATGTCGGCGCGTTCTTTGACGGCTTCGATCGTGTCTTCGTGAAGGCGCATTGCGTTACTGGGGGCGAGAAAGCATCGCAGCTGGGGCTGGCTGGAGCCGCGCCCGGCACACCCAGCCGGTAGCGGTGGCTTTGAGGCGATCGGGCTGTCGCGCTGCCAGGACGAGGTCGTCGCCTTCGCGGGCGAAGCGGCGGGCGATCGCGAGGCTGCTGCTCTGGGGTGCGCCGGTGATGAATGCGACGGGAGCCATTGGGTTTCCGGGTGGCGGATTTTTCGTGCCCCGATCCTAGCGCTTCGTTCGAGCGTCGTGCGGCGCGATCGCTTCTATACTGAGCCGACTTGGGGCGAGACGTTCGGCGCGATCGCGAGGGTTGGAGTGGGGGATGAAGGGACGGCGGCACGATTTCAGAGCGGAACTTCTACAGGCTCAGGGGAATGCGGATCGTGAAGGTCGCGCCGTTGCCGGGAGACGAAGTGCAGGCCAGCTCACCGTCATGTTTTTTAACGATCGCGTAGCTGACCGAGAGGCCGAGGCCCGCGCCTTTTCCCACGAGTTTGGTGGTGAAGAAGGGCTCGAATATGCGCTGCTGGCGATGTTCGGGGATGCCGCAGCCGTTGTCGGCGATCGAGATTTCGGCCCAATGGCCCTGCCGCCGGGTTTCGATTTGGATTTGTGGAGGGGTGAGGCTGTGTCCGGCTTCGTTGAGAGCGTCGATCGCGTTGCCGAGCAGGCAGAGAAAGACCTGGTTTAGCTCGCTGGCGTAGCAGGTGACTTTCGGCAGGTCGCCGTACTGCTTGAGGACGACGATGGCGCTGCGGCTGGCACAGCGCTCGAAGCGGCTGTGGAGAACCAGCAGCGTGCTGTCGATGCCTTCGTGGAGATCGACTTTTTTCATGGCCGACTCGTCGAGGCGCGAGAAGCTCTTGAGGTTGTTGACGATCTGGCTGATGCGCAGGCTACCGACTTCCATCGACAGCAGGATTTTGCGCAGGTCTTCGCGCACGAAAGCCAGGTCGATCTCGTCGATCGCCGCTACGATATCTGGCGTCGGATTGGGGTAGCGGCGTTGGTAGAGGGCCAACAAGTCGAGCAGCGAGTCGATGTAGTCTTTGGCCGGATCGAGGTTGCCCCGGATAAAGGTGACGGGGTTGTTGATCTCGTGAGCGACGCCGCCGACGAGCTGGCCGAGGGCGGACATTTTTTCGCTCTGGACGAGCTGGGATTGGGCTTGCTGGAGGTTGACGAGAGCGCGCTCCAGGTCGCGGGTTTTCTGGCTGAGTACCTGGGTTTGCTTTTCGACTTCGGCCTCGAGGGTGTAGGAATAGTTGGCGACTTCTTGATAGAGGCGGGCGTTTTCGAGAGAGATCGCAGCGTGGCTGGCGAGCACTTGCACCGTATCGACGCGATCGCGCACGAATGCGCCAGTCGCCAAGTTGTTCTCCAGGTAAAGTAGGCCGAGCGTTTTGCCCTGCTGGCGGATCGGTAGGCACAGCACTGATTTTGGCTGGTGACGGGCGACGTAGGGGTCGCTGGTGAAGCGCGAATCGCGGCTGAGGTCGTCGAAGACTTTGATG
This sequence comes from uncultured cyanobacterium, assembly GCA_937899645.1. Taxonomy (GTDB): domain Bacteria; phylum Cyanobacteriota; class Cyanobacteriia; order Cyanobacteriales; family Geitlerinemataceae; genus RDYZ01. Next base: position 34,834 of record CALCCD010000013.1, on the reverse strand, counting down.
TCGCCGCTGCGAATCGTGGCGTAAATCAGTCCGTGGGGCAGGGTTTCGGTGGCATCGAGGGAGAGCTGGCAGGTCGAGATCGACGGGGTCGCTTCGCCGGAGAGAGCGCTAGCGCAAGCCGCGACGACCCAGCTGGACTCGCGCGCGACGATCGAGCAGACTCGCGTCGCACCCGCATTTGCCAGCGCCAGGCGGACGAGCAGCTCCGCGAGCTTGTCGGGCTCGATTTCTTGGGAGATGGCTTGCACCGCCCGCATCACGACGGGAACATCGAAGCGGTAGCGATCGGTGCTGTAGGTGTTCGTGCTGTCCCAGCGGTGGGCAGCCCTGCCGGAATGGATCGGCTCGAGTGTGCCAGTGGGGGCGGACTGGGACAGTGCGCCGAGGAGCTGGGGGTAAGCGCGATCGAGTGCTTCGACTTTCGCGCGTGCGCCCCAGCGGGTATAGGCGTCGCGGGCGTCTCGCAGGTAGCCCACCGCCAGGTGCGCTCTGCCCCAGTCGCGGTAGAACTGGGCCGCGCTTTCGTTGGCGATCGCGGCATCCTGCGTGAAGCCGTTCTCCAGGGCTCTGGCGATGGCGCGATCGTAGAAATCTCCGGCCTCGTAGCGCCGACCGAGCACCCGCAGCCGCTCGGCTTCGAGCAGTTCCCATTTGTGCTGGTAGTTCGTGGGGGCTTCTTGCGCCCACTGCGCGACAATTTCCTGGTGTGGGGCCGCCAGCTCGAGCGCCCGCGCTGCTTCGTGCTGGCGATTTGCCGTCCTCATGTAGGTCAACCCTGCAAAGAAATGAAAGGCGAGTTGGTGCAAAAAGCCTGCTACAGCTGGAAGGCAAGGTTCGGCTCGTTCGATGTAGTCCAGTGCCCGATCGTGACGATCGAATAGGTACGCAAGTATCAACTTAGAGATGTACGTGAAGCCGATCGCCAGCAGCTCGTGACGGCTCTGGCGATCGGCCAGCATCGCAACTTCGTCGTAGAACTCACCGACGAGGACATCGGGTTCTCGGGTCTTTTCCTTCAGGTTGTGGTTAACTTGCCGGACTCTTTGCAAATACATCACTGGCGAATCCTGTTTGAGCTGGCGGAAGATCTGGCAGTACTTGCCGATCTCGTCGTCCCACTCGTCCAGGCTGCGCCCGGCAAAAAAGCTGCTGTACGAGTATTCACAGATGCAGTAGCCCGCATGGAGGAATTCGCCCGTTTCGATACCGACTCGATACCCGTCGAGGAGCAGTGGTTGCATCGCTGGGATCGGGTCTTTGCGATGTTGGATAAACGCACAGAAATACAGCGTCACCAGCGTGTGATAGGCCGACGCTTCCAGACGATCGAGGAGCTGAAGCGCCGCCTTCCCGAAGTTGTAGCCCCGCTCCGGCGCACCGTGAAAGTTCGACAAGACTATGCCGTGGCCGATGTAGCCGATCGTGGAGACGGCGCTGTTGCCAAATTCCAGCGATAGCGCGGTGATTTTCGCGCACAGCAGCGGGAAGCTCGCGGAGCTGACAACGAAAACGGGTGTGAAGAGGACACCGAGGAGGGTCATCGCTGCCGAAACCTGCGGATCGGTGAGTCGGGGCAGAGCGACCAAGCTCTCGATCGAGTGGCCTTTGAACTTCGCGTCCAGTTCCGCAAACGTTGTATCGCTATCAACGGCATTTGCCTCCGTCGAGAACTGCACGCCCAATTCTGCTAGGGCGCTCGTACCTAGCGCGATCGCGTCGGCCATGCGATCCTGCGCCGTTAGGGCGTCGATCTGCGTGACGTAGACGGCCACCTTGTCGATTGTCGTCTTGGCGCGCGCCAGCACCACGGCGGCACAGTCTGCCATCTCGTCAAAACGCCCGCTCAGGTAGTTTGCCTCGGTCGCCAGGGTTTGCAGCGCCAGACTCAGCGCGTACTGGGTCTCCCAGCGGTCTTCAGCCAGTAACTCCAGGCCGACGCTTACGAAGCTTCGGGCGGCGGCGTAGGACGTGGTCTGCTTGGCTTTGCGCGCGGCGGCTAGGTTGTCTTGCGCCAGGGCTTTGCGCTCGGCTCGATCGACGATCGCGTCGCGCCCCAGGTTGAGGTGGCCGACGATATCGAACAGCCGCTCCTGGCGCTCTTCCGGCGAGAGGTTTGCCTGGAGCCGCCGACCGATCGCCAGGTGAGTTCGCCGCTTCTCGTCGTCTGAGAGGGCGGTGTAGGCTGCCTGTTGGATGCGATCGTGCAGGAAGCGGTAAGTCGGATTGAGGCCCGCGCCCGTCGCCGCCACCGGTTCGACCTCGCGAACGAACTTATAGGTCGGCCCGATCGGTAAGATCGACCCGGCCTGCATCGCCGCCCAGAGCGCGTTGGCTGTCTCCAGGGCCGGTTGCTCGAAGACCATCGACAGAGTCGCCAGGTCAAACTGGTTGCCGATACAGGCGGCGAGGGTGATGACGCGCTGGGTTGCTTCGGGCAGCTTTTGCAGTTGCGAAGCGATGAAATCGACGACGTCATCGGCCTGGGACAGGCGCTCGATCGCGGCAATGTCGCACTCCCAGTAGCGCCGCTCGCGATCGAAGGTAATCTGGCCGTCGTCGTGCAGCGCTTTGAGGAACTGCGTCGTAAAGAACGGGTTGCCGCCGGTCTTGCGCGCGACGAGCTCTGCCAGGGGCTGCGCGAGCGGCTGCGAACAGTGCAGCGTCTCGGCGATGAGCCGGGTCGTATGCTCGAGGGCTAATGGCTGTAGGACGATCGTATCAACGGTGGCCTCCGCATCCCGCAGGGCCTCGATCGCCAGCAGCGTCGGGTGAGTGGGCGAGACCTCGTTGTCGCGATACGCCCCGATCGTCAGCAGGTAGTGCGCTTCCTGGCTGAGGTGCTGCATCAGCTCCAGCGATGCCGAGTCCGCCCACTGCAGGTCATCGAGAAACACCACGAGCGGGCGATCTGCGCGGGCAAATACGCCGATGAGGGCGCGGAACAGACGATTGAAACGGTTCTGCGCGGCACTGCCGCTCAGCTGGGGAACTTCGGGCTGCGCGCCGATAATGTTTTCTAGCTCGGGAATCGCCTCGATCAGCACTTGGCCGCGATCTTCCACGGCAGCGAGGATGTTCTGCCGCCAGCGATCGATGTGGGCGTCCGACTCGGAGAGCAGGCGCGCCACCACGTCGCGGAACGCCGTCACGAATGCCGACAGCGGCGTGCTGCGGTTGAACTGGTCGAATTTGCCCTTGATGAAGTAGCCGTTTTGGCGGGCGATCGGTCGGTTGACCTCTTTGACAACTGCCGTTTTGCCGATGCCGGACGCGCCCGCCACCAGCACTAGCTCCGCCCGACCTCGCGCTACGCGCCCGAACGCCGCCATCAGCTTCTCGACTTCGGCTTCGCGACCGTAGAGCTTCTCCGGAATCGAGAACTGCTCGCTCAGGTCTCGCTCGCCCAGGGCAAAGTCCGAGATGTTGCCCGCCGTCCGGAGTTCGTCGGCACAGCGATCGAGGTCGAAGCGGAGTCCCTGGGCGCTCTGGTAGCGATCTTCAGCGTTTTTGGCCATCAGCCTGGTAACGATCGCCGCGACAGCGGCGGGGACTGTGGGCTCGACGCGATCGAGCGCCGCCGGAGTTGCGGCAATGTGGCAGTGGATTGCCTCGATCGGATCGTCAGTCTCAAACGGTAACTGCCCGCTCGCGAGCTGGTACAGCGTCACGCCCAGCGCGTAAAAGTCCGTCCGGTAGTCGATGCCCCGGTTCATTCGACCCGTTTGCTCCGGCGACAGGTAGGCCAGCGTGCCTTCGAGCGCGTTCGGGCTTTGCAGCCCTTGGGTTTCTGTCGGAAGCCGGGAGGCGATGCTGAAGTCGATAAGCCGAATGGATTTCGTGCCCGGGTCGATCAATATATTGTCGGGCTTGATGTCCTTGTGGATGACCCGGTGCTGGTGCAGGCCGTGGAGGATATCGGCGAGCTGCTGGGCAATCGCCAGTACGTCCGCCAGCGGCAGCGCCGCGCCGCCCAGATCCTCCAGATGCTGCCGCAGCGATAACTCGCCCCGATAGTCCACGACCAAGACGCAACTGCGGGCGACTTCGATAAGATCTAGTGGCGGCACGATGCCGGGAACCGAGAGCGACTTGACGATCGCGTACTGATTGCGGAACTGCATCAGTTCCTCGAAGCTGGGCTGCTCGCGGCGCGGTATCTTGATCGCGACGGGGCGCTGACGATCGAGCTGAATAGCGCGATACACTAGCGTCCGCGCGCCGATGTACAGAGGTTCTTCAACCTTATAGCCAGAGAGTGCAGCCAGAGCCGGAGGCAAAAATTCGGACGTCATGTCTTCGATATCGAGAGTCGAGCTGGCACTATCTGACAGATATACAATTTTAGCCGATCGCGAATTGATTTTGTCTCGAAATTTTGCGAGCGACGGGATGACATCGGTGCTGCGATCGCGGCGATGGCGTGTGGGCTTAGTGCCAGCTTTTGTGTGGCCCAGAACGGTTTAGAAGTGGGCCTCGAATCGAGTTTTAAGTCGTGATTACGCAAATCGCGGCGTGGGCGAGACGACAGCGAGGCGATGGGGGAATCGCCGCAGTAGGTGGTTCTGGCGATTTTTTCAGGGTGCTGCTGCACTGAGGACAGAATGGGACTGGGGCGCGTTATTGCGAATAGAAAACGGGCGAGCGTGGGGTGGGACGCGCAATTTTGAGGTGAAGAATTGGCGCTGGGGTGCTGCTAGAGAGTGGGGCTTACTAGCGCGATAGATTAATTGTAATTTCGTCGATAGAAGGGGCGGATTGAAGCTCGCCGAGCAGACGTCCCCAGCTTGGGGATTGACTGTGAAATTCAAATATCTTTTAGCTTGAGAACGGTCGCAATGAGCGAGGTATTAAAGGTTGGGAATTCCCGTTTTTTTGGCGGGAAGAGGGGATATAGAGGAGTCCTAAAGCTTTGTCCTGTCTGGACTTTAGGGTCGCTTTTGAAACGGACAATTGGCTTTGCTTGATATTCCTTCGCGCGATCGACAGATCGTCCTGAAAGCCTAAGAAAACCCAAAGATTAGCCGACAAGAAACTTCTTGAGAGTGTGACGTGAAAGTTTACGATTGTACTCGATTTTTGCCTCTATCATAAAAATTAGATTCACAACAGAGAGGTGAGACAATCGATGGCTTTACTCTGCCAAGTGAAAGCCTATCTCGCCCAGTGGTTCCAGCTCGGCAAGAAGGCGGTTTCCCGCAACAGCACGTACTGTCCCCGGCGCGTTTTCTTTGGAGAGTCCTACAGCGCTGAGTTCGAGGCCGACTGGCGGCAAATGCTGACGGTGGCTGACGAGGTCTACCTGGAGGGAACGGAGGAAAGTTTGGCTGACCTGCTGACGGGGGCGTGGGATATCGAGAGCTGCGCGCGCTGCGAGATGCCCGTCCCGACATCGCGGCAGGCTTGTTCGTATTGTCCCTGTAGCGATATGAAGGCGGTTTGGCCGAACGACAGTTTGCCCAGGCCCCGTGTCCCTGCCGACACCCAGGCGCAGTTGCAGGCCCTCTGCTCGCGGCTGCGGGCATCCCGCGCGCTCGACTTCGCTCGGCGCTAGCTGGGATTGACGCTCGGTCGGTGATGCTGTTGATGGAGCGTGGGACGGAAGCCGATCGCCGCGAGGGCCGAAAACAGTCGCTCGACTGCGGCTAGGTCTTTGTCGCCCGGTGCGCGCTCGACGCCGCTCGAGAGGTCGATGCCGTTCGGGTGCAGTCGGGCTAGGGCGTCGCCGACGTTGTCCGGGTTGAGCCCGCCCGCCAGGAACCAAGGTCGCGCGGGGGCGAAGGTTTCGAGGGTGTTCCAGTCGAGGGCCAGGCCCGTGCCGCCCAGCCGATCGGGGTGGTAGGCGTCGAGCAGCAGGGCGTCGATCGCGTTAATGTAAGGCTCGAGGCGGCTGGGGGCGAGGTCGGTGCGATCGCGGACGCGCAGGGCTTTGATAATTTCGATGTCGGGCAGGGCGGCGCGCAGGCTGCGGCAAAATCCGGGTGTTTCGTCGCCGTGGAGCTGGATGCCGGATAGGTGTCCGTTTTTTGCCGTGGCCGCGATCGTTTCGAGGTCGGTGTTGGCGAAGACGCCGATATGGTCGGTGTGGCGCTCGGGCTCGAGGGTGCGGACGGCGGTGACGATCTCGGCGATGCGATCGGGCGTTACGAAGCGCGGGGATGCAGGGACGCAGATAAATCCGAGGGCGGTGGCTCCGGTACGGACGATCTCGCGGCCCTGGTACGGGTCGGTGATGCCGCAGATTTTGACGCGCTCCACTGGGCGAGCGTCGGTTGAGGCGGGGTTGGGGGAAGCCGGTGGCGGAGTCACGGTCGATCGCGGTTGGGGGTAGATTGAGAGCTGTGGACTGGCGGTGGTGGACTGGCGGTGGTGAACTGAGGGCGGTGGGCTGGCGGTGGTGGGCGGTGGACTGGCGGTGTTGAGTGGGGAGACGCGGGCGAGCGATCCTCAACACGCGATCGCTTTACGGTTGCAGTCTTGATGAAATATTGGCACGATCGAGTCTCCTGCGATCGTGTGGCCCGTCACTCCCGGCTATCGATACGCGCCTTATCGCCCATACCCCTATGACCTCCGTCCTTCTCCCACGCCCTACCGAAGCTCCGCTCAACGCGCCCGTGGTTCGACAGCTCGAGTGCGGCGCGATCGCGATCGCCGAGCAGATTCCCGTCGAGGCGGTCAATCTCAATTTGTGGCTAGACGTGGGGGCGGCGGTCGAGCCCGACGAGATCGACGGTATGGCGCACTTCCTGGAGCATATGGTCTTTAAGGGGACGCCGCGTCTGGCGATGGGCGAGTTCGAGCAGCGCATCGAGGCGCGCGGCGCGGTCACCAATGCCGCCACGAGTCAGGACTACACCCACTATTACTTCACCTGCGCGCCCCAAGATTTTGCGTCGCTCGCGCCGCTGCAATTCGATGTGGTCTTAAACCCCAGCCTGGATGCTGACGCCTTCGATCGCGAGCGCCATGTCGTCTTGGAGGAAATTCGCCGCTCGGCGGACAACCCGCGCCGCCGCAACTTCCGGCGCGTCAGCGAGCTGGCTTTTGAGACGCTGCCCTACCGCCGCCCGGTGCTCGGTCGCGCCAGCACGATCGCCCAGCTTCCCGTGGAGGCGATGCGCGAGTTTCACCGCACCTGGTATCACCCCGAAGCGCTGACCGTGGCGGTCGTGGGTAACCTGCCGGTCGAAGAGCTGCTGGCGATCGCCACCGAAAGCTGCGAGCGTGCCCTGGCCGGTCGCCCGGCGGTGGCGCGGGGTCAGCGCCGCGAGCTGGGTGGCGAGCGACCTTTCGAGCGTATCGAGCGCTTCGAGGCCGCCGATCCGGGCTTGCAGCAGGCGCGTCTGTCACTGGTGTGGCGCGTCCCCGGTCTTAACGCGATCGAGCAGATCTACGCGCTGGACGTGTTGGCGAGCGTTCTCGGCCAGGGGCGGACGGGGCGGCTGGTGCGCCGCCTGCGCGAGGAGCGCGGCCTGGTGTCGGGCATCGGCGCGGGCAACCTCAGCTACCGGATGCAGGGGCTGTTCCAGGTTAACGCTCAGCTCCCTGCGGAAAACATCGAGGAAGTGGAGGCCGAAATCGTCCGGGCGATCGCGGAGGTGCGCGAGACGCCAATCGATCGCGAGCACATCGATCGCGTGCGGAAGAAGGTGGCAAATCGCTATATCTTCGGCAACGAGCGTCCCAGCGATCGCGCTAACCTCTACGGCTATTCCCAGACGCTGACGGGTGGGCTGGAGGCGGCGTTCGGCTATACGGAAGCGCTCCAGGCAATTTCGGCGGAAGACCTACGCGAGATGGCGCAGCGGTATCTGCGCGACGATGCCTACGGGGTCGTGGCGGTGCGCCCGGAGTCGGCGTGAGTTCGTCGTGAATTCGGCGATGCTCGTGACGATCGCGACGGTGTTCGTGGTGGTGGTAAATCTGATGCTAGCGGCGGGGCTGCTGGCGGCGGCGGTGTTGGTGTGGCGATCGCGGCTGCCGCTGCGCCGGTTCGCGCGCGACATCGACGCGCTGGAACTGGAGCTGCGGGCGACGCTGCCGCCACTGCCAGAGCAATTAACCGAGGGCGGCGCGCAGTTGCGGGATCTCAACAATCGCCATCAGCTCGCGATCGCGCGGCTGGAGATGGCGCAAAAGGCGATCGCGATCGCGCGAAAAATCTGGGGTCGCTGGCGAGTCTGGCGTCGCAGCGGCCGCTAGGAGTTGAGTGCCGAATGTGAGCAGTCGGACTTCTGAGGTGCTTCTGAGCTGGTAGCAGTCAAGCCTGCTTCTCAATGGCGTGTCTCAATGGTGCGTTTCAGTTTCAATGGCGCAGGTGTCGAGCTGCGTGCCGCAGCGCGCGCAAAACTGCGCCTCGCGATCGTGGCGATCGTGCCCGCAGCCCGGACACACCACCGACACCCGCCGCGCGCTTTTCACGAGCTGCTCGATCAGCTGGCCGATCTGCCAGGGAATCAGCGCCACGCCGGTCAAAATCATCAGCACGGTCAGCAGGCGACCGGCACTCGACACCGGTGTCATATCGCCGAAGCCCACCGTCGTCATCGTGACGATCGAGAAATAAATCGCGTCGAGTACGGTCGCGAAATTCTCGGGGTTGGCGCGGTGTTCGACTTCGTAGATCGGCCCCGCAAAAATCGTGACGATCGCTGCCAGCGTGAACAGGATGCGCGCGCAGATGATGCGATCGCGCGAGTCGAGGTGCAGCAGCGCCAGGTCGATATCGAAAAAGCGCAGCAGCCGCAGCAGTCGCAGTCCGCGCAGTCCCGGCACGAACGGCAGTCCGACCAGTCCGGCCAACAGATCGAAAATCACGATCGCATCGAGCGCCGACATCCAGTTCAATAGGAAAGCTGCCTTGTGCTCGGCCGCCCAAACCCGCACGACATACTCGACGGCGAATACGATCGCGATGCCGCAGTCCAGCAGCCGCAGTCGCGCCAGCCAAGCGGGATCGAGCGGCAGGGTCGCCGCGACGAACGTGACGACCGACAAGACGATCGTGGCGCTGATAAACAGGCTGGCCGCGCGCACCGAAACAGAGAACTGGGGTGCGGTCGGCTCGGATGGCACGAGCTGAAGAGCGGAAGGAGAAGAAGCCATCGTAAAAACCGAGAACGAAGAGCGCGATCGGGTCGTTTCTCGATTCTAGCTCGGCAGAAAGACCGTCAATGCGCCCCTACGATTCACCTAGCCCAGGGCTTTGACTACGCTCGGCCCAAAGTCTCCGCCAGAGCTTCGCGGGTGGCTTGCAATGCCAGGTCGATTTCTTCGGCGGTGACGATCAGCGGCGGCACGAAGCGCACGACTTTCGGGCCAGCAGGAACCAGCAGCAGACCTTTGGCCATCGCAGCTTTGACGACCTCGATCGCCGTGACGCTCGATTCTTCGCGAATCACCAGACCGTCGATCAGACCCCAGCCGCGCACCTGCTCGATATCGTTGCTGTAGTCCGCTGCGATCGCCTGGAGACCGGCGCGAAGCTGCTCGCCGCGCTCGTAGGCGTTGGTGCGTAGGTCGTCGCTGTCCAGGGTTTTGCACACCGACAGCGCCACCGCGCACACGAACGGGTTGCCACCGTAGGTGCTGGCGTGGTCGCCCGGTTTGAGGACGTTGCAGTGCTCTTTGGTCATCAGCGCGCCGATCGGGATGCCGCCACCGAGACCTTTGGCGCTGGTAAATACGTCCGGCTCGATGCCCAGATTCTCGTAACCCCAGGTTTTGCCGGTGCGGCCCATCCCGGCCTGCACTTCGTCGATGACCAGCAGGATGTCGCGTTCGTCGCAGAGTTCGCGGACGCGCTGGAAGTAGGCTTTGTCGCCGGGGCGGACGCCGCCTTCACCTTGGATAGCTTCGAGCATGATGCCTGCGACTTTTTCGCCGTGCTTGGCGAGCGCCGCCTCGAGCGCCGCGATGTCGTTATAGGGCACGTAGTCAAAGCCGGGAACCAGCGGCGTAAAGTTCTTCTGGTACTTGGGCTGGCCGGTGGCGGTGATCGTTGCGACGGTGCGACCGTGAAAGCTGGCCTTGGCGGTCAGGATGACCGAGTCTTCGATGTTGCGGACGGTGTTGGCGTACTTGCGCACCAGCTTGATCGCGCCCTCGTTGGCTTCCGCGCCGGAGTTACAGAAAAAGGCGCGATCGGCGCAAGAATTTTTCACCAGCCACTCGGCCAGCTCGCCCTGGGGCACGTTGTAATAGAGGTTCGAGACGTGGTGCAGCGTCTGCATTTGCTGCGTGACGGCCTCGATCGCCACGGGGTGCGCGTGACCGAGGGTGCAGGTGGCGATGCCCGCAACGAAGTCCAGGTACTCGCGGCCTTCGGTATCCCATACGCGGCAGCCTCGGCCTTTTTCCAGGGCGATCGGAAAGCGACCGTAGGTGGTCATGACGTAGCGATCGAAGCGCTCGACGTTAAAGGCGGTTTTGGTGGGGGCTGCGGCGATGGTTTCTGGGCTCACGGAAGTTCCTCGAACGATTTGCGGTGTTGCGGGATTCGCCTGCGGGCGTCTGGGGCTGCGGGCGGATTTGTATGATGAGAGGATTTTATCGTCCGTCCTCTGGGTTTGCAGCGCGATCGGGCGCGATGTGTTGTGGATCGATCGTATCGGGCCAAAATCGAGCCGAAATCTCGACGAGACGGCGGGCTGGCCTTCGATTTTCAGCCTTCGATCGCCCCGGGCGTGGCGCGATTGCGGGCCTGAAAGCGCGGCTTGAGGATCTGCGCGATCTCGGTGCTGTGGGTGCGAATAAAGCCGTGGTCGCCGTCGGGGACGACTTCGATTTCGGCGTTGGGAACCGTTTTGGCGTAGGTTTCACTGTGCCAGTAGGGAATGGTCTCGTCTTGCTCGGCGGCGACGACGATCGTCGGCGTCGTGATGCGGTGGATCTCATGCTCGACGGTATCGACCGCGTCTTCGGGGCGGAGGCGACTCTTCAAGATGGCCGTGGCGGCGGGCTGGGTTTTAAAGGTGGTGCGGAACAGCAGGATTTTTTCGTAGCCCGCGCGATCGTTACGTAGCGGCGCGATGTATTTGTAAATCGCGATCGCCCAGTCGATCAGCGGCGTCGGCCACAGCAGTGGCTTCATGGCGTCGTATTTGCCAACAAAGCTATCGTCGCGAATCCCGGCGGGCGCGAGCAGGCCCAGGTAGCCGAGGTCGGACGGATGCGCGATCGCGTAGGCCGCCGACACCCAGGCCCCGTAGGAATAGCCGAGCAGGTAAACGTCCTTGAGGTTGAGCTTTTCAATAAACTGCCGGAGGAATTCGACCTGATCTTCAACGAGGTATTTGATATCCGGCTTTTCGGAGTCGCCAAAGCCCAGCAGCTCTAGGCTAAAGCACTGAAAATCCGACTTGAGTTCGTCGGCCAGCCCGCCCAGCGTCTCGGAGTCGCCGAAGAAACCGTGCAGCAAAATCACCGGCCTGCCGGAGCCCCGGACGGTGTAGGCGGCGCGATATTTGTCGAGCTGGACGAACTGTTTGACTGCTGGAGGTTTTGTGGCTGGAGGTTTCATGACGGAGGAAAGATTGCGTGTAGGGGCGCATGGCAATGCGCCCGAATGTGGTGTGAACGGGGAGATATCGCGCTGTTACTTGAGTTGATTAGGGCTCGAGTGAGTTTTGTCCGTTAATCAGACGATGGTTTGACACTGGCCACCCAGAACTAGAGAACAATCTACGATTCCTCAATTTTGGATTCGGCGAAACGCTGCAGGCTTCTGCAATATTCTAGAAGTGGCTTGGCAACCATCTCTTTGTAAACATCTCGCGGTGAGCTTTGATCCAGATTGTGTTTTGAAAGCAGTTTTCTTAATTCACTGTTCTTTCTGTGGGCAGACGATTTAGAGCGAAGTGATTGGAGAGTTCGAAGAGCATTGACGCTTTCTAAAGGTGCATTCTCTCCGCCATTCTGGACGAACCATGCCTGTAGTTTATCAATCCCACGTATTGGCCTATCCGGATTGGCTGCTTTCATTCTACGTATCTCATCTTTCGCCATCTTCCCCAACGGTGATTCATTCAAGTAATCAATAAAAACCTTAGATGCTGCGATAGTGCATCGATCGAACTCTACCCACTCTTCGGAAATGGGAACCCTGAGATCGGAAAGAATTCCAATGTCGTCCTCATGTAGTTCTGCATAAAGACTGAACTCAAATGCTTCCTGCCATTTTCCTCGCATCTTGCGTCTTTCAGCTTTGATTGCATGATCGAAGTTCTCCGCAGATGCAGGCTGGCAAAAGAAAGATCGCTTGAGGCATGTATCGCTAAGACCTCTCTCTGGTCGAACATTAAATGCACGCCAATACCGCTGTTCGCTTTCAGGAAGATCTCGACCTAAATCCCCAAGAAAGACTACAACTACATCCTCATGATCGTTGTCTATTCGGACTCCCCAAGCACTACCACAGCTTAGATGACCATCATCTACCGAACAGAGGCTAGGACGTTCCAAATATTTCTTGAGAACATCTTTTCTGAAGGATATAGGCGTTAGGTATTGAGGGCTGTCTGGATTTGCTCCAAAGTAGTTGCCCAACTCGTCAGGATTACTTGTGAACAGAACATCTTCTCCTTCTTCATCAACGCCAATAATGAAGGATTCGTAAGTCTTCTCTTTTTTGAAAGGCCAGCCTCCGCACTTCTCAATTGACAGAGGGCGAATTACTCTTTTTCCCAGAAGACGGCCAAATGACGGTTTATCAATAAAATCTGGATCGTTTGTTTTATGGAGAAACATGCACAAGTTATCTTGCCGTATCTCCTCAGAAATCTCCTCCTGCACCTCTTCAAAATACTGAACTGCATCTACCTGCAACACCATAAGCAATTCTCTCGCTGCACAAAATTGTCGCAACGAAGCAGTATCGACAAGCATTGCGCCTTTCTTGTCTCTATGTACAATTTTCTGCTTATCTCCATCGTTTTTGATTTTGTAGTAATTGTCAGAGGTTCTGTCATGCCACAAATTGTGATAGAGGCGAAATTCTTCTAATAAGTCACACTGGTTTTCCGCTAGCCCATGAAATTCTCGACGAACTACTAGAGGCCAACAATCATTGCTGATGGGTGCATATCTATATTGAACATGCTCGCTACCTTCATCCCACCATGTTCTAAAACCTGTCAGTCCGTCACCTTGGTTCACATCCCATGAAGCATCTCGCAAACATCGATCTTCTGCATCAGGTCGAAGGAGGCCAAGGTAAACTCCCCCATTTCCACGGCCTTTCTCATGCCATCCCCAATCAGCAATCAACCATTGACGCTGTTCGCCATCTTTTAAGAGCTTCAACGCTTCATCCATTGACAACATTTTCACACCTCGATGAATAGCGAGCAGCTTTGGAAAGCACTGACTCTGAAAGTCTAACCTCTCTGAGTGCATCTTATTAGTGCAGAGCGGCACTTTGTTCTGATATTAAATTGATAATCAAATTCTCGAAGTCGATGTATTTCAGGCGATCTGCAACCGCAATAAGCGATCCCTTACTGCGACTTGACTTGATGAGATGCACCCAATATCGCGGGCGCACTGCTGTGACGACCTTACGAACGTTCTGATGCGTTGGCCTGCACTGAAACAACAGGCTGCTTGTCAGCCAGCGCCGTTTCGATGATAGAAACGGCCAGCTTCGTGCCGCCGGACGTCGCGATTTCCTCTGCGAACGACTGCGCCCGATCGCGATAGCTCGGCGTTTCCAGCACTTGCGACACCAGCTTTCGCAGTGTCTCGGCATCGAGCCGATCGAGCGGGACAAACTCGCCCGCGCCCGTCCACTTGATGCGGGCGGCGATACCGGGCTGGTCGTTGGTGACGGGGATGGCGACCATCGGCACGCCGTGGGTCAGCGACTCCAGGGTGGTGTTCATCCCGGCGTGGGTAATCGTCAGGGTGGCTTTTTTCAGTAGCTCGATTTGCGGCGCGTAGCGGACGACGATCGGGTTGCCTGGCAGGGGCGGCAGATCGGCGGGATCGCCCGAGCCGCCGAGGGAAATTACGAGCTGGGCGCTGAGATTTTCGCAGGCGGTGGCAATGGTTTGAAACACGTCGCTAAGGCGGTTTTGCAGCGTTCCCATCGAGGCATAAATCAACGGCTCGCCGGTCAGGCGCTCCCAGGAGAAATCGACGGGCTTGCGGCTGGTTGTGGTGTGGTACGGCCCGGTGAAGTGGAAGTGTACGGGCAGCTTTTCTCGGGGGAATTCAAAGGATTTTGGCTGGTGGGAAATCATCGCGACGGGCGAGTTTAAATTCTCGGGGAGGGCGAGGTTTTGTGCCTTGAAGAAAGCTCGGATCGGGGCTTTGACGATCGCGCCCAGCGTAGACGAGAAAAAACCGTGGATTAGGGCGTTTCGCAGCTTGGGAAGCCATGCGTCTTTGTAAGTCCAGGTGCTAAACAGCGGTGGGACTCCGGGCTCGGGGTCGAACGGCAAGGCGCTGCAAACCGTCACGTAGGGAACGTCTAGAAAGCGGGCGATCGCGCTGGCTTCGGCGGTCGCTTGATCGATAACCATGCCGTCGAGCTGGAGGTCTTTGCAGGCGATCGCGCCGTGTTTGAGGACTTTTTCGGACGTGTCGCGGAAGGCTTTGACGGTGTAGAGCAGCGCGGGCAGTCCCTTCAGTTCGCCGAGGGTTTCGAGGATTTCGTCCATGCTGCCCTCGGGCAAGACGTTGGTGGCGATCGCGAAGAAGTCGAGGCGTGCGGCTTCGACTTTGTCGCGGGCGTCTTCGATGCCGACGAAGGTGACGCGATGACCCCGCGCCTGGAGCGCTTCACCGAGGGGGAGCATGGTGTTGAGGTGTCCGGTTTCCGCCGGACAGTAGAGGCCGATATGCATGGGAGGGGGGCTGCTGTGGAGAGAAATATTTGCGCGGCGCTGGGAGTCGCGTGGGGGAGGGGGCTGCTACGATCGCCGCATCCACAGGTGAACCTTCCGGATTAAATCCAGCAGCGAGTAGGATACGCGCACCGGACGCCAGGCTAGAAACGGGCGGTAAATCCAGCGGTAGGCCCAGCGCAGATCTTGCCAGGCTTTGTCTCGATCTTCGTCCACTAGAAAGTCCGAGACATCTACCATCACGCCGCGACCGTCGCAGAGCATGACGTTGCGCCCGTGAACGTCGTGGGGCGTTAGGCCGCGATCGCGGGCGTAGGCCAAGGCGCGATCGATATCCTCGATCGCGATCGGCGGAATCTTGATGCCGCGCGGCAAGCAGTCGTAGAACGTGACGCCGTAAATGCGCCGCAAGATTAGGAAATTCTCGCCGGAACCGTAGCAGCGTGAATAAGCCGGATGCTCGCCCAGGCGCTGGTACACCTCGATTTCTTCTTCGATGCCCGGACAGCCCGGCGCGTAGACCTTAACGACGCGATCGGAGAATTCTGGATGGGCGAACACCGCCGCGTAGTTCCCCGTCCCGACGATTTCCCAAGGCTCCGGCAAATGCTTCACGACCACCGGATCGTTCGGCGTAACCCGCTCGACCACCAGCTCGGGCAGCAGCCCGCGTTCGATCGTGTCGTACTGTCGGTCGAGGGATGGGGTCATGTGCCTGCGGTGAGAGAAGATCGCTCGAAAAGCGATCGAGTATTCTGAAGGGCGTGGCAAAACGCTTACGGGAAAGACGCCTCCGTTGCGCACTGGCCTGCGATCGCGCCCGTTCCTTAGGACAATTTTGACACTGACCGGCCCGGGGAACCATTGCAAGAAGCGTCATAAACTGCCGCTGAGTCGCCCGGCTCGTCGCGCACCATCGTAGATATCGATAGAAAGTCGGTCGAGTTCGCGGGTCGAGTTCGCGCCGCTCGATCGCTCGTTTCCACTGCCATAATCATCTCTCTTTATCACCATGACGATTGCGACTGCCCCCTGGCCGACCCGCCCCGACTATCTGATCGACTACGATCGCGTCGCCGCCGTCCCCGATATCTGGCCGCTGGCGATCGCGAAGTTCGGTAATTCCTTAGCGCTTCACGACCCCCACGCCACACCGGAAGTGAAAGTCACTTTCCGCGAGCTGCACCAGCAGATCCAGCAGTTCGCCGCCGGGATTCAAGCGCTGGGCGTGACGCCGGGGCGCGATGACGATGGCGACCCGACGCGCGTGGCGATCTTCGCCGACAACAGCCCGCGCTGGATCGTGGCCGACCAGGGGACGATGACGGCGGGCGCGGCGAACGTGGTGCGATCGAGCCAGGCCGATCCGAGCGAGCTGCTCTATATGCTCGACAACAGCGGCAGCGTCGGCGCGATCGTGGCCGACCTGGCGACCCTGCAAAAGCTCGAAGACGACGCCGAGAGCGAGTTTGAATTCGCCACCGGCCTCTGGATCGTGCTGCTCTCCGACGAAGAGCCACCCGCCGACAGCTCGCGCAAGGTCTTGAACTTCAAGCAGGTGATGGCGCTGGGGCAAGGCCGCATCCCGACGCCGCACCAGCACGATCGCTCGACCCTCGCGACGCTGATTTACACTTCCGGCACGACGGGCAAACCCAAGGGCGCAATGCTCACCCACGGCAACCTGATGCAGCAGATTTGCTGTTTCGGCGCGATTATCCCGATCGAGGTGGGCGATCGGGCGCTGGCTATCCTGCCCACCTGGCACGCCTACGAGCGCACGAGCGAGTACTACCTGCTCTCCCAGGGGGCGACGTTGATTTACACCAGCATTCGCTACTTTAAAAACGACCTGACGACCTATAAACCCCAAGCCACGATCGGCGTACCGCGTCTGTGGGAGTCGATTTACGAAGGCGTCCAGAAAAGCTTCCGCGCCAAATCTGAAAAACAGCAGAAGCTCATTAATTTCTTTGTTAAAGTCGGCCAGCGCTACCTCGACGCGCGCAATCGGGCTCGAGGCTTGATGCTCGACGCGACGCCACCGAGCGCGGGCGCGAAGCTTAAGGCGAAGGTCAAAGCTGCGGCACTCGCGCCACTCTACGCGATCGGCAACAAGCTCGTTTATAGCAAAGTCCGCGCGGCGACCGGCGGCCAGGTGAAATACTTCGTCAGCGGCGGTGGCTCGCTGGCGCGACATATCGACAACTTCTTCGGGATTCTCGGCATCGATCTGCTCGTCGGCTACGGCCTAACGGAAACTTCGCCGGTGTTGAGCGTGCGTCGGGTTGAGGCGAATATCCCCGGCGCGTCCGGCTTGCCGATTCGTGACACTGAAGTCAAGATCGTCGATCCCGAAACGCGCGAGACGCTGTCCCGTGGCGAGCGCGGTCTGGTGCTGGCGCGCGGCCCCCAGGTAATGCGCGGCTACTTCCGCAACCCGGAAGCGACGGCCAAGGCGATCGACGCCGACGGCTGGTTCGACACTGGCGATCTGGGCTGCCTCAACCACGAAAACCACGTCATTCTAACCGGGCGCGCCAAGGACACGATCGTCCTGAGTAACGGCGAAAATATCGAACCACAGCCGATCGAAGACGCCTGCCTCCGTAGCTCCTACATCGACCAAATCATGCTCGTCGGCCAAGACCAAAAGCAGCTCGGCGCGCTAATCGTGCCCAACTTCGACGCGCTGGGAGCCTGGGCGAAGGAGAATAGCGTGACGTTCGATGCCGAAGCGACGCTGCCGATCGCTCTGGACGAACCGAAGCTGCTTAAACTGCTGCGCCGCGAGCTGGATAGCCAAGTGCGCGATCGCCCCGGCTACCGCCCCGACGATCGCATCGGTCCGATCGCCGCAATCGCCGAGGCTTTCTCGATCGCCAACGGCCAGATGACCCAGACGATGAAAATCAAGCGCCCGGTCGTCACTGCCGCCTATCAGGAGACGATCGACGGGCTGTTCCGTTAAGGCGATTGGGATTTTGACCGGAGCCGAGCCGGAGCTTCTCTAGGGCTCCTCTGGGGCTTCACCGGAACTTCGCCGGAGTTTGCCTGGGGTCGCGCCTTAGGGTAAAAACTGAACCATATCGTTCGCCGAACAGATGGCAGGCTCCGGTCGGGTTTCCCTTCGTGCTTCCCCAGGTCTCTGGCAACGTCCCCGTCCCCGATAGGCTCTCCTAATGGAACTCGACCCCTCTCAGCTCCTACTCAAGCGCACGATTACGGTGAAAGCGGTCGTCACCGATCGCTGGAAAGAGGAAGCCCAGGCGCAGCTCCAGAAGCAAATCGATCGGCTCGACGGCCAGCTCCAGCAGCTCGAAGTCCAAGGCCACCGCACCGTCCGCGATATCCAGCAGCAGCATTCCGGCATTGCCGTTACTGAGTTGCCACCCCAGGTGCGCCAGCAGATCGACAACGTCCAGATCCAGGTCAACCAACAAAAAAGCCAGCTCCTAGAACAGAAAAACCAAATCCTCCAACAGCTCCAGCAGGTGCAGACCGTTCAGCTCGGGAATGAAGTCAATCAGGGGCAAATCGACAGCGTCTTCCCGATCGGCATCGGCGACAATCTGGTTAAAAAGCTTCAGGTGGAAGTGCTTCTAGAAGACGGTATCGTCCGCGAGATTCGCGGCGAGCTTTAAAAAGCTGTCGGTATGGCGAGCAGCACGCCTGCTGTAGAATCGACCGACCCGTTTGACGTATTACTTCCAGCGAGGGAACCGCGAACCGAGATACGAGCATTTCATCATCAAAAAGCGCCTCTGCATCTCGGGTGCAGAAGCGCTTTGGAGTATGGTTTTCAAGGTATAAAGATTCGGTCGAATAGCCCTGCTGTAAGCGATCGCGTGTTAGTAGAGAGCTGCCGTCGGGGAAGTCGCCGGTGACGCTTCTGGAGTCTTATACTCGGACGGCTCGGAATTGAGCAGGAAGACGGCAACCGAGAGCCAGGGAGCGCAGACACCGCACCCGAAAGGATTGGGCGAGCGAGCATGGCGATCGTGCTGCTTACGCGTGTGATGGCGCTTGGAATTGTCGTATCGCATATTGTTGTTCTCCTGTGGGCAAGTGTTGTGTGGGAGTCGTGCACCCGCGTCAACTAAACGGACTTGTGACAAATCCCTGGAGTGAGATTTTTACTTTTCGGAATCAGAATTCGAGTCCGAGTCAGGATCGAGATCCTCGGAATCTGAGTTAAACTCTGCACGGAATTTTCCAGGTGGGATATCAAGCTCCAGATGTTTGATATCCTCGATCGGAAGCTGTTCCACAGCCTCCACCAAAGCATCTACTGACTGATTGACGATTGGCGGCGGATAATAGAAGGCAAAGATCAAGATTGCAAGCATGTATTTATGCGAAGGTTTAGACCAAACCTCCTCAAACCAACGAATCAGAAGAGAACGTTTTTTATTCGTATTGTGCGTTTGCATTTGGATCTTCCTATTTAGTGAAGTGGCTCCAGCCTATAAAGAGAATTTATGGGTTGCAATGAAATAAGAGGAAAATAGAAAACCTCGGTGAACTGCCCGGAATTTCTGTGTTTCCAACTGTCAACATTCCCCGCATGGAAGTTCCGAGAAATTCAAGGAAATTAGTAAAATAGCTTCCTAGCCACGGAAATCGGTCTAGTATAAAAACAGCTGTGAGTCCTGTTTACATCCACAGGTTCTTTCCATGACTAATGAACAGAGGGTTCGAGAAAAAGTTCGAGAAAAGCTACAAGTCGCTTTTAGCCATAAATTTGGTAGCTCTGCCAAACGGCTGCATGAAAAGATCGGATTTGATCAAGAAGGAAATCAACTAGTATCTGAGCGTACGCTTCGTAACGTGCTCAAAAAGCAAGATTTATTTGATTCCGCACGAGATACAACACTCAATATTTTGTGTGAGGAGTTGTGTGAAAAAAGCTATATTGAGTTGCTTTCAGAGATCGCTGAAGATGCACCAGAAGCAATAGAGGAGATCGAGGAATCTACAAGCATCGACAACAAGTCAAGTTGGATCGCGTCTTACAAGGAGGAGTTCTTAAAAGCGAATGGGACAGCCCGAATTCCTGGAATGTCCTATGGGAAAGATCTCCTATCGGTCTCAACAGACCCATTAGTCTTCGATACCGTCGTCAAGCGAATGAAGATAAATGTTGGTGAGTTGGCAGCTGAGGTGTCCGGAATATCTTTAGATCGGCTGAGCTTCTGGAGCCAAATCAATCAAGGGAACAAGATTTCTTTCGCCACGGCTGTCCGTAAATTCAAGCATCTTCAAGTTTGGGGGAGTGCAGGTTCCGGGAAGACCACGGGGCTCAAGCTAGTCGGCCTTGACTTGGTCAAAGAATTCGATCTAACAGATGAGAATTCTTTGCTGCCATTATTTATAGACCTTAATACCTTCTGTAAGGAAGAAAAATATCGGCAGGAGGGAGAAGACCTCCGCGCATATATCATTCGAAGCTTCTGCCGCCATCTCAAGATTGACGAGGAAGATGCTGAGGGAATTCAAGAAGCTCAATATCTTATTCAAAATCTATGGAAGCAGGGGCGATGCATCTTCTTGATTGATGGGTTAGATGAAGTCCCGAGTCAAGATATCAGTCGTCTTGATTCTTTGATTAGCTTTTTGGTGAGAGATTTTCCCGAAAACTCGTTTGTTCTCTGTTGTCGCTTTGGTGCACCGCGAAGCGTTCCTGCTCCAGACTTCAGAGAGATCGAAATGGTCGATCTGGATGGGGATCGTATTGAGCAGTATGTGAGAAAGTTCTTTGATAGCGATCGGGAGGTTGAAGAGCGAAGCAAAAAGGAAAGTGCTCGCTTATTCCTTCAGGCGCTGGAGTCCAACGATCGAATGCGAGAGCTCGCAAGAACGCCACTCCTTCTCGCTGTGATGTGCCAACTGTATCAAAATGGCTATGAGTTCCCTAAAGATCAAAGGGCGCTATTTGCAGATGCCATTGAATTATTTATCCGTAAATGGGACTCTGAAAAACGCGTGACGCGAGATCCAATTTCATTAACACGAGAGCCTGTTCCCCATAATCTTCGGTCTCGCACAGATATTTCGCTGCGAAACCGTAAAGCGCTACTTGCACGTATTGCGTGTGCAGGATTTTCTGGTGCGAGAGTTCAACACGCATGGGAGCGAGAAGAGCTAGAGGAGATCGTGCGAGACTTTATTATCAATGTCCAGGGGTATAAACCTGAGAAAAAGGATTTGGATAGTCGGGCAGTCTTACGTGCGATCGAGGCTCAAAATGGTTTGCTCATCTCCCTCGGCTCTACTGCGTATACGTTTTCACACCTATCCTTTCAAGAATATCTAGCGGCTGAAGCCCTTAAAGAAGAAGTAGAAATTATGGATATCCTAGATAAAATAGACGCTAATATCAAAGATCCAAAGTGGTATTCTGTAATACAAAATTTGATTGCCGCTCTACGCAAGCCTCAAGATACGGCAATGGCATTAAAGCGTATATTTTTTCATACGCAAGAATCCATACGTCAAGTCCCGGAACTTCAAAAATGGCTACACTGGCTCGACTCAATGACAAAGAAAGCCGACGTTGGTACTCCGTCTTGGCGCTCTTGTATTGCCGCCTATGACTACAATACAGATCTAAATAGCGATCCCGATTCCGTACCCAATACCGTTAAGGAAAATGCGGTTCCAATTGCGTACAAACTGCGCGAGACAAACCTAAGCCTGTACGATACGAAAGCCCGAACTCCTTTGTGTGAGTTTCAGCTTAGTCTTGCGTTCCTCCTGACCAGAGCGCGGAACTTTTCGAAAGGCAAGTCTGAGAATATTGGATATATCAGCGAGTTTGATGACAGTCTGCAAAATGAGGGAATAGAAGGCTTTGATGAAACTTTCGATAAAATTATCGAGATTGCACGAACAGCATTGATCGATAATCCAGAAGTTCAAGAGTCGCTAGCAGAGTTGGTACGGCTGCGGCAATCGCGACCGAGCTCTCTCAAGGATGCGGCCAACTGGTTAGGTTGGGCGAACCGCCTCTCAAGCCATATGCAGAAGAACTATGGGACGGGAGGTGGCGAGAAGCTTTCAGCTGACGCGCAGAAAGCCCTTGCCGAATACAATCAGCTCAATCTTCTACTCGCAGAATGTTTACAAAACGACATCTACTGTAGCCGTGCCGATCGCGAGTTGATCTTCAATTACCTGTTTCTCCCCTATGACTCGCTACCGGAAGAACTGACGGCTGCATAGGGGATGCAGGCTGTTTTAGCTCCTGGCTTTGTTTGATGGGACAGTCGGAATTCTGTCTCGCCTCCACCACGCTAAGCACTGAGGTCAACCTCTCCGAGAGTGAGCCTTGGTGCTTTTCTTTGTTTCTAATTATTTCCGTCTATTTCCGTTTCTCTCTTCCGCTAATTTCCGCTAATTTCCATGCTATTTGTTTTTGTATCGGCTGATTAGCTCGAGTATCAATACTCCATAAGTCACTTCTCGGAGCATCGATCGTGAGCCATGAGGTTGGCTCCCATAGTAATGGTGGTAAAGAAATGGCAATCAATAACCACGCTGAAGAAACTTGCGAATTGCATGCAAGCGGACGCTGGAAGCAGGGATGTTGTAAGAATCGTAAGGCTCGAATCGAGCTGTACGAATTCCAGGTAAAGATGGCCTTTGTTCGGACAATGTCTCCTTTGCTTGAAAAAGAGCTTCAACGACAGTACCAAGAGCAAGATTTAGGCTCGATTGCTTCTGGAGTGGCGATTCGGCAGCATCTTCAACTCAGGGCTCAATGATGGACTGGGTGCAGATCTGTCTGTCTTTTCCCAACCCAATGTGAGGTGAATTCAGCGCCCTGGGAGATCCCTGCTGCAATTTGCCTCACGATCGCAATGATGCAGAGCAAGTTTGGGTGAATTGTCATGTCGGTGTTGCGATGGCAACTGCGCTGCGGCTATCCTTCGCGGCGTCGCCAGCACAGGAAGCCCGTGTAACCCAGCAGCACCGTCGCGGCTCCGGCATAGAAGACGCCGCTGGGAACCCGTGCGAACACTAGTGCCAAGCTGCCCGCCCAGAGCGTCAGCACGTAAATAAACAGTACGGTCGATCGATGGGAAAAACCCGCGTCGAGCAGCCGGTGGTGGAGGTGGCGCTTATCGGCGGTAAATGGGGATTTGCCGCTGCGAAGCCGATCGAAAATTACCGCCGACATATCCACCAGCGGCACGGCCAGGATCACGTAGGGCAGCAGCACCGCCGTCACCGTACTGCTCTTGATCAGCCCGACGATGCCCACCGCCGCCAGCGTAAACCCGAGATAGTACGAGCCGCCGTCGCCCATAAAGATCTGCGCGGGGTTGAAGTTGTAGCGCAAAAATCCAAGGGTTCCGCCCGCCAGTGCCGCAGCGATCAGCGCCGCCGCAGGGCGATCGGCGAACAGGCTCACAAACAACATGATCGTCGCGGCGATGCCCGAGACGCCAGCCGCTAGCCCGTCGAGCCCGTCGATCCAGTTGATCGCATTCGTCATCCCCACCAGCCAGAGGATCGTCACGAGCCAACTCACCGGCTCGCTGAGTTCGAGCATGTCGCCAAAGGGCACGCTAAGCACGTTGACCTGCACGTTGCCGATCGACCAAACTGCGCTGGCGACGGTGACTTGCAGCAGCAGCCTGACGATCGCCGAAAGGTTAAACAGATCGTCGGCGAGGCCAATACAAAAGAAGAGCAGCCCACCGACGATCACGCCCCAGATTTCGTATTCGGCCTGGGGGTTGAGAACGTTGCCCTGGGCGTCGATAAAGCCGCCGAGTCGCCAGACGGTCAGCAGCGCCACGGTGCTTCCGATGAAGATCGAGACGCCGCCCAGCCGTACCATCGGCCGATCGTGAACCTTGCGGGCGTTGGGGTTATCGACGAGGCCGCTTTCGAGGCCGAATTTGCGGACGATCGGTGTCGTGATGAGGACGATCGCGCAGGCGACAAAAAACGCGAGTAGATGAAAAAAGTACTGTGGCATCCGATGGGGACGAGGCGGCGTTGCGGGCAGTTGCCTCGAATATTACCCCGACTCGTGCGGCTGGACTTAGGGGGCGCGGTTTTCAGGTGCGATGGATGTTGGGAACGGCTGTTGCGAGCGCGATGCGCTATTGCAACTGGCGGGGCGCAACGTTTGCAATAAGGCCGATCGTGTCATTCGCAACAAGGATCTAAAATCGCTGAAAGCTTTACCAAAAGGTGATTTTAGAGAAATGCTTTTAAATCTGGTAAGTGTAATTATCGGAGCTAAAAGCTGGCGCGCGGAAATCGAGATTAAACTGGGCGTGTTGAATCGATCGGCTCACACTCGCAAGCTTCCCAAGTCTTGTTACCGCGATCGCCCAGCTCTGCGATCGCGCTACAGCGAAAAAACACCCACCTCGATCGTCCTTACCGGCTGTGACTCACCGTGCAACAACCCCCGAATACGCTCCGTCGTCGCACGATCGAAAGTCTCCTCCCCACACCGATCGCACACGCGAACCGGAATCCCCTCCACCAGCAAAAAACGACCGTCAATCTCAAAAATTTCGCTCGTCGTCTCCGAATGGAAGCGATCGCCATTGCAAACGTGACAGTGATTCATGCGTCTCTCCGAATTGAATTATTCTCCCAGCAGCTCGGATCGGGCTCGTAGAGCGTGATGATTTTGACGTTGGCTGTCTCCGCTCGCGAGACCTGTAGGTGTAATGGCCTCTGCCGCTCGGTGAATCCCAGAATCAGGCAACTCGGCGTGTACTTATCGTCCGGGTAGTCCTCCACAAGCCGAATCTTGCTGTCGCACTCGATAAGCTCGCGATCGCTGATATTTCGCTCGACGGCACGTTTGAAGGCATGACGAGTGAAGTCAAAGTTTCCCTGCGTCAGATCGAGTCCGATTCGCTCCAGACTCTTCATCTGCATTCTCTCCCTTACGGTACTACTCATCAGTCGGCCTATCCGAGATAACTGTACGCATAACGCGACCGCTCCCGACGTAAAATAGAGGCCATGTCAGAACTCGACTTGCGCCAGCTTTTCCCCTTCGACCTCGATCGCTTCCAACTCCAGGCGATCGAAGCGCTCAACGACGGCAAATCCGCGATCGTCTGCGCCCCCACCGGCTCCGGCAAAACCCTGATCGGCGAATACGCCATCCACCGCGCCCTGACGCGCGGCAAGCGTGTCTTTTACACCACCCCGCTCAAGGCGCTGAGCAACCAAAAACTACGTGACTTCCGCGAGAAATTCGGCAACGACAAAGTCGGGCTGCTGACGGGCGATATCGCGATCGAGCGCGAAGCCCCAATCCTGGTGATGACCACCGAGATCTTCCGCAATATGCTCTACGGTACGCCGATCGGCGAAGTCGGCACGTCCGTTCGCGACGTGGAAACCGTAGTCCTCGACGAATGCCACTACATGAACGATCGCCAGCGCGGCACGGTCTGGGAGGAGGCGATCGTCTATGCCCCGCCGGGGATGCAGCTCGTCGGCCTCTCCGCCACCGTCGCTAATAGCGGCCAGCTCGCCGACTGGATCGCCGAAGTTCACGGCCCCACCGAGCTGGTGTACTCCGACTACCGCCCCGTGCCGCTGGAGTTCAACTATTGCAGCGGTCGCGGCATGTTCCCCCTGCTCGATCGCGCGGGCAAGGCCATCAACCCGAAAATCCGCCCGCAGAAGCTCAAAAAAGGCAAGTTCACCAAGCGATCGAAAAAGCCACCGCGCCCGCGACCTCTCGCCCCCAGCTTCGTCGTCTCCAAGCTGGCCGAGCGCGACATGCTCCCGGCGATTTACTTCATCTTCAGTCGGCGCGGCTGTGACAAGGCGGTGGCGGAGATGGGCACGTTCAGCTTGCTCGACGCCGAACAAACCGATCGCATCGCAAAAATTATCGACGCCTTCGTAGAAGAAAACCCCGGAGCCGTTCGCGAAAGCCAGCTCGAACCGCTCTATCGCGGCATCGCCGCCCACCATGCCGGTGTTTTGCCCGCCTGGAAGTCACTGGTGGAGTCGCTATTCCAGCAGGGCCTGATTAAAGTGGTGTTCGCCACCGAAACACTGGCGGCAGGAATCAACATGCCCGCCCGCGCCACCGTGATTGCGGGTCTATCGAAACGCACCGACAGCGGCCACCGCTTGCTGACCGCGTCGGAGTTTTTGCAAATGGCGGGGCGTGCCGGTCGGCGGGGCATGGACGATCGCGGTTACGTGGTGGCGCTCGAGTCGCCGTTCGAGGGCGCGAAGGAAGCGGCGCACCTAGCGACCATCGGCGCGGATCCTCTCGTCAGCCAGTTCACGCCTACCTACGGTATGGTGCTGAACCTGCTGCAAATCCACTCGCTCGATCGCGCCAAAGACCTGGTGGAGCGAAGCTTCGGGCAGTACCTCGCCAATCTCAGCCTCAAGCCCCAGCAGGACGAGGTCGCCAACGTCGAAGCGCGCCTCGGCCAAGCTCAGGCGCAAATCGCCGACCTCGACCTCGAATCGCTCGAAAACTACCGCAAGCTGCAAGAACGTCTCCAGGAAGAGCGCCGCATCCTCAAGACCCTGCGCGACCAGGCCGAGGACGTCGGGCAGGAGTCGCTGGTGCTGGCGCTACGCTTCGCAGTGGCGGGCACGGTCTTGAATCTGAAAGGGCCGAACGTGACGGTGGCCGAGCCGATCTCGGCGGTGTTGGTGGGTAAGGCCGGTGGTGGCGATCGCCCGCTCCAGCTCGTCTGCCTGAGCGCCAACAACACCTGGTATGCCGCCATGCCCCAAGATGTCGTCCACCTGTTCGGCAACATCCCGCGCCTCTCGGAAGTGGACGAAATCAGCTGGCCGCAAGATCTAGTCTCGAGCGATCGCCCGATCGCCGGGATGGCCGATACGCTGGCGATCGCCGAGCGCATCCCCCAGGTTCCACCACCGGAAATCCCGCCGGAAGTGGCCGAATGGCAAGACCGTGTCGCCGAACTCGAAGTCGAACTCGAGGCGCACCCCGTCCAGCAGGTCGGCAACCCGAAAGCCTTGCTCAAGCAGCTCCGCCGCGTCGAACGCCTCGAGGAGCAGCTCCAGCAACGCCAGGAGGCGATCGAGCGCAACCTGGGACGCCACTGGCAGGATTTCCTCGATCTGATCGATATCCTGCTGGAGTTTAGCTGCCTGGAAGAGTCGATGCAGCCGACAGAGCTGGGCGAGGCGATCGCAGCGCTGCGCGGCGATAACGAACTCTGGCTCGGTCTGGCGCTGATGAGCCACGAGTTTGAGGATCTCGAGATGCCTCAATTTACAGCGGCTTGCGCGGCGGTAACGGTGGAAGTGACGCGTCCGGATGCCTGGACGGCGATCGACCCCTCGCGAGAAGTCCTCGGCGCACTGGACTCGGTCAAAAGCCTGCGGCGTCGAGTTTTTCAGGTGCAGCGTCGCTACGACGTGGCACTGCCGGTGTGGTTCGATCGCGAATTTGTCGGCCTGGTGGAGCAGTGGGCAGAAGGCGCGGAGTGGGAAGACCTCTGCGGTAACACCAGTCTCGACGATGGAGACATCGTCCGCGTGCTGCGCCGCACCCTCGACGTGCTCTCGCAAATCCCCCACGTGCCACACCTGAGCGATCGCATGAAGAGCCTCGCCCGCGACGCCGCCTATGCCGTCAACCGCTTCCCCGTCAAAGAAGACGCCTAGCGAAACAGCGACCACTCCAGAAGTCCGGCTTTTTGGAAAAGTCGGACTTCTCGGCCACCGCGAAAGATGTTGACGGTTCGGCTCCAACTTTCACGCCAACGGGCCTACTCGTCTTCAATGGGAATCCCAAAAAAGACACGACCTTTCGCAAAGTGCTTGCCGAACTGCTGCTCGTACACCTCATCCTCATCCTGGGTTTCCACCACCAAATCCGACTTCGCGTGACTGACGCAGAGCAGCGCGTAGCCCTTCTCTTGCAGCTCCGGCGACAGGCCCATCGCTTCGTCCTGGTCTAGCTCGCCCGACAGCACCCGCACCGCACAGCTCGTGCAAGCTCCGTTCCGACAGAGGAAAGGCAGCTCTGCTCCCTGGTTCTCCGCAGTGTGGAGGATATAGCGGTCTTCGTTCGCCTGAACGGTGTAATAGGTGTCCGTTTGGCGGTGGTGAATGCGGACGTTATGAGTGCGGGTCATAATCGATCGAGAAATGCTAAAAGAGCTGAAACAAAAGATTTAAAACGAGACCTGCTACATATTATCGAGACTCAGCGCGGTGTTCTGCAACGCCAGAACGGAATGAAAACCGCCACTCGCGCTGCTCTGCCCCGATCGACAACCTCGCCCACCGACGTACGATGAGCGAGGCAAAGTTTCCAAACGCGAGTTCGGTATCCGATCGGTCGAGCGAGGCCGGTCAGCTAGCCTGCCTGCTCGAAACAGGTCTGCCAAATTTCTTGGAACTCTGCCGGAGGCTCTTCGCCGCTGGTCGCTGCCCGGTCGATCGCCATAAACTCCGAGAATGTATACGTTTCCTGGACTTGCTCGACGCCGCACGCGCAAGCCGCTGCAACCTGCTCGTTACCGTCGCTGCCTGCCATGCAGCCGTCGAGGATATTGTCGGTCACTTGGGCCGGATACGGCGGCGCGCCCTTCTCGGCCGCAATTTCGCTGTAGCAGGAACCCGTCAGCTGGAGCATCTCGATCGGCAGCTCGCCCCCCTCGTTGACCGCTTCGTTCATCTCTTTGAACTCATCGAAGCTGTAGTTCGCCTGAATCTTGTCGATCGTGCAGGAACAAATTTCATCCGCGAAGTCAAAGCCGCTACCCAAACAGCCCTCGGTAAAGTTATCAACGGCATTCTGCGGGTAGCCGCCCTCTGCGGTTTGTCCGCAAGCAGCGAGTGAAACGGCCGCGATCGAGAGCAGGCCGAGCCCAGCACGTTGAATGGTTGAGTGGGTCATAGGAGAAGCGTCAAACTGTGTCGAACTTAAAGCGGACGATAAACTCGCCGCAAAACGCTACTACTTTAGCATTGACTCTCTAGAACCGGGCCAGCCCACGGTCTGTCGATCGCGTCTTTACAGAAAGTGTTTACGTTCTGGGAGGAGCGGGGCGATCGCCTGACGATCTCGACCGCTGCCGATTTGCGTAAATCGGCAACAATCGCGCCGCCAGAGTCGGCTAGCAACAAGCGATCGCAAAACCCGCGCAGGGCTTCTAGCCGATCGCTGCCGCGAGGGTGGCTAGCAGGAAGACGATCGCCGAAATCGACGTGAGTACCACCGCACGACGGTACACCGTGGCAGAGCGATCGACGACGCCATTGTCGAACTTGCGCAGCTGCCCCGAGCTGTAGAGCCGCTCGAGGTGGTTGCGGTCGTAGCGCGCCATCCGAGCAAACGGCAGCTCGCCCTGGCCGCGCTGGGGCAAGATGCGGCGGCGCTGGTAAGGCACGGTGTCATCGCGGAACGCTTCGAGATACTCGTCGGTGGCCAGTAGCTCGTCCACAAAGCCAACAACGCCCTTGGTCGCAATGACGATCGACCAGGCGAGCTTCTCTTTCTCGTTGTAAACCGCGCGGCCCAACACCCGCTGGACGCACAGCTCCGCGAAGCGGTAGTTGCTGTTCGTGTCGAAGTTCATCCGCTGGAACGACTCGGACAGCAGCAGACCGCGAATAAAGCCGCGCACGGTGATGCGGCCTTGGCGTAGCTGCGATTCGAGGGCGGGCTGGCGGTTGAAGGAGATCGACTGCTGCTCGTTAAAGATTTGGCGATACGCCGCTGCGATCGCATCCGACACCTGCGAGTCGGAGAACGGAGCTTCGAGCGCATACTGACGGGGCTGTTCGTCACCAGGGACTTCAAACCCTTTCACTCGCTGGTTTTGGCTGCTGGGGGGGTAGTTGAGAAGAGGAAGTGCCATCGTTAGTTTCTTAAATTGCGAATGAATCGGGATTGACGCAAACCTCAGGGGCCCGATCGAAAGCTTGCGGCGTTAGCCGGTCGCAGTGGTTCGGACCCCGAAGGTTTCAATACGTCGCGCATGGCTGCGAAGAACAGTCGTGCGATTTGGTGCGATTTGGTCTAGCCGATCGACGTGATTCCAGCGCGTGCGATCTCCAGCAGAATAAAGCTGGCGAAGATAACACCACCGAGACCACCGACGATAAAGCCGGAGTTAAACAGGCTCCAGCCCTTGAGGGTTTGCATGTTGTCCGGCAGGATGCCCACCGGCTGCGTACGGCCGCGGAATACCGCCAAACCGTAGATAAACATGCAGAAGCTGAGGATGACCACCAGTCCGGACGCGCCACCGAAGCCTGCCAGCAGCGCGTCATCGGTATCGCGCAGAGGGCCGAGCTTCAGGAAGGGGCCGAGCAGCAGGTAGCCGTGGGCCATGCCGATCTCTAAGCCACGCGCGATCGGCGCGAGACCTTCGCGGTAGATCGGCAGATTTTTGACCCAAGTTTTGGTCAGTTGACTGCCGCTAATGGCGGTGTCGAACGTTCCGATTTGCGGATCGTCCATCGGCGGCTGCACCAGGCCACTCATCAGCGGCTGGCTGTTGAACTGGCGATCTCCGTAAACTGCGCCCATGTTGAACTGCATTTGGCTGAAGCTGAAGCCCAGCGCGACCGCCCGCGATCGCAGACCGTGCCAGATGTGGCCCGCCAGCAGCAGACCGGCAAAGATCAGCTGGAAGAGCATCAACCAAGTACGTGGCGTAATCGTTCCCGCCTCGGAGAAGTACTGCTCCGTCGGACCGTAGAACGCTTCCGGGTACACCGTGCCGTTCACCCACACGAAGTAGGCGGCAAAGATACCCATGTAGCCCAGCGCCGCTTGGGAATAGGCCAGGTACGCTTCGCCCGACCAGACGAACAGACCCTTCGCCCAGCGCGTCGGCTCCGACGCGATGTGCCAAACGCCACCGAGGATGCAGATCGCGCCGATCCAAATGTGGCCGCCGACGACGTCCTCGAGGTTGCTGACCGCCGCCATGCCCTTCAGCGTCCAGCCATCGGGCGTAATGCCGACGATATAGCCGAAGATGCGCAGGGGATTGAGAGTCGGTTCGGTCACGAGGCGAACGTCGCCGATCGCCGGATCGAACAAACCGCCAACGTTCGTTGCCTTGATAACCAGCAGCAGCGCGCCCGCACCGAGCAGCACCAGGTGCGAACCGAGAATCGTGGTCATCTTGCGACCGTCTTCCCAGTCGTAGCCGAAACCTTTAACGTCCAGCTTCTCGGGGCCGAGAACGGCGTGGTAAATCCCGCCCGCGCCCAAAAATGCGGAGGCGACCAGGTGCGCCGCACCGATCGCGAAGAACGGATAGGTGTTGACGATCGCGCCGCCTTCACCGACCCCGATACCCAGCGCCGCCAGGTGCGGCAACAGGATCAGGTTCTGGTCGTACATCGGCAGGTTGGGATCGAGGCGAGACAGCTCGAAGAACGTCATCGCGCCCGCCCAGAGGACGATCAACGCCGCGTGGGCGATATGCGCGCCGAGCAGCTTGCCCGACAGATCCACGAAGCGAAAATTGCCCGCCCACCAGGAGTAGGGATCGACCGAGTTCGCCACAAAGGCGTTCGGATCGGCAGTATCGGACGTAAAGCCAAGCGGCTTAAGTGGATTAGATTTTGCAACAGTCATTAGTCCAGAACCCCACGAGTCGATTCGAGTACGCGACCTTCCTTAAAGCTGTAGCCCGCAGCCCGCAGCGCGTGGAAAATGTGGCCTTGCAGGAAGAAGAAGCCGAGCCAGAAGTGGGCGTTTGCCAGCCAAACGCGACTGGTGTTGACGCCATCCGGACTTAGGAACACCGGGAAGCGATCGAAGGACAGATACAGCGTCGGGCCGAAAAACTCGGTAGGAAACACCAGCGAGTTCACCGACACGAATAGCGTCGCCACAAAGGCCATCAGGCTAACCGCGCCGATGCTGTAGGACAGATACGCTTCACCCGACCAGACGAACAGGTTTTTCGTCCAGCCCAGCGGTTTAGTGGAAATGTGCCAGAGCCCACCGAGAATCAGCGTGACGCCGATCCAGAGGTGCCCGCCGACCACATCCTCGAGGCTATCGACACCAGCCAACCAGAACGGGTTCTTCGGTGCGAAGAAGTAGCCAAAGATCGTGGCGGGATTGGCGGTGGGACTTTCGATAACGCGCGTGGCGTGGATCGCCGGATCGTAGACACCACCGAAGAACATCGCCTTCGCTACCAGCATCAGCGCGCCGATGCCCAGCAGCACCAGGTGGATGCCCAGAATATTGGTCATCTTGTTGGTGTCTTTCCAGCTGTAGCCGTAAGCCGGGAATTTCTCCTCGAGCTTGTTGGGGCCTTTGATGGAGTGGAAGATGCCGCCCGCGCCGAGAACGGCGGAGCTAATCAAGTGAACGACACCGATCGCGAAGTACGGATAGGTGTCGATCGCGCCGTCTGGGCCGATGCCGATACCCAGTCGCGCCAGGTTCGGCAGCAGGATCAGGCCTTGCTCGTACATCGGTAGAGACGGATCGAAGTTGCTCAGCTCGAACAGGGTGAAAGCCCCCGCCCAGAGCACGATCAGGCCGGCATGGGCGACGTGCGCCCCGAGCAGCTTACCGGAAAGATCGACGAGACGGGCATTACCCGCTCGCCAAGGAATTGAAGAAAGAGGTTCTGTGGCGATCGCCATAGCAAAGAGAGTCCTGTTACAAGGGGTTTTGCAGAGGGGTTCTTGCAAAATTCGGAACCGACGCGACGTATTGCCAGAAGGTCGGAGCGCCCGCAGATAGCGTGCGCCAGCGAGATCTCACCGCTTTGGTCAATATGACGCGCAGACCCCGAATGCGAGAAAAAACTTACAGAAAAGTTACGAAAACGCGACAAAAGCGTTGAGAAAAAAGCACCGTACGTTACGAATCTGCACGAAATGCAGGAGCTTTTAAAGCGCGCGCTGCTGTTCGGACTCGTCGAAAAATACGAAGTCAAACAGCGTATCTTTGGTGCTGCCGACCGAAGCGTTTATCGCCCGGTAAGCGTGCCAGAGGTGCCCGAGTAGCGCCAGGAATCCAAGGGTGGCGTGAACCGACGACAGCGCCGTGCGAATCGACTCTTCCGTACCCGCCAGCGGACCGTAAAAAGCCGTCGGGTAAGCCACGGTGTTTACCGAGACGAATACCGCCACGCTGAATCCCGCGATCGCCAGCGCGCCAAGGCTGTAGGACAGGTACGCTTCGCCCGACCACACCAGGCGTTGCTTGGCCCAGCCCATCGGCTTGGTGACGATATGGAAAATGCCCCCAATAATGCAGAGTGCGCCGACCCAAACGTGACCGCCGATGATGTCCTCCATGTTGTCCACGCTGGCCATGCCGGTAATCGTCCAGCCGTTCGGGCCGATGCCAAACAAATAGCCGAAAATGCGACCGGGATCGAGGTTGGGATCGATTAGTCGCACCTGCTCGGCCACTGGGTCGTAAACACCGCCGTACTGGGTGGCCTTCAGTACCAACAACAGCGCGCCCAGCCCCAGCATCACCAGGTGCGAGCCAAGGATGGTGGTCATCTTGCCGCCGTCTTTCCAGTCGTAGCCGAAGCCTTTCAGGTCGAGCTTCTCGGGGCCGAGTACTGCGTGATACATCCCACCTGCGCCCAACACCGCCGAGCTAATCAGGTGAACCATTGCGATCGCGTAGTAGGGGTAGGTATCTACCACCGCGCCGCTCGCATCTACCCCAATGCCCAGCGTCGCCAGGTGCGGCAGCAAGATCAAATTCTGCTCGTACATCGGCAGGCTGGCGTCGAACCGCCCGAGCTCGAACAGGGTCATTGCTCCCGCCCACAGCACGATCAGTCCGGCGTGAGCCACGTGTGCGCCCAGCAAGCGCCCCGAGAGATCCTTGAAGCGGATATTCCCCGCCAGCAAGGGTGCGCCCGCTTCCGGCGTAGCCTCAAAAGACCAGCCCAGCGATCGCATGAGTGGAGTCCAAAAGAGTCCGTCCATACCTCGCGATTCCTCGCTCTGTTTTAGTGAATTAGTAGCTGTTGGCAAATGCGAAATCGAAGATTGGCGAAACTCCGCCGAATCCCTAATCTCAAGCATCAGCAAACATTATTGAATGCTTGTCTCATTAACTGATGTGACCACATTTAAAAAAATCTGGCAATAAAATCGTTGCGGAATGTGAAGGGGCTGACTCGGTCGGTGCGCCGATGCCGAAAGGCTTGAAAAGTCGCGGTTTTGCGGCTTGCCCCCTGCTGCAAATTTGGCCGCCGATTTTGCCTCCGATCTCACAAAAACTGTTGCTCTTGCCCAGTCTTCGGCCACTGGGGGCAATCGTCCCCAAAAAAAAGAACCCTCAAAGCCGCGCGAGCGGACTGAAGATTCTCTTGTTGACTTCAGATGTCATCAAGGTCTAGTTATCATACCTGAAATTTAATCGCAATAACTTCCGGGCCGGGATCCGCGCGACCGGGTCTAGAATTTCAGAGCAGAGGCCCAATCGTGAACTAGGCAGGCGGGCTTGGCCGCAAACTGAAGCACGGGCCGCTTTCAGCCCTCAGCTCCCGCAGCACCAGACCCCACAGCCCCAGACCCACACGAGATTTCTGCCGATGAGCGACCCCAAACTCAACGAAAGCGCCGTGCCGAAACCCTCCAAAGGGTTGCGCCAGCGAGAACTGTGCGAGTCGCTAGGCATGAACTATCGCGATGTTGCGAGAACCGCGCGAGAACTCGGGTGCAGCACCCACGCCTACGTTCAAGAGCAGACGGGCTGGCAGTTACATGAGGAGCTGTACTATCCTCCCGGCGCAGAGCTGCCGCCCTCGACGCTTAACAACAAGCCTTAGTTTGCCGCTGCTCTCCCGATCGAAGGCAGACGAAAAGCACGCGAAAAGCGATCTAACTCCCGATCTCAGTCGCCCTCCAATGGCGCGAAAATCTGAAACCAGCTTGAAAGAAGCAGTTACGTGTAAACACACTTCTAAATATGTCTTTACGGCTGATTGACTGACAAAAATGAAACCTTGACGTAGCAGGCGTTCCAGCCAGTT
>CALCCD010000012.1 GCA_937899645.1 uncultured cyanobacterium | reverse complement strand
CTGTAGGGATCGAACTTCCAAAGTCGGTAGCCACCATTCTTTGGAACCCAGTCCAGTACACAGTTGACATTCAACATTATCGTGACCTAATTACTTCAGATCGGGCATATCAGGCTTTAATACCTCACGTGCGATTAGACGGACTCATCAGATGAAAGTCTCTTACTGATCAATCGTGAGGCTCTCAAAAAATAGGTGTTCGAGAGCCCATCCAGCCAAAAACATTGGAAACTCTACATCTTTCCGGATTGCGTGTCGGGATTAGGTCGAGTCAGCTCGTGCGCATTTCGGAGAGTTCGCGAGTGAATGACGATCGACGCGAATCCACGGGGTAGACTGTTATGGCTCAAGGCTTCGGAAGCCGCTAGGGATATCGTTTTAGAGTTTTTAAGTCACAAAAGGCCATGCCTGCATTTTTGTTGGAAGTCGGGACGGAGGATCTGCCCGCAAGCTTTGTGGATGGCGCACTGGCGCAATGGCGCGATCGCGTTCCGGCGAGCTTGGCGGACGCTTCAATTTCCCCGGAGTCCATTGAAATTTACGGGACGCCGCGCCGATTGTCGATCGTACTGGGCGGGCTCCCGGAGAAGCAGGCCGATCGCGACGAAGAAATTAAAGGCCCGCCGGTGAAGGCGGCGTTCCGAGACGGTCAGCCGACGAAGGCCGCCGAGGGCTTTGCGCGCAGCCAGGGTATCTCAATCGACGACTTCGAGATTCGCGATACGCCCAAAGGCGAATTTATCTTTATCAACAAGCAGATCCCCGGTCGCGCCACGGCGGAAATTCTTACGGAGCTGATTCCGAGCTGGATTTTCAAGCTCGAGGGCAAGCGGTTTATGCGCTGGGCGGATGGCGAGCTGCGTTTTCCGCGTCCGGTGCGCTGGCTGGTGGCACTGCTCGATGGGGACGTGCTGCCGCTGACGATCGAGAGCGGATCGGACGTGGTGAACAGCGATCGCGTTTCGCGCGGCCACCGGGTGCTGCATCCCGAGCCGGTGACGATCGCGTCGGCGTTGGACTACCGCAGCACGCTGCAGAAAGCTTTTGTGGAGGTCGATCCGAGCGTGCGGGAAGCGGCAATCCGCGAACAGACGATCGCGGTGGGCGAGCGAGCGGGCGGCGTTGCGGAGATCGACGACAAACTATTGGCAGAGGTGGTCAATCTGGTGGAGTGGCCGACGGCAGTGCTGGGCAGCTTCGAGGAGCGTTTTTCGGCGCTGCCGCCGGAGGTGATTACGACGGTGATGGTCTCGCACCAGCGCTATTTCCCAGTGCGGGCGTCGGCAGATCGTCCGGAGCTGTTGCCTAAGTTCATCACGATCTCCAATGGCGATCCGAGGCAGTCGGAGACGATCGCGCTCGGCAATCAGCGCGTGATTCGGGCGCGGCTGGCGGACGGCGAATTTTTCTATAAGGCGGACTGCGAACAGCCACTGGAGACGTTCGTGCCGGAGCTGGAGACGATTACGTTCCAGGAAGATCTGGGCACGGTGAAAGATAAGGTCGAGCGCTTTACGGCGATCGCGGCGCGGTTGGCCGAACGACTCGGTCTGGCGGATGCGGACAAGCAGGCGATCGCCCGCGCGTCGCTGCTCTGCAAGGCCGATCTCGTGAGCCAAATGGTCTACGAGTTCCCAGAACTCCAGGGCATTATGGGCGAGAAGTACGCGACGGTCAGCGGTGAGACGCCGGAAGTCGCGACCGCGATCGTCGAGCATTATCTGCCCCGCAGCGCCGATGACGACCTGCCCCAGAGCGTGGCCGGACAGGTTGTGGGCATCGCCGATCGCCTCGATACGCTAGTGTCGATTTTCGGGCTGGGGATGCTGCCGACGGGCTCGTCCGACCCTTACGCGCTGCGCCGCGCGGCGACGGCGATCGTTAATATCGTCTGGGCGGCGAACCTGAAGTTCGATCTGGGCGCGGTGCTAAACGAGTGCGTGGCGGACTTCCGGGCGGCGCATCCCGACGCGGCTCCCGAGCTGCTCGGACAGCTAGAGGCATTTTTCCTCCAGCGGGTGCAGACTTTGCTTCAGGACGATCGCGGCGTGGATTACGACTTGGTAAACGCGGTGCTGGGCGAGGACGACGCGGAATATCGCGAGCGAGCGTTGGCCGATCTGCTGGATACGCGCGATCGGGCGCTGTTTTTGCAGAGCATCCGCACGGACGGCACGCTGGCGACGATCTACGCGACGGTCAACCGATCCGCGAAGCTGTCGAAGAAGGGCGACTTGGGCACGGACGCGCTCGACCCGGCGGCGGTAGTGGATGCGGCGCTGTTCCAGTCGCCCGCCGAGCAGGCATTCTTTGACGTGCTGGCGGCGCTACTGCCGAAGACGCAGACGGCGCGATCGGAGCGAAACTACCGCCTGTTGGTCGATGCGCTGGCGGACGGCGCGCCGACGGTGGCGGAGTTTTTCGATGGGGAGAATAGCGTGCTGGTGATGGATGAAGATCCGGCAGTGCGGTCGAACCGTTTGAATCTGCTGGGTTTGCTGCGGAACCACGCGCGAGTGCTGGCGGAGTTTGGCGCGATCGTCAAGTCGGCTTAATCGCCAACTCCAGAGAAACCAGATTTCTGTCCGAAAGATTTAGCCATAGCCGTGCTCTTGTAGGAAATCGATGGAAACATCGCTGACGGTTGCGGCGTCGTTGGCAGAGTGATGTGCGCCGCCAACCAGGCGCTCGACATACTTACCGAGGATATCGGCCTCGAGGTTGACCGCCGTACCGGGCTGCAGTTCGTTGAGGTTGGTTTCCGCGTAGGTGTGAGGAATTACGGCGACCTCGAACCAGCTTCCGGCGGCGTCGCAACTGGCGATCGTCAGGCTGATGCCGTTGATGGCGATGCTGCCCTTGGGGACGATGTAGCGCGCGACGGTTTGCGGGCGATCGTCGCTTGCGGCGGTCGAAAAGCGCATCTCCCAGGAGTTGGCGTTTAGCGCGGAGGAAACCAGCGTGCCGAGGCCGTCCACGTGGCCGGTGACGAAGTGACCGCCGACTTTGCTGCCTGCTCTGAGGGACGGCTCGAGGTTGACGTGGCGGCGGCTAGGGCTGACGTTGCTGCCGCCAACCCGCTTGCCCAGGGTGCTGCGATCGAGGGTTTCCGGCGAGACCGAGACGACGAAGCCTTCGGCCAAAATCTGCTCGACGGTCAGGCAGACGCCATCGACCGCGACGCTGTCGCCGATTTCGAGGTCGTTGTGGATTGCGGCGACATCTCCGGCGCTGTAGCGGAGTTCTAGGTTCTGGCGGTCGAAGCGTTCGATCGTGGCGATCGCGCGGACGAGTCCGGTAAACATGGGGTGCGGTGCCGTGGCGGCACGGTGGTGGTGGATCGATCCCGGCGACGCGCCTGCGTGAAAACCTGACGGTTGCAGAGCGCTCGATCGGTCGACGATCGCGGCATACTAGTTCTACATGGCGTGCTAAGTAGTCTCCCACAGAGTCCCGCGTGCGGCACTGGCTGGCAACGCCCTATCCCCCCTCTTGAGAGCGAGGCTCCCCATGATAGAGATGAAGGTCGCAGGTATCGCCCTCGATGCCGCTCGACGCAGCCCGATCGTGCTCCTCCGAGATGA
The DNA here is from genome assembly GCA_937899645.1 of uncultured cyanobacterium. GTDB lineage: Bacteria > Cyanobacteriota > Cyanobacteriia > Cyanobacteriales > Geitlerinemataceae > RDYZ01. The sequence continues at coordinate 2,805 of CALCCD010000012.1, read as the reverse complement.
GTCCGACCGCCGTGCCATTCCGATTTATATCTCCCAGGAGCAGGCGCGCGCGATCGTTAGCGTCCTCGAAGATCAAACGCCGCCGCGACCGATGACTCACGATCTGATGGCAAATTTGCTCGATGCGTGGGAGATGGATCTCGATCGCGTGATCGTTCACGCCCTCGAGGACAATACGTTTTTTGCCACGTTGAAGCTGACCTTTGGCGACGAAACCCGCGAACTCGACGCCCGACCGAGCGACGCGATCGCTCTGGCGCTGCGGCTGGAAGCGCCGATTTGGGTGGTCGAGGAAGTCGTGGCCGACGCCTCGATTCCTGTCGATCGCGAAGCCGACGAGGCCGAGCGCCAGGAGTTTCGCGCCATGCTCGATCGGCTCAGCCCCCAGGGTTTAATCGAACGCTCGGGAAAGGGCGATCGGGCCACCTTTGACGAACCTTCCGAGTAAGCGCCGTGCTTCTCGACGCCCTGGCAGTGTTCTTTCGGTGGGAGCCGATCGGATCGAAATCAGCCCTGCCCGCAGCGCTACGGCAGCGCCCAGGAAATCGGCTCGACGCCGTGTTGCTGCAAGTAGGCATTGGTCTTGGAGAAGTGGCCGTTGCCAAAAAAGCCGCGATGAGCGGATAGCGGTGAAGGGTGCGGCGAGGTCAGCACCAGGTGGCGATCGCGGTTGATGTATTTGCCCTTTTTCTGCGCGTAGCTGCCCCAGAGCATAAACACCAGGTTTTCGCGACCGCGATCGAGCGCGCCGATAATCGCGTCCGTGAAGGTCTCCCAGCCCTGACCCTTATGGGAGGCGGCCTGCCCGCGCTCCACCGTCAGCACGCTGTTGAGCAGCAGCACTCCCTGCGCTGCCCAGCTCTCCAGACAGCCGTGATTCGGCGGCTCGATGCCCAAGTCTTGCTGAATCTCTCTGAACATATTGACCAGCGATGGCGGCGGCGCGACGCCCATCGGCACAGAAAAACTCAGCCCGTGCGCCTGCCCCGGCCCGTGGTAAGGGTCTTGGCCGAGGATAACGACTTTAACGCGATCGAACGGCGTGCTGTCCATCGCGTTAAAGATGAGCGAGCCGCGCGGATAAATCTCTTTGCCCGCCGCCTTTTGAGCCTGAAGGAATGTCTTGAGCGCTAGCATGTGGGGCGTCGCGAACTGGTCGGCGAGTACCGCTTTCCAGCTCGCTTCGAGCCGGATATTGCTGTCGGACGCTGGAGATTCTGTGGGCATTGGCAGATGGCAGAGTGGCCGGTTTGAGCGTGACAAGCCTAATTTTAGCGATAGCCCCGCGCGGCGGCAGATCCTGCGCTCCACTTTCGATCGTTCACCAACCGGCTCCTATCCCGCCGCCCGCCGCTCGATCTCTCCCTTCAGTGCCTGCATCAGGTCGGCCAGCGAGCTTTGGAACGCATCGCGGAAGATATCGATCGGCACGCCATCGGGCGGCACGGCTTCCACCTGCTGCTCGATAAGGATGGCGGTGGGCTCCGCACCGGCGAAGGGCGCGATCGCTTCGATTTCCCAGTAGCCGTCCAGGGTCGGAAAATCGCCATCGATCGCGCGAAAGTCGATGCGGCGGTTATTGGAGGCGATGTTTTCCGTGCGAATTCGCGATCGGAACGTCAGAAAGAGCACCTGGCGCTCGCTGACCTGCTCGACGATCGAGCGGTTGCCGTCGCGCTCTAGCACCGTACTCGACACCAGATTGGGCGCGTAATTGACGCTGCCCTCGTAGTCCGTCAACACGTCCCAGACCTGAGCCGCAGACGCCTCTTCGAGCAAGATACGCGAGGTGTAGATGCCGTCCGCTTCGCTGACGGTGGCTTCACCCTCGCGTAGGGCGACCCGCTCGGCGACGGGCAGGCGATCGAGGGCGCTGTCGAACAGCTCGGCGCGGACGGGCGCGGCACACATGCAGAGCAAGGCCGCGATCGGCAGCAACATGCGGACGGAACGCGAACGGTAAAAGCGAAGCAAACGCTGGGCGGTCATGGCAATGTTGCCTGCGATCGGGGCAGGAGCGCATACGTAATTTCTCTAGTGTATTTATCCGGATATGCCGGTTTGCAACTGGTAGGTTGCGGTTAATGAAGCGTCACATGGCGATCGTCTGCGTGCATTCTGAGGCTGTTTGAGTGTTATGGAACGTTCAAATCTGGAGAAATCCTTGGATATTCGTGGTTGTACGGAGTCTCTCTCTGTTATGCTCGGCTATTACAAACACGCAAGCAGCAGAAATACGCAGGCATCATAGCCAGAAGCAACAGATTCACGCCCCGCCGCTCTGGCGACGTGCGAACGAACGAAAGGGAGACCACGACTATGAGTTCTCAAGACATCACCACCCTCACCACGCCGGAAGAGGCGAACGAGAAGACCCACGAAGAGCGGGTGGGAGAGAAGCGTCTGCTGGTGTACCTAATCGAGTCCGGCTTGATCGATCGGGCGCAGCTTCCGGTGTTGGAGTACGACCGCCAGATGACGGGCAAAGCCTTTTCGGAGATTTTGATCGATCGCGGCTGGGTACGGCGCAAAACCCTCGATTTCCTCGTCGAACGCGTCATCGTTCCCGAGCAGCGCGCCAAACGCAAGCGCACCAACTCCAGTCAGCAGCGCATGCAGCCGATTTCGGCGCTGGGCAAGGAATACCTCGAACAGCAGCGTCGGGAATCCCAGGAAGAAGTCAACTGGACGATCGACTAGCCATTGCGGCTATATAGATTTAGATCCAACTAAATTTAGATCTAACTAATCTAGTGCAGCGTCAGCTTTTAATCTTCGGGTAAATGGAGGAAAGCTTGCCTCGGG
>CALCCD010000011.1 GCA_937899645.1 uncultured cyanobacterium | reverse complement strand
TGCGGTTGTCTCGACTTGTCGGAAATCCGACTTGCCAACACGTTTGCTTTTGTATTGATAGCTCAATGTTAGCGATTTTGTAACGCCGTGTAAAGTCTCGTAGCGGCTTCTTTTCGTTTTCTTTGATATTCTCTTGGCTTATGATTCGGGGCGATCGCTAGCGCAGGGACTTGGTGATATCGATGAGGGCGACTTCCCAGACGAGGCGTGGCTGGACGAAGGCTTGGAGGTGTTTGCGGGCGAGGTCGAGCCGCTCGATCGCGGGGTATGCCGCAACGCCTCGTTTCTGCCAGTAAGCATTTTGCAGGTATTCGATCAGCCAAATCTGATCGGGCGTCTCGAAGGTTTTGGCGATTTCACGGGCGAGTTCGAGGGCGGCGCGGAGCGATCGCGGCGGCTGGGTCGCCCGATCGAGCGTATCGGCAGGGATATCTTGCAGGCGTTCCCAGGAGGCGATCGCCGCGCCAGGACTGCCCTGGGAAGCGGCGATAATGGCGGGCTGCTGCAAGATTTCATCGTAGCCGCAGTTAGTGAGGACGCGGGCTAGGTCTTCTGGTGAAAGGCGGTAGAACGGCAGACGCTGGCAGCGGGATACGAGAGTCGGGAGCAGCGATTCAGCGGACGGGGCGATCAGTATTAAAGTGGCGCGCCCGGGTTCTTCGAGGGTCTTGAGCAAGCCATTGGCGGCGGCTTCGGCCATCGTCTCAGCGCGATCGATGATGACGAGGCTGCGATCGGCTTGGAGCGGCGGGCGGCTGAGGAAGCGGGCGATCGCGCGCACCTGTTCGAGGCGGATTTGCGGCGAGGTTTTGCGTTTGAGTCCTTTGTCTTCGGCTTCGGCGACGGTGTAAAGCTGGCCGTTATGGAGATAGGTAGGCTCGATCCAAAGCAAGTCGGGGTGGTTGGCGAGCTGGTGGCGATCGCCGAGGAGTCGCCGTGCGAAGTAGCGTGCCGCGATCGCCCGTCCGACGCCCTCCGGCCCTGCGAAGAGGTAGGCGGGTGCGACGCGATCGCAGGCGATCGCGGCTTCGAGAAAGGTGGTGGCCGCCGTCTGGCCGATGGGGATTTGTGTCCCGTCCATGTCGCTCTAACAGAGAAACTGAGACTACTTTGCGAGCAGATTTTGACGCCCGAAGAATGCCGCCGTGGCTTCTACAAATTCCGTCGTCGATTCATAGGGCAGCACGTTGCGACCGGGGACAATTTGCGCCTGGGCGTGGGGGATATAAGCGAGGTAGTCCTTGACGCGCTTTTCGGCGGGGTCGGTTTTTCCGCGCTTGCTGATGCTCGACGCGCCTTCGCCGAAGATCGCGAGGGTCGGCTGCGTCAGGCTTTCCAGGTCTTCGGTGTAGTCGCGCCGCCAGAATCCTGCGAGAAACGAAAGGACGGCGTGGCGGGTGTCGATATCGCGCGAGTGGGCGCGCAGCATCTCCATCCACTCACGGTCCACATCATCGGCTTTATCGAAAAGCTGCTTGATGGAAAACGATCGCAGGAATCCATCAGTGCGGGCGTAGCGATAGAACCAGCTGCCGAGAATCGTATTGAAAAACAGCTTCCAGTTCAGGTTCTGCTGGGTCGGGTTGGCGGCCTGGGTCATCACGCCCCAGGCCGGTGGCCCCGACAGGACGATTGCGTTGATGCGATCGGAGTGCGCTTTCGCGAGTTCGACGGCGATCGGGAACGACGCACCCTGGGAAAGCAAGACAACGGGTTCGCCAATTTCCGTTTCGATGAAGCGGGCGATCTGCGCCGCCCAGTCCGTGGGCGAGTAGGGCAAGCAGGGCAAGTCGCTGTCGCCGTTGCCCAGAAGATCGGGGTGGTAGAGCGGGTTGCGGTAGCCGCGATCGCACCACTCCCGGCTGAAGCGCGCCCAAAACTGTCGCGTCAGGCCGACACCGATCGGGTGCAGCGAGACGATCGGCATCCCGCTGGCATTCTCCGGCCTACAAACTTCATAAGCGCAGCGATGACCGTCCCAGACATAGAACTGGGGCTCGGCAGATAGGGTCGCAGTGTTGGGGTTGCGAGTTTCCATAGGTCGAGTATGCAGTTGGCAAAGGCGCGATCGTGCGAAAAACGGGTCTACAGGATGCGCTTGGGATAGCGCAGGCTCAAGCCCGCCGCCTTAATTTTTTCGTTGGAGACTTTGGCATTGTAAGAGCGGCGCGCCGGACGCGAGGCGTCCCAGGTCACGGGCTCCCAGCCATAGTGCGCGCAAACGCGATCGAGCAGCTCGCGATTCGACATCCAGTCATCATCGACGACGTTGAAGATACCGCTGAGGCGGTTGCTGCGAGCAATGTCGATCGCACCGACGATATCGTCGCGGTGAATCCAGTTGGTCGGATGGAGGCCGTCACCGGGCCGGGTGGTTCCGGCGGCTTTCTTATAAATGCGCGAAATTTCGCGATCGGGCCCGTAGATGCCGCCGAGGCGCAACACGCAAGCTTTGCGCTCGGCGCTCGCCGCACTCAGCGCCGTGCCAAGTATCGTTGCTTCTGCCTGCGCCAATATTTTTTGATTCTCGCCTTCGGGATCGACCGCGTCGCTTTCGCGCACCCACTCACCACTGCGATCGCCGTAGACCCCGCAGCTGCTGGTGTAAATCACTTGTCGTAGCGGATTGGCCGCACTGCCCGGTTCGCCTTCCACGTCCAGCTCGCTCAGCACCTGCGCCAGATTTTTCGCCGTGCCCAGGTAGGTGACATCGTAGGGCTGAACGCGCTTCGAGGCGATGCTGACGATTAGGGTTTCAGTGTCGCGCACCAGGTCGCGCAAGGCGTCGAGGTTTTGACTGTTGACGACGATCGCGCGATCGGAGATCTCCGCCAGGGCTTCCAGGCGCTCCGGCGTAGTCGCGGTCGCCGTCACCTGCATATCGCGCGATCGCCAGTGCTTCGCTAGCGCCGTCCCCACGTAGCCACAGCCGAGAATCGCAACCCGCTCTGTCATCACCCGTTCCGCTAAAGTTTTCACGCCACTTGCACGTCACTTTGAGGCCCTCCTAGCTTACCCCCCGCTCGATCGAGGTCGTCGAGATCCGGGAAGCAGGCGCTACGTCGCATCCGGAAGGTCGTCGAACAAATCCAGCGGCAGATGACCGTAAATGTCGCGAATCCCAGTGTCGTACACCGACTGACAGGACACCAAAACGCCGCGCTCGTTGCCCTCGTAGGGATTGATATAGCAGAGGTCAGTTTTCGGGTTGTATTTGATGTAGGCCGCTTCGGCGATCGGCGCGAGCTCGGGCGGGCGATCGTAGCCGAGGGCGTCGGTGTAGGCGTGCAGCGCTCGGATTGCCGCCACGCCATCACCGGCGCAGACCCCGAAGATCTGGTAGTCGCAGTGCTCGGCAACGATCGCGAGGGCTTGGCGGAGCTGCGGGTAAGGCAGCGTGCCGTCGGTAAACCCGGCTTTAAGCAAAAAGCGCTGGGCGTCGTTACGGGTCAGAGTCGTGGGAATATCCATTGTTTCGATCCGGCTAGGGACGATCGATCTTGGCAAGCGCGACGGACGAACTAATTTAGACGAGATCGTAGCGCCTGAGAAAAATTCGTGAGTTCCGCCCCTGATTGACTGACAAAAATGAAACCTTGACGTAGCAAGCGTTACAGTCAGTTGACGGATAAAAATCGGTCAGGAGGGTAGCGAAAAGTGCGACAGCGAAATTCGAGACCGTACGATCTGGCCTCGTGCTGACGCCGAGAGGCCATCGCCGGTTAGGGGTCGCGACCCGAACTCTTGGGATTTCAGTGGGTTCGACCCGGCGGTGGATGCCGAAGGCGATTCAGATGATCGCGCAGGCGACTTGAATCACGTTTGGCGGCGGAGTGAGCTATCGCTCATCCTGCCTCTCCATCTGGTTGTGATGAAATTTCTAGCCGTCGTAAATAGAATGTTAGGTATTGCAAACAAAGCCGAGTCTAAACTCCTTAATCCTATAACTATCAAGAACTAGTACTCCACCTCTCTGATTTTGATAGGCCGACTCTACTCGCCTCGTCTGCACAACTTGGCAGCAGGAATCGCAAGCTATCAAATTCACGGTGGCGGAGTACTAGTTGCTCCAAGAAGTCAGCGTCACAAAAGCTAGGATTGCTTATGAGCTTACAATCTAAATTTCTAGAATTTCACGATCGTATCAAGATTGATTTTGAAGGGAGCGAGCCACTACGAGAGAAAAGAGACTTGCTACTCCATGATTTACAAGCAGGACTAAAAAATATTTTCTCAGGCAAGCCCCCTAGTTTCACGTACCTAAACCAAGGAAGTTACGCCTTAGCAACCGGAGTAGAGCCACTTGCTGATGGTGACTATGACATTGACGTAGGCATTATCTTTGACTTCACCAGAAGTGAGTATCAGCCAGTTCAAGTCAAAGGGTGGATCTGTCAAGCTCTGCAAAGAAGCACAAGAACAGTTGAGATGAAAAGACCATGCGTGAGAGTGCAGTACTTTTTAAATCAGACAGAATTTTTTCACGTCGATCTCGCTATCTATGCAACTGAGTATGCTTCTTATACCCAGAAAAAAGAGCTATTTATCGCAAAAGGATATCCTGGATCGCTCGAAAGCAAGAAAATCTGGGAGGAGTCGGATCCTTTCCTCCTAAAAAAACTGATAAAGTCAAAATTCTCAGAAGGAGATAGATCTCAGTTTCGTCGCATTATTCGTTACTTGAAGAGATGGAAAGATTATTCCTTTAACTCAACAGCAAACGGGAAACCAACGGGCATTGCAATGACTGCTATCTGCTATGAGGTGTTTCATCGCGGAACAATCTTTGATCCTCAGACTTTAAAACCCACTATGACGACCTGTCCGCATTGCAATGCGTTGTAGAGAGTATGATTCAGAGATTCAATGGAAATGAAATCACAGTCCACTTGCCTGTCAAACCTTATAATGACTTGTTTGAGAAAATGACTGCGAATCAAAAGTTTCTCCTAAAAGAGAAACTAATCACCCTCCATAACTCACTTCTATCTGCATCACAATCAGATGCGGAAGCAGCTTGTTCGCACTTGAGAACCGTGTTTGGTGAGGATTTCCCAGGGTAATCAAAATGTCAAAACGTAAGTCTATTCCTGAAGCTGTCAGATTACGTCTGTGGGTAGCATCTGCTGGCCGCTGTGAATTTAAGGGATGTAATGAGTATGTATGGCGTAATGGCTTAACTTTGAGTGAAGGAAACTTTGCTGATGTGGCACACATCATCGCTTCTAGCGAGGACGGCCCGAGAGGAAATCAAGACTCAGAAGACGCGCAAGTAGACTTTAAAAACTTAATGCTTTTGTGCAAAAAGTGCCACAAAGAAATTGACGACAACCCCGAGCTGTACTCGGCGTCACTACTACAAGCTTGGAAAAAAGAGCATGAAAATAGAATAGAAATACAGACAAGCTATACAGGAGAAATACACGAATCGACTATACTTATGTTCACTGTAAATATAGGAGATCGACAAGTCCCCATCAGTCTTGAGACGGTGAGGGCAGCCATGCTTCCTCGATATCCAGTAGATCTAAAGGGGATTAGGATCAAAGATTCTGATTTTGACAAACGAGTTCCTTATGATCAGTGGATGGCATTCGCAAAAAATAAGATCGAGCGAAAAATCCAGAGAGCGCTTGAAGAAGGAATTGATGACCAAGTAGTTAAACATATATCTGTGTTTGCCATAGCACCGATGCCACTACTGATGTACTTAGGAAAATGTATTGGCGACACGGTTCCTACTGACATATACCAGTCGCATAGAGATATCAAAAAAACTGACTCTACTTGGTCGTGGAAAGATGAAAAAGAACTCTCTTACATCATCAGGCATGAGAAAAAGAGGGATTCAAAAACAATTCTTTTGAAGCTAGAAATTAGCGATTTTATTTCTGAAGATAAATATCATCAGGAGGAATGGGAAGATGCAAACGTTTATCAGATCACTATTCCCAACCCTTCTCCACATTGTATGAGTTCCCGAAAGTCGCTGGAAAATTTTGCTTACTCGTATCGAGATCTTCTTAATAGAATTCAAAAAGAGCATGGTAAAGATTGCAAGATTTATATCCTGCCAGCTGTGCCGGTTTCGGTCGCAGTACAAGCAGGGCGGGCGCTTTTACCAAATAAGGATCCAGAGATATACGTCTGTGAATACTATGGTGGGGAGATAGGCTTCAAAACTGTTCTCCGCTTAAATTAAGTAAGGCAAGCCAATAGTTAAGGCAAGCCAATAGTTGAGGTTCTGTTGGGAAGCGCCAACGCCCCTGATTGACTGACAAAAATGAAACCTTAACGTAGCAGGCGTTACAGCCAGTTGACGGATAAAAATCAGTCAGGAGGGTAGCGAAAAGTGCGACAGCGAAATTCGAGACCGTACGACCTGGCCTCGTGCTGACGCCGAGAGGCCATCGCCGGTTCGGGGTCGCGAGAGGAAGAGAAGGAAGCGGCTCGAATCAATCGCCAGCCTTGCTAGAGAGCAGTCGTGACCCAATCCCAGCCAATGCGAAAGTAGCTGTTGCCCCGAAACCAGTGGGGGTCAACACGACGACGCTAGTCGGACTCGACCACTTCAACCCCTTGAGCCGTGAGGTAGAGCGCTGATTGATTGACTGACAAAACTTCTGAATTGCTTGCTAAGCAAAGCGTGTAGCCTATTCTCACCTCTAGCTCAAACCTTGGCTGCATAGGGATTTCAGCGATTGTGTACTTGACTCGTTGTGTTGGCTTACGGAGCATATAATCCTCTAAGTCTTGAGTTGCTTGTACGGTAAGGGGTTCAGCCATTTAGTCTCAACTTTTCGTCAGTCAATCAGGTTCCGCCCTTGCAATCCCCCCTACACAAAACGCAACAATAGGGTCGTCAGGCAAATGCGATCAAGCTTTCGCACGTTTGCCACCGAAAAATCCCGCAAATACATCCACAGACTGCAAGAACAACCCATGCCGAAAGTACAGAAAACGGAAGCAGAATGGCGCGAGCAGCTTACCGAAGAGCAGTTCCGCGTTACTCGCAAAAAAGGAACCGAACGCGCTTTCACCGGTCGCTTCCACAACAGTAAGACCGCAGGCACGTACACCTGCATTTGCTGCGGTGCGCCGCTCTTCTCGTCCGAGACGAAGTTCGACTCGGGCACGGGCTGGCCGAGCTTCTACGCGCCCGTTGGCAAAGGTGCGATCGCCGAGAAGCGCGATTTCAGCCTGTTTATGATTCGCACGGAAGTGTTGTGCGACAACTGCGGGGCGCATCTCGGCCACGTCTTTAGCGATGGGCCGCGCCCGACGGGTCAGCGCTACTGCATCAACTCCGTCTCACTCGACTTCAAGCCGGAAGCAAAGTAGCGATCCCGAGGCGATGGCGCAGACGGGGTCGCGATCGCCTCTCCAAAAGCCAGACGGGGAGCCCTACAACGCGCTCGCAGTACGCTCACGCTGTAGACCTCCCCGCTTGGATCTTTTATTTTACTTTTGAAACTTGAGGTCTTTATATATGATGAGCGACCTCATTAATGCAAGCCACGTCGGGCCCGGTATTCAGAGGATGACGGCCTATATATATGGTTGGCCTGGTCGTGAATTAATAACAATATGGCAGAGATCTTCCTCGGACGACACCTCGCTCATGTTTTCTTTATATTTCCGCCCACGAAGACAGGCGAAGCTTCACAAAGTTAAGTAACGCAACGTCTCCGATCGCGATCGCCGTCATTGTGCTGATAATCCGGCAAAAAAAAGGCGCGATTTTGGCAATGTTGCGGCAAGCCGCAGCTCCGGCTCGCGTAACGAGGTGCAAACTGCGTGCGTGCTGAGCTTGTTGCGAAATTGGGACGCGAGGTCGAAGCGCGAGATGGGAGACGGTTGTGATGCGAGCAAATGTTTGAAGAACAGCAGTCTGGGACTCGGGCTAGTCTTTGCGGACGAACAAATTGGAGAGCCACAGCTCGAAAGCATGGATGCTCGACTCGCGGGGGAGGGCCCCCGGTGCAACCATTGGCTTGACGAGTATGGTGTACATGCCGAGGCGGTTACCGCCGACCACGTCCGTCAGCAGCCGATCGCCGACCATGCCGACCTTTGCGTTCGGGATATTCATCGCATTGGCGGCCTCGATCAGCTTGCGGCGCGACGGCTTCCTCGCGAAGTGAATGTAGGGCAAGTCGATCGAATCGGCGATCGCGCCGATTCGAGTTTTGCTGACGTTGTTGCTCACCAGCCACAGGGACTCGACGTGCTGGCGCATCTCCTGGAGCCAGCCGGTCAGTTCGTCCGAGACTTTGCTGTCGCGGAAGGGGACGAGAGTTTCGTCCACATCGAGAATCAAGCCGCGCAACCCACGATCGCGAACCATCTGCGGCGTTAGGTGCAGGATCGAGGCTCCGAGGGCGAGGTCGGGCGTCAGGAGCTTGCTCAAGGGCTTCATAGTCGGCAAAAAGAGGGCGAACCCCCGTCGGAGGATGCGGCAGATGGGGACGATGCGACGATCTCGTCGGGCAGTCGAAGGTGCGCTTATCAACGAAAGCGAGTGCTTGCTGGCGATCTCTTCACGCGGGGGGCGACGCTTTACGGGCGCGGCGTTTCATTCGACCTCGCGGGTTTCGAGTTCGCGCACGACGCGATCGATCGCGGCTTCGTGCTCGGCTAGGGTACGGCTGAAAATGTGCGTCCCATCATATCGCGCCATGAAAAAGAGAAACTCGGTGTCTTCGGGGTCGAGGGTAGCCTCGAGGCTGGCAATGCCGGGGCTGGCGATCGGTGCGGGCGGCAGCCCCGGATTCATATAGGTGTTATAGGGCGAGGGGGTTTCGACCTGGGCGAAGGTCAGCGGCTTATCGACGGTCTGGCGGATGCCGAGGGCGTACTCGACCGTCGGATCGGATTCGAGCTTCATGCCCTTAGCGAGACGCTGAGTAAAGACGCCCGCGATGCGGCGGCGCTCTTCGGCGACGACGGACTCTTTCTCGACGATCGAGCCCAGCGTTACCCAGTCCAGTAGGCTAAGGTCGGTGGTGGCGGCTTCGTAGACGGGCAGCGCGACGGTCTCGAAGCGATCGAGCATCTGGCGCACGACGTTTTCCGGCGAGATCGTCCCAGCGGCGGCCTGATAGGTGTCGGGATAGAGAAAGCCCTCGAGGCTCGCGATCTCCTCGGGTAGCCAGGGGTAGTCTTCGCGGGGAATAGTGTTGGCGGCTTCGGTGAAAGCGGCGGCGCTAAAAAAGCCTTCGCGCTCGAAGTAAGCGGCCATGTCCGAGATGGCGCGGCCTTCGGGAATCGTGAAGCGCTGCTCGATGACTTCGCCGTTCCAGATTTGCTCGGCGATCGCGATCGTCGTTTCGCCTGCGTTCAGGTCGTAAGTTCCGGCCTGGAAGCCACCGCTTTCCGCACGCCAGTTCTTCCAGCGCACCCACAGCGACCAGGTCCGCGCCGAGCGAATCACGCCCGCCGTTTCTAGGTCGGAGCCGATTTGCAGGGCGGGCGTTCCCGGCGGAATCTCGATGCGGACGATGTCTTCAGCGCGATCGCTTTGCGGCGCGATCGACCAGGCCCACCAGCGGTATCCCTGCCACGCACCGATACCGAGGCTGAGGGGCACGATCGTCAGGGGAAGCAGCCAGCGGAGTTTCACGGAAAAATGGGGAACGGCAACAGAGACGGTACGAAGACAGTGTTAGGAAAAATGTGAACGAGTTAAGCGCACCCGACTCGAGGCCGAGAAGCGCCGCCCGTGCAATTCAGTCGAGGTCGTCAAACAGACGCTCGGCCAGGGAGCTTTCTAAAGATGGCAGCATCGGCTCGAGCTGCTGGAACTCCTCGGCGGAGAGGAGCTGCGGCTGACGGGTCTGGCGATCGAAGCGCACTACGATCAGCATCGGATCTAGCGGAACGCAGACCGAAAATTCGGACTCGCCATCGTAGAAGCTATCGAGGAAGACCAGCTCTTCGACTTCCTGCGGGTTGACGTCAGACCCAGCGGCCTCAGCTTCGGCGGCTTCGAGTTCGGGAATTTCGCCGACGAGAGTCAAGACAAGGGCCGTGCGCTGTAGCAGCAAGTCGCGCTTTGCAAGGGTTTCCCTGGCGAGCTCGAAGACGGTGTCGATGTCTTCATCACTCGCCAGCACGGGCTCTTCGTGTTCTCCGTCCTCGGTGATCTGCCAAACGACGATATCGACAGGCACGTGCACGGGCAGAAGTAAACCGTATGTTTGCTCGTCTATCTCGAAAGTATGTTCGATGTAGCACGGCAAGGAGCGCCCCAGATCGTCGTCAATGCTCGTCAAGTTGGCATGAGAGCGCTCGTTTTGACGGAAGGGCTTAGTCATATGGTGTCGTGTGGAGGGCCGAAAGCAGTCCGCCAAAGCGACGTCGAGTGTCATCGCTTCGCTGTTCTCCGAGCATAGCACGCACGGAAGGTACATTTATTTTTGCAACAATCGAGAGATCGAGCCGGTTTTCCGACCCGATGACCGAGTTTAGGCGTCCTCGCGATCGCGGCGATCGAGCCAGCGCTGAAGCAAGATCGCGGCGGCACGGCGATCGATTTCCGGCTTGTGGCGCGAGGGCGATCGCCCGGTTTGCTTGATGGCTTCTTCGGCTTCGACAGAACTCAGGCGCTCGTCAATATATTGCACCGGTAAATCGAGGCTTTTTCCCAAACGCTCGGCGTAGCGGCGCACCGACGCCGCCTGCTTGCCCTCGGCGCCGTCCATCGTGTAGGGCAAACCGACGACCAACGCTGTCGCCTCGCGATCGCGCACCAGCTGCTCGAACGCGGCCACGTCTTCGGGGTAAGACTTACGAATTACGGTGGTGATTGCTGTTGCGCCGAGGCCGAGCCCGTCGCAACCCGCCACGCCGACGCGCTTGCGACCGATATCGAGCCCGAGAACCGAGAGGCGTTCCATGCTGCTACTGCGCCTCGTCGGGTGAAGGAGCGGGCTCGATCGCGTCGATCGAGCCGAAGAAGTCGATAACGCGGATGCCCGACCATAGGTGGCGGTGACGCGCGAGAAACGCCTGATGGTCGGGGTGAGGGCCATAGGCTGCCAGGGCATCGAGTGATGCGAACTGGATGTAGACGGCGAGGTCGTAGTCGTTGATGTGAACTGCGCGATCGCCCAGCGCTTGGAGACCCATATCGACAACCTCAACGCCGGGGATGGCGGCGATCGTGGCTTCTCCATCATCGATAAGCGCGCGGACTTCCTCATCGGTGGTCTCGTCGTGCAGGTCGATTAAGACGATGTGATGGATTGGAGGGCTTATTGCGGAGCTTTGTGCTGGTGGCAGATCTTCGCTACGTGCTACGAGTGGTGAGCCCACTGCTAAGCTGAATCCGGTCGATAGGGCGATCGAGGTCGCCACGCCGCACCGCCAGAGATTTCGAGTCCGAGATACTTGCATTACATCGTTCCCACGCTCTGCGTGGGAATGCATTTGTGGACGCTCTGCGTCCCGTCGCTCGCTGAGATCGCGACGCAGAGCGTCTGGGGATTGCGTTGCCCACGCGGAGCGTGGGAACGATACTTGTGGGCTGTTTTTAGGGTTTCGCCAATCGCCTAGCAACACGAGCCGTCGGTGTCGCAGACCATGCCGTCTGCGGTCTGAGTCTCGCGATAGTCCAAGCCCTTGGTAACGCGCGGGTCGCGAACGGCGGACTTATGGCAAGCGAACTCGGCAGCAGATTCGAGCGGGACTTCTTCAAGCGGCTCGATCGCGATGATGTCATCGGCGTAGGGGCTGCGATTCAAGATTTTGAACGTCTTATCGCACACTGCCATACGCTCGCCGCGACGGTAGATATGGCCGTCATCGTCGAGCACCTGCTTCCAGGGGCCTTTGTACACCACGGCCTGATTGCGTTCGAGACACTCGCCCTGCTTACCCTTGTAAGCGCGGATGGTGAGCGATCGAAACTCGATGCCGTCGATCGTCTGCCAGGGCTCAGACTGACGGGCGACGATCTCGACGCCGTAGAAGCCCGCATCCTCGAACATCTCCAGGAACTCATCTTCGCGGAACGCGCCGGAGATGCAGCCGCTCCAAAGATCGGGGTCGTTGAGAATGGTGGGTGTCGGGTCTTCGTCGCAGACGATATCGGAAATCACCGCGCGACCGCCGCGCTTGAGAACGCGGAACAGCTCGCCGAACAGTTGGCGTTTTTGTTCCGGCTTGACCAGGTTGAGCACGCAGTTGGAGACGACCAGATCGACGCTGTCGTCGGCGACGGCGGGCTCTTCGCGGCGCAGGCGATCGCACTCCGCCTCATAGGCAGCGATATCGTCAAGGTTGGCGATCGGGTTGGCGGTCAGCCACGCCTGCATCTTGCCCAGATCGAGCGCCAAGTCTTGGATCTTGGCTTTCACGAACGAAACGTTGTCGTAGCCGATTTTCGCGGCTAGCTCCGGCTGGTACTTCTTCGCCAGGTCGAGCATTACGTCGTTAAAATCCGCGCCGATAACGCGACCGCTCGCGCCGACTTTTTGCGAGGCAATATAGCAGACCTTACCTGCGCCGGAGCCCAGGTCGAGAACAGTATCGCCCGGTTCGGCATAGCGCGACGGATCGCCGCAGCCGTAGTCTTTTTCGAGGATTTCGTCGGGCAGAATTTCGAGGTACTTTGCTTCGTAGTCCGTCGGGCAGCAGAGCGTCGGCTGGACTTCGCGCGCGCCCTCTTGGTAGCGATCGAGAACGGCGGATTCGATGTTGTAGTCGATGCTGCTGGCGGTCGAAGCGCTCGATGCGGGCGCGGTGGTGGCCGATTCAGTCATAGCAGTGTCGAGGGGTCGAAAGGTGAATGGATTCAGACAGAGTGTACGGGCGATCGGCGGTAGATCTCTAGCCCGAATTTTGCAGGCGCAGAAACGGGCGGTCGCTCGGGAAAGCGCCGGGAATCTCGCCCAGCCGGGAATCGAGTTCCTGTTAAGTTTATCGAGAAGCTTCGATCGCACCGCCCGCATGAAATACGACCCCAATCACCTCAACGGTTCTGCTAAGCCGCTTTATCGCGCGCGGCAGTGGTCGAAGTGGCTCGCACCCGGCCTGTCGGTCAAGCGCTGGCTGCTGATTAGCATCACGGGCTTGCTGATGCTGGGGCTGGGGTTTGCGATTTGGACAAAGCTGACGCCGGTCTACTACATCCTCGAATTTATTAAGGTGGCGCTGGCGAACCTGACGACTTGGGTTCCCAGTTACATCAGCGGCCCTCTGGTGCTGCTATTGGGTATCGGCCTGGTGTTTTGGGGGCAGACGCGGACACTGGGTTCGATCCAGGATGCGCTCGATCCGGACGGCGACGGCGAGCTGGTAGACGCGCTGCTCGATCGATCGCGGCTGCTGCGCGGGCCGAAGATCGTGGCGATCGGCGGCGGCACGGGACTTTCGACGCTGCTGCGTGGCCTAAAGCTTTACAGCTCCAATATTACGGCGATCGTTACGGTGGCCGATGACGGCGGCTCGTCCGGGCGGCTGCGGCGCGAAATCGGCGGCATTCCTCCGGGCGATATTCGCAACTGCATTGCGGCGCTGGCGGACGAGGAAAAGCTAATTACCGAACTATTTCAATATCGCTTCGAGGCCGGGGAAGGGTTGAGCGGCCACAGTTTCGGCAACCTATTTCTGACGGCGATGACGGCGGTGACGGGCGATATCGAACGCTCGATCGCCGCTAGCTCGAAGGTGCTCGCCGTACGCGGCCAGGTCTTGCCCGCAACCCTCGAGGACGTGAGCCTCTGGGCAGACCTGGAAGACGGTAGGCGCATCGAAGGCGAGTCAAATATCACCGAAGCAAAGGGCAAGATCGTCCGAGTCGGCTGCACGCCTGCCAGGCCCGCCGCGCTGCCCCGCGCCTTGAAGGCGATCGCCAGTGCCGACGCGATCGTCATCGGCCCCGGCAGCCTCTACACCAGCATTATTCCCAACCTGCTCGTCCCCGAAATCGCCGACGCGATCGCCCGCAGCACCGCGCCGAAGATTTACGTCTGCAACATCATGACCGAGCCGGGAGAGACCGACGGTTACAGCGTCGCCGATCACGTGCGGGCGATCGACGCGGCCACGGGCGGGCGGGCGCTGTTCGAGACGACGATCGTCCAGCGCAAGTCCCCGTCGGCAAAGGCGCTCATTCGCTACGCCCAGAAACAGTCGCACCCGGTAGGGCTCGATCGCGACGCGCTGGCGGAGCTGGGGCGGGAAGTTTTAGCCGTGCCGATCATGTCGGAAGACCGCCAGACGGGGGCAGTGCGCCACAACTCCAAGCGCTTAGGGCGGCTGATCGTCCGCTGGCTGGAGCGGGAGCTGCGATCGCGCGTCGATCCTCGCGATCGCGCTAAGCGATGAGGTGGAGGGAGCGTAGCAGCCTGCTGAGGGTAACGCGGCAAGTTTTGGCTTCAGCCGTTCGTCATCCGTTGAGAATACCCACCAAAATTTGCAGCAGGTCGGCGAGGTCGGCGGGCACGCGATAAAGATTCAGGTCTTGGGTGACGGTGCGGCTCGATCGTCCGAGCTGGCCGAACTGCCAGATATTGCCGGTCGAGATCGCGCCGTAGAGAATTTCAGCATCGGATTCGATCCAGCGATCGAGGGCGATGAGTTCGATTGCGAGCTGCACGAAGCCGCGTTCGAGGTCTTCGTTTTTAGCTTCGATGACGAGGCAGGTATCTTGGCTTTGCAAGAGGTAGTCGAGCGAGCCTTTGAGCTGTTGGCTGACGGCGATCGGGTACTCCACATCGAGGCGAGCGGTGGTGTAGTGCAGCACGTCAGTGAGGACGGGGGCGATGAGAAATTCGCGTCGCGCCATTTCACTCGTGAGGCTGAGGCGGGGGAGGCTTTCGGTGATGCGGGCTTTGAGGTCGTCGAGGCGATCGAGGGTCGCGTCGGTGCGGGGAAGTTCCAGGGGCTGGCGTTGGAGGGTAGCGTCGAAGTGAGCGAGGATGTCGCGGGGAGCGAAGTTGAGTTTGAAGTAGTCGGAGAAAGTGTAGGCGCGATCGGGTTGGACGATCGGGGGTCTGGGCATAGGGTTGAGACTATGTTCGAAGGGCGATCGGATGTTATTTGAGTTTAGCGATGAGTATCGAGCAGGAATTACCTCTACCTGTGAGAATAGCCGTCCAATTTATGACATGGGTAGAGAATCTAACTGCCGTTGTGTTCGCGTCTCCAAAACTACACTCACAATTCATATGGGTATGCCACGTAGCGTAAGCAGTCTGTAGATGTGAGCTGCGAAGACAGTCGCCGGAGGCGGCATCATTCAGTGATGCGCAGTGGATCGCCTCAACCCAATACAATAAAGATCGAAATTTTACAGATCGTAACAAACGCTCCGCCTCACTCACATGGACTGCATTATCAATCGCCGCGCCCAGTTCTCTGCCAGCCACCGCTACTGGCTGCCCGAACTCAGCGAAGCAGAGAATAGAGAGCGCTTCGGGCGCTGCGCCAACGCCCCCGGCCACGGCCACAACTACGAACTCATCGTCTCGATGGCCGGACAGCTCGACGAGTTCGGCATGGTGTTAAACCTGTCCGATATCAAGCACGATATTAAGCGCGAAGTCACCGGACAGCTCGACTTTTCGTACCTCAACGACGTGTGGCCGGAGTTCTCGCAGACGCTGCCGACCACCGAAAATATCGCCAAAGTTGTCTGGGAGCGCCTCGAGTCGCACTTGCCGCTTGTGCAAATCCGGCTGTACGAACATGCCGAGCTGTGGGCGGACTACTACGGCAACGGCAACGAGGTGTACTTCTCGATCGGGACGCACTTTAACGCCGCGCGCCGCCTGGCGATCCCCGGCGCGAGCGACGACGAAAACGAGCGCATCTATGGCAAAGGCGCGCGTCCCTACGGCCACGGCCACAACTACCACCTGGAAGTAACAGTCAAAGGCGAGATGGACGATCGCACCGGCATGAGTGTCGATCTCGGCGCGCTGCTAGATCTAGTCGGCGATCGCGTCGAGGAAGTCTTCGACCACACCTTCCTGAACTACGACATCCCTTATTTCGCCGAGGGCATCGTGCCGACCCACGAAAACTTCGCGCTGCGGATTCGCGACATTCTCGAAGCGCCGATCG
Source organism: uncultured cyanobacterium (assembly GCA_937899645.1). Taxonomy (GTDB): domain Bacteria; phylum Cyanobacteriota; class Cyanobacteriia; order Cyanobacteriales; family Geitlerinemataceae; genus RDYZ01. The sequence continues at coordinate 54,495 of CALCCD010000011.1, read as the reverse complement.
CCGAGCTGGGCGCGACGCTACACAAGCTCAAGCTAATCGAGAGCGCGGGTACGGCCTGCGAAGTGTTCGGCACGCAGGTCGCCGAGCCGTTCCCACAGACGGTGGCACAGCGGCGGGTGGTGGCCGCCGGTTAGACGCCTCCGCCAGGTTGATGCTAAGACTCCTCTTCGGGAGGCTGAGGCTCGCCGTCGCGGATGCGCAGTAGTTCCGCCTCGATCGCGGCCTGCAAGTCTGTGTCAGTGGCCAGATCTTGGGAAATTTGATTGAACTCATCGGGCGTCAGGCGCGTGCGCTCGACGATTTCGCGCGCCGTATTGCAAAAGTTCACGACGATCTCGCGAGCGTCGCCGCTGAGGACGCGCAGACTTCTCGGTCGATCGCAGGCCAGCTCGGGCAGCTTGTCGCTGGAGATTTCGGAGACGAGGGACTGGTAAGCCGTCTGTCGCTCCTGCTCGATATCCCAGAGAGCGCGGGCGTAGGCGATCGTCTGTTCGGCCTGGGGATCGCTGCCGTCGGCATCGGCGTCGTCCTTCGAGCCCGAGCCGCAGGCCGTCAGCGCGAGTCCGGCGATCGCGATCGCGGCGATCGCGCCCTTCGGCGTCTTATGCGACAAGGAACTCAGCGCCCGGTGCGGCGAGCGGAAAAGGCGGAAAAAAGCTGGCATAGTTCGATCGTTTTGGTTTGTAGGGTCGTCAGGTCGTCGCCGCCCCGCTTGAGACTGTACTCGAGATCGAGCAGCACCGGCAGCGACCCTTGGAGCGCCGATAGCGGCACGCGCGCCACCTCTTGCTTTAGGAAATAGATGCGCTTCGGGTTGCCGACCTCAGCAGCTTCGGCGATCGCTTTGTCGCTGCGCTCGCCCGACTCGATGGCTAATTTTATCCATAGCCAGGTGCGAAACTGCCCGTTCAAGGTGGCGACGATCCGGAGCGCGGCCTCGTTGCGGGCGATCAGCTCCGAGACTAGATCGAGAGCCGTGCTGGTTTTGCCGTCGCGGATCGCCTTAGCAAGCTGGAGGCTGTTGTGGCTGGTGGCGGCGACTAAAGCCTCGACGGCGGAACCCTCGATCGCGGCGTTTGCCTGGCCGCCATTACCGCCATTCTCGGCAAATAGCCGCAGCTTCTCCAGCTCGCCAAACAGTTGGCGCGTATTGTTGCCCACGGCCTCGGCCAGTAGCTCTGTGGCCTCGGAGGTGAGTTTGATATCGAGATCGCGGGCCACTTGGGTGACGCGCCTCGCTAGCTCGTCAGTCTTCCAGGGCGGAATCGGCGAGAACTCGCGCACCTCGGCGTATTTTTTCAGCAGTTTGGTCGATTTAAGGCGTCCGTCGGGCTTTTTGCGCGAGACGAAGACCAGTACTGAGGTTTCGGGGATTTTATCGAGCGATCGCTCTAGCTCGGCTAGCAAATCCGCCGAGCACTGCTGGCACAGCCGCGCTTCAGGCATGTAAACAAAGCGCTGGCCGCTACCGAACGGGGGCGTCATCGCCTGGGAGAGCGCCGCGATCGCCACGTCCGAGCCATCGCCTTCGAGCTTGTCGTAGTTAAACGATCCCCACGCAGGGTCGAGCGCCGCCTCGCGCAGCGCCGCAACGGCGCGATCGAGGGCAAAATCATCTTCTCCCCAGTAAAAATGCACGGACATGGGTCAATAACGTAGCGATCGATTCCGAACGTACACCGCTCGTGGCTAACATCGACGAGCCAGCACGGCGCGATATCGTTAACGTGGGGATCGAGCTAGTGCAACAAAGACTATGGACGACTCATATCAAGCGTATCTCGAACGGCTCGCAAAAATGGTGCGGCCCGATAGCTACCATTCGACGCTACAGTATCTGCGAAAATCGCCCAAGTTTGCCCGCATGGCCGACGGCACCGATCGCGCTGTCTCGTTTCCCGGCTACACGCTGATTTCGCCCACCAGCGAAGACGACCCGGCCAATGCTGGCGCTTACGCCGCGATCGATGCCGCCTACGCCGACCTGCTGACGCGCCTGCCCGCCGATTGGATTATCGGCCTGCCGCTGGCCAGTTACCACATGACGATCGCCGACCTGATTTGGGACAGCGCCTACCGCGACCTCAGCCACAGTCCCGACTACGACACCAAGCTGCGCGATCGGCTCGGCGATCTATTCTCCGAAGTCGGCCCGCAGGTCGTCGGGCCGAAGCCGGTGTCCTGGCAGGTGCTGGGCTTTGTGGCCATGCCCCGCGCGATCGCCGTGGCCCTCGTGCCGGTCGATGACGTGTCCTATCGTCGCACCGTGCGCGTGCGCCGCTCGATCTATCAAGACTCGGCGATGGTCGGTTTGGGCATCGACCAGCAATATCATTTCACCGCTCACGTCACCCTCGGCTACTTTGGCGAAATTCCCGCCGACCTCGATCGCTTATCGATCGCCGCCCAGCTCGAAGCCGCCAACGAGCGCTTTAGCCGCGAAAAAGTCGTCCTCAGCCTCGATCGGGCCGAGCTGCGCCGCTTCGAGGATATGGTGGCCTACACCCGCGAGGAGGGGTGGCCGGTGCTGCGCTGGGTCGCCGATTGAGCGTTGTCGTTCGCGCCCGCTGCCGGACAAACGAAGCGCAAATAGTTGTACTCGCGTACGTCCGGGCGATCGCGATCGTCTTCGATGCAGCCCGTGCCCGCCCACTCGATATCGTCGCGGAAGTTTATCGGCCACACCTCCAAAGGCCGACCCTGTTTCGACATGACGCTCTCGCGTAAGACACCACCCGCCCGCGTCGGCGCTTCGACAGTTGGTGACTCGTTCGAGCCGTCGGTATTCGATCGCGACACGAGTAGATAGCGCGCGTCCGCGCTGTCGGGATCGTCGAAATTCAGCGTGGCCTCACCCGCAGCTCGAGCACTGTCCGCAAGGCGGCCCAGCTCCCAGGCAACGCCGATCGCGCGTCCGGTTTGGCCGTGATGCTTGTGCACTGTCGCGACCAGCACCGGGCGATCGGCGCGCTCGAAAATCACCTCCGCCATGCGATCGGCGCGGTGGTGCTGCAAATACGTCAGGTCGAAAGCCGTGGCGGTCGCGCCGAGAAAGCCCGCCGCCAACACGATCGCGATCGGGCGCGTCCGACCTTGCTGCCACAGCCCCCCTAGTCCCGCCGCCGCCAGCAGAATCACCGCCGGAAAGTACGGGTAGCTAAAACGAATCGCTAGCGTCAGGTCGCTTTGTAGCGCGAAAGTTACCGTCAGAATTGCCGCAATGCCGCACCCAGCTAAGGCAACCGTTGCCTGCAAGCCCGATCTTTGGCGCGACATCACGGGAAAAGACCGCAGCCCGATCGCCACCCAGCGACAGCCCGCAACAAACAACGTCAGCAGCACCAAACCATTCACCACCAGCCACCCCAGCGGCACGCTCAAATCGTCCGTCGGCAGCGCAAAAAACATTGCCACCCACCAGCTCAGCAGCCGAAACAGCGCGTCCAGTCCCGGCGAGCCGTCCTGCACCCAATCCGTCAGGCTCGTTTCGCCCAGATCGCGCCACAGCGGAATCCAGACGATCGCTCCCAGCACCGTCGGCACGGCGGCCACCGTCAGCCACAGCCAGCCGCGCCGCGCAATCCAGCGCCCTGGGCGCAATCGCCACAGCCCGATCGCGCCCAGGACGACAGCAGCCTCGATCGCCAGCGTCAGCCCGAAAAAGTAGTGCGTCGCCATCCCCGCCGCGTTGACAGTCCCCCAAGCCAGCGCAATCGCCCAGAGCCGCTGCTCTCCGGGAACTTCCCCCTGCCGCAGCGTTGCCGCCAGCGCTTTGACGATCGCCAGCGTGCAGGCAAACGAACCGATAACGAACAGCAGAACCAGCGTGTAGTGCCGCGCCTCGCGCCCCAGCGACACCGCAAACGGCGACACCGCCATCAGCGCCGCCGACAGATGCGCGATCGCCATTGCCGACCGGCCAAACGCCACCCGCGCCAACCCGAACATTGCCGGAACGCTCGCAGCTCCCAGGATCGCCGGGAGCGATCGCGCCGCCCAGAGCAGCTGCTCGCGCGACTCCCAGCTAAACCCCTCCGCCGGAGCGAAGAGCTTCATCCAGAGGTGCGCCAGAAAAAAATAGAGCGGCGGGTGCGTGCTTTCGCTCATTAAATAGCGCCACACGTCACCCAACGAGCTGTCCGGCGCAAGCCACATTGGGGCAGTCAGCTCGGCGGTAGAAATCGGGCGATCGAGCGGCACATCCAGAAAGCCGTTGCCCGAGCTAAAGGCGATCGTGGCGCATTCGTCCGTCCAAGGCGGCAGCGCCGTCAAGTCGATCGTCCGGAACGCGAGGCCGATCGCCGTCCAAAGTGCCAGCAGTAGGCCGTGTCGGGCGATCGGCGAAAGTTGCATAGCGGCGCATTCACGAGAAAGCAGCCTTCACTCTAGCAATCCTCACCCCACAATCAAGCGCTCGCGCGATCGCTTTTCGCGATGACACCCAGGCTATCGGCAAGCCGACACCTCGCGAACGGCACGCCCAGCCTTCAAGGTTTCGCCCATCGAACGCTACGCCACCAAAGCTTCAAACTCCGATACCGCCGCCTCCACGATATTCAGGCTGGCTTGCCAAAACTGTGGCTGACGAATGTCCTGCGCCAAATTTTGCATCACCACCTCTTCTGCGGTCATCGAACCGGTATCGCGCAAAATCCCCCGATACAGCGCCTCGAATTTCTCTCCATATACGTCTCGCTGAGCGTAAATGCCGAGGCTAAATAAATAGCCAAACAGATAGGGGTAGTTGTAAAAACTCAGGCCCGACATCGAAAAATGTAGCTTGCTCGCCCAAAACAGCTCGTCGTATTCCGAGAGGCTATCTTCGTACCACTTTTGCCAACTTTCCCCCATCATTTGCCGAAGCTGCTCTGGGACTACCGTGCTCTGCTTACGCGCCTCCACCAAGCGTTGCTCGAACTCGTACCGGGCGGGAATATTCACCAAAAACGCAGAGGCACTCTCGGCATCTTGCCAGCGCACTGCTAACTTTTGGGCCGGGGTTTCGGCGCGCTTTAGCAGGGCATTACGCACCAGGGTTTCCCCAAAGATGCTGGCGGTCTCCGCCAACGTCATGGGATAGTCAATCGCCATTAGCGGCATATCGCGCATTACCCATTCGTGCCAGGCGTGTCCCAGCTCGTGAGCCAAAGTCAAAACGTTGCTCATCGTGCCCGTAAAGGTCATAAAGACCCGAGGCTCACGAGGCTTGGAAAACCCGTCGCAGTATGCGCCCGTCGAGCGGTTGGGGGTCGGCTCGCCATCAATCCAGCCTTTCTCCGCCATCATCCGGGCAAACTCACCCATCTCGGGATCGAACTCCCCAAAGGCATCGGCGACCAACTCGATCGCCTCTTCAAAGCTAAAAGCTTGGCCCTCTTCGCTGGCCGGAGCCGGAGCCAAAATATCCCACGGCCCCATTTTTTTCAGACCGCTGGCGGTTGCCATCGCATTGAGTGCCCGCTGACCGACGCTGCGAAACTTGTAAGTAGTCTCCATCAAGGCATCGAGGGTGTCGCGATCGATGCGATTTTGCAAGCAGCTTTTATCCAAATAGTGCAGCGCTTGGGTGTGGGCGCGCTGTTGGCCTTCTTCGATGCGCCAGCCATTAATGGCATTCAGAATCGCGGCAACGGTTTCCTGATGCTCGCCCCACGCTCCTTGAATCCCCTGCCAAGCTGCTTTGCGTTCTTCTGGCTCCGTGCTGCTCAAGAGATTAGACGCGCTCGCCAGCCCCATCAGCTCGCCATTCACCTCACATTGCAGGGTTCCCGCCAGTTTGCTGTAGAGGTTGCCCCAGCCATGAAGTCCATCGACGCTCAGACCGGAAAGGAGCTGCTCTTCGGGCACGGAAAGGAGATGGTTCTGGAGTTTTCGATCGCACTTCAACGAAAACGCCACCTCTGCCATCACCGGGTCGCTCACCAGCGCCTGTACGAAGTCATCGCTGACCCGAATCAGAAACACCTCCAGCGGTTTCATTGCCCGCTCCAGCAGCGAATCGAGCTGCTCTAGCCGCCCCTGCCAGATACTCGCTGCCGTATCTCGAGCGTCTACGCTGAGGCGCGAATATACAAACGTACTCACATTGCCCAACGCTTCGAGTACTCCAATGCGCTGCTTGTGAATTCGCTCGATCGCCTCAATCCGATCGCCGTAGTCCGCTTTCGACAAAGAGTCCGCGCCCTCGATCGCCGCAGCATACGGCTCGCAGGCCGCGTGCAGCGCTGCGACTTCCAGCTTTATTTGCCGTACCGTTTCCTCGATTCGAGGATCGTTGATATCGGTAAAAAAATGAGAGTTGTCCCAAGTCAGACGAACGGCCATAGGGTGCGGAGGGGTAGCTTACGTCCCTTATTCTTCCACTGAGCTGTTACGATTCGCCGTCTGCTCGTTTAGTATCATCTCAACATTCCCGCACGCTCGATATTGCTTGGAGAATCGCCGTGAGCTACCGCATGGATCGTCGCGCCTACGCCGAAACCTACGGCCCGACCGTAGGCGATCGCGTCCGCCTCGCCGACACCGAAATTATTATCGAGGTCGAGCGTGACGCCACCACCTACGGCGACGAGGTGAAATTCGGCGGCGGTAAGGTCATCCGTGACGGCATGGGACAGTCGCCGATTTCCAACGCCGACGGCGCGGTCGATACCGTAATCACCAACGCGCTGATCCTCGACTGGTGGGGCATCGTCAAAGCCGATATTGGCATTAAAGACGGCAAGATTTTCAAGATCGGTAAGGCCGGGAACCCGCTAGTCCAGGACGATATCGATATCATCATCGGCCCTGGAACTGAGGCGATCGCCGGGGAAGGCTCGATCGTCACTGCAGGCGGCATCGACAGCCACATCCACTTCATCTGCCCACAGCAGATCGAGACCGCGATCGCCTCCGGTGTCACGACGATGATCGGCGGTGGAACCGGCCCCGCCACCGGTACGAATGCCACCACCTGCACGCCGGGGCCGTGGAATATTCATATGATGCTCCGCGCTGCTGAAGCGTTCCCAATCAACCTCGGCTTTATGGGCAAGGGCAACAGCGCCCAGCAGCCCGCGCTAGCCGAGCAAGTTTTCGCGGGCGCGATGGGGCTGAAACTACACGAAGACTGGGGCACGACACCGGCGACGATCGACACCTGTCTGACGGTGGCCGACCTTTACGATATTCAGGTGGCGATCCACACCGACACGCTCAACGAAGCAGGCTTTGTGGAGAACACGATCGCGGCCTTCAAAGATCGCGCTATCCACACCTATCACACCGAAGGAGCCGGTGGCGGCCACGCGCCGGACATCATCAAGGTTTGCGCCCTGGCGAACGTCCTGCCCTCGTCTACGAACCCGACGCGCCCCTACACCGTTAACACCCTGGAAGAACACCTCGATATGCTGATGGTGTGCCACCACCTCGATCGCGGCATCGCGGAGGATGTAGCCTTCGCCGAGTCGCGCATCCGCCGGGAGACGATCGCCGCTGAAGACATCCTCCACGACCTCGGTGCGTTCAGCGCGATCGCCTCGGATTCGCAGGCCATGGGTCGCGTCGGCGAGGTCATCATCCGCACCTGGCAAACCGCGCACAAAATGAAAGTGCAGCGCGGCGCATTGGCAGAAGACGACGATCGCAACGACAACGAACGCGCCAAACGCTACGTCGCCAAGTACACCATCAACCCCGCGATCATGCACGGTATCGCCGATACGGTCGGCTCCATTGAAGAAGGGAAGCTCGCCGATCTTTGCCTTTGGAAACCGGCGTTCTTCGGCGTCAAGCCGGAGCTAGTGATTAAGGGCGGCGCGATCGCCTACGCGCAGATGGGTGACGCCAATGCCAGCATCCCGACGCCGCAGCCGGTACACATGCAGCCGATGTTCGCGGCCTACGGCGCGGCGAAGTATCCGACGAGCATCACATTTATGTCCCAAGCGGCGATCGAGCGTGGCGTGGCGGACGAGCTAGGCTTGCAAAAGTCGGTCGCGGCGGTGTCGAACTGTCGCGCGATCGGCAAGGCGGATATGAAGCTGAACGATGCTTGTCCGGCGATCGAGGTCGATCCCGAGACCTACGAGGTGCGGGCAGACGGCGAGCTGCTGACCTGCGAACCGGCGACAGAACTGCCGATGGCGCAGCGGTATTTCTTGTTCTAGTGCAGGGTCAAGACTAAAATTTGGGGCCGCTCATTTCTGGAGTCGCCCACCTTGGGGCTCAACACAAGATGGCCAACCCTAAAATCAAGCGTTGGCGATGCACTAGCAGTCCACCTCTCTGATTCTGATAGGTCAGCTTTGGTCGCGGCCTTTTCCTGACTTGGCGACGAAGATCGCAAGCTGTCAAATTCATGGTGGCCGACTACTAGTGCATCGTCAGGCGAAGGAATTAGGATAAGGGAGGAAGACAGCAACCCGGAGGCATGGGCAGTCTCATGCAGAAAAAATACATCGTTCGACTCAGCACTGAAGAGCGCGAACAACTGGAAGAAGTCATCAAAAAGCTGAGCGGCAATAGCCAGAAAGTTCGACGGGCTCAGGTACTGCTCAAAGCGGATGTAGAAGGGGCAGGCTGGACTGACCGACAAATCGCCGAGGCATACGGCTGTACGCGGAAAACCGTCGAAAACATCCGCCAACGGTTAGTCGAACAGGGCTTTGAAGCGGCTCTCAACGGCCAGAAGCGAACAACCCCGAGAAAGAAACTGCTTGATGGAGAGCAAGAAGCGCAAGTCATCGCTCTGCGGTTGAGTCCCCCCCCACCGGGATACGCCAGTTGGTCGCTACGCCTGCTGGCGCGGAAGGTGGTGGAGTTGGAAATCGTCGGGAGCATCAGCCACGAAACGCTGCGACAAACGCTGAAAAAAACGGGATGACGAACCGAAAGGTGGAGTATTGGGTCATTCCTCCCAAATCAGATGCTGAGTTTGTAGCGCAGATGGAAGCGGTACTGGATGTGTACACACAGCCCTACGACCCAGCCCACCCAGTCATCTGCATGGACGAACAGCCGGTTCAATTCCAGCGAGAAGTGCGTGCACCCCATCCAGCGACGCTCGAACATGGAAAGCGGGTGGACTACGAATACGAGCGGGCGGGGACGGCCAGCTTATTCATGTTTGCCGAACCGCTAGCGGGGTGGCGTCGAGTTCGGGTGCGTCCGAAGCGGAAGAAAGTGGATTGGGCGGAGGAAGTAGCCGACTTGCTGGAGGGTCGCTACCGCGACTGCAAACGAGTGCAGTTGGTCTGCGACATCCTCAACACCCACACCCGAGGTGCGTTCTACGCAGCCTTCGAGCCAGAGCGAGCGCGGGCATTAGTGCGGCGCATCGAGTTTTGCTACACCCCGAAGCATGGCAGTTGGCTCAACATTGCCGAGAACGAGTTGAGTGCAATGACTCGCCAGTGCTGTCATGGCCGACGCTTCGCTGACATCGAGAGCCTACGAGCGGAGACGGCAGCGTGGGCGAGCGATGTCAACGAACGGCAACGAGGTGTGGAGTGGCAGATGCAAATCGACGATGCCCGCTCCAAGCTGACTTCGGGCTATCCTAAAATAGTCGCTTGACGCTGCACTAGTTCTAATTCGCGTTCCGTGCGGCAGACACCGACGGAGAATCCTTGGCAACAAAAAACCCCTGGGAATGGCTGAGTCCCAGAGGCGTCAGGAGTAGCATCGAACAAATAGGAGGCTCGATGGTTAGACGAGCGCGGGCTCGCCAGCGGGCTCGGAGTAGACTCCTTTGCTCGCATCGCTGTTGCACTTGGCACGGGTCAGCAGTTTTTGCTGCGCTTCCGATACGCGGCTGCTGTCGCCGCTCCAGTGGTTGAGAGCGGGCTGCTGAATCGCACGCGCGTAGGAAAAGGTCACCGGCCAAGGGCACTGATTACCGAATTTCGCGTTCATCGCGTTCAGGTGCGCCGAGGAGCGCTCCATCGACTGACCGCCGGACAGGAAGGCGATGCCCGCCACTGTTGCCGGGACGTTTTTCAGCAGGCAGGTGACGGTCGCTTCGGCCACTTCGTCAACGCTGGCCTGGGTCGGGCAATCTTTACCCGAAATCACCATACTGGGCTTGAGGATCATTTGGTCGTAGGCGACGCCCTGGGAATAGAGCGCGTTAAAGACCGCGTGCAGCGTTTCGTCGGTGACGGCGAAGCTGCGCTCGAGGGTGTGGTCGCCGTCGATCAGCACTTCCGGCTCGACGATCGGCACCAGGCCGCCTTCTTGACAGAGCGCCGCGTAGCGCGCCAGACCGTGGGCGTTGGCTTCGATGCAGCCTCGGCTGGGGATGCCGTCAGCGATCGTGATGACCGCGCGCCATTTCGCGAAGCGCGCGCCCATCTGGTAGTACTCGGCGATGCGCTCGCGCAGGCCGTCGAGACCTTCGGTGACTTTCTCGTTGGGGCGACCGGCCAAATCTTTCGCGCCAGTATCGACCTTGATGCCGGGAATCATGCCCGCATCTTGAATGAATTTAACGAAAGGAACGCCATCGGTGGTGGACTGACGAATCGTTTCATCGTAAAGAATCGGTCCGCTGATGTAGTCCGACAGGTTCGGTGCGGTCAGGATGAGCTGCCGATACGCTTGTCGATACTCCTCAGTGGCGGGAATACCGAGCTTCTCGAACCGCTTATTGCAGGTTCCATTACTCTCGTCCATCGCCAAAACACCTTTGCCCGTAGCAACCATTGCCTGGGCCGTTGCCTTTAGCTCCTGTGCGTAAGCGCTCATACATCTCCTTTTGAATTATTGCGTAGCTCTTGCTTATCGATATATAGTCTTAATGAAAATCTTTGTCAAATAATTTGCATGACGTTATCGTTGGTTTTCACGGTCATATCTTCCCAAATTGACTCTATACGGTGCTTAAAGTCCAGAACGAAGACTCAAGGTCTCTGCATCACCACGATCGCAACCGATCGTGCTATGAGATAGATTTCTCAATACTCAAGGGCAACGATAGGCGATCGCCTCGAATTTCATCTCTCGTTCGCCCGCTGTCACGCGACTCGTGCATCTCGCGCCCGCTTGGTTGGGGGGCCATGACAAAAGGGGCCGTCCGCAATAGTTTCGCACGCTACAACCTCGCGCGGGGCTCTATCTATCTCGATAGCACTAGTGAGAATTCTTTTTAGTAAGTCTAGTAAGTAACGAAGACCATGAATGCAATCGATCGGGCGGTCACTCCCGGCCTCGCCAGCAAAATTGCCCGCTTAGCTGTTTTCTTTCGGGCGGAGTTTCCCGGCTCGACGGTGGACTTCAGTCCGTGGGTTCCGGGCGATGAAACGCTATCGCAGGTCGATCCTTACTCGATCGATTTGAGTTTTCGCCTGCCGCGAGGCTATACGGCTTTGCAGTGTCAGTACGTGCTGATGCAGGTGCATTTTTCGGGGAACCTGCTCGGGCCAAGCTGCACGCTGCAAGAAATAACGGCGTCGGGGTACATGTACACGGCGCAGCGGTGGGAATTTTCGACGATCGATCGTCAGTTTGAGGGGCTGGCAGCTCCGAAGGACAGCGCGCAGGTCCAGTTTCAGGAGCTGACCGATCGCATTTTCGAGCTATTCGAGCATCCCAACCGCGTTCGGGTTTTGGAGTAGCGGCGACGATTCCGGCTTTATCTCAGGTTTGTTGAGTCTGTGGCGGGTGACTGCGGGTCGCTCGGAGGCGAGTTTAGCGATAGTAGCGGTGCAGGCGCGGGTTGAGTTTGGACGCGATCGGCTCGCCGCCAACGATGTGCTGCTCGACGATCGCGTCCACGTCTTCTGGCTTGATGCCGTAGTACCACATCTCATCAGCGCTCACCCGCACCGTCGGCCCCGAGCTGCACTGACCCATGCAAGTGGACGCCGCCGCGCAGACGCCGTCCGGGACTTTCTCCGCGAAGGCTTGCAGCGTTTCTGCCGCCCCGCGCTCGCGACAACTGCGGTGCATGCAAACGTAGACCGTCGGCGTGTCGGGCGTCTCGATCGAGCCATTCGCCCAACTGCGGGGATCGCTCGTATTGGGGGTCGCGTTAGAAGTCATGGCGGCAGAAGATAGCAGCGAAGAAACTCAGCGGTCGACAGAGACACGACGGACATCGAATCTTTCATGAAGTTTCTTGAATTCATGTTAACGAAGAATTCCATTTGTCTCGTCTGGCGTGGCGCAGCGCGGGTGCGAGAGCGCGAGGTCGATCGACGCAAACCCCTTGGAGTTCGGTTGGTTCGCCGACTCGATCGCCAAACGCGGCAGGCGAAATTTCCGATCCCCATGACCGCAATGGTCTCCGTTTATACTTGGCGATGTCCGACGACGGCTAGCGCCTCCTGCCGAACTTCCACAATCTCTATCTCCGTCAATCGTTCTACCTCGCGTCACTGCCCGCGCAACTGCTATGTCTTCTGCTTCCGTCCGCGAATTGGTGCAATCAGCTGACTACGGCGACTGCATTTCCGGCGTTAACCGCCTCAATACGCTGCCCTACGAAGAGGCGATGACGCTGGTCGAGCCACTAATGGCCCACGAGAACGCGCGGGTGCGCTACGCTGCCGCCAGCAAAATCGCCACGATCGGGACGGCGGACTTGCCGAAGTCTCTAGAACTGCTGCGCGATCGGCTGGCCAACGATAGCGAACTAGACGTGAAGGCGGCGGCGGCGGATGCCCTCGGTGCGCTCCAGCTGAAGGAGGCCTATGAGGATCTGGCGGCGGTCTACGAGGCGACTAACGACTGGATCTTGCAGCTCAGCATCGTGGCAGCGCTATCGGAAATGGGCGAACCAAAGGCGATCGAAGTGTTGCTCGATGCCCTGGAAACCGACAACGATTTGCTTCTGGCGACGGCGATCGGCGCGATCGGCGAACTCAAGGCCGAGTCGGCAGTACCGCGCCTGGAGGCGTTTGTCTGCCATGACGACTCGCAGGTGCGCTTCCGCACGGCGCAGGCGCTGGGCAACCTGGGCGGCGATTTGGCGCGCGAATGGCTGCGGCGGATGACGGACGACACCGACGCGCAGGTAGTCGAGCAGGCGAAGATCGCGCTCGCTCGGGCGTAATCGCAAAATCTTGAAAGTGGGCGGTGCAGGAATTGAACCCGCCTGAGGCGAATTATGAGTTCGCTGCCTAAACCGCTCGGCCAACCGCCCAGGAGCTTCGATTTTAGCGCGATCGCCCAGCTTTTGAGGCGACTGGAAGCCTTCTTCTGCGAGTCGCTGCAACCCAGTTAGAGGCTCACCGCGATCGCGGCTTAGCACTTACTACGGGTCGTAGACCGTCGGCGCGCTGGCGTCTTCTTCAAACCACTCCCCGATCGCCGCTTCGCGCTCCGCTTCCGAGTCGTCCGACCACTGCCAAAGACTTTCGTAGAAGAAAAACGCCACCCCATTAAAAGCATTGGCGCGAACTGCCTCAATCTGTTCGCCCATCAACTCCGTGTCCGCCGGTCGGTTACGCAAGCCCGCCAAAACGCCGATCGCCGTGGGGATATGGTCGCGAGCGGCGAGCAGCTCGGGCGCTTGAAGCTGCGACTCAAAGGACTCTAGATCGCGGCGGTAGAGCTGGACGATCAGCTCCTCGATTAAGCCCATCCGCTCCCAGCGCTCCCAGTCCTGGAGGTAGCGACTGTAGGCGAACGACTGAGGGTTAGGCGAGACGGAAATCACCGCTTCGTTATCGACCGCCTTCACGGCGAAAAACAGCCGCCGCATAAACTGCGTGATCTTGTCGGCGCGCCACGCCACCCAGTAGGAGTCGGTGTGGTCTTGGGGCGGGTCGTTGCCGTCGTGCTCGGCGCGGTAGAGCGCGATCGTGTAGGGGTCGTAGCCGTACTCGGCGGGCAGGCCCATATGGTCGTCGAACTGGATGCCGTCAATATCGTAGTTTTCCACCAGCTCGACCACGAGGGCGATGATAAAGTCCTGCACCTCGGGCATAAAGGGGTTGAGCCAGACGCGCTCGTGATCGCCCTCCATGCGCGTCTGGCTGCCGTCGGCTTTTTGGGTCAGCCACTCGGGTTTGCGCTCGGCTAGCCGCGAGTCAGAAGGAGCCTGGAAACCGAACTCGAACCAGGGAACGACGCGCAGATCCAGTTCGCGCCCTCGATCGACGGCCTCGGCGAGCATATCGCGGCGGCGCAGGCCGGGGTGCGGATCGACGCGCACGCCGTAGGTCTCTTCGGCGACGTCGCTGGGGTAGAGCGTGTAGCCCCAGTTCCAGACGGCAGGATAGACGGTGTTGAAATTGAGGCGCGCGAGACGGGTCAGGCCGCGATCGAGGGCGCGGCGCGAGAACAGAACTTCGCTGTCGATATTGGTCAGCCAGACGCCGCGCAGTTCCTGCATTTCTTGCGGCTCTTTCCTCCCTTGCGGGTCGGAGGGGGGGTCAGGTTCAGCTTCGGCCTCGGCGGCGATCGCACCGCCAGGAAAGCGATCGGCCTGAGTGGGGACGAGGCCAGACGCAGCGATCGCACCGAAACTGCCGAAGCAGACGATCGCCGCGATCGCCTGCCGCACGGCGCGCCGCCCAAAACCGTAACCCACCTGAGGTGCCCGTGATGCCCTTAATGTCTTCTGTGTCATGCCGCGACCGTCGGAAAATCGAAACTTTAACTTGCAAAAGAAGCGCTAGCAGGGATCGATCAAAAGGTACGTCGTCATCGTGCCTTTGCCTTTCACCTCGATCTCGCCACGCTTTTCGACGACAAACTGTTCCTTGATGCGTTCGTAGGTCGCCTCGGTGATTTGAATGCTGTTGGCGATACCTTGGGACTCCATGCGACTCGCCATATTTACCGTATCGCCCCACAAATCGTAAATGAATTTGTCGCGTCCGATCACGCCCGCAACCACCGGCCCGGTACTGATGCCGATGCGGATGCTAAGCGGCTCGTGCTCGCCCATATCGAACCGAGCGATCTCGCGCTGCATGTCGAGCGCCATCTGAGCGATCGCGCTGGCGTGATCGTCCCGCGCGATCGGCAAACCGCCGACGACCATATACGCATCGCCGATCGTCTTGATCTTTTCGAGATCGTTCTGCTCGGCGAGCCGATCGAACGCCGAGAAGATTTCATTGAGGAGTTCCACCAATTCAACGGGAGAGATCCGCGACCAGAGCTTGGTGAAACCCACGATGTCAGCGAAGAGGACGCTAACGTCGGTGAAACTATCGGCGATCGTCTTAGGGCTTTGCTTGAGGCGATCGGCGATTGGTTCGGGAAGGATACTCAGCAGCAAGCGATCGGATTTCTCTCGCTCGCGGCGGATTTCTTCTAGGTAGGCTTTCTCTTGGTCACGGAGGCGCTTTTTTTCCAGACAGGCGCTGATGCGCGCCTTGAGCAAAATAGGGTTGAACGGCTTGGGAAGGTAGTCTTCCGCTCCCAGTTCGATGCATTTAACTACGCTGTCTAGATCGTCGAGCGCTGAGATTACGAGGACGGGGATATGGCGCAGGTCGGGGTTGGCCTTGAGCCGCTCTAGCACCTGATAGCCGTTCATACGCGGCATCATAATGTCGAGCAAAACGAGGTCGAACTCGCTGGCTTGGATGAGTTCTAGGGCTTGAAATCCATCTTCCGCAACAGTAACCCGATACCCTTGCCGTTTTAACCGCCGCCTCAGCAAATCGCGGTTGGCTTCGTTGTCGTCAACGACCAACACGCTTGCAGATTGAGCCGCTGTCATTCCGATCGTGTTTGAAGGTGGGACGGCCAGGAGGCGATCGCGAAGCGCAGAGCGCCGCGACCTTGTCTTCCCAATATAGCGCCTGGCTGGCGATCGGCTCGGGCCAGGGGCTGTCACGAATTAAATCTGCAGCGTCTATTCCACAGGGATGACAGCCCCAGCATTATTTTTTGGGACGGGCGTGTAATCGCCGACTTTGTAAAGGCTCTGGCGCTAATTGAGGGCACGCCCTAGTGCACGATCAACGCTTGATTTTAGGGTTGGCCATCTCGTATTGAGACCCAAGGTGGGCGACTCCAGAAGTGAGCGGCTCTAAATTTTAGTCTTGACCCTGCACTAGGGGCTGTCATCAATTAAATTTGAAACCCTTACCCAGAAAGGGTTTCAGCCCCTAGATTTGTTTTTGGGGTCGGGCGTTCAACTGCTTGTCCCGTAAGGGGTCTGACGTTAATTGATGACACGCCCTAGGCGGGCGGAACTTCCGGCTCGAATTCCGGCGAGCTGGCGGTCCGGGCCTGCGGTGCGCGGGCGTCCACGACGCGCGGCAGGATCGCCCGAAAGGTCGAGCCTTTTCCGATTTCGCTTTCGACTTCGATGCGGCCCCCCATCATTTGGCAAAACCGCTGGGCGATCGTCAGGCCCAACCCGGTGCCGCCGTACTTGCGCGAGATCGAGGCGTCTTCCTGAACGAAGGGCTCGAACAGGGAAATCAGCCGCTCGGGGTCGATGCCGGTGCCGGTATCGGTGACAGTGAGGACGATCGTCTCGAAGGCATCGCCTGAGGCTTGGGTTTCTGCGGTGGGTAATGCGGCGCTCTCTGCGGCGGGGTCTGCCGGAGGATTCGCCAGGAGGTCGGCGGATGTGCTGGCTGATGCACGGGCCGAAGTGTCCTCTGGTATTTCCGTCGATCTTTCCGTGGAAGCGTCGGTCGGGGTGGTGTTCGCCACGCCCGCCGATGCGTCCGCCGCGCGACCCACCGCGCGCCACGCCACGCGGTAGGGCTCGATGGTGAAGACGATCGTACCGTTGCGGGTAAATTTCGCCGCGTTCCCGAGGAGGTTGATCGCCACCTGGCTCAGCTTGCCGAGGTCGGCGCGCATCGGTTCGTTCACCTCGCAGCGCGCCTCGAAGCGGTTGCCGTTTTCGCGCACGACGGGAGCGATCGTGTCGCACACCTGGTTCAGGAACGTCGGCAGGTCGAACCACTCGATATACAGCTCGACCCTGCCCGCCTCGATTTTAGATATATCGAGGATGTCGTTAATCAGCGAGAGCAGGTACTTCCCGGCCTTGCCGATTTTATTCAGGTCTTCGAGCAGCTCGTCGTTGCCGTCCTCTCCGGCTTCCTCGGCCATAATTTCGCTGTAGCCGATGATCGCATTGAGGGGCGTGCGCAGCTCGTGGCTCATATTGGCCAGAAAAGCGCTCTTCAAGCGGTTGGCCGTCTCGGCGGCGACCTTGGCGTCGCGCATCTCGACTTCGGCGAGCTTGGCGTGGGTGATGTCTTGCACCGCGCCAAGCAGCCGCCGATCGCTGGCACGGCGGCTCTTCCAGTGGGGACGGGCGTAGTCGCGCAGCCAGCGGGTCTGGCCTTTCTTGGTGACGATGCGATAGTCGAGGCTGCTGGAATCGGAGAGGCGACCGAGGGCAAACTCTCGCAGGGCGGGGCGGTCTTCGGGGACGACGATTTCGCTCCAGGTCGGCTGGTTGAGTTCGTCGATGCTGTAGCCGGAAATCCGCTCGAAGGCTTGAGTGACCCACTCAAAGGTCAGCTCACCGCTGGCCGAGACCTCGGCGGCGTAGATATAGTCCGAGGTGAGCTGGGATACGGCCCGGTAGCGGCTTTCGCTGTCGCGCAGTGCGGCTTCGGTGCGGTGTCGTTCGGTGATGTCGCGCAGGGCGATCGTCCGAACTTTTTTGCCGTAGTAGGGCAGTTGGCAGCCCTGTAGCTCCACGGGAAAGGTCGAACCGTCCGCCCGTTGTCCGATCGCCTCGATCGATTCCTCAGAGCCCGAGCGCTCGTACAGGTCGATCGTCTGCCGCGAAGACTGGGCGATCAAGGCCAGGGGATCCATGCCCACCAGCGTCTCGGCATCGTAGCCAAACAGGGCGGTTACGGCCTGGTTGGTATCGACGATCGTGCGATCGGCGTAGATAACGATGCCCTCAAAGGTGGCTTCCGACAGCCAGCGGAAGCGCTCTTCGCTTTCCCAATGGGCCTGCTGTACGGAGGTGCGCACCTTTGTTTCTAGGGCGATCGCGATAAAGTCGGCGATCGAGCGGGCGAACTGGTGCGCTTCCTCCGACCAAGTCCCAGACTGCCGGTTGCGCTCGAACCAAACGAAACCGTAGATGCGCCCCGACTGCCAAATCGTGGCACTCAGCAGGCTCGAAACCTGTTGGGCGTCGCAGTAAGCCTGCACCGATGCGGGTATCTGGCCGCTGCTGGCGGCGTTGACGATCGCGAAGTCGCAGTCGGGGACGAGCGGACTACCGCAGAAGTCAATCTCGCGCTTGGCCTCCCCCCCAGGCTCCGCTGCCACGCTGTTGCCATCGCTGGCATAGCTCTCGATACAAGTCGCGCGCGAGCCGTCGTCGCTGCGCTGCCAGATGCTGACGCGATCGAGCGGGAGCGTGCGGGCGGCGGTGACGGCAATACCGTGGAGAGTCGCCTGGAGGTTGCCGAGGTGCGCCTGACTGTTTTTGGCGAGCTCGATCGAGGCGCGCCGCTGGCGCTCTAGGGCCTGCTTGCGAAGAGTTTGCTGGTGGCCGCGTCGGGCGTTGCGCAGGCCCACCGGTCCGGCGATCGCCGCCGACATCAGGGGCAACAGGTCGATCGCCCACAGCGTCGGGTTATTGCGGTGGCGCTCGACCAGAGACGGCCGAGTCAGTCTCGGCGCTTCGGTTCGCTCTCTAGGGCTGGCGTACAGCTCGATCGCCCAGGCGAGCGCCAGAACGCCCAGACCCGCGCAAAATCCGGCAAGGGCATATCGAAGAACCACGCGGTGCAAGCCGGTGCGGGGCATAGGTCTTGACAGAATAAGGAGAGCAAGAAGGAAGGTGAGTGCTGTGGCAGCAGGGTTCGACAGCGCGAAGTGTCCCCCTCTATCAGTAATATCGCCGATACGCCAATATTGCCGATCGAGCGCGTCGCCGCCACGGTTCACCCACAGCGAGCGACCCTACTGGAAACTCAGGAAATTGCGAAGATTGGGGCGATCGCACCCGCAGCGCTCACAGCCCCGATGCCCAACGCGAGCGAAATGGGCCGAAACAGTCCGCGACGGGCCAGCGAGATCGCCGCAGGTCAACGCAGACAGACGCAGACAGACGCAGCTGACCGAGTCGAGCGAAACCGGGTAGCGCGGCGACCGCAATGATGTCGAGATGGCAAACATCAGCGGGCGAAAACCAGACGCGGGAGATTCGGGTGCCGAACGATCGAGAGATCGAACGGGCAAGCCATATAGGTCGTGGAGTCAGACGTCCTAGGACGCTCCGAGAAGGCCGTTAATCTTCGAGAGTAGACGCGGAAGTTCGATGGGCTTGGTGTCGTAGTCGTCGCAACCGGCAGCCAAACACTTTTCGCGATCGCCCGCGATCGCGTGGGCCGTCAGCGCGACGATCGGGATTTTCGCCGTTGCCGGATCGGCCTTGATGCGGCGCGTCGCTTCCCAGCCGTCAATTTTCGGCAAGCCCATATCCATGAGAATAATATCGGGGCTTTCTGATTTGGACATCTCGACGCCCTGGCTTCCATCCATCGCAGCAACGATCTCGTGTCCCTTCCGCTTGAGGCGGCGCGAGAGCATATCGAGGTTCATTTCGTTGTCTTCGACGATGAGAATTTTAGCCATGATGTCGGCGTTGGCGGACAGGAGTCGCTACGGCAAGCCGCACGGACGAATCGGACAATCGCCATTGTACGCTTCTCAAACCGCTCGCGGCGATCGGCGCATCGTCTCTCGGCAACTCTCAGATTTTTGTGGGCTTTGCAGCCCCCCTGCAATCGAGCGCGGAAGATCGATCCTCAAACGAGAGCGCGGGCCTTCATCGAAAGATCCGATCGCCAGACGGGCTGGGCCGTCCTCCTCACCCAGGCCCAGGAACGTCCAACTCGAGTTCCAAATCGAGGGCGGCTGGCAACCTTTCCGAACAATTGGCGCTAGGCTGTCAATCGCTGCCCGCCCTCTGTTTTCGCCATGACCGCCTCGCCCGCCTCGATCGACCGACCGCTACGCATCGCCGCGATCGGCGATATCCACGATCGCTGGGACGCCACCGACAACGCCCTGCTCGCAAGCCTTGGTGTCGATCTCGTGCTATTCGTCGGCGACTTTGGCAACGAGTCATTGCCTACCGTCCGTCAGGTGGCACGCGTCCCCCAGTTCGCCGCCGCCGTCTACGGCAACCACGACGCCTGGTACACCGCCTCGCCCTGGGGCCGCCGCAAACGCCCCTACGACCTCGAAGCTGACAACTGGTTCGAGCAGCAGTGCGACATTCTGCGCGAGATCGAAGTCGGCTACAGACACCGCGACTTTGACAAGCTGGGCCTATCGGTGGTCGGCGGGCGTCCGTTTAGCTGGGGCGGCGACACTTGGAAGTACAAAAAGTTCTACCGCGATCGCTACGGCGTCAGAAACTTTACCGAGTCCGTTGCCAAACAGCTCGAAGCCATCGATCGCGCCGCCCACGACACGCTCGTTTTCCTCGGCCACAACGGCCCCGCTGGAATGGGTGGCGAGCCGGAAGACCCCTGCGGCAAGGACTGGAACCCGATCGGCGGCGACTACGGCGACCCGGACTTCGCAGCGGCGATCGACGGCGCGATCGCCCGAGGCAAGCGCGTCCCGCTGGTGGTGTTCGGCCACATGCACCACAACCTGCGCCACCGCCGCGATCGCCTGCGCCGCGCCATTCACCGCAACGACAGCGGCACGGTCTTTTTCAACGCCGCCCGCGTGCCCCGAGTTCTGGAGCGAGACGGCCAGCTACTGCACCAGTTTCCGATCGTCGAGCTAGTCGGCGACGCGGTCGCAGCGATCGACCTGATGTGGCTCGCTGCTGACGGCGCGATCGCCCAAACTGAAGCGATCTACCGCGCCGCCGCCGAGCCCGTCTCGCTGTAGGCGGCTCGATGCGTAAGCGAGTCATCAGTTCGCGAAGGCTACGCCAACGACTGCGCTCAGCGCGCGAATCCCGAACGGCGAGCGTTTATTTCCGTGGAGTATTCCCGATCGCTTTACCGGTCGCGACATCCAGCCAGGACAGCGAGTAAGATAGAAGCAGTCGAGGTTGCGGGCCGCACGTGCCGCCGCAGCAATACGGTCGCGATATGGCCGCAACCAGCGAAGCGCGATCGCCCACCAGGTTGACGACGCCAACCGGAACCTCGGGAAGCTGCGCGCCAGGCCCGAAGTCGCACGAGCCGCGAAGGAGGTGCCCGATGCTGACCATCGTGATGGACGATCGCCTGCTGTCTCCCTGCCAGGTCTGCGCGACCTGTTGCCTAGCCGACAGCGACGGCCAACCGCGCTGGCGCGCCGACAAGCTCGACTGCGGTCGCGCGATCGCGCCTCAGTCCGCCGAGCAGCCGCAGCAATTCGAGTGCGTGATGGGCTTTCGCGTGGCACATATTCGTTAGCTTAATTCGCTTACCTCACGTCACAGAGGCAAGAGGCCGATGTAAGAGTCTGCAGATGCAAGAGCCTGCCGCAACTGGATACGCATTACTTAGGCGCTTGAGTCGTTTCCTCTTCAGGCAGCGGCGTCGCAACTAGATCGAACGGGGACTCAGCGGTTGCTTCGGCCACCTCAGGATTGCGCTGGGAAAACCCCCAGGCAAACACGAGCGCCACGATCGAGATCGTCACCCACTGGGGCGGCACCAAACTGACATCGATCGTCCGCACCAGCAAGCGCAGCCCCACAAAGCCAACGGTGACGTAACCCGCATCTTCTAAGTGGCGAAACTCCTGGAGCCAGCGGATAAACAGACCCGCCAAAAAGCGCAGCGCCACCATCCCGATCGTCCCGCCCATTAAAATCAGCCAGGTCTTACTCGACACCGCGATCGCGGTTGTGACGCTATCGAGCGAAAAAGCCAGATCGGTAAAAGCAATAATCGGAATCGCCTGCCAAAAGTTATCGAACTGTCGCCCCGAGACCTCGTCATCCCCCGATTGACGACTGAAGAAGTAGCTCCCCACCAGCCACAGCAAGTAGATCGCCCCCGCCAGCTCGAACTGCCAAAACTGGCTGACCCACGCCGCCGAAACGATCAGCAGCAGCCGCAAAACGTAGGCCACCAGCAGCCCGAAGTTGAGCGCCTGACGCTGCATTTCACGATCCTCGAGGCCCTTGGCGATCGAAGCGAGGGCAATGGCGTTATCCGCCGAGAGCACGGCCTCGAGGACAACGAGCACGAGCAATACGAGCAGCGATTCAACGCTGAATTGGGGGGCAAAATCCAAAGAGTCGAACATGAAAAGTCGCACTGACGCTGCGGTAAGCGACAGGGAGAGCGGAACGGACATGCGGAAAACGCCGATATCGAGATCGACGCGAGCGCGATTCAGGGTCGAAGCGCGTGCTCGGGCGACGGGGATCGAAAATTCAGCGTATTAGTCATCATAGGGGGTCGGACTCGATCGAGTCGAGGCAGTGTTGCCTCAGTGCGCCTGCGGCTGCAGCCAGCATCACACCCGCCCCCGCGACTGACAGCAACCGCCCAGAGCACCGCCATACCGTAGTTTGCGGCCCTCGGATCTCAACGCGTAAACTATTATTACAGGGCAGGCGAAACCCTGAAGAGATCGAACACAGTAGTAAGCGATTGGCTTTAGTCAATCGACCAATCGATGTATAACAACTCGAGGTTTAAAGCTATGACCATATCGGACACCCAAATTTTTATCGCACTGGCCGTCGCTCTCGTGCCCGCCGTTCTGGCTTTCCGTCTTTCGACGGCTCTTTACAAGTAAGCCAGCTCAGAGTGCCCCAGATCCAGCCTCAGATCCGCGAGTCGGAGTGGATATCGCCCACCAGCAGTTGATTCTCAAGGCCCGTAGATGGGGGCTCTGGCCGATCCTGCAAAGATCGCTCCCTGCAAAAACGAGATTAGTCAGGGCGGCTGCATTTGCCCCGAGCCTCAGAAAGCGTTTTAAAAGTCTTCATTAACGCCTTGTGGCGTACAGGATCGCAGCGATTTTGACCAAAATCGCTGCGATCCTTGCCAGTCAAAGGGTCTAGCGAACTTTTCAAACACTTTCTCAAAGCCGTAGCCGAGGGGCGCGCTGAATCTGGCAGGACTCTCGCTCTACTACCCATATCTCGGCTGCGGCGACTTCGCCATAACGTACGGTACGCGACCGGCGCGAGGTTGTGTCGTGCGGACAGTGGGATCGCACATCTGGAGTCGATGCGATCGCCACATTTTTTCTTTAGGATGGTGTGAGCGCATGCGTGCAGAGCAGCGCACGCCGCCGAATATCGCCTTAGAAACTGGAAGTACTGCCCGAAACTGACTGGGATGACGCTCAAACCCTTACCGTCACCGGACCCCCGCAACCGTCCGGTCGCTTCCATCTCGCACCTACCCACCACAGCGCCCGCTTGGTGGGAGAGCGGTTTGCAGATCGGCTTCAACGCGATCGTGGCGATCGCGGCGCTCGGCTCGCTCGTTCAGCTCCTGCCCGAGCGCCAAGCGCGCCGCACGGCCCTCAATGGTCTCGAGTCCGACCTAGCCGAGCGTGAAGTCCGAGTCGATCGGCTGCGCGAGCGCTTCACATACTATTTCGATCCGGCGCAGCTCGAGTCCGTCGTCCGCGAGGAGAGCCAAAAGATCCATCCTCAGCAGCGCCCGATCGTCTGGCGAAAATCGCCTTAGGGGCTGTCATCAATCAGACTTACAGCCTTTACTCAGAGAGGGTTTCAGCCCCTATTTATTTTGGGTCTAGCGAGCGACTGCTTATCCCGTAAAGGGTCTGGCGTTAATTGATGACACGCACTAGTGCAGCGTCAAGACGAAAGCTTAGGGTAGCCAACGGCCAAAATAGTTACCACGCCGAGTCTTTAGAGATCGGCGATCCTATAAATTAAGATCTGACCTTGCACCAGGCGGCTTCCTCCTCAGATCGCGCTAAAGCTGCTGCGAAATCGGAAGCGCCGCAGGTAAAGTACGGCCTGCCTGAGGCACTCGACGCTCGGAAGAGCGAGGGAAAGTATCGGGCTTTTTGGGGCATTGCCAAAGGTCGCAACTAGCGCGGAACGCGAGGGGCAAGACACCCGAAAGAAGTCGCAGAACCGCTCCCCGCCCGCCCGAGATCGTAGGAATGTCCAAAAAATCCAAAGATTTTTAGCAGTACGCGTTTCCTTGCCGGATTCCAGGGTCAACACCTTGTAAGATCTCCGTATATTTTTTGCCCTGTTGCTCGTATCGGATATCGAGCTGGTCGCTTCGTCGATCCAGGGCACTCGTTTAGAATGCTAGGTTTCCAACTCGAGATACAGCCGCTACCTCGGCGGCGTCTGATTACCAGCGCCCTGGTGACTGGCGGCGTGACCCTCGGGCTCAAGCTGCTCGGTGCGTTTCAGGCGTTCGATCTGGCGCTCTGGGACTTTTGGTTGCGATCGCGATCGCCGCAAATCGAGCGGGACGCGCGCATCGTCCTGGTCGAGATTACTGAGGCGGAGATCCAGCGTTTCGGGGCGTGGCCGCTGCCGGACACAGCTCTCGTTGACGCGATCGCCCGCATCGACGCTGCCGACCCCCGCGCGATCGGCCTTATTTCCCCGTCGAGCCTGTTCGCCACCCCCGAGGAGCCCACCCAAGACGTCGATAGCCGTGAGGACGCCGAGAGCGCCACGCTCGAAGTGATTCCCGCCGAGCCGCCCGAGCCGCCGTCCGAATCGAGCGCTTCGGCTCTGCCGCAGAGCGAGCCGGAGCCCAACCAGCAGATCGATAGCGTTCTTCTGGGCGAGTTCGATCGTCTGCCCTACCTCGTCGGTGCGTTCGACTCGCTGACCCGCGATGAAATCTCGCCGCTACTGCTCGATCGCCAGCTCGGCGCGATGGACGTGCTGCTCGACCTCGACGGCAAGCTCCGGCGCAACCTGCTCTCCGTAACCAGCGACTCCAGCCAGCCCCAAGCCAGCTTTGCCCTCAAGCTCAGCTTGCTCTATCTCCAGCATGAGGGCATCGAGCCCCACTCGCTCCACTCCAAGCGCGGCTGGTTTCAGCTCGGCGAGTCCCGGCTCGTGCCCCTATCGCCGTCGGCGGGAGGTTACGTCCGCGCCCAGAAGCGGGGCTACCACATACCGCTGACCTATCGCCTGCCGCTGCGCGACTTTCCCCACCTCACCCTGTCCGAGCTGCGGGCTGGCGACTACGATCCGGAGCTATTTCACGATCGCGTCGTGATTTTCGGCACTTCCGCACCCCGCTTCAGCTATGCCTTCGAGACGCCGATCGACCGGCGCAGCGATCGATCGAATCCCCAGCAAAGCCTGCCAAACCTCTGGATCCAAGCCCAGGCCACCCAGCACCTCCTGTCGATCGCGCTGGGCGATATCACCGCAACGCGGACGGTTGCGAACTGGCTTGAGGTGCTGGCAACACTGGCCTGGGTCGGCCTCGGCGTCTGGGGCAACGCGCAGCTCGTGCAGCACTGGCCGCGCGCCGACAAGCATCAGTGGAGTGCGATCTTGCGCGGAGCTGCGGTAGTGGTCGCAGGTGGCAGCGTGTTGACCTTGGCGCTGGCCTGGGGCGCAATGTCCGCCGGGGTGTGGTTTCCGATCGGTAGCCTGCTGGCCGGACTCTGGGGCGGCTCGCTGGCGATCGTCGGCCTCCAGATCCACAACCTGCGCCAGCACGACGAAGACCTGAGCGCCGTGCTCGATTTGACGGTGCAGCACGCCGATGAAGTCGAGGGGCAGCTCGTAGAAGACAGCAAGCGCCAGCGCAACGAAAGCACCCTGAAGTCCCAGCAGGTGCTCGACGCGATTCCCGTCGGCGTCGCGCTATTTAACGCGCGCGGCGAGCTGGAGTACGTCAACGATCGCGCCCGCGCGCTACTGGGCGAAACGCTGCTCGCCAAGGTTTTTACCAAGAACATCGGCGTCGAGGGCTTTGCCGTGGCCTGCGGCATTTACGACACCCAGACCGAAGCGCCCTGCGAAGCCGATCGGCTGCCCGCAACTCAAGCCCTGCGCGGCAAAACCAGCTACAGTCACGACCTGGAGATTCGCACCCCACCTTCTCAGCGCCGGACGATCTCCGCCGCCGACCTCGACTCCGGTCGCGCCGCCCTGGCCCTGCACGATCGCATTCCCATCGAAGGCTGGGGCCAGCCGATCTACAGCCTGACCGGGGCGATCCAAAACGCCATCTTCGTCTTCCAGGACACGATCGCCCAGCAAGAAGCCTGGAACGAGCGCTTGCAGCTCACCAGCGAGCTGGAACTCAAAAACGAAGCGCTCCAGGAAACCGATCGCCTCAAAGACGAGTTCCTCAAGCGCACCACCCACGAGCTGCGTACACCGCTCAACGGCATTATCGGCTCGCTGCAAATCGTCCTCGACGACCTCTGCGACGATCGCTTCGAGGAGCGCGAGCTGCTCGACCAGGCCAACCAGTCGGCGCTGCACCTGTTCGACATCGTCAACGACATCCTCGACTTCAGCAATATCAAGTCCGGCCAAGTCGTGCTCGACCTACGCCGCGTCGATCTCCACGCCTGCCTGACCCAGTCGCTGTACTTACAGCTCTCGAGCCTGCGCCAGAAAAAACTCCAGCTCGTCAAGCAGTATCACGCCGAGCCGATCGGCGTTCACGTCGATCCGATTCGCCTCAAGCAGGTGTTTCTCAACACGATCGGCAACGCCATCAAGTTCACCGAGCAGGGCAGCATCACGATTGCCACCAGCCTCGGTACGCGCGAGCTGTCCTCTGGTGAGATCCAGCCCGTCGCCGTTATCGAGATTCACGACACGGGTATCGGCGTCGATCTGGCAATTCAGCCGAAGCTGTTCGAGGCGTTCGCGATGGCCGACGGGTCGAGCACGCGGCGCTATAGCGGTAGCGGACTGGGGCTGGCGATCTGTCGCCACCTGCTCGATCTGATGGGTGGGGCGATCGAGCTAGAAAGTGAAGGGCGCGATCGCGGCACGGTGGTGCGGATTCGCCTACCCATCAGCCAAGATGCCCCCGAACCTGTCGATCCCGACGATACGACCACTGCGTCATCGCCATCGAGTGGCCTTAAAACACCGCTCTCCTGAACCCGGAGCCTCAGTTCCGCAGCGCTCTAGGCAGACGTTTGAGGCGGGGCTAGTGACGGCATTTCCCCCCCCCCGAAAACCGGTGGACAGTCGTTGCAGGCAAGATGCCCGTGTCACGTCAGAAACCGCGAAGATAACCGTAGCGCGAACATCCTCGCCTAATTCAAGTTTGGTATGCGTTTACTCCAGCCAGCAAACCAAGGCAAATCCGGCGGAACCGCCCCGAGGCCGCTCGTATGCTTCAATGGACACGATCTAAAATTCCCGAGTTCGACCATGCGCCCGTCTCAGCTCCTCGCCGCCGGTCTGACCGCCCTGTCGCTTGTTGCGGGAAACCTTACCCCAGCCCTGGCCTTGCCGACGCCCGATCGCGCAGCACAGAGACAACAGGGCCAACAGAGCAAAGCCGGATCGGAAGGGGCCTTGCCGCTAGCAGAGAGCGAGCAGTTCGATGCCTGGTTCGAGACCTGCGCCAACGCCGAGCCCGCCGAAGCCCTGGTCGCCTGCGAGCGCGCCACCGAACTCGCGCCCGACTTCGCGATCGCCTGGGACAACCTCGGCGCAGTGCTAGAGCAGCTCGGTCGCTACGAAGAAGCCCTGGCCGCCCTCGATCGCGCCCTCGTCCTGACCCCCGAAGACGCCAATATTTGGTACAACGTCGGCGTCGTCTTCGCCAAACTCGGCCAGTACCGAGCCTCTGTCGCCGCCTTTGAAGAAGCCTTCCGCCTCAACCCCGAAGACGAGCTCGCCCGCAAGTTCGCCGAGCTGCTGCGCGACCGGCTGGGCGAATAGCTGCGAGATAGGCCGCGATAGACTAGGCCTGTGCGAGCCGTCCGTTCCCCCGTTCGTTATGGCTGAAACTTCCTTCGCGCGCGATGCGATCGCCCTGCTGCTCGAACTGGCCGAATGCGGCGAAATCGACCCTTGGGACGTTCAGGTCGTCGAGGCGATCGACCGACATTTGCGCCCGCTGATTCCGTCCGAAGCGATCGAGGCGGCAGACGAGATATCGAACCACGCAGAGAACCGAGCGACGGGAAAGTCGCCCTACGGAGCCGACCTGTCGCGATCGGGCCAGGGGTTTCTGTACGCGTCGATGCTGCTGCTGCTCAAGGCCGACGCCCTGGTGGCCACCGAAACCCAGGCCGACGAGCCCGAGCCCGAACCCGACGCCTGGATCGACCTCGACGATGGCGACGCGCTGCCCGCCCAACTGGAAAAGACCCTGCGCCGCCGCGCCGTTGCCCCACCGCCGCGCAAGCGCCCGGTAACGCTCCAGGAGATGATCGACCAAATTCGCGTCGTCGAGAAAACCCTGCTCGATCGCCCGGTGAAGCCGCGCCGTCGCCTGCGCCAAAGCTCCCGACAGGCCGCGCGCCACATCGGTCAGCTCGCGCACTCGGAAAACCTTACCGAAACCGCTGACGATATCGCGCTGTTTTTGATGGAAAACTGGCCGCAGCTTGCGGGCAGGGACACCTGGCTGCGGTTCGATCGCCTGGTGGCCGCCTGGTCGCCCACCGCCGAGGCCAAAGAAGTGCAGGATGCCAAAGCGCAAGGCATCGACAACCGCGAGCCGCCCTCAACATCTCACCACCACGTCAGTACGTTCTGGGCGCTGCTGTTGCTAGCCTCCCAGTCCCGCGTCGAGCTGCAGCAGGCAGAGTTCTACGGCGACATAGGCATCCGACCGATCGATCCGGTCTGCGACGCCTCCGCTTCGTAGGGTACTAGCGGCCCGTTTTCGTTCTCGACGTCAGCTTGACCGACACTCGTTAAAAATGCGCGAAACGCTCTCAGAGAGACTGCGAAAACTTCGCGGAAACTTCGCAAAAAATGCGCGGAAAATCGAGCGAAGCCGCTGCGAAATGACAGTGAAATCGCGCGCGCCGCGTCATTCCCGACGATGGCTGCGCCAAAGGTTATCGTAGACAGTGTGCCGGACGCTTGACTGCCTGGCGATCGGGTCGAAAGTATCAAATCAGCAAGAGCGAACCCCCCTTCGAGTAGATATGAAAGCAATGATCTTGGCAGCGGGTAAAGGAACCCGCGTTCGCCCGATTACCCATACGATTCCCAAGCCGATGATTCCGATCCTGCAAAAGCCGGTGATGGAATTTTTGCTGGAGCTGCTCCGTCAGCACAGCTTTACTCAGGTAATGGTAAACGTCAGTCACCTCGCCCACGAAATCGAGAACTACTTCCGCGACGGCCAGCGGTTCGGGGTCGAAATCGGCTACTCCTTCGAGGGCAAAATCACCGACAAAGGCGAGCTGCAAGGCCAAGCGATCGGCTCGGCAGGCGGGATGAAGCGAATCCAGGACTTTAAAGCGTTTTTCGACGATACCTTCGTGGTGCTCTGCGGCGACGCGCTCATCGACCTCGACCTGACCGAAGCCGTGCGCTGGCACAAAGAGAAGGGCTCGATCGCCACGATCGTGATGAAAACCGTGCCGATCGAGGAAGTCCCCAGCTACGGCGTCGTCGTCACCGACGAAGAAGGCCGCATCAAAACCTTCCAGGAAAAACCGGCGATCGACGAAGCCCTCAGCACCACGATCAATACGGGCATCTATATTTTCGAGCCCGAAGTGCTCGACTATGTCCCCTCCGGCCAAGAGTTCGACATCGGCGGCGACCTGTTTCCGAAACTCGTCGAGATGGGCGCGCCGTTCTACGGTTTGCCGATGGACTTCCAATGGGTCGATATCGGTCGTGTTCCAGACTACTGGCGCGCGGTGCGTAGCGTCCTGCGCGGCGATGTTAAAAACGTCTCGATCCCTGGCAAGGAGGTCGCTCCCGGCGTCTACACCGGCATTAACGTGGACGTGAACTGGGACGCGGTGGATATCACCGGGCCAGTCTATATCGGCGCGATGACCCGCATCGAAGACGGCGCGAAGATTATCGGCCCGTCAATGATCGGCCCCAACTGCTGCATCTGCGGCAACTCCACAGTCGATAACAGCGTGATCTTCGAGTACTCGCGCCTCGGTCGCGGCGTGCGCCTGGTCGACAAGCTGGTGTTCGGACGCTACTGCGTAGACAGCAAGGGCAACGCGATCGACGTGCAGGCCGCCGCGCTGGGCTGGCTGATCACCGACGCGCGGCAGGATCCACCCACCCGCGTCCCGGCGGAACATCAGGCGATCGCGGAGCTGCTCGGCGGCGACGGCAACTCTTTGGTCGGTGATTGAGTCTGGGAGTTGGTATAGGCTCTAGTTTTCTAGCACAAGCGCCCGGATCTTCAGCGATTCGGGCGTTTTACTTGGGTTCTTCTCGGGCTTCACTCGTCCGGTTTGTGAGCTTCGCTTGCACCGCACGTGGCGCGATCGACTGCATTTTTTGCGGGCTGGCGGCAGATTTGCTGCAAGCTCATTTCGCGCGAGGAGTGCGATCCCGGCTGATACAATGACCGCAAATTATCGCCCGTCCGAGCCTGCGCTCGCCAAATCGTCCGTGAATAGCCTAGAGATCCAGCGCGATGTTGCCGAATTCGGGGACAGCGCCCGCTCGCTCGACCTGTCCGTGGTCGTACCGCTCTACAACGAAGTGGAGAGCCTGCCCCGGCTGATTGCGGCGATCGAGCAGAGCCTAGACCCGACGGGTATGGCCTACGAGATGGTCTGCGTAGACGACGGCTCGCGCGACGGCACAGCGGCCCTGCTCAAGCAGCTTGCAGGCGATCGCACCAACCTGCGTGCAGTCCTGCTACGACGCAACTACGGCCAAACTCCGGCGATGGCGGCAGGCTTCAAGACCGCACGCGGCCGCGTCATCGTCACGATGGACGGCGACCTGCAAAACGATCCGGCCGATATTCCCAAGCTCTGCGCCAAGCTCGATGAAGGCTACGACCTGGTCAGCGGCTGGCGCAAAGACCGCCAGGACGATGCCCTGACCCGACTTCTGCCCTCGAAAATCGCCAACTGGATTATCAGCCGCGCCACCAGCGTCCAGCTCAACGACTACGGCTGCTCGCTAAAGGCGTACCGTTCCGAAATCGTCGAGGATATGAACCTCTACGGCGAGCTGCACCGCTTTTTGCCCGCGCTCGCCTTTATCGAGGGCGCGAATATCGTCGAAGTGCCGGTGAACCACCACGCTCGCCAGTTCGGCCAGAGCAAATACGGCCTCGGTCGCACGTTCCGCGTCGTCATGGATTTGATGACGGTTTTCTTTATGAAGAAGTTTTTGACGAAGCCGATGCACGTCTTCGGGATGTTCGGCTTTGCCAGCACGGCGCTGGGGTTGGTGCTGGGGCTATATTTGACGGTGCTGAAGCTATTTTTCGCACAGGATATCGGCCAGCGCCCGCTGCTGATGCTGGCGACGATTCTGTTTCTCGGTGGGTTGCAGTTGCTCAGCTTCGGTTTGATTTCCGAGCTGCTGATGCGCACGTACCACGAGTCTCAGGGGCGTCCGATCTACCGAATTCGCGAGGTGGTCGGCGGCGAGACGATCGCCACCGATCGCCACCGCACCTAGAAATGCCGCCGACGACAGGGCTCCACTGACGACAGGGCTCTACTGACGACAGGGCCAGCGCGCCGGGCTCCCACAGCGAGGGCCTTTGCTATAATTCAGGCCAAATCCTCGGCCCGAGCTGGCGGCGATCGAACTCGCCGCGAATCGAGCGGGCAGCTGTCCCCGAAGCGGCTCTCAAAAATTTTTCTCAGGCGCGAATTCTCATGGCTAAATCTGCCAAAGTCCCGTTCTCCGATGCCGAGATGAAGGCCAATCGCGATCGCACTTGGGCGGACACTGCCGAAACAATCGCCGTGATCGGCTGCGGGGCGGGCGTGGCGCTGTCGCTGATCTTCAAGCAGGCTGCCTTTGCGATCGTGCCGCCGATTTTCGCGATCGGCTTCAACATCATCAACCGCACCCACCGCATCCAGCATGCCCGCACCCACGCTGTCGCCACGGTCAGGCAGGCCGATCGCCTACGAACCGACCTCAATAACCTAACGACGGCGCTGCACGCCCTGCCAATCGGCGACCGGGTAATGGAAATTGAGGATTACCTGTATCGGGTGAATGCCGCCTTGGTGCAAATGCAGCAGCGCCAGGAGGCGATCGCCTCCGCCGCCGAAGAAGACCGCGAGAAAATTAAAGAAGCCTTCTCGATCGTCCGCCAAGGCGTCTACAACCTCAACGACTACACCAACGCCACCTTCGAGGAAATTCGCGGCGAGCTGGCGCAACTTCGCCAGAGCGTCAACGACCTGCCGACGGCACTACCCACCTCGATGCCGACGACCTCAATGCCCACCGCGTCTCCGACGGCATCGACGTTCGCAAACCGCTCGACGCTGGCCCGCCACCCCGGGACGCCCGGCGCAGCCACCACCGACCTAGCGCCGCTGCAATACAACATCGATCGCCTCGACGAGCGCGTTGACCTGCTCGAGCAGCAGTATCAGGGCACGGTGCAGCCGCAAATTCAGCGCCTCGCCTACAACGTGCGCCGCATCCGCGATAACTCGCCCCAGAAGTGGATCGAACAAATCGATCGCCGTCTGGAGCAGGTGTTGCCTTATCAGTACCAAATCAGCCAAAACGATCGCACCGATCTGCTGTTCAAGGCGATCCGCGACGCTAACGATCGACTGATTATCGTCACGCCCTGGCTGCAAAGTAAGTCGCAGCTTTCGCGCTTCCTGGCGGTGCTGGCCGAAGCACTCGATCAAAATATCTTCGTCAGCATCGGCTGGGGCGATCGCCTCGATATCGGCAAAGGCACCAACTGCACCCGCCCGATCGTCTTGAAAAACGGCGGCTGGCGCTACCAGCCCGATCGCGACCCGGACGGGCTCTACGGCGCGCTACCCGACCTGCTGCGACTGCGCAAGCGCTACAAGCGACTGCACCTGAAGCTGCTGGGAACCCGCGAGAAGCTTATCGTTTGCGATACGAACTGGGCGATGCTGGGCGGTCAGCATTTCCTATGCGATGTGGGCGGACACGGCTCGGGCGATCCGGGGCTGTTTACGACCGATCGCAAGATCGTCGCCGAAATTTCCGAGCGCTTCAACGCAGCGCGGGTCTCCAAGCGCGCGCCGATGTTGCGATCGCAGTAAGCATTCTTGTGGGGGCGCATGGCAATGCGCCCGGAAGCCTCGCCCGCGATATCTGTCTGCGGGCGAGGCTTCCGTGATCTACGCGATAGGTGATTAATAACCGCTAAAGCTAACAGGCTGTCCGTCTCGGAACCCACCAGAGATCTGCGTGCCATTCGGTAGCGTCATCGTACCCGTACCGTGAGGGCGCGCTTGGCGCAGCTCACCGCGATAGGCGCTGCCATTGCTATAGGTGCAGTTCGCTTCGTGGGAGTCGAAGTTACTGTTGAGGAAATAGCCGCTACAGGTCGTGCCCGTCGTATGGGTAAACGTGCCGAGGCCAAACGGGTCGCCGCTAAAGAACTCGCCATCGTAGCGGTTGCCGTTAGCAAAGATCAGCGCGCCCGTGCCGCTGGGCTGGCTGGAAATAATGTCCGTGCCCACGTACTGAACGCGCTGGAACGTGCCAGTGTAGCGATCGCCATTGGCATAGATTGCCGACCCAAAAACGATCGCGCCGTCCTCAAAGTCGCCCTCGTAGCGAGAATCGTCCGTAAAGACAAAGCGTCCGGAGCCGTGGGGCAGGCCGTTGCGCCACTCGCCCTCGTAGCGGTTGCCGTCGGCGTAGACGTAAACACCACGCCCGTCGGGTCTGCCCGCACGCAGGTAGCCGAGGTAGTTATCGCCCGTCGAAAGGTTGCAGCGCGCGAAGCCGTCGGTGATGTTCGGCTCGCAGTAAAATCGCAGCGTTTCTTCCGTCGGTTCGGTGCTTTGGGCGCGAACTTCGGTTGCGGCGATCGGGGCGATCGAGGCGATGAGGGCGGCACAGGCCGCACCGGCAATGCGTTTCCAGTTCATGGTCGGTGTTCTGTGGTTCGGGAGATCGAGAACTCTGCGGACACTTCAGGTCGGAGGCTAGGGCTGTCGTCCATTAAACCTCTAGCGCTTGCTCCACGGAGCTTATGGCCCTTAACGGTGCCTTCTGGGTCGGGCTGACCCGTGAAGGCTCGGGCGCGAATTGATTAATTACATACGCACCCTAGGGCGCGTAGGGGACGGGAACCGGCGGCAACGGTAGTCCCGAGACCAGCGTCTCGGAAGGCGGGGTCGGCAGGCCGGTGCTGCGGCGCGTCCCGTCGATCGCCGTCGCCGTCATGTCCTCATCACCGAGGCTGGGCATATCGCCGACGCCGCGCGCCACCTCGATGCCGTTCTGCACCAGGATCACCACCGGCTCTCCGCCACCCTGAAGGCGTTCGACGCGGCGGACGAGCACCTGACCGTTCGCAACGGTGTCACCCACCGACACGTAGCGACCCGTGGGGCTGTTCGGCGTGCGGATCAGGACTTGAATCTCCGAGCCCACCTGAATTACGCCCAGCACCTCGATCGTCTCGGCCAGCTCGGTCGAAGGCGGCGGCGGCGTCAGATCGATCTGAGGAACCGGACGCTCTTCCGGCGGAACGTAGGGAATTGCGGAAACATCCGGCACGATCGGAAACGGCAAATCGGGTGCGGGGCTGCTGGCTTGGGCCGTAAGAGGCGGCAGGGGGGAGGACGGGGGCAAATTAACAGCTTCTTCAGCAGCCTCGGCAGCGGCTTTTTCAGCGGCCTCGGTACTCGCGGCGTCAGTGCCAGTCAGAGCACCCTGAGGAATATCGGCGACGGGCTCGACGGGTAGGATGCCGAACGGGTTGGACGTTGCGCCCTGGCCGGACTGGATTTGGCGCTGCACCTGAATGGCGCGCTCGTTGGGGTTCGTCGAAGCGGTCAGACCCTCAGCGGCGGGGATGCTGGTCGGCGCAGCGGCCACGGTGGGAGAATCGAACGGCTCGGCCCCGTCATCGTCTGCGGCATCCGTCGGAGCCGCGACCGGAACATTGGCCGGAGCTGCTGCGGTTGGGTCTTGGGCTGCCGGGTCGGTCGCCGCATCGGGGGCGTCGGAACCGCCGCAACCGCTCGCCACGACGGCAAGTAGTGCGAGAAGGGGAACGATTGCTCGTGAACGCATAGCCGTGTCCTGGGAACTGGGAACTTGAACAGGGGGATTGAATCGGAAACTCGAAGGAGGAAGCTAAATCGAGAACTCGATCTGAGAAGCTAGGCCAAAGGCTGAGGTCGGGAAGGGCCGCATTTACTTCGAGATCTAGAACGGGAACTCCGTTTCGAGAGGGGTGTACGATGCAAGGCAAGCTCGCTCGATCGTAACCGCTCGACGCCGATTCGTCGCGTGGATGCGATCGTGCCCGAACTCGAGAGCTCGATCTAGAGACCGATCCGAAAGCTCGATCGCCGACCGTATATATTCGCCCGGAAGCACCAAACGTCGTGAAACGCTGCGTTCTGACCGCGCCTGCCAAGATTAACCTGTATCTGGAGATCCTCGGCGATCGCCCCGATGGCTTCCACGAGCTGGCGATGGTCATGCAGAGTGTCACGCTCGCCGACCGCATCGAAATTTCGACGCAGCCCGGTATCGCTCAGTTTACACAACCGATTCAGATTCAGTGCAGCCATTCGCGGGTTCCCAACGACGAGACGAATTTGGCCTACCGGGCGGCAGCCCTGCTGCGCGATCGCTTCCCCGATCGCATCGAAAAACTCGGCGCGATCGAGATCGCCATCGACAAGCGCCTACCGGTGGCAGCGGGCCTGGCGGGCGGATCGAGTAATGCCGCCGCCGTGCTGATCGGCCTCGACCTGCTGGCGGAGCTGGGCCTGACCCAGGGCGAGCTAAGCGATTTGGCGGCGGAGCTGGGCTCGGATATCCCATTTTGCGCGATCGGCGGGACGGCGCTGGCCACCGGACGCGGCGAGCGGGTGACGCCGATCGAGTTTCCCGGTCCGCTTTGGGTCGTGTTGGCGAAATATCGTAGCTTTGGGGTTTCGACGCCGTGGGCTTACAAAACGTTCCGCTCGCAGTTTTCCGATCGCTACGAGTCCGACCCGGTCGGTTTGCAGCAGCGTCGCAATCGCGTCCACTCCGGTGAAATGGTCGGCGCGATCGCCAACGGAGACGGTACGGCGATCGGCGCGCTGCTCCACAACGACCTAGAAAAAGTCGTGCTGCCCGAGCATCCAGCGGTCGCGGCGTTGCGTTCGACGCTGGCGGCAGGAACCGATGGCAACGGGGCCGACGTTCTCGGCGCGATGATGTCTGGCTCGGGGCCGACGGTGTTCGCGCTACTGGCAACCGAGGTGGCGGCAAGCGCCCTGCGCGATCGCGTGGCGCGAACGCTCGACGACCCCGACCTAGAGTTGTGGGTGACGCAGCTCGCACCCGATGGGATTATCGTCCTCGACTCGTGAGGCCGTGAGGGTCAACGAGGTCGAAGCATGAAGGGTGAAAGTCGGGTGGAGCCGGAAAAGAGACGACACGTTCTCGAGCCGCGCGCCGTCAGGAGCCGTTCGGGCTCAGAAATAACGCGATCCTTATAATTGCGAGTGATTATCGTTTAATCAATAGCGAAATGATGCTTTAATCGGTCGATAAAAATCGCAAGAAAGACGGACGCTCGTCAGGCATCAGCCCGAAAGCCGTACCACCAGTCTCGCACCAGAACTCTGGCGCGTAGCTCAGTCGATCAACGTAGTTATAACTCGGGCTCAGCATCTGTACTGTTACGGTCTACGCCAATTGAGTACGTATCAATCGAGGTAAAACTTCAGTATTTATACGTAGTTATTCGTCCGTATGCGCGCATTTCTGTCTGCTTTTTTTCGATTCGATGAAGCTAAGACAAAGATTAGAAGAAGATGGCTCCAATCCCTCGCCCAAAACTACGTCGAGGCGGTTAAATTTAGACACCAATTAACCTCTCGGCTTGCAATTGACGCTTCATGTTCCCCATCCTTAGCGCCATTTTCTTCACCATGGCCGGAATCTGTTTGTATTCCGGAGTCGCGCATCTTACTGCCGCACAGCACTACCGACAGCCCCAGCAGCACCAATTGTTCGGCGGCGTCGCACTGCTGCTGGTCGGCTTTACAATTTTTCACGTGCGTGCACTGGGCGCGGAGGATGTCGCGACATTCGCGATCGCGCTGAAGTGGAGCCTGACGCTGATGTTGCTGGCCGTGTTGCTGCTGCTGTGGTTCTTCGCCTGCTACACCGAGAACACTTCGCGCCGATCGCGCCTGTGGCTCTGGGTCATCAGCGGCGCGCTGCTGGTGTCGATCGCCGCGAACATGGCCTCGCCCTACAGCCTCCAGTTCACCGCGATCGAGGAGCTGGCGCGCGTGCGCGGCCCCTGGGGCGACGAGATCGCCCGCGCGACCGGCTCGGCCAACCCCTGGGCGTATTTTGCCTGCGCCGCGTGGCTGGGCGGCATGGCCTATATCTTGCAAGCGTTGAAGCGCCGATCGCGCGATCGGCGCGGGGCGCGGCTGATGTCGGTGGTCGTTTGGCTGTACGTCATCGCCAGTGCCTACGGGACCCTCTTCAGGCTAGGGGTATTGCCCGGTTTCTCGCTGGGCGCGATGCCGTTCTTGGGGATGACGATCGCGATGGGCGGCATGCTCGAACGTGATGCAGCCCGACGCCAGCGCGCCTCCGAGCACCGTCTGCGCGCCCTCTTCGACCAGTCGCCGCTGGGCATCCAGACCCTGACGCCCGACGGACGAACGATCGAAGTCAACGACGCCTGGAAGCAGCTCTGGGGGCGATCGCGCGACGCCGTCGCGAGTATCGACATTCGCCACGACCCGTCCCACATTCACGCCGGTGTCGTCCCAGACCTCGAGCGCGGCCTGTCGGGCCTGCCCACCGAGCTACCCGTCGCCGCCTACACCACCATCCATCCCAAAACCGGCAAAGAACGCCAGCGCTGGATTCGCGGCCAGATCTACGCCATCCAAGGCCGCGACGGTCGCCCGCGCGAGGCGGTGGTCATCCACGAGGACGTTACGGCCCAAAAATATGCCGAAGAGGCGATCCACTGCATCGCCACTGGCATGGACGGCGGCGATCGCTTTTTCGAGCGCTTGGTCGAAAACCTGGCGGTGTTATTTCAAACCGACCACGCCTTGATCGGGCTGCTCTGCGAAAACAGCAGTCTGGACAGTCGCACGATCGATGCCTTCGCCGTTTGGTCGGACGGCCAGATCGTCCAGGGCGTCCCCTACGAACTGGCAGGAACGCCCTGCGAGCAAGTCTTGGAACAATCGCCCTGCATCTATTCCGAGCGCGTCCGCGAGCAGTTCCCAAACGT
The DNA here is from genome assembly GCA_937899645.1 of uncultured cyanobacterium. GTDB lineage: Bacteria > Cyanobacteriota > Cyanobacteriia > Cyanobacteriales > Geitlerinemataceae > RDYZ01. Next base: position 16,276 of record CALCCD010000011.1, on the reverse strand, counting down.
GCCGCCCCTCGAAGCCCTGGAAGCCGAAAGCTACATCGGCGTGCGCATCACCGACAGCAGCGGCCATATCTGGGGCGTGATGGCAGCAGCCGGTCGCCAGCCCCTCGACCACGATCGCCGCACCCGCGAGATCCTAGAAATCTTCGCCGCCCGCGCCGGAGAGGAGCTGCGCCGTCTGCGCGATGAAGGCCACATCCGCCGCATGGCCTACGAAGACTATCTAACGAAGCTGCCCAACCGCGCCCAGTTCCACGAAAAGCTGGCCGAAGCCCTGGAGCGCGCGCGCGATCGCGGAGCCACCGGGGCGCTGCTGACACTGGATCTCGATCGGTTTAAAACGATTAACGACGCCCTCGGCCACGATGTCGGCGATGCGCTGCTGGCGGCAGTGGCGCGACACCTCAAGCGCGTGGCGGCTCCAAATATCTTCGTGGCGCGGCTCGGTGGCGACGAATTTGTGGTGCTACTCGAGTCCGACGCGCCCGATCGCGAGGCCCTAGAGCGCGAGGCCCTCAACTTGGCCAACCGGATCGCTGCGATGCTCGCGGGGTCGATGTGGGTCGGCGAGCGGCAGCTCAACACCGGCACCAGCATCGGCGTCGCGCTCTTCCCCGAAGGCGGGGCCACCCAGTCCGAGCTAATGCGCCACTCGGATATGGCGCTCTACCGCGCCAAGCAGCTCGGTCGCGGCCTGGTGCAGCTCTATCACCCCAGCCTCCAAGTCAACGCCACCCACCGCCTCCATCTCGAAGAGGGTCTACGCACCGCGATCGCCAACCAGCAGCTAGAGCTACACTTCCAGCCCCAAGTGGACGATCGCGGTCGGGCGGCGGGGGCTGAGGCGCTGCTGCGCTGGAACCACCCGGAGTTCGGCAACGTTTCCCCGACGGTGTTCGTGCCCCTCGCAGAGGAGGTGGGCGCGATCCACGAAATCGGTCGTTGGGTGCTCGATCGCGCCTGCGGGCAACTGTCTCAGTGGCTGGCCGACGGCGTCCCGTTTTGCGGCCATCTGTCGATTAACGTCTGTCCGGCGCAGTTCTCCCACGTCGATTTCGTCGAGCAGGTGCGCGACACCCTGAGCCGCTTCGCCCTCGAATCGCGCTACATCACCCTAGAGCTCACGGAGACGGCGCTACTGCAAGATATTCCCGGCACGATCGTCAAGCTGGAGGCGCTGCGATCGATGGGAATCCAGGTCGCCCTCGACGATTTTGGCACGGGCTATTCGTCGCTGGCGTACCTCAAGGACTTGCCACTGGACTGGCTGAAGATCGATCGCGCTTTTATCAACGAGCTGGGCGACCAGTCGAAGCAGTGTCTGGCGGAGACGATCGTCGCGATCGGCCAGCTAATGGATCTCAAGACGATCGCCGAGGGCGTGGAAACCGACGAGCAGCACCGGACGCTCGTCGGTTACGGCTGTCCCTACTTTCAGGGCTATCTGTTCGGGCGGCCGCTACCGGAGGCGGAGTTCCGCACCTGGGCGATCGACAACGCGCTGCGCGCTGAAGCGGTGTCGAAGTATACGGCGATGCGCGCAGTGTAGCTGCCGGGCCTCGTTTGGGCGGGTGTCTTTTGAGCAAAGCCTACAGGCCGGAGGCGTCGGAGGGGTTCTCGAAGTCATGGGGATTCCTTTGCTATCCGCGAGGCGGTGTCCGGGCTGCCATAGCTGCATTGCACACATTACATACGAAGGACAGGTTTTCGGGAGTCCGCCAAATCTTCACGCAATCGCGACAGAAAGCCGGTACGTACGACTTCACGCCAGCGCCGCTACCTTCTCCAAGATTTTCGTAAGTATTGCTTGTATCGCTTCTTCGTTTCGAGGTAGCGCTGCCAATCGATCACCACCGCATCACTGGCAATTTCAGCCGGTCGTTCGTCGAGATACTCGATTCGCTTTCCGTTCGGCTTAATTCTGAGAGACGCCATCGCATAACGGTATCCAGCCTCCGTTTTGTAAGCTTTTTTATTCCACTTTGCGTTAATCTGCTGGCCCATCCAGGGTTCGCAGGGCTCGCTGACGCACATGGATTTTGCCTGGACTACCTGCACCACTTGATAATCTTGCGGTCTCTTGCTCAGCAGCTCCAAGCGAACAAAGTCGAGCGCGTCCGCGTGAACTTCCACCAAATTTCTCAGGGCATTTGACTGCGCTCCCAACAGCACGAAAGAGACGCAGAGAAAACCCGCCACGATCGCCACTGAGCGGTTTCGCTCACGCTCGAACTTCGTAGACCAATGCTGCAAGAGTATGTCCAGCGAAAAGACAAACATCATCAAGCAAACCCCAACAAACGTAATCGTCATATGGGGTCTCACGTCTGTCGGCTTAAAGGGAGACTCTGCAAAGATAAAGAGCGCACCAAAGGACAAGCAAGCCGCAGCCAAGATCCAAGGCAAGACGACCTCCTTCAGAGCGTCCCCTCCGTTGCGATTGACCCGCTGGAGGTGCGTTCGGATCCCGATCGCGATCGTCGCCACAAAGACCAGCAGAACGAGCACTGCCACAATGCTTTTCCCGGTCTTCGGAACACTCTCTAGATTGTTAAATAAGACAGGGTAGTTCCAGACTCGGAATGCACTAGAGTAAGTGACCGGATTAAAGAAGTTCAAGATGGCATCCACAGGTTTTTCAGACAGACTCATGAGCTGTCTTCCTTTGCTATATCCCAAGTCCGTCATGGACGTCGAGACTTTATAGAGTGCTGTCGAGAAGAGCAGACACGAGAAAGCCGTACCGAGAAAAATCGAGCTAGATTTAAAAGAAAACTTCTCTGGCTTGCAGAGCGCTCCGATGCTGAGAGGAATCGCGAAAACGAACGAGTATGTTTGTGTGGACTGTAGAGAGAGGATTAAAACAAAAGCGACGAGCAGAACTTTCGTGATGCTTGCAGTTTTCGATTGGGCTTGAGAGATTGGGCTGAAGAAATGTATCCAAAACGCCAGCAAGCTCAACCATGCAGCTGGCTGGAAGTTGGAGATGATTTGCAGTGAGTACGCGAGAATTCCCTGAAAAATAGGTTGCGCGAAGAAAAACAAAACGGCAAACACTGCCAATATTTTGTGTGCGAGCATCTTTCGCAAATGCCATAGGAGCAGTACCGCAAGACCGGAGACCCCCACAAAGTTGATCAGGCGTACAAACTGAATTTTACGAACGGAGTACTCAACGAAATCGTAGACGATCGAGTGGTAGAGACCGAACAGAACTCGCCCATAAGCTAAAAAGTGGTGCTTAAATCTGGGTCCGAGATCTCGCCCGAGCCAGATCATCTCATCGTTCATGAGATAGTCCCCGAGCAGTACCGGCTGGTAAACTAGAAAGAGAACTAGTAGAACGAAAAGATAGGGGTAAAGAGAACGTTTTCTCACCATAGGATTTTATTTTTTAGAATCCGTTCGTTTGAACATCAGGCGGCTACGAGTAAAGTTTTCCTAAGAAGTGCAAGAGCCTTTCGGGAGGTGTCTCACTACTTCCTGAAGTACTGTCTCTCTTGTGATAGTGGGTGTGCCGTCGCTCCCATCGTACTTCCAAAGTTTTGCACGAGTGTCCGGATCGAATTGACGCCTTCGATTCGTGCACTTTAGTTACAAAAAGAGCATCTTTATCAGGCTATCTCGCGATCTTCCCGTTGCATGGGCGGTTTGCCCGGAGGCGGCAAGGGCATGGTAACTCCGAGTTTAGCTCGCGATCGCCGCACCGCTCGCATCGAAACCCGACCCGGACATTTGACTATGGGTTTGGGACGGGCTTCGATGCTGTTGGCCTGACAGAATACCGTCAAGGCGGTGGCATTTCCGGTACGAATCGTCGTCAGGTTAATCGCGCTGGATGGCGCAAACCCAGCCTCCAGACCTGCGCCAAACCTGTACTCAGGGGTTTCTCAGAACGTGTTTTCCTCGATCGTAGCTTTGTCGTAGTAAGCCACCAGCGCCTGCGCAGACGTTGATTTCGGTGTAGCTCTCGATGTCTCGATTTAGTTCTTCGCGAAGTACGTCGTCGAGTTGAAGAAGCGGCTACAGCGGCGGTTCTCCGACCAGTCGAAGCATACGAAGTGAATCAGCGGGCAAGTTTGCCCGCGTCCAGCACGATCGCCACGTCGGGGTTCGACATCCCACAGCCTCCGAAAGACAGGATTATTAACTCAACTCGTTGAAGTATTGGAGGGCTTGGAGGACTGTGCGTTAAACACGATCTTCAACGCGCGAAACGACATAAACAAACATAAAACGTCCAGAAGAAAGAATCCGAAGAGCACCGGTAGCAAGCCAGTCTGACCTGAGTTAAAAGCGCCAACAATATCACCGAATTCTCGAATACTGCACCCTAGAAACGCCATCGTATAAGCCTGAGATGTGCGTAGCCAAAGCGCAAATGCAGTAATCAATCCAAGGCCAAGCGTTCGGCCTGCCCAAGCACCGGCCAGCATTTCAGCATTTTTAATGAATCCAACTGCGGAAGTTGGATCGAGCAGCCCTCTTACACCAAGCAATATGCCTAGAATTGCGACTAAAGCGCCAAAGACTGACACAAAAGAAGGAATGCCATCAGGTACTGCGCTAGTGATTTTCATTTGGGAAATCTTTTTCAAGCTGTGAAAATTAGGCGTTATATCTTATCTTGAATGAGTTATTCGCACCTTTGGTTTAGCAGTATTGCAGCTATTTGACATTGCTGCAATTTTACAGAAATCACGACGCTATTCGCAACAAAAATTATCTATCTTAATATCAATACTCAATCGAGTAGAGCGAACCGAGAGGATAATTTACAACCATTGCCCGTGGGAATACCGAGCGAAAAAGATGAGTCGGAAAAAAGATTTTTCACCAAATCTCTTTCCGTATTCCTTGCGTGAGTTCGCGATAAGGAATCGGCTGAAAGCCTCGTAGAATCGTTATTCTTGACGGATTGGCTCAAGCTACGATGTGCGGTCGATCCAGAAATTGGCGAGATTCACTAAGAATTCGAGTAATTTGCTCGAGCTCATCGCTTCTTACATGAGCCAGAACCCATGAGATACCGATGTTAAAGCGAATGTGCTTAACCCGAACTCACGTTATTCCTTACTAATTCAGCGGTGTAATCTGACCTTGGTAGAAAATCTTACCACTCTTGAAAAGCGATCGGAAATTTTCACAAGCCACTATGTTGAGCCGTAACGTAGCTGTCACGCACTCAACTTTCCACATCAAGGCGATCGACCTCGATCGCGCCATCGAGCCGCACGAAACGATCGCCCTCAGCGTCGTACGCCCAGGCGCGCACCGTCGTCACCGGCTCGCTCAGCAGTTCAGCCGGGAACGACACCGACCAGCGGGCCCGGTCATAGGCCGCATTTTGGAAGTGTTCGACTAGATCCGGGCTGCCGCGATCGACCCGAACTTCTGCGAAAAACTCGCGCCGATCGCCCTGCTCGAGGAACACCCACTCCGGCGGACGCTGGCGATCGGGCAAAATCGCCCAGCCCGACAGCGTGACCGTTTCACCCGCGCGCGCCGACACTTTTCCCGGAGTGTCCATCAGGCCGTGGGAGATATCCGGCGCGGCGACGAACTCTAGGTCGCGCTCGAACTCGTAGAACCCTAAGCGATCGAGCCGCACCGCTAGATCGTTCTTCAGCGTTTTCGGATTCGGGAAAACGTAACTCAAACAACGATTGGACGATGCCTGCATCGCGTCGATCAGCGTCAGGCACAGCCGCGCGCGCTCCCGCTTTTGCTGAATGTCCGCCGCCGTAGGCAAAATCGCGATGGAGTTATAAATCGAAAACGCGGCCAGAATACTGCAGGCGACGCGGAATCCGGCTTGCAGGCGCAGGCGCTGGGCGTAGAGCGCGCCGATCTGCACGATCGCAATTGTCGCCAGCACCGCGATCGTCGTGTAGCGAGACGCCAGCACCGACTGAATTCCTAGGGACGTGCGCCCGATCGTCGTCATCGCGCTGAAGCCGACGGCAAACATCCCGAGCGATATCCACGGCGCGAGCCGTGCGCGAACACTGCGATCGAACCAAAACCAGAGCCCGACGGCGATCGCAACACCGCCCGTCAACAGCCCGAACGCCAGCGCGCTCCCCAGATGTTCCCCTGCAATGCCACGCCCGAGCAGCGTGAAGAAATATCGCAATCCTGCAACGGGATGGCCAAAGGCATAGCGCCGATCGATGCCGCTCTCTAGAGTTTCGTAATCGTGGAGATAGACCGCGAAGGCGGCGATGGTTAGCCCTAGCCAGGTGGCGGACGGTACGAGGGACGCGCGCAGCTTCGGTGCAGTGAAGAGGATGCAGGGCGCGATCGACAGCCAGGTCAGCAGTCCGTGTGCGGACGAAACGCTCGCGAAGCCGCACAGGAGCGCCGCCAGCCAAAAACCACGATCGAGGCGATCGGGACGCGGACGCTGAACGATGAGGGCGATCGCCAGTACCAAACAGGTCACGATCCACAGCCACGCTATCTGAAAACCCCAGAGCCAGTTTTCGTACTGCACCAGCGAAAACATCAGTAGCCCCGTAACGAGATTCGGCCAGTGGCGATCGCTCGAATCCCGCGAATCCGGCTGGGTACGTGCGGCGATCGAGCACAGCCCGACAAACGACACCACCGCCAAAATCCAGCTCGTCACCAGCTCTACGTGGGTATTCCAGCCGGACAAAAACGCCAAGGCAGACGCCACGAATCGCAGCAGGACGATGCGGTGCTCGTTATGGAGTATCCAGAGATCGGAGAACGTCAGATCGCCGAGGGCGATGTCGTCGAATGTATAGATCAGCAGGAACGAATCGACGTAGGGCAGATCGACGCTGAAGCGGGCGATGAACCCCAGGGCGGCGAGGGCGGGCAGCACGTATAGCGATGCGATCGCGAGATTCGGCCAGCGCCGATCGCGGTGGAAGAGTCGCGCGCGCCGCTCTCGATCGAACGGGTCGAGCGATTTGATGTTGGGCGGTTTGAGCTTGGGCAAGGCGGCGGGAAAAGGGACGGGCAACCTTCCCATCCTAAGGCGGGGGCTCGTCTTCGAGATCTGGGCGGGTCACCTCGATCGCGTTCTCGAGCCGGACGAACCGATTGCGAGCGGCGTCGTACGCCCAGGCGCGTAGCAGTGTCGTGCGCTTCGTCAGCGTGGTGGCGGGAAAGTCGATCTCCCAGCGGGCATAGGCGTATTCATTGACATCGAAGTAAGCCACCAAGTCTGGGCTGCGGCGATCGACCCGCGCTTCGATGAAGAATTTGTGCCGGTCGTCCTGTTCCAAAAACACCAAATCTGGCACGGCCTCGCGATCGGGCAAAATCGCCCAGCCTTCGAGGGAAACCGCACCGCCTGCACGAACGGACAACGATCGACCCTCGCGAGTCTCGATCAGCCCATAAACCTCGTCGGGCGTCTCGACAAAGGCGATCTCGTCCTCGAACTCGTGAAATTCGAGTCGATCGAGCATATTCCCGAAATAGATCTTCACCGCCCACGAGTCGGGAAAAAGCTGCGACAAACAGGCATTGGGCCTGGCCTGCATGTACTCCCGCAGCGTCAGGCACAGCGCACCGTCTTGGCGGTCTTCTTGCAAACCACGCGCCGTGGGCAGCGTGTCGAACGAATTGGAGAGCGAGACGATGACGAGCGCGACGCAGAGCCCGCGATACCAGGGCTGGCGGCGTCGCGGCCAACTCTGCGTAGCAATCGCGCCAATCTGAACGAAGGCGATAACGAGCAGCACCGAGATCGTCACGTAGCGCGAGGCCATCGCAGAGCCGATCCCGAGGGAGGTGCGTCCGATCGCGGTGATGGCGCTAAAGCCGATCGTCAGCGATCCCAACGCCAGCCAGGGCGAGAGCTGCGGGCGCACGGCGCGATCGCGCAAGAACCACAGCCCGCAGGCGATGAAGCCCACCAGTACGAAGCCCCCCGCCACCGTCGCGCGGGAGAGGCTGTCGTTGACGACGCCACCACCGACCAGGGTCGTGAAATAGCGCAGTCCTTCGAGCGGGTGCGCGAAGGCGTAGCTACGATCGATCGTGTCGTTCGGACTCTCGTAGCCGTAGAAATAGATCCCGATCGCCGTCGCGCCCAGCCCGCACCAGAGGCCGAACGGCAGCAGCGTCGATCGCAGCCGCGCCCCGGCGAACAGCAGACACGGCGCGATCGCGAACCAGGTCAGCATCCCGTGGGCGGACGAGAAGCTTGCCAAAGTGCACAGCAGCACCGCCAGCCAAAAATTACGGTCGAGCCGATCGGGCTGCGTGCGTTGGGCGATAAGCGCGATCGCGGCGATTCCACAAAACACGATCCAAAACCAAGCGACCTGAAAGCCCCACAGCCAGTTTTCATACTGCGCCAGCGAGAAAAACAGTATTCCCGTCGTAAAAATCGGCCAGTAGCGGCTCGTCGATCGTGGCCGAGAATCCGCCCGCGATTGGGTTAGCGTCTGGGCTCGCGTCTGGGCTCGCGTCTGGGTTCGCGCCTGAGTGTGCCAGGACAGCCAGCACAACACCGCAAACGACAGCACCGCGATCGCCCAGCTCAGCACGAGTTCGACGTAAGTGTTCCAATCCGTCCAGAAGGCCAACAGGCTCACCACCAGGCGCGGGAAAAACATGCGGTGCTCGTTATGAGGCGTCCAGAGATGCTGCCAGGTCAGCTTGTCTTTATCGATCGCGTTAAACGTATCGAGCAGCGCGAACGAGTCCATATAGGGAATATCGACCGCGTAGCGCAGGATAAACGCCAGCGTCGCGATCGCCGGGAGCGTGTAGCCCGCCACGATCGCCCAGTTTTTCCACCGCCGCCGCCGCTCCGCAAGGCTGGCCGTCCGGCCAAACAGTTTGTCGAACGGTGGTTTCATCGCTTCGGTTGCCGGTCGAATTCGGTCATGGAGTACGGGAGATAAAGCAGGTCAAACCTACAGGAAAATCTGGCGGACGCTGGCTTCTTCCGCCACGATCCACTCGTAAATATCGCTCAGCGTCTTGCGAATATCGCGCTGGGGCTGCCAGCCCGTGCGATCGATAATCTTGCGCGAATCGGTGACGAAAATCGGCACATCTCCCACCCGCGTCTCCGGCTCGGCGGTTATCTCGATCGTCTTGCCGACAATCTCCTGACAGAGCTGCGTCGTCTCCAGCAGTGACACCTGATTCTCCATGCCGCCGCCGACATTAAACGTTTCGCCGTTGAAGCTGTCAAAATCCGCAAGCTGCAGGTCGAGCAAATCCAGCAGGTCGTCCACGTGCAAAAAGTCGCGCACCTGCTTGCCCGTGCCGCCGTAGCCGATGTATTTCAGCGGCTTCCCGAAATAGTGCCGCGCCACCCAGAGTGCGAACACGCCCTGATCGACTTTGCCCATCTGCCACGCCCCGGTCAGCACACCGCAGCGGTTCACTAGCGTCCGCAGTCCGTAGGCGTCGTTATATTCCGCGATCAGCAGCTCTGAGGTGAGCTTGGTCGTGCCGTAGAGCGATCGGGCTTTATCCAGTGGGAAATCTTCGGCGATGCCGTGTTCGGACGCGCCGCGCATCGGCTGCTCGGCGTTGAGGGCGAAGCGTGTTTCGGTTTCGGCGTATTCGAGCTGCGTCAGGTACGGGATCGGGTAGACGCGGCTGGTAGAGAGAAAGACAAAATCGGCTTTCGTTGCCCGCGCCAATTCCAAACAGTTAATCGTCCCGACCAGGTTGGTTTGCAGCAGGTATCCCGGTGAGCCATACCCGGCCATCACCGATGGCTCGGCGGAACATTCGAGGATTAGCGTCGGCTTGAGGACAGCGGGGTCGAGGTCTTCGGGGTTGCGGATATCGCCGTGAACGAATTCGATGCCCGCGTTTTTGAGGCGGGGCAAGTTCAGCTCGGAACCGCGCCGCTTCAAGTTATCGAGGGCAACGATCGACCAGTCAGGGTGGCGTGCTGCCAAACCGAGGGCGAGGGAACTGCCGACAAATCCGGCTCCGCCGGTGATTAAAACGCGCTGGTTCATGGATTTCTGGAGATCGATTTCCGTAGGGGCATCACGGCAGTGCGCCCACGATATCTGCGGGATTTCGCCAATTCCGGGCGCATTGCCATGCGCCCCTACAGCCGTTAACCGCGAGGCGACACCGACGATCGCGCGGCAACCTTTTGAAGGTTCACTTCCCGCGTCGCCCGACTGTAGTCCCCACGCGAGAACCAGCGCTCCAGCAACACGTACAGCACGATAAACAGATAACGACTGCCCATCTCTTGCAGCTTCAGCTTCGAGACTCCCGCCTTGCGATTGCGCCAGGAAATCGGCACGACCGCATAGCTGTAGCCTCGCACGATCGCCTTCAGCGGAATCTCCACCGTCAGGTTGAAGTGGTGCGACAGCAACGGCTGAATCCCGTCGATGACTTCGCGGCGATAGGCTTTGAAAGCATTGGTGGTGTCGTTCGATCGATGGCCGAACAGCACGCGGACGAACAGGTTCGCCATGCGATTGACCAGCAGCTTGTGGCCGGGATAATCGATGACGCGGCCGCCCTTGACGAAGCGCGACCCGAACACGCAGTCGTAACCCTGTTGCAGCAGGTTGTAGTAATTCAGCATGTCTTCCGGGTCGTCGGAAGCGTCGGCCATGACGATCGCCACGGCATCCCCGGAGAATTGCTCCAGGCCACAGCGCACCGCAAAGCCGAACCCGTTGGGGTAGTGGCTGTTGACGTAGCGCAAGCTCGGGTATTTTTGGCACAAGTCCTGCAAGACGGCTTCGGTGCTGTCGGGGCTGTTGTCGTTGACGACGAGGATTTCGACGGGGACTGCCGCGCGCTGGAAGCAGGCGTCGATCGCGGCGATCGTCTCTTCGATCGACTCCTCCTCGTTGTACGCCGGAATCACCAGCGAAAACAGCTCGATCGGGCGCGACGGCGCGTCGGAGCGATCGCGGTTCGTGCCGACGAACGCCGTTTCGAGACCTTCAGGCCGATAGAGGTCGCGATCTTCCTTCGCTTTGGGTCGGAACACCAGGCGATCGCTCAGCACGTAGTTAATCGTGGCGCTGACCAGCACGCCCACCAGTGTATTGACGCCGTAGCCAATCCCCAGCCAGTCCAGCAGCGGAAACAGCGCGAACACCCGCAGCACCACCGCCGCCCCTGCCGACACGTGGTAGAGCGGAAGCTGACGCAGCAAGACTTCCCGCGCGTTCCAGACGCCGCCCGACCACACCCAGGTGCGGTAGATAAAGAAACTCAGCAGCAGCGATAGCTCGATCGAAATAACGTTTGCCACGTTCCGCAGCGTCACCGTGTCCCAGCCCAGCGCGTCAATAAAGCCGTACATCAACAGCAGGTTGAACGCCGCCGCGACACCGCCGCCGAAGAGAAAGCGAGCCTGACGTTTCTGAAGAATTTGGAGCGGGTTCATAGGCGCGTGGTCGATCGGTGTGGCCGGTGGTCTTTGTGCTCTGGCTCGCCGCGACGATTATGCCGCCCAGCGATCGAGATTTTGCGAGTAAATCTCGCCGAGAATATCTTGAATGCCGTAGTTGAGCTTCCAGGTCGGGTAATGCTCTTGGAAGCGGGCGAGACTGCCGATCCACCAGATATGGTCGCCGCTGCGGTTGTCTTCTTTATATTCCCAGTCGAGCTTCTTGCCAGAAATGTTCTCGCAAATCGAGATCGCTTCGAGCATCGAGCAGTTGCTCTCGCGGCCGCCGCCAATGTTGTAGACCTCGGCGATGCGCGGGTCTTGGTAGAAGTGATAGAAGGCGTTGACCAGGTCGTAGCTGTGGATGTTGTCGCGCACTTGCTTGCCCTTGTAGCCGAAGACCTTGTAGGGCTTGCCGGTGACGGTGCATTTCATCAGGTACGACAAAAAGCCGTGTAGCTCCGCGCCGGAGTGGCTCGGCCCCGTCAGGCAACCGCCCCGGAAGCAGGCCGTCCGCATGTCGAAGTAGCGCCCGTATTCCTGAACGAGTACGTCGGCGGCGACTTTCGATGCGCCGAATAGCGAGTGCTTGCAGCGATCGATACTCATCGTCTCGTCGATGCCTGCGTGGAACGGGTGCGACTCGTCGATTTCCCAGCGCGTTTCGAGTTCGAGCAGCGGCAAGCGGTTGGGCGTATCACCGTAGACTTTGTTGGTGGAGCAGAAAATAAAGACCGCTTTCGGGCAGTGCTGGCGGGTATTGTCCAGCAGGTTGAGCGTGCCGTTGGCGTTGACGGTGAAGTCGGTGAATGGGTCGCGTGCCGCCCAGTCGTGGGAGGGTTGCGCGGCGGTGTGGACGATCAGAGAGATGTCGGTGCCGTAGTCGGCGAACAGCGCGCCGATCGCCTCGCGATCGCGAATATCGGTGTCGTGGTGGCGGTATTTCTCGCCGAACTTCTCGCGCAGGCGATCGCGGTTCCACAGCGTCGAGGCTTCCTCACCGAAGAAACTCGCTCGCAGGTTGTTGTCGATGCCGGCGACCGTATAGCCTTTGTCGCAAAAGAAGCGAACGGTTTCGGAACCAATCAAACCGGCGGAGCCAGTAACCAGAACGAGTGACATAGTTGTAGCGGCTCAGCACACCTGCAAGACAGTCGATCGCGTCGGGCGCGCTGGATTTCGGCCTGCCATTCGGGCTAGCAAAGTCGCGCGCCGCTGCGTTCCCGAGAAGTTTACTACGGGTTGTAACATCCGCAAGGCTCCCTACGGTTCGATCGATTGCGACAGCGTGGAGGCTAGGCGATCGCGCCGCCCGTCGTGCGATAGATCGCCACCACTGCCGGACGCGGCGCAGCGCCGTCGGTCTTGTCCGGCCAGTTCGAGCCCAGCGGCACGGTGCGCGTCTGCTCGAATTCCAGGCCGTCGGTGGTCGTCAGCATAAATTTTCGGGTGTCGATCGCACCCTCCGTCCGCACGCCGTGGGTTTCGCCGGGATGCTGCACCGCCAGGAACAGCGTCTCTTCGGTCGCGTCGAAACACGGCCCCGTCGTCTCGCACTCCATCGGCCCGATGCCGAATAGCAGTGGCACGCCCGCATCTTCGCCGCGCGTCGGCACGTACCAGAGCGTATTGTTGCCGAAAATGCCGAGCATTTTGTCCGTGGGCAGCGGCTGGCCGTCTTCGCCAAGGCGGCTGGCGACTTCGCTGTTGTGCTTATTGGTGGACATATCCGTGACCATCCACATATTGCCCGCACGATCGAACAGCAGGTTATCCGGATTCGCCAGACCGGGGCCGCCCTTCGACGGCTCGCCGCCAGCTACCGCCATCTCCCAGATGAAATCCAGCGCGGCGGGCTCGTTGTTGGTTTCGGTCAGGTGCATCACCCAGCCGTGCTCGTGGGCGTCTTCGCCGATCGGGCTGGGGAAGATGGCGCGATCGGGGCCGCCGCGACCTCTGCCGTCAGGCGCGCCGGACGTGAAGGCGATGTAGAGCGAGCCGTCGGGGGCGATTTCGGTGTCCTCTGGGCGGGCGGTGTAGGTTGCACCGATCGCGTTGGCCGCGAAGTGGGCGTCGATCGCGATCGCGCCCTGCTGTTCGTCGCGCGTGCCGATGTAAATGTCACCGAGGGTTTGGTATTTCTGCTCGAAGGCGGCGACGGCGACATCGCCGTGCAGGGTTTTGTAGCCCGTGGCGTCGTGGAGAACGACAGTCTGGCCGAGCAAACCGCTGGGGCGATCGGGCGCGATCTTCGCTTCGGGCGTTAGCGGCAGCCAGCGACCCGTACCACCGGGCTCGAACTTGGCGACGTAGAGCGTACCGTCGGCGAGGAGCTGCGAGTTGGCTTTGTCGGTGGGGTCGGCGACCGTGCCGCGACTGACGAATTTATAGACGTGGCCGCCCCGACGATCGCAGCCCGAATAGAATGCGATCTGCTTGCCCGCTTCGGCGCGTACGCCTACCGCCTCGTGGCGATAGCGCCCCAGCCAGGTGTGCTTGGTGCCAGTGTCGTCCGGGTTGGCCGGGTCGATCTCGACAATCCAGCCGTACTTATTGCCCGCGAGGCCGAAGACGTTGCCAAAGCCGCTCAGGCTCTGCTGGCCAATGCGAAACGGCATCGTGCTGGGCGGTTCGGACGTGCCATCGAGCTTGACGGCTTCGGGGACTTGGGCCTGGAAGTTTTCCTCGGCGCTGAGGAACGTACCCCACGGCGTCGTGCCGCCCGCGCAGTTGGCGAACGTGCCGATGACTTTGTTGCCGAGCCGATCGGTGTAGCCCTGGCCGCTGGTTTTCGTGAAGATGGCGGCGGCGGGGCCGGTGGCTTTGAGGTAGCGCCCGTCATCGAGGCCGGAGATGCCGGTGATGCGCCGATCGACGCTTTTCCCGAGGCCGTCGGTGTCGCGCTGCCAGCGTCCGTTTCCGTTGCGGGCGATCGCCATCACCCCGAAGCCCTGGTCGATCTGCGCCTCGCGGCAGATCGTCGCGATCTGCGCCTTCAGCGGGCTATCGTCCGGCAGCGCGAAGGCGTCGATCGCGCCATTGGGCACGGCCTTCAGCACGGCTGCAAACGGTAACTCTTTGCCGATAACCGCAGCGTAGGTCGCCATCCACGTGCCGCTGCTGATGTACTCGAAGTTAACGCCGAGATAAGCGCGATCGTCGCGATCGGCGGGCGCGAAGCCGATGTAGTCGTTGTTGTAGCCGACGCGCGAGCTGCCGATCGCGTCGCCCCAGGAGGCCAGCACTTCGTATTCGTAGCCGTCGGGAAGCACCAGATCGTCAGTCACGTCGTAGCTGGCGTAGGCGGCGAGCTGCTCGTCTGTCGTCAGCTTTTCGTAGCGCAGGGGGAGCGGGCTGGCGGGCGGCTGGAATGGCCGCGTGAATTCTTCGCCGAGGCTGACGGTGGCCTGCTTCGGATCGTTGCCGGAGGGGGCGCAGGATTTCAGGGCGATCGAGCCGGTGGCCCCGGCGAGCATCCAGAGGAACTGACGGCGGGGTAGATTCATGGCGGCACGCGGCTTAGTGGGGCTATATTTCGCCATGATTACGCAAATGCCAGGTGCGATCGGTTAAGCGATCGTTAAGCTGGCGGGGCTGTTGTTTTGGGGGTGGGTATGGCGTACGTCTATATCTTGGAGTGCGCGGACGGGACGTTGTATACGGGCGCGACGCGGGATTTGGAGCGGCGGATCGCTCAGCACCAGTCGGGGCGGGGGGCGAAGTATACGCGGGGTCGGTTGCCGGTGCGGTTGGTGTATGCGGAGTTTTATGACGCTATCGGGGAGGCGTTTTCGCGGGAGAAGCGGGTGCAGCGGTTGAGTCGGCGGCAGAAGTTGGCGTTGGTGGAGAGTGGTTGGGAGGGGGCGATCGAGGTGGCGAAGGCGCGGCAGAAGGCCAATGAGCCCTGAGCGGCGTCGTTCGCGGTTCCGTTTCGGGGTGAGATGTATGGCGTACGTTTACGTTTTGGAGTGTGCGGACGGGTCACTTTATACGGGCTCGACTCGGGATTTGGAGCGGCGGCTATGGGAACACGAGTCAGGGCGGGGTGCGAAGCATACGCGGGGTCGGTTGCCGGTGCGGTTGGTGTTTGTAGAGTTTTTTGAGGATGTGGGGGAGGCGTTTGCGCGGGAGAAGCAGATTCAGGGTTGGAGTCGGCGGAAGAAGTTGGCGCTGATTGCGAGTGATTGGAAGGGGTTGATTGAGGCGGCGAAGAATCGGCAGGCGGAGAAGGAGGCCGACGGTCGAGCCAACGAGCCATGAGCTTGTCGAGTCGATGAGCCCTGAGCCTGTCGAAGGGCGGGTTAGGGAAAGCGCGATTAGTTCCAGATCTGTCGCGCCCTGTTGTCCCTCAAGCCCACAACCATGCCGCTATCCCGCTTGAGTGAAGCCCGCCCTTCGACAGGCTCAGGGCTCACTGATTTTGAATTCTTGTTCGATGCGTTCGAGGTCTTTGGCGGCTCCGAGTTGAGTGTAGAGGTCGTGGGCGATCGTGTAGTGGTGTTGGGCGCGATCGGGGTTGTTGCGGCGTTGCCAGAGTTGAGCGAGGCGCTTGCTTAGCGGCGCAGAGTGATAAGGCGACCGTGAATCGTGCGGACTGCGACAACAACAATCAGCACCACGAGAATGACAGGAAAGGCAAGCAAACCGCCGATCGCACAGAGGATAAACTGACTCGTGCCGCGCTGCGCGAAGCTGGCAAGTCTTTTAACCCAGTTGGGAAGTGGATATGCACCCAGAGGTTGGTTGAGTTCTTGTCGGATGGCCATAGCCTGTTGAATCAGCGCGAATCCCTCACGTGGACGACCGAGAGATTGATACATCTGTCCCAGAGTTTGGAGCGTTTCCGCCATGCCGCTGCGATCGCCCAGTTCCTCTCGCATCTCTAACGATTGGCGATAG
>CALCCD010000010.1 GCA_937899645.1 uncultured cyanobacterium | reverse complement strand
GTGGGGGGACTCCTCTATCCTATCTGTAGTCTTACTTTCTGGGCTTGGTATTATCTCTCGACTTCCCCCCGAGTCGGCGGAGTTGACGCAAACTTGTGCGATGTTCTGCGCGCCGATCGTCATGCTTGAAGACTTCGACTGGCGGCTCGATCCGGCGCAGCTCAGTCCCGAAATGCTGCGCGGCGAAACTTCTTTCGAGATTGTCGAGGCGCAGGAAGCCAGATGCTCCCTGGAAAGCCAGGTGATGCGCTTCCACTCCTGGAGCTGGTTTAAGGCAGAATTTCAACCCGGCGATCGGCTCTACGAATATTCGTCGGTGGTCTGCGACGGGACGTTTTGCTCGGGTACGGAAGGGCTCGCGATCGTCCGTGAGGGCCAGATCGTCAGCGCCTTCGTACGCTCGATTTGGGATTGAAGCCCGAATTCGCGAACTCGCGTTAGAACAGCGCTCGGCGACGCTCGGACGGCGAGAGCTCCTCGCGCTCGTCCAATGGCTCCGAGTCGGACGTGCTGACTTCCTCCACGGCTAGCTCGTCCTCCTCCGGTAGCGGCGGCAGCTCGATCGCGATTTCCGCACCGTTGACCACGCTGCCGATGACCGTGAGTTTGTCTTCGGCTTCTTCGATGGCGTTCGCCTGCTCGGTGA
The DNA here is from genome assembly GCA_937899645.1 of uncultured cyanobacterium. Taxonomy (GTDB): domain Bacteria; phylum Cyanobacteriota; class Cyanobacteriia; order Cyanobacteriales; family Geitlerinemataceae; genus RDYZ01. The sequence goes on along the minus strand of CALCCD010000010.1, from coordinate 68,270 downwards.
CCAGCGCCGTCTGCGTAAAGCCCGGTCGTCCGACGAGGATCAGGCCGTCGGTCAGCGGCTCGATCGCCAGGGTGTCGTTGCAGCGGCTCATCGAGGGCGTATCGACAACGACGAAGTCGAAGCGCTGGCGGGCCATCTCGATTAGCGATCGCATCTCGCTCGACTCGACGATCGCCACAGCCCGCGCCTGCGGCCCCGGCGTCGGAATCACGTAGAGGTTTTCGACGCCGGGAACGAGGCGCATGTTGTTTCGGATCGGGTCGTAGTGTTGCAGCGGCTCGCGCAGGCTCTCGGGATCGACGCTGACGCCCAGCGCCTCGGCCTGGGAGGGCGATCGCAGGTCGGCTTCGATAATCAGCGTCCGCTTCCCGGCCCGCGCCGCCGCGATCGCCAGGTTGTAGGTGGTAAGGGTTTTGCCCTCTTCCGCACCGCAGCTCGTCATAGCCACGACCTTGGGTGCTTTGGTGTTGGCCTCACTGGAGCGGGCGATATTGCTCCGCAGGCGCTCGTAGTACTCCAGGTAGGGCGACTCGGGATCGACGATCGTCACCATCGCCTCGTCGTCGTAGTGCTCGAAGTCGATTAGCTGCGGGATAGTTGCCAGGACACCCAGCTCGCGATCGGCGAAGGCTTTCGAGACCTCTTCCATCGTGTAGCAGCGGCCTTCGAGCGCCGAGAGTAAGAAGATCGACGCACCGCCGATAATCAGGCCAACTGCCGCGCCGCCAACCACGAGCAAGATGACGTTGGGCGGCGGCGTAATCGTTTCTTCGATTTCCGGCAGCTGGGCGATGACGAGATTACTGGTGGTCTCGTCTCGCGCCGCCCGCGCGTCGATGAGCTGCGCCTGCAGCTGGTCGTGGAAGCCTTTTTTAATGGCTAGCTCGCGGGCGATGCGCTCGCGCTCGAGCTGCAAGTCGGGCAGGCTCATAAACCGCTGCATGGCGTCCTGCTCGCTGCTTTGGGCGATTTCTAGTGCGCGCTCAGCGTTCTCGCGCTCCAGTCTCAGATTGATTAGCTGGGCGGCCATTTCCTGGCGGATGGGGTCGAGGGCGCTGGAGACGCGGATGCGATCGCTGGTGGGCAGGGGCGCACCGAGGCCGTCACCGCCGATAATTTCAGCGGCACGCGCTTCGAGCAGACCCTCCAAGCCCCCGATCTGCCGCTGGTACGCCTGCATCTGCGGGTGCTCGGGGCGCAGAGTTTGGCCGTCGAGGGTCTGCTGCGTCTCGATCTGGGAGATTTGGTTGCGGATATTGGCGACGATCGGATCGCGGCTGAGCGCGCCTGAGGTGTAAGCTTCATCGACGCTGAGGCCGAGCTGCCGCTCCAGAGAGGCGATCGAGGAGCCGATCGCCTGGATCTGCTGGGTGGCCTGTCGCTGCCGTCCCTGCGCGCCGATAATCTCGCCCTGGAGACTACCAGTTTCCGCCTCGAGGAAGATCGCCCCTTCGACGCGATCGAAACGCACCAGGCGCTCTTCGGCAATTTCTAGCTCCAGCGCCACATCGGGCATGCGCGCTTCCATCGCCTCGATCGTGCTGTTGAGCCTCGACTGGTTGAAGGCGAGGCTTTTCTCGACCATTGCCTCCATCAGCAACTGCACGACGGTCTCGGCGCGCTCGGGGGTGGAGTCCTTGTAGGCGACGTAGTAAAACTGCGGCTCGTCCTCTTTGGGGACGCGAATCGATGCGGCCTTGACCAGCGCGGGCCCGATGCCGACCTTGTTCGCCACATCTTCGGCGACGATATCGTCAACGAGAAACTCGGGGGTCAGCGCGGCCTTACCCTGCTCGTGAATCGACGGCCCCGTGGTCGAAAGAGGGATCGACGGCGCGTTTGAGGCCAAGGCGGCGGTGGCTTTATAGCTGGGGGCGGGCGGCTCGCTCAGGCTCATCAAACCGGCCCCAGCGACGCACAGCGCGAAGGCCGCAAAGCCGACGATCTTGTACTGGCTGAAGGCGATGGCGTAGCGCTTGACGATCGAGGGAGCCATAGTCGAATGCGGAAGGTAAGACGATCGGCGATCGCGGCGGAGCTAGGCAAGTCGAAGCTCGGCAAGAGGCGCGCGAAGACCGCAATTATGCTTTCTATCGTAAGCGAACTTTTTCCGGATGTCTCGGCCCCCGACCCCGCGCGCGATCCGCCAGGCGCAGCCCTAGGAAGCCGGAGCCGGTTCGCCGCTCGCCGCCATCATATTTTCGCCCGCCAGCATCCGCTGCGCCGCGTCGAGCAGCACTTCCTCTAGGTACGGCTTGGTAAAGTAGCCCATCGCGCCCAGCTCACCCGCGCGCCGCTTCATTTTCTCGGCAGTCCGCGAGGTGAGCATGGCGATCGGTAACTCCGAGAGGCGCTCGTCGTTGCTCATTTTTTCGAGCAGCTCCATGCCGTTCATGCGGGGCATTTCCATATCGCAGAAGACCAGCTCGCAAGGCATGCCCGAGCGCATTTTTTCCCAGGCCTCCTGGCCGTCGCGGGCTTGTTCGACGCGGTAGCCGGACTTCTTGAAGGTCATCGACAGCAGCTCGCGCACCGTAATCGAGTCGTCGACAATCAGCACCATCGGCTCGGCTTTCTCGGTCTGGACGACGGTGGCCTCTTCGGTTTCGTCCCAGAGGCTGCTCGTATCGCGGCGGACGCGGCCCAGCGACAGGTCGATGAGCTCCAGCACGTCGGCGATCGGGACGATATGGCCGTCGCCCATAACCGTCGCCCCGGTGATGCCCATCGGTTTCGGAATCGGCCCCGAGAGCTGTTTGATCACGATTTCCTGCTCGCCGATGATGCTATCGACCGAAATCGCGAGCTGGCTGCCTGCCGATCGCAGGATTACGACCGAAATCGTGTCGTCTTCGCTGCTCGAGCCGTACATCTGCGATCGACTCGACAAGCGGCTGTAGTCGAACAGGTCGCTGAGGGGCTGGTAGGGCACTTTCTGCTCGCGCCACTGGACGTATGCCATCGCCTCTTCGCCCTCGCCTTCGTGGATGATGCGCTCGCGCGGCAGGTTGTCGAGGACTTCGCTGACCCCATCCATCGGGAAAGCGATCGGCGCGCGATCGCTCACACAGCACAGCGCCTTTGAAATACTCAGGGTCAGCGGCAGACGAATCGTGAAAGTCGTGCCTTTGTCGCGCGTCGAGTCGGTGACGATCGCGCCGCGAATATCGTTGAGCTTGGTTTTGACCACGTCCATCCCGACGCCGCGTCCGGCCAGGTCATCGGCGCGATCGCGGGTACTAAATCCGGGTAGGAACAGCAGATCGTAGATTTCCGGGTCGGTCATCGCGTCCGCTTGCTCTTTCGAGACCAGCCCCTTTTGCAGCGCCTTGGTGCGGACGCGCTCTTTGTCGATACCCGCACCGTCATCGGCGATCGCGATAATCGTCTGGTTCCCCTGGTTAAAGCTGCTGACCGTAATTTTGCCCTGGGCGGGTTTTCCTTTGGACGTACGCTCCTCGGGCGTTTCGACACCGTGGGCGATCGCGTTGTTCACCAAGTGCGTCAGCGGATCGTAGAGCTGCTCGAGGATCATTCGATCGATTAGCATCTCGCGCCCTTCGATTTGCAAGTCCACCTGCTTGCCGAACTTGATGGCGTTGTCGCGGACACCGCGTGGCAAGCGATCGGCAGCGTTGGAGAACGGCACCATGCGCGATCGGTTCAGCCCTTCCTGGAGCTGTGTTGTCACCTGGCGAAGTTGGCGCGTCACCTGATCGTTCTCATCAACGAGAAATTCAATATCCGACGACGACTCGCGGACTCGAACGACCAGCTCGATGATCTCCTGGGCTTGGGTGTGAAACAAGCTGAACTTGTCCATCTCCAGCGCGTCGTAATCTTCGTCGCTGTCGTCGAGGGTCGTGTTCGGTACGCTGCCGCCACTGGCCAGCGTCGCGCGCGTCTTGCGGCTGGCGAGTAGCGCCATTTCCAGCAGCGTCCGTTCGTAGAGATCCTGCATCCGCTGGCCGACTTCGCTGAGCTGGCTCACTTGATGCAGCAGGTTGTCGAGGAATTGCCGCAAGCGTTCCTGATCGTTTTCGAGGCTGTTACGGTTGACGACCAGCTCGCCCACCAGGTTGCTGAGGTCGTCGAGCTGCTTGATCGGCACGCGCATCGTCTGCTCGAAGGCGCTGCCGCGACTACGCTGGCGGCGGGCCGGGCGGGCCGCCGCTGGGGCGGCTTTGGGCGCGCTCTCGGGCGAGGCGTCCAGCTCTAGCAGGTGCTCTAGATCGGCGAATTCGTCGGCGATCGCGGCTTTCGAGACCGGGCTCGCCGCGCTCGCTGTGGGGGCAGGCGCGGACACCACGGGCTCGCGATCGAGATAGCGAGCGAGGGCGTCGAACACCGCTGTCCCCGCCTCCGGTTCCGGTGAATTGAGCAAAATGCCCAAATGGGGAAACAAGCTCAGATCTACGTCGGGATCGACAACCTCGATCGGGGCGTTGTCGAAGCTCGCCAGGTCGGCCAGCGCTTCGCCCTCTAGCGACACGTCCGCCAGCGCTTCCGAAAGATCGAGGTCGTCACCAAAGGCCGCATCGAAGTCTAATACGTCGGGCTCGTCCGGCAGCTCGCCCACCGAGTCGAATCCTGCGCCCAGGCCGTCGCCCAGGCCCAAATCTAGCTCGGCATCCAACTCGTCCAAACCAGCGCCCAGCCCGTTCTCCGAGCCGCCGCCAGCATCGCCAAACAAATCACCAAAATCGCCATCGGCATCGCTAACCGCGCCGTCAGCCGCACCGTTAGCCGCGCCGCCGTCTAGATCGTCAAACAGCCCGTCTAGGGAGAGATCGTCGCCCGACTCGATCGGCGGCGTCGTTTGGGGCGGCGCGAAGGTTTCGGCCTCGCCGATATCGCGATCGAATAGATCGAGGTCGTCGAAGTCCGGCTCGCTCGGGATGGCTGCGGGCGTGAGGCCCGGTGCGTCGTCCATCGCGAACAGGTCGTCGAAACCGTCCTTCGGGGCGGGCCCCGGCGCGGGGCGGGCTGCGGGGCTCGCGTCTATTCCCGCGCCGCCGAACAGTGCTTCGAGGTCGCCCAGCCCGTCGGCGGCTAGTTCTTCAGCCAGCGGATCGGCGGGCAGGTCGGGGTCGAGGCCGAGCAGCTCGCCTTCCAGGCTCAAGTCAATCCCGTCGATCGCGGGGTCGATCGCACGATCGGCGGGCGCGTCGGGGCTATTTTCCTCTAGCAAAAAGTCCAGCTCGTCGCCGCTGCCGTTTTCGGGGGCGTCGCCCGCGCCGCCTCCCGAGTCGCGACCCAAAGCAGCCTCAGCAGGCCCGTCGAGATCGAACAAATCGTCAAAGTCGCCGTCGAGTTCGCCATTCGCCTCAGCTCCGTCGTCGGTCTCGATCGACTGCTGCGCCTCGGTAAACTGAGCCAGATCGAACCCGTTTTCGTCGCCATCGCCATCGGAAATGCCGTCGAAGAGGCTGTCGAGATCGTCACCATCGCTTTCAGATACAGGCTCTGCGGGCGCGTCATCGCTGGCGAACAGGTCGGCAAACTCGCTGCCTAAATCGTCCGCGTCGGGATCGCCCAGGGGATTGTCCGCCGCTGTCGGATTGCCCTCCAAATTGTCCCAACTGTCGAGGTCACTCAGATCCGCCTCGAACAGATCCGCGAGGCTGTTGAGTTCCACCGCCCCTACTTCCGGGCCGTTGCGCGACTTGTCACTGTCGGAGGGCGCAGTTTCGAGCGCGGCAGCTTCGCCACCGTCGAGGTCGAGATCGCCGAAGAGGTCGTCCCCGCCCAGATCGTCGTCTTCGCCCGCGCCAATCGCATCGCCCGCATCGCCCGCACCGCCCAGGTCGCCCAAATCGTCCAGCCCGTCGGCGTCACCGAACAGATCGTCAAAGGCTCCATCCGTCGCATCGTCGCGCACGGGCTCTAGAGGCAGCAGCGCCTGGAGCGACTCGCTGACCGCGATTTCCGATTCGCGTCCGGCCAGCACCAGCTCCTGGGCCTGCTTGAGCTCTTTAATCGCCACCGTCGCCAGCTCGCCAAAGCTGTTGCTCTCTTGGGAGACTGCCTCATGGGTGACGTCGAGTAAGTGCCGCCACTGGGGCAGCTCGAACTGAATGCCGACTTTGGCCAGCACGCGGCAAATTTCGCAGATTTGCTTGCGAGTTTCCAGAGTCTCAGGCTGTTGGAAGAGCTGCAAGATCTCTCGCAGGCGCGCTAGCACGTCGGTGTGAAAAATTAGCTGGAGGGCGCTTTGTTCTTCGGAGGGCTGGGACAGAGGCAGGGTCGTGGGGCGGACGCTGGGCACTTCCGGCGCGACCATAAAGGTGGCGTCGGTGCGATCGGTGTCCTCCTCGAGTTGCTGTTCTGGCTGCTGGGCGAGGCGATCGAGTTGGGACTTCAGCTCGGCAAAAACGGGGTCGAGTTCGGCGACGCTGCCTTCATCAAGGCTGCCGGGATCGCCGGTGCGCTGCAGCTCGCCCACCTGGCCTTGGAGCGCGTCGAACACGCGCAGAAAGTTCGATTCCACCTCGCGATCGACGACGATCGGGCGATCTTTGAGGATTTTGAAATAGTCCTCGAGGCGGTGGGACATGGTCTGAATGCTGCTCAGCCCCAGCATCGCAGCGCCACCTTTGACCGAGTGCGCCGCCCGAAAAATTTCGTTGGCGAATTCGGCATCGTCGATCGTCGCCTGCAGGTTGAGCAAACCGCGCTCGATCGTCTGGAGGTGGTCGGCAGCTTCTTCGATGAAGTAGCCCAAAATTCGCTGCTGTTCGGGTTGCATGACTGCCCCTTCGTCACGGTTGAGAGTGTTGGCGGCGCGATCGCCGTTAGTCGGTGGCCTCGACGCGGAAACGTTCCACCGAGGTCAGCAGGTCGCGCGAGACGCCCACCAGGTTTTGCAGCGAGCCCGACACGCGGTGCGCTTCCTGGGAGGTTTCCTGGGCCGTCAGCTCGACGGCCTGCATGACCTGCGCCACCGCGCGGGAGGTTTCGGTTTGCTCGACGGTGTCGGCGCGAATCGATCGCACCAGGACGTCGATGCGGTTCGCCACCTGAATGATGTCCTCGAGCGAGCGCTTGGCCTGTTCGGCCAGCTTCGTGCCGCCGATAACCTGCTGCTGGCCTTCTTCCATGGCCATCATCACCGAGCCCGTTTCGCTTTGAATTTGCATCACGATCTGCTCGATTTCCTTCAGCGCTTTCGCCGAACGGTCGGCGAGCTGGCGGACTTCGTCAGCAACGATCGCGAAACCCCGACCGGCTTCGCCCGCTCGTGCCGCCTCGATACTGGCATTGAGTGCCAGCAGGTTCGTCCGCGAAGCAATACCACTGATCAGCGCGACGATCTTGGAAATCTCCTGGGACGATTCCGCCAGACGCTTCACCTTGCGAGTGGTTTCGGCGACCGTTTCGCGAATCTCTAGGATGCTGGCCACGGTGCGTTCCACGGCCTCGCCGCCCTTGAGTGCGGTAACCGACGCGGAGCGTGCCACCTCCTCGGCTTCGCGGGCGCTCTTGGCCACCTGCTGAATCGAGTTAGTCATCACCTGCACCGAGTTCAGGGTCGCCGCTAGCTCTTCGGCTTGTCTGAGGGCGTCAGAGGCTAGCGATCGCGCGAACGATTCACTGTCTGTCGCGCCCTTACTCACCTGACGGGCAGCCTGCTTCACCTGTTGGACGATCTCGCGCAGGTTTTGAATCGTCAAGTTAAACGAGTCGGCGACCGCGCCCAGCACGTCGGCGGTCACTTCGGCGGTCACGGTCAAGTCACCGCGAGCCGCGCCTTCCACGTCGTCCAGGAGACGAATCACCTGGCGCTGCAAGTCTTCTTTGGCCTGCTCCATCTCTTCGGCGCGGCGCTGGGCTTCGTTGGTCGTCGTAAAGACCACCCGCGCCATTTGGTTGAACTTGATCGAAAGCTGGCCGAACTCGTCTTCGGACATTACGGCGGCGCGGGCGTTGAGATCGCCTTGGGAAATCGACTCGAACGCGCCGGTCAGGCCGATCGTCGTACGGCGCACCTGGGCGGCGCTGATGCGACCGAGTATCCAGGTGATACCGCCCCCAGCTACGCCCGAGGCCACGGACATCGCTAGGCCGATGAGCTGGATTTTCGGCAGGAGCTGGCGGCGCACTTCGATCGCCACGTTCCGATCGTCGACGAAGCGACGGCTGGAGTAGTGGCTGATGCCCGCGACGGTCGAGGCCGAGAGCACGCCGACCACCAGCGCCGCAATCCAGGATTTGGTGCGTAGCGGTGCGTTTTCAAAGAACGCGATCGGACCCTGTTGCTCTGGTCCGGCGGACGACGACTCGGCGATGCCGCTATCGGTGGAGGCAAAGGAGGGCAGGGCTTCGGACTGAGTGCCGATGCTAAATAGCTCTTCGTCCTGGATCACCGAGCCGTCGGTCATATCGGAGAAGGGGACGTTGCCGCCGCCGCTCTCGAAATCGCTGACCTCGTCGAGAAACTCATCGGCTCCAAAGTTGGCACTCGTTGCCTCATCGAAGCGGGGTACGGCGTCCATATCGCCGAAGCTGCCAAAGTCGTCTTCGTCGAGAAAATCGACGCTGTTGGTGTTGCTTTGGGTGAAGCCGTTGCCGGTGGACTCTTCGCCAACAAAGCTAGAGCTGTCGAACTCTTCATCGAAAGCATCGAAGCCGAACCCGTCTTCATTGCCTTCGGCCTCGAAGGCTTCGGTGCCGAAGGCGCCCTCATCGAAGTCGAATCCGTTCTCCTCGGAGCCCGGGGCGATATAGGTGCGATCGTCGTCTTCAGCGTCCTGGGCCGCGCTGGCGGCGAAGGGCAGACTAGAGTTTGGGGCCTGGGCGGAGATCGTCTGGCCGTCGGGTAGATCGTCGTCCCAGTCCTGGAGATCGCTCCGAAGATCGCCGCCCTGAAAGTCGCTGGGCGCGGGCGGCGGATCCATCACGTAAGTTTCCGTCGTGCCGCTGTCGGCTTCAAACTGCCCGAAGGCCAGATCGGTATCGGCGGTATCGAAACTCTGGGCTCCGAGCTCGGGGGCGTTACTCTGAGGCGTCCATTCGGGAAAGGCCAGATCGGTAGAGTCCGCGCCGTTAAATTCGTTGGGCTCGCCGGTCTGAAAAGGCGCTTCGTCGAAGCCCTCAAACTCCGAAAAGGGTTGTGGCAGGTCGATCGAGTCGATATCGGAGCCGAGGCCGGAGGTGGGGAACGGATCGCGGGAGCGATCGTCGTCGCCGAGCAGGTCGGGCAGTTCGGCGACAAAGGTACTGTGGGGCAGTTCGGGCTCGGGCTGACCGGTGCGCTCGGCGATCGGGAACGGGTCGCCCTCACCGCGATAGGCCGCCGGTTCGAGGTCGTCGCTTAACGGATCGTCGCCGTCCGTGCCGAAGTCCGCACCAAAGGCCGCAGCATCGAAGACGTCCTCGCCATCGTCGTTTCCGTAATCGACGTTTCCATAATCGACGCTGTCGTCGTTGAGCAGCGTCTCCTCTTCGGCAAACTCGGACAGGGTGGCGCGAGCGCCGTTCGCGGCCTCACCCGCATCCAGATCGAAATGGGTTTCGTCATCTTCGGGTTCAGCCTCAGTGACCAGCTCTCCGAAAGGCGATTCGCCAAAGGGCGAGGCTCGATCGTCGTCGGAAAGGGCGGCGTCTTCCGACACTTCTCCCGCCCAGGCTTTCATCGGGCTCTCGGCATCGGTGCTAAAGGCGAAGTTCTCGAAGGGGTCGTCGTCCCCGGCTTCGTCACTCTCGTCCACCAAGGTCTCGGCAAACTGGGATTCGTCCTCTAGCTCGTCGAAGTCTTCAAAGTTGCCGCCTCCGTTGTCGAGCCCAAAGGGACTGTCCTCCGCCACCTCACCGTCTGCCTCGCCGCCGATCCCGAGGCCGATATCGAACGCTTCTTCGGTGTCAAGGGCGGGCGCACCGTTGGTCTCGCCGTTAACCGTGGCGAAGGCGGGGCCGCCGGTTGCTTCGCTGAGGCGATCGACGTAAGCGATGCCGCTTTCAGCGTACTCGATAAATTCTGGCTCGTCCGACAGTTCTAGTACGAATTCGTACTGCGATCGGGCGTTCGGGTAGTCCTGCATTCCGCAGTAGACGTGCCCGAGAAGCAGTCGCGTGCTGGGGTCGTTGGGCTCGCGCTCGATCAGGTCACAGGCAATGTCGGCAGCCTCTTCGTAGCTGCCATCCATGTATGCCTGCTCGGCCCGTTCGTACTCCTGGATGAAGTCGTCGGTGCTTGGTGCCATCAAATTTCCCCAGCGTCACAGTCTCGAATGTTGGCAGCTTGTCGGGCAGATGCATTAGGCAAATGCGTCAGGCAAATGCGCTTCGATCGCTCGGTCTCAATGTACCGCACCTTGAAGGCGGCATTTCTATCCCGAGTGACGATACCGCCGCAGATGCACCTACGCAGCCCAGCGCGCCGATCGAAGCACGGAGACTCGATCGAGCAGACTGAGCGTTACGACCTGATCTTCTTCCTCAAAGACCCACTCTCCCTTTAGGAACGGAGCCATGCCATCGAGGGTGCTCGTCGATGCTTGCAGGTTGTCGATATCGAGCCACTGCATTTTGACGATTCGATCGACGGCTAGCCCCAGTATAGTGTCCTGATCTTCGACGGCAATCACGAACAGCTGGGTGCGCTCGGCGTTGAGCGGTTTGGGGTCGCCGAGGAACTGGCCGAGGTCAGCGACCCAGACGACGCGACCGCGCACGTTAAACGTTCCGAGCAGCAGCGGCGAGACGTTGGGCATTGGCGTGATCTCGTCCGGCGAGGGGTCGAAAACTTCGTTAATCCCCACGGCGGGCAAGACGAGCTGCTGGCCGGAAGCGAGGGCAAAACGCAGGTGTAGCTCGCCTTCGGGGGTTTCGAGCTGCTGAAATTCCGACGCTTGATTCGAGTCCGCCGCGCCGCCCATTAAAAAGTCGGGGTTGCCGATCATCGCCCTAGCCTCTGAGCATTTGCTTGACGGTGCCGACCAGCTCGTTGGGCTGAAAGGGCTTGGCGACGTAGGCATCTGCGCCTTGTTTCATGCCCCAGTAGCGATCGAATTCTTCGCCCTTCGAGGAGCACATCACCACCGGCACGCCCTGCATGCTGGGGTCGGCCTTAAGGCGGCGGCAAACTTCGTAGCCGTTCATCTTCGGCATGACGATATCGAGTATGACCAAATCGGGGGGCGAGATCTGGATTTTGTCTAAGGCTTCGATTCCGTCCGTCGCCTCGATGACGGTGAGGCCGTTCTTCCTGAGAAGGTCAGCAATCATCTCCCGCTGCGTCGCACTATCTTCGATAACCAGAACCTTGCTCATTACTTTTTTCCTGACTGTGTGTCGCGGTTGGAGGCCACTGTCGCGTTGTCGAGTGGACGGGACGGCTCAATAGCGTCGAGCGACCCCCTTGATTTGGCCATCGCCGGTTGCGATCGCCGAGTCGAGGGGAGGCGACCGAGTACGACCTATCGGTCATCTCCGCTCTTTAAGGCTGTCGATCGTCTTGCTCTAATCTTAGTGCGATCGGCCCGCATTCGAGAACTCTGCCGTGCGGAGCGCTACTCGGAGTCGAGCGCATCGCGGAAGGCCGCCTCGAGGTCGCTGGCGCGATCGTTGGCATGGGCGACGCCGGGGCCGATGTACTGCTCGAGCAGCATCAGTAGCTCCTGCTCGGAAAACGGCTTGGTCAGGTAGTCTGTCGCACCGACCATGCGGGCTTTGACGCGATCGGTAAAGCCGTCGCGACCGGTGAGCATAATAATCGGCATCTCGCGGAAGACGCGCGATCGGCGCAGCATGGCGCACAGTTCGTAGCCATCCGGTTCGGGCATCGTGATGTCGCAGAGGATCAGATCGGGCTGCAGCGGGAACAGCAGCGAGAGCGCTTTGAGCGAGGAGCCGATCGTCGAAATTTCGTAGCCGTGGGGCTCGAGCATCACCTCGACGGCCTTGCGGATCGTACGCTCGTCGTCAATGCAGACCACGCGGGGGACGCTGTCTTCAAACTGGCGCAGCCGCAGCGTCCGGTTGCGCTCGGCTTTGAGCGACCACTGGAGCTGGATCGAGCCCGCTTGCACGTAGGGGTAGAGGGCCTTGGCGATCGGGGCGATATCGCGGTTGAGCGCCCGCGCCATCCGCCGCAGCGAGGTGTTGCCGTCGGCAAAATGGCGCAGCGTCTCGAACGCCTTCTCGGGCATCTTTTCCTGGAGCGCTTCGAGGTTGACGATCGTCGGGCATTGATCGACCGACTGCACGTGGGGATAAAACCGCTTCCAGTCTTGGGTTTGCTGGACGATCTTCGTCACCAGCGAGGCGACGGGCAGCGTCATTAACTGCGGCGCGAGCGCGGGCCCCATGTCGAAAATAAACGAGCCCTGATGCAGCTCTAGCAGCTCGAATAGCGTCTCTCGCACCATCCGGCACAAAATCGTTCTGCCCTGCACCGGCGTCAGGTGGTGGTTTTCAAGCAAGTACCAGAGGCAGGCGTACTCTGGGGTGTTGGTCGCCGCCAGATTGGGGAACTCCACCTCGTCCATCAGGCGATCGAGCTGGTAGAAACGCAGGCAGTCGCGCAGGCGCTCGTGCTGGCTTTGGACTTCGGCGGCGTAGACGATTTGGCCGTTGGCGAAGAAGACGAACCAGGAGCGGTCGAGGGCGTCGTGGCTGGGGCGATCGCCACGTCCGGAGCTGGGGCGGTAGGTCTCGATAAACAGCTCGCCCGTGCGCTGGCCGAGGGCGATCAGTTGCAGGATGCTGCGAATGTCGATTTCGTTGAGATTTCCCTGCATGGCGAGACTCAGCGTGCGGCTTCCGGCGGAAAGTGTTGGCGTCAATCGAGAGCGCAGCTCGCGGCAGCGCCGGTATGGTTCAAGTTTGACATTCCCCTGACGATAATGGCATCCGCGCTTAAATCTCTGTAAACGAATGCGGCGGTTCTCGGCCATCGGCAAGCCAATGCTGCGCGAGCGACGGGGCGAGCACCCTGGGTACTGGCTTTTGGGGTTGTCTAGATGCTGGAGATCGCCGACCCGATCGCCCATCTAAGACAGAAAATTTGTCGCGTGCTTTCGCCCCAGGCGATCGCGCCACTCGAAGTCGTTCTCGCGTCCGTAAATTCGCTAAAGTGGGGTGTCAGTCAAGATTTCACTGCCGGGATCGAGTACGCTCGCAGAAACCGTTCGCTCGTCGCGCCGTCGGTCGCGAGACGCGTCAGTGGACTGAGACGTTTTTGCAGCATAAGCTGTACGAAAGCGATCGCAGATGGTTCCCGAGCCCACAGCCTCGGGAACTCGCACAAATGCCGCTCGACGCGAGCGAGTCGCACTTCTAAACCGGTCTAAAAATAGGAAGACTAGCGTGCTGTATCTAGCGGAAGTTCAAAAGAAAAGCGGCGTTTTCGGTAGCGGAAAAGCCGGACTCAAGCTCCTGGCTCAGCAACGCAGCGAGCAAAGCTGGAGCCCCGCCTCCGGCGACGAAATTCCCTTCGACGACGCTAAAAACAGCTACGGCGCAGGCGTCCTGGTGATGGTCGAGGTCGGCGCGAACAAGCAGGTGCAGGGCTCGCCCAGGGAAGCAGGCTCCCAACTCGTCAAGATCCTGCAAAACTTCTCGCGCTTCCAAGAGAAGACAAAGACTCAGGAAGAGGAAATCGACCAGTGGAAGGCGTCGCTGACCTACCAGGCCGAAGAACTCAACCGCCGCGAAAGCGAGATTCAGGGCCGCGAGGAAGAGGTCGAGCAAATCCAAGAGCAGCTCGAAGCCCTCGAAGCCCGCAAGGTCGAAATCGATGCGGAGAACGGCGAGCTGGAGTCGTCGCGTGCCGAGGTCGAGAGCCGCAAACAGGAACTCGAAGCCGCCTGGGCGCAGTTCCAAGGCGAGCGCGAAAACTTCGCCGCCCAGGCCGCCAGTCTCGACGAGAACCAGGCCAATAGCCTTAAGGAGTGGCTGACTTACCTCTCGGAAGTGGTGGCGACCACTGACGATCCGAGCGAGGCGATCGCGGCGATCGAAGCTCAAATCGAAGCGCAGCAGACCCTCTGCAACGAGCGCAGAGCTGCTATCGAAGCCGAGCGCGAGCAGCTCGCCAGCCTAGAGGCCGAACGCGATCGCCAGCAGGGCGAGCTTCAGGGCCTGCGCGAGGCGATCGCCGGTTTGCAAAGCGAGCTGGCTGGACTTCAGGCAGGACGCGACGGCCAGCAGTCAATCGTCGAGGCCAAGCAGCAGCTCGCCGCCGCGATCGGCGAGCGCATTGCCGAGGCTGACGCGATCGCCGCGAGCCTGTCGCAGCTTTCGGTGAGCGGCGGCGGCGATGACGACAGCGAACTCGACGTCGATCGCAGCGCTCTCGAGCAGATGCCCCTCAACGTGCTCCAGCAGAAAGCCCGCGAGCTTCAAGAAGAACTCGAAAAAGGCTTCCGCTTCGTCAGCGACCAAGAAGAGGAGCTGACCATGCAGCGCATGGACATGAACGAGATCGAGGCCAAACTCGCCCGCGCCAGCGGCGACGAGCAAAACACGCTCCAGCAAGAACTCGCCGACAACCAGGAGGGCTTCAAGTTCCTCAATCAAACCCTGGTCGGCCAGCGGCGCAACCTGCGAAAGCAGGAGCGCGTGCTCAACGTCCACCAAAACACTCTCTGGCGGCGGCTGGGCAACCCGCCCGAAGCGGCTGCGTCCGGCGGCGGCACGGTAAACACCAGCGCGATCGAAGCGCAGCTCCGTCAGAAAAAAGACGAGCAAACTAATGCCCTGACGGCCCTGGAGGCGGAGATCGCCGAGCTGCAAAGGGCTCTCTCCGAGGCTGAAGGTGTCCTGGCCGCCAAGCAGCAAGAGTTCGACGCACAAGCCGCCAAACTCGAGGAGCAGTCCGGCGCGTTTGAGACGGCCCGCGCGGAAGTCGATCGCGCCCAGGCTCGCGTCGAGTCCGGCAGTGCGCTGCTCGAAGCGATCGAAGCGCCGCTGTCCGAGCTGGGTTCCGGTTGCGCTCGGCTTAAGGAAAGCGTGGCCGCAATCGGCGAAGCGAAAGCCTCCGAAGAAAACGCGATCGCCCAGCTTCAAGAAGTGGTCGATGGCTTGATTGGCTAGCCGCTCTGGTGAGAGAGTCGCGCTTCGCTATCGCTCTAGCGTCACGATCGCCAGCCAGTCACCGCAGACCTCAACGATACGCGCGTCGGCGACCGGGTCGGTGCGCGTTTTTTGTGGCGCGTCGATCAGGGCCGCAACTGCTTCGATGCGCTCGAAGCCGACCGCATTGCCCAACCGCTCGCGCAGCCAGTCGCGCAGGATGCGGCGCTGCAAAGCCGGGTGGGCTCGGCGTAGGGTCGGGCGATAGAGGCGATCGGGCCGCTCGCGATCGCGCACGCGTTGCCCCCAGTCCGCCGCCAGGGCCTCGAGGCAGTCGCGATCGCGCGCCAGGGAGGCCGACGCCCGGACGATCGCGGCTTCGGCGCGCGGGTTAAAGCGCTCGGATAGCAGCGGCAGCAGGCTGTGGCGGATACGGTTGCGGGTGTAGCGCTCGTCGTTGTTGGTGGCGTCTTCCCAGATGGCGAGCTGCCGATCGCGGCAGAAGTCGGCGGTCTCCTGGCGAAAGATCTCGAATAGCGGGCGTACCAGCTGTGGCGATCGCGGCCCGTCGCAAAATTCTGCCAAATCGCGCGAGCGGGCGATCGCGCTCAGGCCGTCGGTTCCCGTGCCACGCAGCAAGTGGTGCAAAAAAGTTTCAGCGCGATCGCTGGCGGTGTGGCCCGTGGCGATATGGGTCGCGCCGAATTCAGCAGCGATCGCGACGAGCTGACGGTAGCGCCATTCCCGCGCGCTGGCTTCACCGACCGGTGACGTCGAGGCCACCCTCAGTAAAAAGGGCAATCCCCAGCGCTCGGCCAGCTCGCCGACAAAGCGGGCATTATCTGCCGAGTCGTCGCGCCAGCCGTGGTCGCAGTGGCCGATCGTCAGCGTCCAGTCCCAGCGTTCGGCCAAATCGACGCACAGCCCCGCCAAGCACACCGAGTCCTGTCCCCCCGAAACGGCAAGAACGATCCGCGCCGATCGCGGCAGAAGCTGATGGCGCTTGAGTTGAGCGTGTACCCGCGCATGTAAGTCCGACCAGGCTTGACTTTGGGCCTGGTGTTGGGCTCGATTTCGATCTTGGTTTTCGCCAGCCTGGGACATCGCGCGTTTGTGGAGTTCGTAGGCCCCTGGCGTCATCGCTGGAAATTTGGAGACCCTTTCCAGAGATTTAGTCCTGCTGGGGCGAGCCGAGGTCGTGGCGGGTCGGCGACTCGATCGCGTCTGTCTCACTGGCGGTATCCAGCGGCGTCGCGTCTCGCAGCTCTTTAGGGGCGATCGTGCGATCGGAGCGCGTCTTGACTCGGGAGGAAGGCGTCTCTAGCTTCCAGGTGTTGCGCCCGCTGTCCTTAGCGCGATATAGCGCTCGATCGGCGGCTGCGATGAGATCTCGATTTCCCTTGCGCTTCGGATACCAAACGGCGACCCCGCAGCTCAGAGTCAGGCAGGCGGAG
The DNA here is from genome assembly GCA_937899645.1 of uncultured cyanobacterium. Classification (GTDB taxonomy): domain Bacteria; phylum Cyanobacteriota; class Cyanobacteriia; order Cyanobacteriales; family Geitlerinemataceae; genus RDYZ01. The sequence goes on along the minus strand of CALCCD010000010.1, from coordinate 51,801 downwards.
AGGGGCGACTGACGATGCTCGATCTGCAAATCGCGCACCGTGTTACAGAGCCGATCGGCCAGCGCCGTCGCCCCCTCTACGGCAGTGTTCGGCAGCAGCACGACGAACTCCTCGCCGCCGTAGCGCGCCACGATATCGCTGGGACGCGTCACGCTGGAGATAGCCCGCGCGACCCGCTCCAGACAGCGATCGCCGCGCTGGTGGCCGTAGGTGTCGTTATAGGATTTAAACCAGTCCACGTCACATAAAATTGCGGCCAGGGGCTGCTGCGAAATCTGGCTGGATTGTTGGAAGTCGCGCAGTGTCGCGTCGAAAAGTCGCCGGTTGCCCACTCCCGTCAGCGCGTCGTAGGATGCCCAGCGATAAAGCCGATAGCTGCGGTACATCGACTGCAAGCCCAGCGCGATCGCGAATGCCAGGATCGGCGCGACCGTCGGTAGCCACCAGCCCAGCCACAGCGACACGAAGCCAACCCCCAGGATTGCCGACACCACCCCGACCGCCTGTCCGCCGCGCACGAACCAAGCCTGCACCGTCGCGCCGGGACGCCACGCCTGAGAGCGTCCGGGAATCAAGCAGTTGCGCGTGCCGAGCCATGCCCCGATCGCCATCCAGCCCCACTTCACCCAATCGGGCATCGCTCCGAGCCCCGGACGCCCGAGCAAGGCGCGATCGAGCAGTTGGCTGGTGAGATTGAGATGGATCGTCAGGCTCGACATCAGCGGCTCGATCGCGCGCAGCTTGGCCGTTTCCGGGTCGCCGCTGTTGGAGTTGCTGCCGAAGTCGGGCGTTAGGAACGACTCCGGCTGGCCCAGCGACGCGATCGAGGCCCCGTTGCGCCCAGGCGCAACGGGGGTGCGGTAGGCGCGCTTGAGCTGCGATGAGACCGGACCGATCGCGACGATGCGATCGCGAAACAGCTCGGGATCGAAGTTTCCCGACCGTACGTCCCGGAGCGAGACCGTCTCAAACGCGTCCAAGCCGCCGCGAAAATCCATCATCACCTGGAAGCCACCGGTGTCGAGCTGGGGCGAGTAGCCGCCTTCCCCGGCTTCGAGGCGACGGACGAGCCCGCGACCGAAGCGAACGTCGCCGGTTTCCTGGCGCTCGGGCGTGATACCGTCTTCTGCCAGATATTCCACGGCCAACTGCGCCCCCCAGCTCAGGTAGCTTTTCTCGCGGCTGTCGTAGATAGCAATTAGGCCGCGCCGTACCGTCCCGTCTCCATCGAGCACCATATCCGACATCCCCAACTGCTCGCGCGGGAACAGCGACGGCGCTTGGCGACCCGAGCCGACCACTTTTTCCATGCCAATTAGATGCTCTGTTGTGGCAATTGCCTGCTGCAAGCGGGCGCGTTCTGGCTCTTCGCTGGGGGGAAGATACAGGTGTAAGCCGATCGCCCTAGGCTCGTGGCGCGAGATCGCTTTAAGGGTTTCGAGAACCACCTCATCTGGCAGCGGCCATTCTGTTAGAACGCGATCGTTTTCTGCGTCGAATAAATCTTCTTCATCGATCGTGACGATCGCAATTCGCGGGTCGGGCGCTCGCGCGGGACGGTAGCGCATGTAGGCATCGAAAACGATATATTCCCAAAACTCCAACGCACCGACTCGCGAGCCGATCGCGGAGATCGACCAAGCGGCAACCATCACGATCGTCGTCATTCCGAGTTGTTGGAGACGCCGCGACTTAAGAGCTGTCCCCACGCGCCGCACGTGACGCGAGAGTGTGGAGAAGTACATACGATCGAGCAGGGTAAAAGGGGCGAATATCCAGACGCGAACGGCGGGCGCGCCGACGTTGAGTACACGTTATACCCATCGCTTTGGTCTTAATACCCGAGTCCTAAATCTTAATCTTTCAAGACATTCGACAAATGCGTTCGAGATCGGACTTGAATCGACAACATCGTGTGAGCGTGCGCTCACTTTCCAATCGAAGAAAGCCCGGGCGCGATGCCCACCCGTCGAACGCGAGTCAGACTACATCTATATATCGGTACGTCCCAGCGTCAATCCGGGTCGCGCGATCCCGCAAGCCTGCGCCGAGATGGCATCTCCCAACAAAGATTCGGCCTGCGGTCGCTCTAACTACAGCCGTTTCGGCTCAATTTTCGGCAAGCTTGCGATCGGGGCGCTGCCGGACGAATTTCGCCCGTATCCGCGATCCGACTTTTCAGTTCAGCGTTTCTAGTTCGGCTTTCCCCGATATTTCCCCGAGACTTCCCCTGACATAGCTCAACCTCCCGAACCAGCCGTCGAAGAACTGATACGGGAGGTTGAGTCGATCGCAATCTGAAGCCCGCTCTCGGGCGCAAGCGCGAATCCAAATCGCAAATGCCGACGCGGGCGCGATCGAAAACAGACGCTCCAGACGCCCCGAAGTAAACCCTAGCGGCTGCCCAGCAGCTCGCGGCCTTCGCGCTCGAGCATGGCAACCAATCGCTCGTCACCGGAAGCGCGCGCGGTGGTAATGCGCTCGTTGAGTCGGTAGCAGAGATGGCGAGTGTGGATTCGCTGGGCTTCGGTCAGGGCGACCTTCGCAGCCAGAGGGACGAGAGAGCGGCGCTCTTCGGGGGAAACGGTGCCGATCGAGCCGTCGGCCAGCGTTCGGTAAGGGACGCCGCGATATTTGCACAGCGGCGAAGGCTGGGAGATCTCGACACGCTCGGAATAGCGGACGCGGTAGGCGTTGCCGCGATAGCGCGCCAGGATCTCCGACTCGGTGGTTTCTAGGGTTTGGGCGGGGCGGTTGTAGCGTACACCGCGATAGCAAAATTCCATGATTTCAACCTTTCCTCAAACGATGACAGAACGAATGCGGTGGATCTTCCGACCGCAGAGCGTCGTGGGCCCAATTGACTGAGTAACCTCGCGAAAGAAGCTGACGAAAGCTTAATGCTCAGCTCAAATCCATCAATCCGCCTTTCTGTATCGATTGTTACCTTTTTGCGGTATAACGTCAACGTTTCCGCAGAGGGATCGAACAATCTTCACGGTTCCTTAACTTAAGCATTTGAATCGAGGGATCGCTCTGAGGTGTTACGCGGTCGCGGTCGAGATAGGGATCGCTCGCCAAGCATCGATCGCGCTGGGGCTCGAGTCGCCGGTCTGGCGATCGCGTTAGCATCCGGGTAGGCGATGAGCGAAACGTGTTTCAATTCAGGGGGTGTAATGTCGCTGGGCTTGGTGGGGCGGCTTCCTGGGGCACGTTCGGCTCGGGCCTCGGGCAAGCCCGACCCGAGCGCTGCGGGCTCTTTCCGGTTGGGCGCTTTAGAGTGGTAGCAGATCCCGACCCCTGGCACCGACATGCCGGGCCCCTTGCGGTTCGAGCTTTCGATCTCCCGGCAAACGACAGAGGCTGGAGCCCTCGTTGAGCCAGGACTGCCAGTTTCGTTAACCGACTCATTAACTAACTAACGACAGCCCATCGTGCTGCGTGTTTGTGACTTTGAAAAGTTTGTTCGAGCCCCGCGCCGCCGAGCGGCCCACCACCCGACAGCCCGCCCGTCAACGGCTCGCTGCGCCGCGCTTCTTTCCATTGCAGTTGCTGTTGGGGCTGGGGGTGATGGCGGTGATGTCGGCTTACCCTGAGGTGCGCCGCGTGTCCGTGTCGGCAGTGCGCGGCACGGTGATTCGAGCCCTGCATATTCTGCGGCCTCAGGATATCGTCGCCACCGCTGCCGACCTAACGCCGGAGGTGCGCGCCCTGCTCGATACGATCGCCTACGCCGAGGGAACAGCGGGCGAGGGCGGCTACCGCACGATTTACAGCTACCGCTACTTCAGCAGCTTCGCCGACCACCCGCGCCGGATCGAGTGCGCCTGGTCTGGCGGCGGCTGGCTGTGTTCGGATGCAGCGGGGCGCTATCAGATGCTGAGCACGACCTTCGACTACGTGGCCGAGCCGCTGGGGCTGCGGGACTTTTCGCCCGCATCGCAGGATCTGGCGGCGGTGGAGCTGATTCGGCGCTACGGCGTCCTAGAGGCGATCCAGCGCGGCGAGTTCGATCGCACGCTGTTTGCGATTCGGGCCGAGTGGGCCAGCCTGCCGGGAGCGGGGTACGGCCAGCCGGAGCGCGACCTGGAGGAGCTGCGATCGGTTTACGAGCGGCGCTTGGCGTTCTATCTGCGTGAGGTGGAGCTGTCGGAGTCGGCGGACGGGTAGGCCGCGCAGCCCGTATTGTCGGCTATTGCAACAACGGTCGCGCTGGCGTCGAGAACGGGACGGCCTTGACGATCGCGCCTCCAGTCACGCGCTTCAGCGATCCCGTCGCGCGTCTCTGCGGATAGGTCGAGCGCTTGCGCTGTTGCTTCGCGTCCGTGCGTTCCGATCGCCCGAGGGCGAACCAGGCCGCCGAACTCGAGCTGGTTGGTGGTGAAATCTGCGGGTAGGCCGTTGTGCCCGACATTGGTAAACGAGCCGCTGCGGGTGGTGGCGGCGCAGGCGCTGGCGATCGTCCGATCGGGATCGAGGGGCTCGCTGTCGAGTTCGACCAGCCCTTCGCCGCTTTGCAGGTCGGGCGTTTCGATCGCGACGATGCCGTTGACGCCAAACTGGGAGCTGGCGTCGATCGCGCTTCCCGGCGACAGAAACAGGCCCGAAGTTTCGATATCGATGCGGCCACCGCTCCCGGCCACGGCGCTGGCGCTGATGTTGCTCTGCTCCAGGGCGGCGACGGTGTCGGCGCTGATGGAGACATTACCGCCGGTGGCGTCGCGGGTGGCGTTGGCGTCGATGCGGCTGCCGCTGCGGAGCTGGAGTGTCTCGCTATTGATGCGGATATTGCCGCGATCGCCGAGGACGGATTCGGCGGTGATGCGCCCGCTGTCGAGCAGGACGATCGTCTCAGCCTGAATTTGCAGATCGCCCGTGGAGCCTTGGTTATCGCTGCTAACGGAAATCCGACCGCCGTCGCGCACGACCAGATCGCCGACGGTGAGTTCGAGCGATCCGGCATTGCCCGAAGCGGGGCCGATAACGGTGTTCTCCGAGCTGGCAGTGATGCTGGAAGGCAGCAGCGTCAGGCCGTTGGTGGTGACGGTGCGGACGCCCTCGACGGTGGCGGATTCGCGGGCGATGACGGTCAGATTTCCAGCATTGCCGCTGCCTTGGGTTCCCACAGACACCAGGCCACCATCGCGGACGATCAGCTCGTTAGCTTCGATCGTCAGCGTGCCACCCCGCCCCAGTTCTTCTGCCCCAGCGGAGATATTGGCGCGATTGTAGGGCAGGTTGCTCGGGTCGGCGTCGGGAATTTCGACGACGCCACCGATCTCGACCACGTCCGCCCGCAGCGTCAAGTCGCCGCCGTTGCCGGTGGTGTCGGTGAGTACCGAAATCGCGCCGCCGTCGAGAATCGCGACGCGATCGCTCGCCTCCAGGGTGACGCTGCCGCCGTTGCCGGTAGCCTCGCCCGTCAGTCCCAGGCCGGAGATGCGATCGGGGCTGCGAACCTCCGCGAAAATCCCGCCGAAAATCAGCTCGTTGGTGGCCGACGCGCCCCGGACGGTGACGTTATCCGCCGAGACGCTGAGGCTACCGCCGCGCCCGTTACCGAAGCTAGTCACGGACACGAAGGCGGTGTCGAGCACCTCGAGCAGGCTCGTCTCGACCGTTAGTTGGCCGCCATCCCCGTTGGCGAGCGGGCGGATGATGGCGGAAATATTGCTGCGCGTCAGGCCGTTTTCCGACGCGCCGACCACCCGCACGCTGTCGGTTGCCCGCAGGGCTACGTCCCCAGCGTTGCCTTCGCCGTCGGTATAGGCCAGGAGCTGGGCACCGCGCAGTATCTCGATCGCCCGTGTGTCGATCGAGATACTGCCGCCGTCGCCCGTCGCGCCGCTATCCACCAGTGCGAATAGCCCACTCGGGAAGCTATCGCGGGAAATATTGGCGACGAAGGGCGCGCCACCGCGATCGCTGAAGCCCGACAGCTCGACGCGATCGGTGGCGACAACGCGGATATTGCCGCCCTGTCCGGAGCGCTGCGATCGCGCCGTGAGCTGGGCTCCGTCCGCCACGCGCAGGAGTCTGGCCGAAATCTCGATATCGCCCGCCGTGCCCGTGCCCGCCGAGTCGGAGAAAATCACCGATAGCGCCTCACCGCCGTTGCTGCCGACGACCTCGACGCGATCGCGCGCCGCGATCGTCGTTCGGCCCCCCGCCCCGGAAGCAAAGGTGGTGGAAGACAAAAAGCCCCCGTCGCGGATCGTCACGTTTTCGCCGCTCAGCACCAGGTCTGTGCCGCGCCCGCGCCCAAGCGTGCCGCCGATAATGCCGCTGCCCTGCCCATCGATCGGGTTGACGCCCTGGAAAGTAATATCGCCGCTGGCGTTTAGCTCCACCAGCCCACCGGCCTCCGAGCCCAGCGGACGCACAAAGGCCACCGAGCCGTCGCCGAAGGTGATGTCGCGTCCCCAGAACCGCAGGGTTTCGCTGCCGGTGCCGCTGGTGTCGATCGCCGCTGCCCCGGTCAGGGCGATGTCGCCTAGCTCTAGCCCGCCCGATGCGATGTCGCCGATCGCGACGTGCCCATCACTCAGCGGCACGGTTCCAGACGCGATCGCCGCCAAATCCACGACGCTGCTGGGCGCGTCGATACGGCCCCCGACAATCGCGATCTCGCGCCCGACCAGCGCGATTTGGCTATCCTGGGGCGCAGCCAGTCCCGCCGAGTCGCTGACGATATCGATCGTTGCGGACAGCGCCAGCAGCAGGTCGCGATCGATGCTCGGATCGGCGGCGGTCAGGTCGTCGAGGATCGCTAGCGAGGCCGGATCGTCGGCGGAAAAGAAGCGCTGGCGGTTGCCCGCACCGGAAATCTCGATCCGCCCGGTGTCGTCGGCGAGATCGTGGGCACGAGGGTCTGTAAGCGGGTCGAATTGGAGGCCGATCGGCGTGGAAATCGTCAGCAGGCTCGCGTTTGCCGCCGCCGCCCCCGGCCACTGCGTCCCGTCGGCAAATTCCAGGCGATCGGCAGTGGTCGCCACAAACGCACCACCGACCTCGAGGCGGGCGTTTTCCCCGAAGGAGATGCCGCGCGGATCGAGGAGGTACAGGTTCGTTTCGCCCGCCACTTGCAGCAGCCCGTCGATCGTCGTGCCGTCGCCGCCGGTGACGCGGGCCAAGATATTGGCGATCGCCGCGCCCGCCTCGAAACGTACCGTGCTGCCCGACAGCGCGCCCGTTTGCTCGAAGCGATCGAAGCTGTGAAATAGGTTCGGCCCCGCCACCGTGCCGCCATCGATTTGCAGCGTTTGGCCATCGCCGAGGTCGGTGACGACGGAGGGGATCGACAGGGTGGCGTCGGGGACGATTTGACCCCAGGCGGGTGCGGCTCCGACGCTCGACGCTGCCAGCACGATCGCCCACCCGAATTTTCTGCGATCGCTGTGCATGTCCGCTCGTCCTACGTCCGCTCGATGTGGATCGCCTGCATCCCGACGGCGCGCGCTCCTTCGATGTCCGCCCGCTGGCTATCGCCGATATGCCAGGCGTCGGCGGGGGCCACGCCCTGGCGGTGGAGCGCCGCTTCAAATACCGCGCGATCGGGCTTGGCCGCGCCCACCTCCGTCGAGAGCGTCACCGTCTCGAAATAGTCCGTCAGCTCGAGAACGTCGAGCACGGAATACAGCCGAGAATCGAAGTTGGAAATAATGCCGAGGGGGATGCCCTGGGCTTGCCATGCCGCCAGGCTCGGCACCGTATCGGGATAAATCTCCCAGGCGTCGGCGGTGGCGAAATACTCAAAGGCCACGTCGAAAAAATCATCGAAGGCATCGAACTGCCCGAACGCGCCCACCGCTTTAAATGTCCGCGCGGCGATGCCGCGCCACCAGTCGAACTCCAGCTCCGGCAACGCCTCGCGACTCGCGCCGGGAAAGGCAGCCTCCGGCGTCGCGCTAAACACCTCATAAAAGGCGCGATCGATCGCCGCGTCCTCCGCCTCGACGCCGAACTGCCGCGCAAAGAGACCGTAAATCTCCCCGACGCTGCCCCGCACGCCAAACAGCGTACCGACGGCATCGAGAAAGATCGCTTTCGGCGGGGTAGGAGACACAACGGGCGAGCGCTCGGTCATAACAAAATCCAGCTGACATGGCCCTTTTATACTCCATGAAAATACGGATTTCCGTATCGATCGCGCAAACCGCAAATTTTGTGGCCGGTGAGTTTCTCCAAGAACTTCTCCAGGGACTTCTCCGCGAGCTTCGCTACGACTCGTGGCACGAGTCGGCCCGCGCGTTACGGCTCCGGCCCGCCGCCGGCCGTATCGTCGCTGGGGGCCTCGTTTTCGGGCGCGCCGTCTGAGTCGGGCACGTCGGGATCGTTAGCGGGCTCCTCGAAGGAAACGGCGAAGGTGACGATCGTGTCGCGATCGCCCGCTAGCTCGAATCTTTCGACGTACCAGCTTTGCGGCGTCGTTTCGGCGTACTGGATTGCCAGCCCGTCAAGGCGATCGCGACCCGTCGAGCGCAGGAGCCGCAGCGTTCCGGGAATTGGATTCGCGGCGGGGTCGATCGCCAGTGCGACGATCGCCGTCGTTGCCGCCGTGCGATCGAAGTCCGGCTCGAGGTCGTCGGGATAGGCCAGGACGCTGGGCGCGACCCGGAAGTCGAGGTTTTCGCTGCGTGCTGCCCCAAGCCGATCGGCAACCTCCGCGCGCCAGATGTCGTAGCTCGGAGCCGCCTCGGTCAGCGCCACGGCGACCGGCGTCTCCGGCTCGAAGTTGCGCGCCAGAGCGAGCAGAGGGTGGGGAACGGCCTCGGGCGGCGAGTTGGGGCTGGGGTTAGAGCCGGGGTCTGGCGCGTCGCCGTTCGGGTCGGGTGCGCCGCTCGGGCTCGGGTTTGGCACGTCGTCCGGTTCGCTTCCCGATTGCTCGCCATCGGGGTCGATATCCGGCTGGCCACCTTCCGGAGGCCGTGCGCCGCCGCCCACGAACGTGATATCCAGGCCGCACGCCGTCCAGGTGTCGCGGGACACCCCGAGATTGCAGCCGTCGAACCCGCTCAACACGAAGTCGCGCAGCAGCAACCGCGCTAGCTCGTTCGCCGAGAATTCCGTAATCGGGAATAGCGAGTCGATGCGGCCCGTGGGAGCGACGAGCAAACCGGCCACGCCCTGCTGCCCGATTAAATTCTGAAAGCCGTCGTCGTTGGGTACGGGAATTTCGATCGGGATAAACGTCGGCTCGATCGCCTCTTCCGGCAACCCCTTCGACTCCCGGACGGCCAGCGCCCACTCGGCATAGCGCAGCCGTGAGTCAATTCCCGCTCGGTAGCCTTCACCGGAGTTAAAGCCCGCATCGCCGCCGTCGCCTTCACCGCCGCCGCCGCTCGGCCCGTCATCGAGTCCCTTATCGCCGCCGCCTTCGCCTTCGCCGCCTTCTTCACCACCCTCGCCGCCTTCCACGCCTTGGCCAACTGTGGCGTCGCTACTGTCGAGCCGATCGCGCACCGCTTCGATCTGCTCCCAGTAGCGATAAAAGTCGTCCTCGCGGGTGGCGTCGTAATACTGCGTGTCGTCGTCAGTGTCGCGGCTGTCCCAGTCGTAGTAGGAGCTGGCCGAACCCCAGCCGAAGCTGCTGGCCCCCGAGGTGCGCGCTTTTGGCTCGTCGTCGTCTTCGCGCGAGAGGTTCGGCAGCGATCGCCCGTTCAGGTCGGTGAAATCCCGGCTCGATCGCGAGGGTTGCGCCGGAGCCGTAGCGCGATCGGAAAACGCCGCCAGATCCTCCGGCGAGAGGGCGATCACGTCGGTCTCGATCGCCTCGGTCTCGGCCTCAGCGCTCGCGTCGGGCAGCAACTGCGGGATCGACGCCGCCAGACCCGCGTGCAGGCCCAGGGAGATCGCCGTAGCAATCAGGGTCGGCTGCTTGGCGATCGCCTTCACCGCGCGCTGCGTGCCCGTCAGCACCGATCGCTTCGGAAATCGACGCAGAAAATGTTTGGGAAGCAGCGGGCGCATAGGGATACCGAGAGAGGCCGAAGTGGGCGATCGAATGACAGAACGGAATTGACAGAACGGAACCGCAATCGCGGCACGGAAAAGCGAAGTTGGCTACAGTCTAGTCAGTGTTTCCCGCGAGTGGTTTCTCGATTCTGACAGATCGGGCGCGACCCAAGACGTTCGGGCGCAAAACAAGGTTTCTGCTGCACCCGATCGCGTGTCACCGCGAAGCCACCGTGGACAGATTATCCGTACTCCACTCTGCGATCGTGCTTTTACTCAAGACCGCCCAACGCGCCAAATTCGACCTCGCCGACGACGCCCTTTTTTACGATCAGCCCCGCTTCGTCACCCACGTCGATGAGGGCTTTATCGATCGCCTGACGCAGCTCTACCGCGATCGCCTGACGCCGGAGATGCACGTCTTCGACATGATGAGCAGTTGGGTCTCGCACCTGCCGAGCGACGTCAAGTTTGCCCGCGTCGAAGGCCACGGTATGAACGCCGAAGAGCTGGCTAAAAATCCGCGCTTCGATCGCTACTTCGTCCAAAACCTCAACCAAAACCAGACGCTCCCGAAAGCAGACACCGAGTTCGACGCAGTGCTGAACACCGTTTCGGTGCAGTACCTCGAGCAGCCCGAAGCGATCTTTAGTGAGATTTTTCGCATCCTGAAGCCGGGCGGCGTTGCAATTATCAGCTACTCGAACCGCATGTTCTACCAGAAGGCGATCCAGGCATGGCGCGACACTTCAGAAAAGAGCCGCGTCGCCCTCGTCGAGCGCTACTTCGCCAACGCCGGATTCGAGCGCATCGAAACCGTCGCGCACGTCTCGTCGCAGCCGCCAGTGTTGCAGATGCTGGGCTTCGGTTCGAGCGACCCGTTCTACGCCACGATCGGCTACCGACCGGCGTAGAGCTGGGTTGGTAGGCTGGGTCGGAAAATGAGACCAACACCGGACGCCCCGAGGTCGAGATGCCGGCAGCCGCTCCCACCATTGCTGCCACTGCCGTCGCCAGCGAGCCCGTCGCCCTGACGCTGAATCTCCCGAAAGACGTTCGGCTTCAGGTGACGCCCGAGCAGTTCGAGGCGCTGGCGGCGAACAATCGCGACCTCCGCCTCGAGCTGACCGCCACAGGAGAACTCATCGTGAATTCCCCAACCGGAGCCGGAACCGGCGCGCGCAACTGGAGCATTTCCGGCGAGCTGTACGTTTGGTGGCGTGGGGCCGGTCAGCCCGGACAGGCGTTTGACTCATCGCCTGGATTCAGGCTGCCCAACGGCGCGATACTCTCTCCCGACGCCTCTTGGGCAAGTGCCGATCGTTGGGACTCCTTGACCCCCGAAGAGCAGGAAGCATTTGCACCGATCTGTCCGGACTTCGTTGCCGAGCTGCGATCGAAGTCGGACTCGCTGGAAGCAACGCAGGCCAAGATGCGCGAGTACGTGGAAAACGCTGCGCGCCTGGGCTGGTTGCTCGACCCGAAAACCCGCAAGGTCGAGATTTACCGACCCGATCGAGCGGTAGAAGTCCTCACAGATCCGAAAACCTTGTCTGGCGAAGACGTGCTGTCTGGATTCACGCTGGAACTCGTCAGAATTTGGGGCTGAGTCGAAGGACTCTCGGGCTACACTGCCCTTGCCCATCTGGCGCGACCTCTCGCGATGTAGACCATGCCCGCAGTTGCCGAAATTCGATCGAGCCCATCCGCAGATTTCACCGCCCTCAGCTACACGCCGCCCGCCAGCGCCCGCGACGCCAAACGCATCCTCGTCAAACCCAACCTCGGCTACCCCGAAGCGCACCCTGTCACCGTTTCACGCCCTGTACTCGTTGAAATTCTCGCGGGTTTGCGCCGCGTCGCGCCCGATGCTGAAATCGCGATCGTCGAAGGTGTCTGCTCTAAGGTCTCGTTCGCTGAAATTATGGCGGGCCACGATATCGCCCGCCTGCTCGACGAGGGGATGCGGCTGCTGAATGCCGACGAGCTAGATGCGATCGAGTATCCCAATCGATCGCCCGAGCCCGTCCGCTTTAAAACCATGCTCGCGCCAAAAATTTTGCAGGAAGTCGATTGCCGCATCAGCGTCGGCACGCTCAAGCGCACGCATCTAAAAGGCGAGCCGCTGATCTCCGCCTCGCTGAAAAACCTTTACGGCCTGTTTCCCCGCGCCAAATACAAAGCCCGCAGCGCCAACTCGCGTGGCCAGCTCCACCGCCCCTCGGTTCCCGGCGTGCTGCGCGACGTGTACGGCTGCGTCGGCCACTTGTTCGACGGCGCGGTGGTGGACGCGACGCAGAAATATTTCAGCAAGGACTGGAAACCCAACAAGGGCAAGGCGATCGCCACCGATCGCGTCTTCTGGGGCGACGACCTACTGGCGGTCGATCGCGCGGCCTGCGTCGGGTGCGACGAGCCGATGCCGGACTACCTCGGCGCGATCGAGCAGTTGCGCGCGGGCTTTATTGCACTCTGAATCCCTGACATCCGCCGCACCTCGCGGAATTGTGAGGCCGGGATCGATCGACTAGGATCGAGGGGATGCCTCATCCGGCGCGAGGTCGCCCTGCCAACCGAGCCTAGGTATGTGGCTGCTTTCTGCGGCCTGTTGCGTGCCCGTTGCGCTTCTGAGGTACGCCGTTTAGCCTGCGCCGCTCAGCATGACCATCCATTTCTATAAAGCCGATCGCCCCTACGGCTGCTTTTCCAACTTCTCGCCCCACTGCGTCCAGCTCGCGGGGCGATCGTGGCAAACCGCCGAACACTACTATCAGGCGCATAAGTTCTTTGGCAGCGATCGCGCCCTGTTCGATCGCATCCACGCCGCGCCGACCCCGGAGCGCGCCGCCGCGATCGGCAGAGCCAACCCCGACGCCGTCCGCGCGGACTGGGCTCAGGCCAAAATCGACGTGATGTATACCGTACTGCGCGATAAGTTTCAGCGTCACCGCGACGCGCGCGAGGTGCTGCTGGGAACGGGCGATCGCCCGCTAATCGAAGACTCGCCGGTGGACTACTTTTGGGGCTGTGGCGCGGACGGCACGGGCGCGAACCACCTGGGGCTGTTGCTGATGCAGGTGCGCGAGGAGTTGCGCCAGACGAGTCCGATCCGGCCTCTCGCCGATCGCGTCTCGCCCTAGGGGTTTCGATCGCGCCCGGTCGTTCGGCCTGATTTGCCCACGACCTCAACCTGCATCTCTGCCCCTCCTGCGGCTACTTGCCCGTGCCGCCGGTATTGCCCGCTTTGACGCCCAGCAGTTTACGCAGCAGGTCGTACCAGAACGACGCGCCCATCGAAATGGCGATCGCACTGATCGCCCAGCCCACGATGCGCTTCACGCCGGGCATCGGCGTCTCGGTCAGCGGCACTTTCCAGTTTTCTTCAGCCTGGAGCGTCAGGGTCGCTTCGTCCCAACCCAGCGGCAGCGACACGTCGTCGAGTGATTCGCGAACGCTTTCTTTGATGGCGTCGATTTCGGCATCGAGCTGTTCGGGCGTGGCTTCCGCGATCGAGTCGAGCGACTGCACCTCCACTTGGGTGACGGCAAACTCGGACACCGTCGTCCGCAGTACGCTGTCGTTAGAGAGGGTATCGACGATAAATAGCGTGTCGGCGTTGGTCGCCACTGCCACCAGGAAGCCAATCAGAATTGCCACACCGCGCGAGTTGCGCTTGTAAACGCCGGACGCTCGCGTCATCGACTTATCGAACCAGCCTTCAATTTGGCCCTGGAGCGATCGCAGGTCTTCTTCGAGGTCTCCGGCGCGCTGCTCGACGTTCGTGGCGATCGAACTCAGGCTCTTCTGGAGCTGCGGCGGCATCTCGGGCAGGTTGCGGATAACGTTGCTGAGGCTCTTATAAATTTGGCTGTCGGTGTCCGTGACGGTGCTGCGTAGCTCGTGGAACATCTCGCGCTTGTCGCGCACCATCGCCAGCACTTCCTCCAGGTCGGGCTTGAGCGAGGCAATCAGCGCCGGTTTCTCGGCGTCGCTGTAGTACTTCTCGTAGACGTACTGAAGCTGATACAGAAAGTACGGTCGCGCCGGATCGCTGGCGTCGATAAAGTCGTTGCAGAAGTCGATAAAGCCCGAGAGGCCGTGGCCCATGCGATCGATCGCGACGTAGAGCGGCGTATCGCCATCGGCGAAGCTCAGCGCGATCTGCTCGTAGTCGCGCGCGACCTGACGCAGGCGATCGGTGGCCAGCTCCTGCGACTCGTCCATTGCCAGATTTTTGACCTGGCGCAGCACGTCCTTGAGCTGCTGGCGCTTGAGCTCTTGCAGACGCGAGAGGGAAATCAGCCGCCCGACCTTCGACAGCTCGAAGGTTTCGACCACCGTTTGAGCAAAGGTGTCGGCAGGGATATACGACGGCGCGCTGGTCTGACGGGCGAAGGGATTGCGCGGCGGCGTGCCGTCTTTGGAGAAGAAGCGCCCGAAGATCCCGTAGAGCGTTTCGGCGAACTTGTACGACGCCTGGACGACGCCGCCCCCGAGCTTGCGCATCAGCACGGCGATATGGCCGGTGGCCTCGTGGTTGAGCGTGTTGATCAGCGGGTGGGCGTAGAGGCGATCGGTCAGGGTGTCGGTGGCTTCGGCGAGACGTTCGGTGTCGGCTTCGCGGAGGGTGCGATCGGCTTCAACCTTACCGCCGCCATCGATCATCAGGCGAATCGATCGCTTCAGGTGGTCGGCGCGCCACTGCATGAGCGTCGTCAGCAGCTCGTGGATCTCCGAAGCGAGCAGGCTCAGAATCAGGTAGATGAAGACGATGCCGAGCGCGAGATCGATAACTAGCGGTAGGCTCATGGGATTTTTTGTCGCGGAGGTCGGGTCTCGGGAAGGCGAGTCTCGGAAAAGCGAGACGCGAGAGTTCGAGAAACGGGCGATCGCAGCCGCAATCCCGGCGATGCGGCTCGCGCAGCTCGACCCTCAGTGTAGACAACCGCCACGGGAATGTTGGGAAATCGCGCCGATTCTTAAACTGGCGCGGGCGAAAATGCCGTCGATCGCCCGCGCCCGCCGACGGATGGCGCTCCAAGAATGACGAAGCACCGACAACATCTCGGCAAAATATCGACGAAAATATCCCGGACTTCACCAGACTTCGCGCGCACCTTCCTGTAGAACTGTGGTGAGCGCGTCGGCAAATCCGGGTCGCGCCTCACCCCAACCCCTGCCCGAATCTCCGTCCGACCCCATGCGCCCATCCGATCCCAGACTGTGCGACTTCGCTCCCCGCGCCTACGTCATTGCCTACAAGGAAGACACCGACACGCTATGCGGCACGCTGACCGACCAGGGCTTTGACTGCCAGCTTCTGCGCCAAGCGCCCAACCCGGACTATCGCGGCTACTCGCCCAGCTACCTGTGCCTGCTCAATCACACGCGAGCGTGGCGCGACATCATCGATCGCCAGCAGACCGCCGCGATCTTCGAGGCGGACTTCGTGCCGGTGAAGCGGATGGGGCGATTGCCCGTTCCCTGCGACCTCAAGCCATCGAGACCGGGCGCGGGCGCGGAATCTGAGACACCGCAGCCGATCGACACCCTCGGCGTGGCGTGGCTCTACACCTGCGCGCCCCAGGTTTATTCGGTCTCGGCGGCGGGCAAGGCGATCGGCTACTCGGCCTCTACCGTCGCCTACCTGGTCAGCCCCAAAGCCGCCGAAGTGCTGCTCGAACACGCCGAAAGCATCCGCCAAAACCCTGGCCCCACCAGCTACTCGAGCTGGGACTCGGAGATGGAAAGCAAGCTGCGGGCCTCGGGCCTGGAATGTTACCTGCCGTTCCGTAACTACGGCGAACATGGCGGCAAGCCCAACGCAGAACATCGCCTCGCCAACCTCAGCAGCGAGCACCGCGCCGACGTGCTCTACGGCGCGATGGCTTTCCGTCCGCCCTACGCCGAAGCCGATGGCAATCCCGGCCTGAAGATTTTCCTGACCCGCGCGATCGGGCGCATCAAAGGTCTCGGTCGGCTGCTGCTCAATCGCTACGTGCGTCGCAACGTGCTGCGCGGCTCGAGTACGCCGGGCCGAATGTTGCGGTTTGCCCTCTCGCGCCAGTTGACCCTGCGGCTATAGGTTCGTGGGCAATGCGACGGCGAGCTGAGAGTGCGCCCACATCCCCACATGCTCGCTCGCGGCGCTGAGGCCGCTAATGGCGCTGGCGGATTGGCAGACGGATTGCGAACGTCGTGCCGCATCCCTCTTCCGAGCGACAGTTCAGGCTGCCGTTGTGGCGCTCGGTCACGATTTGATAGGCGATCGACATGCCCATCCCCGTGCCCTTCCCGACCGGTTTCGTCGTAAAAAACGGGTCGAAAATCCGCGACTGAATCTCGACTGGAATCCCCACGCCGTTGTCTGAAATTGCGATTTCCACCTGGCGATCGTCCAGCGCTTGCGTTGCAATCCCAATGCAGCCCGAAATCCGCTCCGCGCTCTCAATTTGCGATCGCCCGCGAGCTTCCACGGCGTCGATCGCGTTGATTAAAACATTCATTAACGCCTGATTGAGCTGCCCCGCATTGGCATCGATCTTCGGCAGGTTTCCATACGTGCGCCGAACCTTCAGCTTCGGTTTCCGGCTGTCGTTATTTATCGCGCGGAGGCGATGGCTGAGAATTTGCAGCACGTTCTCAATTTCGTCACGGACGCTTACAGACGAAAAACCTTCTGTATCCCGCCGCGCAAACTGCTGCAACGATCGCACGATCGTACGAATTCGACGTGCGCCAGCTTGGACCGATCTCAGAACTTCCGGGCAATCTTTATAAAGAAACTCCAAGTCAGTAGAATCGAGCGCGCAGGCGATATCTGGCGCGGGTTTTGGGTAGTTCTCTTGATAGAGCCGAACGAGACCGGACAGCTCGGCAAAATACTGTTCGAGGTAGCTGATATTCCCATAAATAAAATTCGTGGGATTATTGATTTCATGGGCAATTCCGGCCACGAGTTGCCCCAATCCCGACATTTTTTCCGATTGCAAAAGCTGCGTCTGGGCGATTTTAAGATTGCTCAGCGTCGTCTTTAGCTCTTGGTTGGCGCGGGTCAGATCGTGAGTGCGCCGATCGACCCGTTCTTCGAGAGTCGCATTCAGCGATCGCAGCATCTCCGCCGACTTTTTTCGCCCGGTGACGTCCACGAGCGAGCCCGAAAAACTCACGCCATCATCACCCGATTGCGCGACGAGCGACAGCTCCAGCCAAACGAGATTGCCATCTGAATCCTGGAAGCGCAGCTCCTCAGCGTAACTGCTCGACTCGATCGCAGCGCTTCGAGCCTCCGACCACAGCTCGCGATCTTCGAGGACTAAAAACTCCTCTAGCGATCGTCCGATCGTCGGCTTCACGTCATAGCCCAGCGTCACCTTCCAAGCGCGATTGAGAAAAGTCAAAATTCCGCTCGGATCGCACTCAAAAACAATTTCCCGCAGATTTTCAATGAGGCCGCGATAGCGCCGCTCCGACGCCGAAATCTTCTCGATCAGGCGATACTGAATCTGCGTGTGCAGCTCGTTTTGCGCGTCAGCACTGGCCTGCCGCCGCTCGGGGTCGGGCTTGTCTTCGCTGGGATAAGCCATCAGAGCAGTTCGGACGACGTCAAAACATTGGCATAGAGCGGGAAGACGTTCTCGACGTAAAACTCCTGCTCCAGCGTCGTACGCGAG
The DNA here is from genome assembly GCA_937899645.1 of uncultured cyanobacterium. GTDB lineage: Bacteria > Cyanobacteriota > Cyanobacteriia > Cyanobacteriales > Geitlerinemataceae > RDYZ01. Next base: position 34,174 of record CALCCD010000010.1, on the reverse strand, counting down.
ACGATGCAGTCCGACAAAATGCTGACCTGGTAGCCGCGTTCGTGTGCCGATCGCCCAGTCGAGTCGATGCACACCGACGTCACTGCCCCCGCCAAAACGATCGACTCAATACCGGCTTTCTTCAGCACTTCATCGAGGCCGGTATTGGCGAAGGCATTCAGGCCACGCTTGCCGTAGACTTCTCGGACTTGCTGGCGATCGACGAACGCCGCGAGCCGATCGATCGTGGCGACGCCGCGCGTACCTTCCTGAAAAGCCTGCCTATCGGCCACCAGCTTGAGAATTCCAACCGGATCGACCAGCTCTTCGTAGCTGGGCGTGAAGACGATCGGCGTGGCAATGACCGTCGCAGGCGTCTCGACCCAGCGCTCCACGAGCGCGATCGTATTATCCAAAACGTCGGCATACTGGCTCGAATCTTCAATGACACCGTGCAGCACACCGTCATCCGCAAAGTAGTCGTTTTGGAATCCAATCAGAACTAGAGCTGTTTTCTGAAGGTCGGGCATTGTTCTAGCGGGTCTCGCAAGCGCGTTGGTTTAGCCGATATCTCAATCGTTAATTCTGCACGTGAGTATCGCATACGAGACACGTGCGATTGGCGAGGAATCTCTGACCTGATACTGCAAATTCGAGTGCTTTTCCGGGGATGCAGCGCGCTTTGTTGTGGTGCGATGCAATTGCTCGCCGACTGTCGTGCATTGCATCGAGCGGAAGCGCTTCACAGTGGACGTGAATCGACGAAGACCGTGACCCTGCATCGGGTGAATTTCTCTCGGGATACGCTGTTTCCCCCAAATCGTGGCGGCAATGCTATTTTCCGTGGAGAATTCCCAAAATTCCTTGGATTAACGGCTCCAAGTCATCCAGAACCTTGAACAAGCTCAAGTCCTGCGTAATCTCGCACCGATCGCGATCCAACCGACCGAACCGCCACACGTCCCCCATCGTCACCGCCCCATACAACACCGATCGCGCCTCTACGTGCGATAGCGCAATTAACTCCACGGCCAGCTACGTAAATCCCCGCGTCAGATCGTCATTCTTCGCCTCAACCACCAGCAGACTGCTCGCAGATCGCAACAGGTAGTCAAAATCCACCTTCAGCTACCACCAGCGAATACTCGATCCGCATCTGACACTGACAGCAGCGCACCACCTCCAACATCACCGGTGAAACCAGCGTCCCCGCCGCGCCGCTTCGTCGCTCAGGCTGATACACGGCAGCGTCTCTTCAATGCGCTGCTGCAAATCTGGCAAGAATTCCAAGGGCTGTGAATCCTGCGGCAGCGTCAGGCGCGATTTTTTAAGCGCATAGCCGAACTCCGCCAGTATTTCATCCGCCTCGTAGGGCAGCTCGAAATACGATCGAAACGTGTAAGACCTGCCTTCTTGCAGCAGGTTGAGCTTTGACATCTACCGCTGCGCCTCAAACTCGATCGCCCCGTACAGATCCGCCAATGCTACCTCCACTTCCACCGATCGCAGCGCCACACTCGACTCCAGGCCTCGGCACTCCGTAAACAGCCACTCTGACTTCGACTGCCTCGCATAACGCTCCACCATCGGCTCCTCTTGCGAAATCAAAACGTATTCCTGCAACGTCGGGATCGTTCGGTAGTCGTTGAATTTCTCACCGCGATCGACCGACTGAGTCGAAGGAGACAAAACTTCCACCAGCAAGATCGGATTCATCACCGTATCTTTGCGGTTGGGCATCAGTTCCACAGGTTTCGCCGCGACCATCACGTCTGGATATCTGTAGGCGTTGCGCCCTGGAATCCAAAGCCTTTGACTGAGCACAAAAATATCGTAGGGCTGTTTTCGCAGTGCTGACATCAGCAATGCAAAAATCGCACCCACGGTTTTGTTGTGTGCTGGCGTACTGCTCGCGACCGGGACGATTTCACCATCGCGATATTCGTTGCGTATCTCGGAGTGGATATCGAGTTTGAGATACTCTTCTGGCGCGTAAGTTCGCCCAGTCGTCGCTACTGTCATGACGCGCTCCCGCAGATTCGATCGGGCTAAACGATCCTGTCACTGTTGTCGCTCAAGCGCGAATGCGATCGAGCAACTCGTAAAACGGCTCCCAGTCGTCACGCTCCGTAATCGGCTCCCAAATCGCCTCGATCTCCGGGCGGATCGGCACGACGAGCGGATTGATGTTAAGCGTCTCGGCGATCGCGCCCAGCTCCTCATCCGATCGCGTTTGCAGCAGGTGGTGATAAACTTCGCGCCACTCATTCAGCACCTCGGGCGGCTCCGCATCGGGGAAGATCCGAGCGGCATCGTCGCGCCACGCGGACGAAAACTCGCGGCGAAGCTGCGCGAAAAAGTCCGGGTAGCGCAGCTCGTAGGTCTCAAACAGCGAGACGGTGGTTTTAACCAGGTTACGGCGAGTTTCGGCATCCAAGTCGGTAAAGCCCAGCTTGCGCGCCATCTCGAACTCGTAGGCGGCGAAGAACGCTTCGTCGTAGCTCTCCATCGCCGACTTCATCGCCTCGCGATCGACAACCATACCTAGCGGCGTTTGCAGCATCTCTAGATTTAGCTTGCAGATTCCCGGCTGGTTGCCGTAGCTGTAGCGCCCGGAGTAGTCGAAGTAGGCAGCAGTGAACTGGCGATCGTAGGTCTCGATAAAGGCGAACGGGCCGTAGTCGAAGCTCTCGCCGGTAATCGACATATTGTCCGTATTCAGCACTGCGTGGCAGAAGCCTGCGGCCATCCACTGTGCGGCTAGTGCGGCGGTGCGCTTGACCAGATCGGTGTAGAACTCGACGTAGGCGGTGTCGGCGTTGGCCTGGGGGTCGGGGCTGAGTTCGATTTCGGGGTAGTAGGTGGAGATAACGCGATCGAGCAGGCGGGCGACCAGGGGCGTCGTGTCCCGACCGGTCATCTTCAGGTAGTGCAAGCGCTCGAAGGTGCCGAAGCGGACGTGCGATCGGCTAAAGCGCACCATCACGCTCGATCGTGTTGGGGAAGGTTCGTCACCGCGCCATAGCTCTTCGCCGGTTTCAATAATGCTCAGCGTGCGCGAAGTGCGAACACCCATACGGTGCAGCGTCTCCGACGCCAGGATCTCGCGGACGCCGCCCTTGAGCGTCAGCCGCCCGTCGCCGCCGCGCGAGTGGGGTGTTTTGCCGCTGCCTTTAGTGCCGAAGTCGTACAGCTCGCCGTCCGTGCCACGCACCTGCCCCGCCAGGAAGCCGCGCCCGTCTCCGAGCATATTGTTGTAGCTACCGAACTGGTAGCCGTGGTAGCGCATCGCCAAAAAGGGGTGACCGAATCCGGCAAAGCGGCCGAAGGCATCGACAAACTGCTCGTCGCTGACTTTGGTGGGGTCGAGGCCGAGCTTGGCTAGCACCTCGTCGTTGCGGAAGCGCAGCAGATGCTTCGGGAAGTCCGCCGCCGGGACGGGATCGTAGTATTCATCGCCGAGGTCGGCGATGTTCGGCTCGTAGGCGAGTTCGAGGATGGGGTTGACGCGACGATCGGGTGTGGCGGACACGTGCTGTCGAGACCTGCGATTAATTGCTAAAACGGGGCTGAAGCTAGACAATTCCGAAGCTGCGAACAGGGCAGCCAGACAGTCGATGCAGGTTACACTTTAGCGACTGGATGGTTGTTTTCGTCACCATTCGGCACGGTGAAATTCCGCCATTTCGGGCTTCGTGTTTGTTTTGACCCCCTCAGGAGGCGACTCATGGCCGACGATCGCGCGATCGAACAATTCAAATCCGAGTACCTGCGTTTTCAGGACTACCTGCGCGAGTGCATCCAAAAGTTCGATTGGCAGAGCTTTGAGGGAGCCGACCTGAGCGGCCTCGATCTGAGTGGCTTTGACCTCAGCGGGGTGAACTTGGCTGGAGCCGACCTGCGCTACATCGACCTGAGCGACTGCGACCTGAGCGACGGGAATTTTGCCAAGGCCGACCTGACAGAAGCAGATTTGTCCGGGGCTGACCTGTCGGGGGCAACGCTGACGGAGACGAATTTGACGGAGGCGGATCTGTCGGAGGCCGACCTCTCGACGGCGGATTTATTCGCGGCAAATCTGACCGAAGCCGACCTAGCGGAGGCCGACCTGTCGGAAGCGAATTTGTCGAATGCCAACCTGACGGAGGCGGATTTTTCGGAGACCGACCTGACCGACGCGAAGCTGGACGGGGCGAATACGACCGAGACGGACTTTGAAGGGGCGATCGGCTTGGAGGAGGAAGGCGACGAGGCGGCCGAGTGATACGCGATGTTGCAGTTCGTAGGACACCCTGTTTGGCGGCGCGGGCAACGCCCCGATTTTCGGCGGCAGCGGGCGATCGACCGAATCGTGAAGCGTTGTTTCAACTGCCGGAGATCTCGGGAGATCGCGTGAAGATGGGATGCGGAGTCTAGACATTCAGTCCCATGCCTGCATTTACTCAGCTCGACCATCTCGATTCCACCGCTCCGGGCAACCTGTTCCGCACGCTTAAATCGGCGATGCTCGACCTGCTGCCCTCGACCACGCCGACTGTCGAGAGTCGCGACTTCTGGCAGCTATTTGCCGCGACCGAACTGCGGCGGCTACCGACGGGGTATGCAATCTTCAAGCAGGGAGATACGGGCGACTCGGCCTATATCGTCGCCTCGGGTCGCCTCGGCGGGACGGTGACTTTTCGCAAACGCGACGAGGTCAAGACCTTTACGCTCGGCGTCGGGGACATGGTCGGCGAGATTAGCCTACTGGCGGGCGTGCCACGCACGGCAACGGTCGAGACGCTATCGCCGACGCACCTGCTCGAAATCCCCCGTGAGGCGCTGTCGGTGTTTCTGTCGCGCCGCCCGGATTTCGCTGAAGTGCTGGCGAACCTAGTCGCCGAGCGCCAAAACAGCGATCGCGAGTACCTCGATGGCCTCGCCGCCGTGGACGATGAGGCGATGGCCCGTTCGCGCAACCGCGAGTCGGTGTTGTCTTACCTCCTAGGGTTTGTGCGCTAAAGGCGATCGCGGCCACGGCGTCTTGCGAAGGCTCAACCCGGACTCGTCTGGACAAGTCTGGCGATCGCCGTATGGATAGAGGTCTTTTTGCGGAGAGTGAGGCTTGCGACGATCGGCCTCGGGCCTGGCGAATATAATCGCGGTAGCTTCCACCAATCCGCGCGATCGCCCAGATTCGCGATTTCCCGATCGCCCAACCGTTATGAATACCTTCGGCTCGAAATCATTTAGCAGCGCGGCGATCTCTGCCCTCCCGACCGCGCGAGATGTTGCGATCTTCGACGCGCGGGTCGGCGACCTCGATCTGCTGCTGTCGGGTTTGCAGCCGGGAGTCGCGGCGTACGTGCTGGATTCGGGGCGCGACGGAATCGCTCAGGTGTCGGAGATTTTGCGGCGGGCGCGGACGGAATTTGGAGCGCTGCGATCGCTGACGATCGTCGCCCACGGCTTTCCGGGCGGGATGCAGCTCGGAGCGGGGACGCTGGAGCTGGGCAACCTCGATCGCTATGAGGACGAACTAGCAAGCTGGTTTGCGGGCGGAATGCAGCCAGGGGCGCGGCTGTCGCTGCTGAGCTGTCGGGTGGCGGCGGGCGATGCGGGGGCGGAATTTGTTGAGAAAATTTCGGAGCTGACGGGTGCGGCGGTGGCGGCGAGCGATCGCGATGTGGGGGCGGGCTGGTGGCCGCGCGGAGCGGAGCGGGTGCTGAATCGTCGGGCTCGGGTTGCGTATCGATCGACCCTGGTTCGCGCGATCGCCTTCCGACAAGCGCTCGTCAACGGTGTCGATGGCGTGGCGGGCTTGTCTTCCCCAGATAGCGTGGCGGTGAGTCCCGATGGCACGCAAGTCTTTGTCGCCAGTTTAGTCAGTAGTACCCTGAGTGTTTTCGATCGCGACACGACTACCGGAACTCTCTCGTTCAGAACGTCGTTTACAGATGGTCTGGGCGGTGTCGATGGTCTGGACAGCGCGACGGATGTTGCCGTGAGCCCGGATGGCACTCAGGTCTTTGTCACCGGGGCTGACGACGACGCGCTGGCCGTGTTCGGTCGCGACGCGGCCACCGGCAATGTTGCCTTCTCGGATGTGCTTCGGAACACATTTGGTGGCATTACGGATCTCGTTTTTCCAGCAGGAGTTGCTGTTGCACCCGATGGTGGACAAGTCTTCGTCACGGGTCAAAACGCAAATTCGCTCGTCGTCTTCGATCGCGACCCGACCACCGGCGCGATCGCTTTCTCCACATCTCTTGTGAATGATGGCGTGACTATCACGGGGATTGCCGCAGCCGACGACGTTGCTGCCAGCCCGGATGGAACCCAAGTGTTCGTTGCGGGACAAACGCCCGGCTCGATTGCGGCATTCGATCGCAATGCGTCAACAGGCAACCTCACTTTCTCCAGCAGCTTCGTGAGCGCAGTTGGAGAGCTAGATGGAGCGTCTGGCGTTGCGGTCAGTCCCGATGGCTCGCAGGTGTTGGTCGCCGCTCCGGCGGCTGATGCGCTAGCGATCGTCGATCCGAGTGCGATCCCCTTTCCTATCCCGCCGAGACTTATAGACGGCAGCGTCGGTATTGAGGGTCTGGATGGTGTGGCATCCGTCGTCGTTAGTCCAGACGGGACGCTCGTGCTGACTGCCGCAGAGAACGACAATGCGCTTTCGGTCTTTCGGCGCGATCCGGGAACGGGAAACCTCACCCCGTTAGGTGAGTTTCGCGACGGCGTCGGAGTGGATGGTCTGCTCGTTGCCAGCGATGTGGCGTTCAGTCCGGACGGCAAACAGGTCTTTGTTGCGGGCTCCAACGATAATGCGTTGGCCGTTTTCGATATCGGCGACCTCACCCAAGATATCGCCATCTCCCTCAACAACATCGGCAACAGCCTGGTCGCGACCGAATTTACCGGCGATATCTACGAGCTGAGCCTCGCCACCCCGCCCAGTGACGATGTCGTTATCTCGATTACCGACGACAGCCCGTCGATTACCGTCGAGCCCAACACTCTGACCTTCACACCGCTGGATTGGAACGTGCCACAGACCGTTGCCGTGAACTTCGACACCACCAGCGGGGCTTTCGACGGCGCAACTGCCGGGACAGCCCAGACGCAGACCGCGACGATTTCGCACACTGTCAGCAGCTTTGATTCTGGCTTCAACGACATTACGATCGCGCCGCTCACCGCCACCGTTCTCGGTAATTTCCTGGGCAGCCAGCTCGCCGCCGATGCGCCAGACAATGGCAGCGTCGATCTCGACGATGATGTCGATCAAACGTTCGTTGGCGGAACCGGCGCGGATCGCGTCTTCGGCGGGACGGGCAAAGACATCATCTACGGCAACACCTTCGACGCGACGGCGGATGCGGAAGACGGCGCGAACGACGTGCTCTACGGCGGCGCGGACGACGACGCGCTATTCGGCGGCGCAGGGCAGGATGCGCTGTTCGGGCAGCAGGGCAACGACGAACTCTACGGCGAAGATGGCGACGATCTGCTCAGCGGCGGCGCGGGCGACGATATCCTCGACGGTGGCCCGGGCAACGATTTCCTCAGCCTCGGCGCTGGCGGCAACGATGTGGCGGTCGTCGGCCTCGACTCGGGAACTGACACGATCGAAGGCTTTGGCCCCGTCAGCGATCGCATCAGCCTGGTCGGCATTTCCTTTGACGAACTCACGTTAACGGACGCAGATGGCGCGGCGCGCGTGACCCACACGGCCACGGGTCAGACGATCGCCGTCCTCAACGGCGTCTCGACCACCAATCTCGCGGAAAGCTCGTTTATCGACGGTGACATCACCAGCCGAACGCTCGACCTGACGGGTGGCAACGTCATTTTGCTGGAATAGCTCCCCGATCGCCCTCGCGGCACGCGCCCACTCATCCCTGAAGATTTGACCGAGGAAACATGGCCTCTTTTCAACATCGCTTCCTGCCCTGGGTCTGTTGCTCGACGATCGCGCTCGGCTCCAACGCCGCGATCGGCCAAGTCGTACCGGACGGCGCAACTCAGGTGCAAACCCAGCCGCAAACTGCGATCGACCCGACAGGCGGCACGGTCTATCAAATCGACGGCGGCGCGCGCTCCAGCGATGGGGCAAACCTATTTCACGAGTTCGATCGTCTCAGCCTCAGCGCCGACGACGTCGCCCGCTTTCTCACCGACCCCAGCGTCGAGAACATCCTCACCCGCACGCTGAATGGCCCGACGACGATCGACGGCCTCCTGCAAGTCGTCGGCAGCAGCGCCGACCTGTACCTGATCGACCCGGCAGGCGTCATCTTCGGCGAGACCGCGCGGCTGGATGTAGCGGGCGACTTTTTTGCGGTGGCGGCGAGTGGCGTTGAATTTGGCGGGGGCTGGCTCGACGTTGGGCGCGGCGCGATCGACTACGGCCAGTTCGTCGGCGACCCGGTGGGCTTTGAATTGAGCGGGGTCGGCGCGATCGTCAATCGTGGCGAGCTGGCCGTCGGTTCCAGCGCGGCGATCGGGCTGCTCGGCGGTGCGGTCTCCAGCTCCGGCAACCTCAGCGCGGGCGAGATCGCCATTGCAGCTACGCCAGGCGGCTACCTGCGGCTGAGCGCTCCGGGCAGCGTGCTGAGCTTGGAGATCGATCGCGATCGCCTGTCCGATAACCGCGAGCCGATCCGACCAATCGATTTACCAAGTCTGCTGAGCGGCGAAGTGGCGCTCTCCGGAACGGTGGTTGGCGATCGCCTGCGGATCGAAGCCGCCGGAGACGTGGCGATCGACGGCGTGCAGCTCGACACCACCGACAGCGCGATCGTCCGGGCGGGAAATCGCGCGATCGTCCGCGACGCCACCGACCGACCGACGCAGATCGTTACGGGCGGCGACCTGGTGGTATGGGGCGATCGCGAGGTGGATATCCTGGCCTTGGGCAGCGCCGAACCGGCCTTTGTCAGTGGCGGTAACCTTTGGCTGGTTAGCGACGGCATCATTTCCGGCGATGCGAACTTCCAAAATGGCGGCAGCTTCTTGGTCGCGGACACCACCGGCCAGCCGGGAACTTTCGTTAGCTTTTTCGACCCGATCGTCCGCTCTTCGGGCAACGTCTTTATTGGAGACTACACCGGCGCGTCGCTGAAAGTGGAAGCGGGCGGCACGATCGTCGCGTCCAACATCTCAATTACCCAGGCCGATACGCTGCTGGCAGCCAATGCCGACGACCCCGACGTGGCGATCTTGACGGGCGAGCCGTCACTGATTTTCCGGGCGGGGCTATCGTCGCGATCGGGCGCGGACGATCCGCCACCGATCGTCAGCATCAACGGAACCGACTTCTTTCTGACCTCGGACGCCACGCTCGATCGCTTCGCCAACCGCGATATCGACTTCAACACCATCACCACCGCCGGTGGCCGCGTTATCCTCGACTCGCCCGACAGCATCGACGGCAACACGATCGCGACCCAAGGCGGCGCGATTACCGCCACCGCCGGACAGGAGCTGCTGATACTCGATCTCGACACCTCAGGAGTCACCGGTGGCAACGTCACCCTCTCGGCAGGCGGCAGCGAACTCAGCTTCATCACGATCGACACCAGTGGGACGCAAACCGGCGGCGACGTATCGATCCAGGCCACCAATGCAGGCATCGACAACGCAGCACTGGGAATCGACACGCGCGGCCCCGATCGCGGCGGAAACGTGACGATTTCCGCCAACGGCACGCTGCGCCTAGTCGCGAACGATGGTGATGTCAACACCAGCGCCAGCAGCGGGGAGGGCGGCTCGATCGCGCTCGTCAGCCAAAACGATGCCGTGGTTATCGACACGTTTGCAACCGGCATCGGCACGCCATTTACCACCACCGGAGCCACCACCAGCGGCGGCATTGCGATAACGGCGGCACGCGGCGTCGATCTCGCCGATATTCAGCTCGACAGCAGCTCCAGCAGCGGGGAGGGCGGCACGATCGCGATCTCTAACGGCTTCGACGACATCATCCTCGAGACGCTGACCGCAAACGGAGCCCAGGGCGGCGGCGCAATCTCGGTCTCGGCAACGAGCGGCGATATTCGCCCGAATTCGGCGACCGATCGCGTAGCGCTATCCAGTGCCTCTGGCAGCGCGATCGGCGGCGCGGTCAGCCTCGTCGCCAGCGGCAATATCGACATCGACGCGATCGACACGAGCGGCCAAACGGGCGGCGGCGCGGTGACAGTGGACGTGACAGGGAGATACGAGGGCGAGACGATCGTCACGAGTGCGGCGGCGGGTACGGCGGGAGCAGTTGCGATCGACAGCAACTTCGCGATCGAACTCGAAGGCGACATCACCGCCACGGGAACCACTGGCGGCGCGATCGAACTCGATGGCCTAGGCGGCATCGAAGCCCGCGACCTACTCGCCAGCGGCACCGCCGACGGCGGCAGCGTCGCGCTCCAGAGCCAAGGCGATGCCGAATTGGGTGCGATCGACGTATCCGGCAGCGCCACCGGTGGGGCGGTAATCATCGACTCGTTCGCGCTACAGCTATCGCGCTCGGTCAACGGCACGGGCGGCACGATCGCCAGCATCCTCGCCACGGGCGCGACACCGGGAACGATAACCATTACGAACAACGCGCTGGCCGCTGGGATAACGTTCGAGATCGGTCGCGCCACCGAAAACGGTGCGATCGCGGCGCTAACCACCGGAGCCGACGCGCTGCCGCCGGGCACGACGCTCACCGAGCCATTCGACAGCGACACGCTCGATGTCAACATCGCCACCGCGATCGATCCCATCCCCGTGGCCGATCCGACAGAGCCCGAAGACGAGCCCGCTGAAGAGCCCGAAATACCAGAAGAGACCGAGACTCCGGTTACCCCCGAAGATACGAGCCCCGCAGACGATGCCGCTGAGGAGGCCGAGACCCCATCTCCCCCCACGAATACAGATACGGGCGACGATTCTGCGGAAGAGACCGAAATACCGGCAGAGGCCGAGCCCGCGATCGCCGCCGATCTGCTAGCCGAGACGATCGACACGAACGCCGAGGCGACACTGGCGCTCGACCCCCTCTCCTCCAGCAGCCAAAAACTGTCGCGATCGACCTCCGATATCGCCCGCGCCCGCGCCGCCGCCGCCCTCGATCGCGGTGATGTCGAGGCGGCGATGGCGAACCTCGATATTGCAATGACCGAAGAGTTTATTTCCCACCTCGAGCTGGAGTCAGAGGCTCCCAGTGCCGAAAGCCTCGAAGACACCAACGTCTCTCAAAATGCCAGCGAAATCCTGAGCGAAGTGGAAGCTGCCACGGGGACGAGACCGGCGATCGTCTACGTTTTCGCACGCGAAGATCGCCTCGAAACTATCCTCACGACACCGGGCGAAAAGCCCATCTACCGCAGCACTCGCGTCCCGCGCGGCGAGCTGCTGCGTGCCGTCGATAACCTCCGCAGCAACCTGATCGTCAGCCGCCTGCGCATACTCGGACGCCACACCACCTACGGCAAACAGCTCTACGACTGGGCGATCGCGCCGATGCTCGACGAACTCGAAGCCCAGGGAATCGACACCCTGCTTTTCGCCCTCGACAGCGGCCTGCGCGGCCTGCCTCTGGCGGCACTCTACGACGGCGATCGCTACCTCGTCGAAGACTTCGCGATCGGGCTCATGCCCAGCCTTAATCTGGTAGACCTGCGACCGCGCGACCTGAGCGGCCTCCCGGCGCTGGCGATGGGCGCGTCGGAATTCACCGAACTCTCCCAGCTCCCCGCCGTCCCCTACGAGGTCGATATCGTCGGCCAACTGAGCGGCGGCACGAGCTTTCTCAACGAAGAATTCACCCAAGACCGCCTCGTCAAGCAGCGCCAGCAGTCACCACTCGACCTTCTCGCAAATCCGGCCTCGATCTTCGGCAATCCGCTATCCGTCTTCCAGGGCGAATCGTCGCTGCCGATCCTGCACCTGGCGACCCACGCCCAGTTCCTCGAAGGCAGCATCGACAACTCCTACATTCAGCTTTGGGACGGCAAGATTTTCCTCAACGAAATCCGCGACCTGGGGCTCCACGACCCGCCATTGGAGCTGCTCGTCCTCAGCGCCTGCCAGACAGCGGTCGGCAACGAAGAAGCCGAGCTGGGCTTTGCCGGAATCGCCGTCAAGGCCGGAATCAAAACCGCGATCGCCAGCCTCTGGTACGTCAGCGACACCGGCACGCTGGGGCTGATGAGCCAGTTTTACCCACAGCTCCAGGATGCGCCGACGCGGGCGATGGCGCTCCAGCGGGCGCAGGTAGCGATGCTGCGCGGCGAAGTCCGCATCGAAAACGGCGCGATCGTCGGCCTCGGCGAGCCGCTGCCATTACCGGAAGAGCTAGCCGGACTGCCCGATACGGAGCTGTCGCACCCGTACTACTGGTCGGCATTCACGGCGATCGGCTCGCCCTGGTAGTTTGGATGCCAGCGTTCAGGCTGTCTTAAAGGACAGTATGACCCCCCAATCATTTGCAGCGCGGAGGGAAGAACGGAGTTGATGTCAGTCGATTGAGAAAACCGATCGTTACATTTGCGAAATCCGATCGAAATCTAGGTGACATATATGGTGGTAGCAAAAAATATTCAGCTGTCCCATGCATCTACTCCTTCTGCTCGGTTCTACTCTGGCGTTTTCTCTGCTTTCCGCCGACGTGCTAGCGACGAACGTTACGTCGGAGGCTTCGGTCGAGACGCAGGTCGATCGCGTCGATGGCCAGTTTGACATCCGAGGTGGCGAGCTGTCTGGCGACGGGGAGAACCTATTTCAGAGCTTTGAAGCGTTTGGGCTGGAGGCGAACCAGGTTGCAAACTTCATCACGCCAGCGAACGTGCGGAACGTGCTGGGTCGGGTGACGGGAGGTGGAGCGTCGCGCATCGACGGCTCGATCGTGGTGACGGGGAGCAGCGCCGACCTCTTTTTGATGAACCCAGCGGGGATCGTCTTCGGCGAGAACGCGCGGCTGGACGTGGCGGGTGATTTCACGGCGACGACGGCAAGCGGCATCGAATTTGAGGATGGATGGTTTAATTCGGCGGGGGTGGCGAACTGGACGGCGCTCGTCGGCGCTCCAATCGCGCTCGATTTTTCCGGCGCGGCGGCGGGCGCGATCGCCAATTTTGGCGAACTGTCGGTCGATCGCGACGCCAATCTGAACCTGTTCGGCGGGACGGTGCTGAACGTGGGCGAGCTATCGGGTGGCGGCGTGAGTGTCACAGCCGCGAACGGCGGCAGCACGCTGCACATCGCGGCGGCGGGAAACGTGCTGAGCCTGGAAGTGATGGCAGATCGCATCGGCGAAAGCCGGATCGAGCCGATCGCACTGCCGGAACTGCTTGCGGGTGGTGAGGTGACGGCGGCCAGTTCGCTAGAAATTGTCAATGGCGTCGTGCGGCTCGCGGGCGCGGTGGTGGCAGCAGGCGACAGCGTCGTGACGGGCGCGCTCGACGTGTCGGGCGATAGCGGCGGTACAGCGCAAGTGCTGGGCGATCGCGTGATGCTCGCGGGGGCGAATATCGATGCGTCGGGCGCATCGGGCGGGGGGGCAATTTACCTTGGAGGAGAATATCGTGGTGGTGGCACGCTACCGACAGCGGAATTTACGGAGATCGACGCGGGTTCGTCCCTTGACGCTAGCGCGCTCCAGACCGGCGATGGCGGCGAAGTTATCGTTTGGGCAGAAGATACGGCCGTCTTCTTGGGCGAGATCGCAGCGCGTGGTGGTGCGCTCGGTGGCGATGGCGGCCTCGTAGAGACCTCGGGGCGGGGGGCGCTGGCGTTTGGTGGTGGCGTTGACGTGGGTGCGGCGATCGGGCGGGCGGGGTCGGTGTTGCTCGACCCGGAGAACGTCACGATCTCCGATGCGCCTGCGGCTATATCGGGCGGCAATGAAACGGTAAATGCCGCCTCGCTGGAAGCCATCACAGGTGAAGTCACGGTGGAGGCAACCAATGACATCACATTGGAGACGGATCTAAATTTCAGTCGCGGAACGGGACGGATTGAGTTTATTGCAGATTCAGACGGCGTGGATGGCGGGAGTTTTGTGGGCTACGACGGTGTAACGGCTCACGACATCGTTGCGCCGGGGCGGAACGTTTCGATCTCGGGTTCGAGCGTAACGGTTGGCAATATTCGCACCGCGCGACTGCAACTGCTATCCGGGCCTGCCGGAGATGTTTCAATAATTAGTCACGATGGAGGCATCCAGACTGGGGCGATTAGCGCGGATACGTACTGCTTCGGCCTTTTCTCGTCCTGCACGGCAGGGGACGGTGGCTCGATCGGACTAACCAGCAATGGCACGATTCGGACGGGGCAGCTCTATACGAGAGCTGCTTGCCGTGGCGATGGATGTGTCGCAGGGGACGGCGGCAGCATCACGATTGAAGGCAGCGGTGACATCTCGATCGAAAGTATCACGGCGCTTTCCCTCTGTGATGAAGACGGCTGCTCGTCGGGGGATGGTGGAAACGTTCGCTTAGATAGCGCGGGCGGCGAAATCTTCGTTGATGGAAATGAAAACGCTCGCGCGATTCGCACGTATGCTGAATGCGATGGGTCTGGGTGCAATGCCGGAAACGGCGGAACGCTCGAAATTGAGAGTGGCGCGGGGACGACGATCGGCGGCTCGATCGAGACGCACACTTCTGGCGATCTCGGCTGCGAAGACTGCGCGTTCGGCGAGGGAGGCTCGGTCGAAATCACCAGTGATGGCGATCTGACGACGGCGAAAATCGAAACTGATTCCGTCGGCGGCAGCCGCGCGGGAGACATCGCGCTCGACAGCGAGGGCAGCATGACCATCGGGCGCATCGAGGCGGAATCTCACTCGTTGGTCGGGGCGAGCCGAGGCGGCAACGTCTCGCTCGACAGTCGCAGCAATATCCAGACCCAACAAATCGATGCGGGTGCCTCAGGTCGCTTTGGCTTTGTGTCGCAGGGCGGGGGGATTTCTCTGACGGGTGGCGGCAGCATCTCGACGGGCAGCCTGCTCGCGAACGCGGGGCAGAACGGCAACGGCGGTAACGTCTTCTTGGAAAGCAGTGACGGCCAGGGGATAACAGTCAATGGCTTTGTCACCACCTACTCCCTCGGAGAAATCAACTCTGCAGGCAATGTGACAATCTACAGTGCTGGAGGGCTGCGCATCACCGGGCCGGTCATCGCACTGGGGGTGAACGACGGCGGTCGCGTCGACCTACGTGCTGCGGGAGATGTCTATCTCGATAGCGGCATCGACGCCTTTGGAGTGGTGGGCGCTTCGGAGCCCGTTTCGATCGGCGCGTACGATGGCGATCGCCCCGACACGATACGCGTGCAGGGGATCGATAACCTCAGCCGTCGCGGCAGCACGCGCGGTGGAATCACCCTGCGCGCGGAGAGCGATATCACCATTCCCGGTGTTTTGCAGTCGGGCTCCTTCTTCGGAACGACGCGGGGTAATATCAGCGTCCAGCACGATCGCGGTACGTCGAGCATCAACGCGCTGCGCTCGACAGCGGTGGGCGCGCAAACCCTCGTGCAGCTCGCCGACCATTACGATCGCGAGGCGCGCGCGGCGCTAGCGGCGGCGGGTCGCCCCTCCTCTGCTGTCGAGTCGGCACTCACCGAACACATCTCATCGGTTATCGACGATCTGGGCGGTGATGACTCATCGACATATCAACTAATCTACTCCTACAACTCGCTCGCGAACGCGCTGCGCGATATCTCCGACCCGGTGGAAGTTCCAGAAGCGGACTCGGGCATTATCGAAATTACAACGCCCGATGGCAGCATCGACATCAACACCTTGATTACCGAGGCAACATCGGGAGAAACGGGAAACATCACGCTCGAAGCTGGCTCGATAATCCGCGTCAATACGGTGACTTCCTCAGGCGGCACGAATAACGGCACGATCTACCTCACCGGCTCCGCTCTCGTCCTTAACGAAGTTATCTCGACGAATGGCAGTGGCAACACGACCGGCGCAGTTCGCCTCGAAGCTACCGAAGGCATGGTGATGGCGAACGTCATCGATGCATCCAGCACGTCGGGCGATGGTGGCAATCTAGAGGTCATTGCCGTCAGCGACATCAGTATTGACGTTATCCAAACCCAGGCCGATGGGCTAGCAGCGGCCAGCGCGGGCGGAGTGGACATCACCTCCACTGGAAACATCGACATCGGGGATGCCGATAGCTACGCCACCAACGGAAGCGGTTCCAATATCAACCTGACGGGCGACAGTGGCGTCACGACCAGCGGCACGATCCGCTCCTATGGACGTACAGCCAGCGGCAACCTTAATATCACCAGCAGCAACAGCGACGTCAGTACGCAACAGGTCGTGACCCAATCTGGTGTCGGCCCTAGTGGCAATATCGCGATCGGCGGCCAAAACGTGGCCACCGGTAACGTCAGCTCGATCGCCAGCACGGGCTCCGGTAATATCGACATCACGGCGACTGACGGCGGCGTCACCACACAAAACATCACGACCGCGACCAACACCAATAATGCTGGCAGCGCGATTGTCACAGCCACCGGGAATATTACGACCGGAAACATTGTCAGCAGCACTGACGGCGACGGCGATAGTGGTAACGTGACCGTCGCGTCAGAAGCAGGCAGTATCACCAGCGGCGATGTCACAACGGAGTCTGCAAGTGGTAGTTCCGGTAACGTTGATTTCTCTGCGCTGCTCGATGCCGCGCTTGGCGACGTTAGCACGAGCGGCGGGGCAAATAGCGGCGACGTCAATATCTCTGCCGGGCGCGACGTGACTGCTGGTGACATAACCAGCCAAGCCCAAACTGGCAATAGTGGCGATCTCAGCCTCAACGCCGGACGCGACATCACCACTGGAGATATCGCCTCGATCGCGCCGGAAGGAACCAGCGGTGATATCGACCTCAATGCCGGGCGCGATGCCACGACCGGAAATATCACGACCCCAGACGGTACGATTGCGATCGATGCCGGACGCGACATTACCACCGGCGAGCTGATCTCGGACGGCGACATTTTCCTCAATGGCGAAGTGTTAGGCGCGGAAGACGCAGCGGCTCCTGGCTCTGCCGATTCTGGCGAAGGTCGGGGAAATCGGCAAGCTGATAGCTTTCCGCAGCTTGCGAGCAGCCTAGATCCCAACGTCACCATCAACACCAACAGCAACTCGGCGAGTTCCACCGGCATGAGTTCGAGTCCGGATGCAGACGATGGCGGTCAAAACGATGCCGGTTTCTCTGGCTTGTTCCTTCCAAACAATCTTCTTGCCAGTCCGCTGACGTTTGTCGAGACGAATCCCATCGACCTCGCCGAACTCGACGCGGAGCGCAGCGATGAATACACCCGCCAACTGGGCGAAGATCCCGACTTTGACGGCAGTATTGAGGCCACTCGCGAGGCCATGTCGCAAGTCGAAGCCGCGACGGGCGTTCGTACGGGAGCCGTTTACGTTTCTGTGCGTGATGGCGCACTCGATATCGCGCTGCTCTCGAATGAAGACGCGCCTGTCACTGTGACTGTCAAAGTCGAGCGCAGTGTCCTCGAACGGGAGGTACGTCGATATGTAACCAGCTTGACCGGCTCGATGGAGCGACAGACTCAGGTACACCAGATATACGGCGCGAGGCTCTATGACTGGCTGATTCGCCCGATTTTGCCCGAGATCGAAGCGCGCGGCCTCGATACCCTAATGTTTTCGATGGATGCGGGACTGCGCGGCGTGCCGATCGCGGCCCTCTACGACGGCGATCGTTACCTGATTGAAGACTACAGCCTCAGCCTAATTCCCAGCATCGGCCTAATCGATACACGCTATCGGCCAATCGACGAGCGCGCGACGGTTCTCGCCGCCGGAGCTAGCGAATTCACCGATGGCGACCCGCTGCCTGCCGTTCCTTTCGAGCTAGAAGTCCTCGTCAACCACCGCCGCGAGGGTGAAATATTTCTCAACGAGAAGTTCACGCGCGACAACATCGTGACCGAGCAAGCGCAAAATCCTTACCCAATCGTCCACCTCGCCACCCATGCCGAGTTCAGCGCCAGCGGGCCGCAGGACTCTTACATTCAGCTTTGGGACGAAAAGGTCGGCTTGGACGACATTCGCGAGCTGGGCTGGCACGAACCGGCAGTGGAGCTTTTGGTTTTGTCTGCTTGCCAGACCGCGCTGGGCAGCGATGTTGCAGAGATGGGCTTTGCGGGCTTTGCCGTGGCGGCAGGCGTCAAGACGGCGATCGCCAGCCTGTGGTCGGTGGACGACGCGGCAACGTTCATGCTGATGACCGAGCTATACGACCACCTCGCGAGCGCGCGGGTCAAGGCCGAAGCGCTACGCGAGGCGCAGCTCGCCATGATTCGCGGCGACGTCCGGATTGAGAGTGGAATGCTCTACGCCGAGGGTGTGGAGGAGCCGATTCCCCTGCCTGCCGATCTCAGCCGCGCTGCTAGTGGAGACTTTAGCCACCCCTACTTCTGGTCGGCGTTCACCACGATTGGTGCGCCCTGGTAGCGCGCGCTAAGCCCGATACGCCTCCATCCCGACGCAGGAACAGACCAGATTGCGATCGCCAAAGGCGCTATCGATCCGCCCCACCGCAGGCCAGAACTTATTCGCCTTCGTCCACGCCGCCGGATATGCTCCCACCTCGCGGGAATAGCCGCGCTCCCAGTCGCCGCAGATCAGCGACTCGGCGGTGTGCGGCGCGTGCTTGAGCGGGTTGTCCGCGCGATCGCTCTCGCCCGCCTCGATCGCCGCAATCTCCCGCCGGATGCCCACCATCGCCGCACAGAAGCGATCGAGTTCCGCCTTCGTTTCGCTCTCCGTCGGCTCCACCATCACCGTCCCCGCCACCGGCCACGACACCGTCGGCGCGTGGTAGCCGTAGTCCATCAGGCGCTTGGCGATGTCCTCCACCGTTACGTCAGCGGTTTTCCGGAGCGATCGCAAATCGAGAATGCACTCGTGCGCCACCAGTCCGCCGTTGCCCTTGTAAAGCACGGGATAGTGTTCGTCGAGCTTGGCCGCGATGTAGTTGGCGTTGAGGATGGCGAGCTGCGTCGCTTCCGTCAGGCCGTCCGCGCCCATCATGGCGATGTACATCCAGGAAATCGGCAGGATGCTGGCGCTACCCCAGGGCGCGGCGGAGATCGGCCCGATCGCTTCGCCCAAAGAATCCGAACCGCTGCGACCCTGCGGATCGGCCACCGGATGACTCGGCAGAAACGGAACCAGGTGTGTCGCCACGCCGATCGGACCCATACCGGGGCCACCACCACCGTGGGGAATACAGAAAGTTTTGTGCAGATTCAGATGGCAGACATCCGCGCCGAAATCGCCGGGGCGGCAGAGGCCGACTTGGGCGTTCGTGTTCGCGCCGTCCATATAGACTTGCCCGCCGCAATCGTGGACGATCTGGCAAATCTCAACGATGCCCGTCTCGAAAACGCCGTGGGTCGAAGGATACGTGACCATCAGCGCCGCCAGCGTATCGCGGTGTTTGTCTGCCTTTGCCGTCAGATCGTCGATGTCGATATTGCCGTCGTCGTCGCACTTGACCGCGACAACCTTCATGCCACACATCACGGCGCTGGCGGGATTCGTGCCGTGCGCCGACTCGGGAATCAGGCAGATATTGCGATCGCCATCTTCCCGCGACTGGTGGTAGGCGCGAATCGCCTGCAAACCGGCGTATTCGCCCTGGGAGCCAGCATTCGGCTGGAGCGAAATCGCCGCAAAGCCCGTAATCTCGGCCAGCCATGCCTCGAGCTGCCGGAACAGCAGCCGGTAGCCCTCGGTTTGCTCGGCGGGAGCGAACGGGTGCAGCTTGCCGAACTCCGGCCAGGTGACGGGCACCATCTCCGCTGTGGCGTTGAGCTTCATCGTGCAGGAGCCCAGCGGAATCATCGACTGCGTCAACGATAGGTCACGGCTTTGCAGGCGGTGGAGGTAGCGCAGCATCTCCGTTTCGGAATGGTAGCGATCGAATACTGGATCGGTGAGATAGCTACTGGTGCGGTGGTGGGGCTGGCTGGCAATCTGGTAGCTGGAGTGGGCGGCCCGATCGCGCAGGTCGGCGATCGCCGCGAGCGGGTCTTCCACGTCGGCGAACAGGTCGTCTTCTGCGAACAGGTCGAGCAGGTCGCAAAGGTCGCGATCGCTGGTGGTTTCATCGAGGCTGATGCCGATCGTGGCGGTATCGAGCGCCCGCAGGTTGAGGCGCTGCGCTTTGGCGCGATCGACGATCGCGGCAGCATCGTCCACGGCGACAGCGATCGTATCGAAGAACGACACCGTCTCGATCGTGTAGCCCAACTGCTCGAGGCCGATCGCCAGAATCACGGCGCGATCGTGGACACCCTGGGCGATCTGGCGAATTCCCGCCGAGCCGTGATACACCGCATACATCGACGCCATCACGGCGAGCAACACCTGCGCCGTGCAGATATTGCTCGTCGCCTTGTCGCGGCGGATGTGTTGCTCGCGGGTTTGCAACGCCAGCCGTAGCGCTGGGTTACCGTGGACATCCTTCGAGACGCCGACAACGCGACCGGGAATCTTACGCGCGTAGGCAGTTTTCGTGGCGAAGTAGGCGGCGTGGGGGCCACCGAAGCCCATCGGGACGCCGAAGCGCTGAGTCGTGCCGACAGCGATATCCGCGCCGAACTCTCCCGGCGGGGTTAGTAGCGCCAAGCTGAGAATATCGGCGGCGACGGTGACGATCGCCTTATTTTCGTGCGCCCGCTCGATAAATGCTCGATAATCTTCGACCTGGCCGGTGGTGGTGGGGTATTGCAGCAGCGCGCCGAACACCGGTGTTTCCGTGGCGTCAAAATCGAAGGTCTTCCAGTCGCCGACGATCGTTTCGATGCCCAGCGGGAGCGCCCGCGTCTGCACCACGGCGATCGTCTGCGGGTGACAACCGCGATCGACAAAGAACGTATTCGCCGGTTTGGATTTTGAATGCGCTTTCGAGACGTCCAGGCTCATGCTCATCGCTTCCGCCGCTGCCGTGCCTTCATCGAGCAGCGAGGCGTTGGCGATCTCCAGCCCCGTCAGATCCATCACCATCGTCTGAAAGTTCAGCAGGGCTTCGAGGCGACCCTGGGCGATTTCGGCTTGATAGGGCGTGTAGGCGGTGTACCAGCCGGGATTTTCGAGGACGTTGCGCTGGATGACGGGCGGGGTGATGCAGTCGTGGTAGCCCTGGCCGAGGTAGTTGCGAAAAATCTGGTTTTTCGTCGCGATCGCGCGCAGTTTTTCCAGGGCTTCGGCTTCGCTAAGGGCGGCGGGCAGGTCGAGCGGCTGCTGGAGGCGAATATCGGAGGGGACGACGCGATCGGCTAGCTCTTCGAGGCTCGCGCAGCCCAGCACGCCGAGCATATCGCGGACTTCCTGAGGACTGGGGCCGTTGTGGCGGCGGGCGAAGCTGTCGGTAGGGGCAACGGTGTTGCGGGTCGGCGCGGCAGTCAGGTCGAGCATGGCAGGCGCTGCGATCGGCAGGGAGCTAACGTGGCGATTAGTTTCTGCTGTTTAGCGTAGAGCAAAACTCAAGCGCGTGCGATGGCCCCCGAGCTCGGCGTTGCGCGCCAGCTTCACGAAGGCGACGCGCCCGAGCCCGGTCGGCGAAGCTCTAGCCTGCGAGCTGCTCGCGGACGATCGTAGCGAGGTTGTCCGTCCAGTGGTTGACGAGGCTGTCCGTCTCGGCTTCGACCATGACGCGAATCAGCGGCTCGGTTCCCGAGGCGCGAACCAGGACGCGGCCGCGATCGCCCATATCCGCTGCGGCGCAGTCGATCGCCCGTTGCAGCGACTCGCAGCTCTGCCAGTTGGCGCGGCGATCGCGATCTTCGACGCGCACGTTTTCCAGGCGCTGCGGGTATGTTTGGAAGCTGCCGTCGATGAGGTCGGACAGGCGCTCGCCGCGACTGCGGACTAGCGCTGCGATGTGCAGCGCCGTCATCGTGCCGTCGCCGCTGACGCCGTAGTGGCGGCAAATAACGTGGCCGGACTGCTCGCCGCCGAGGGCCGCGCCGGTTTCGACCATTGCGGCATGGACGTAGCGATCGCCGACGGAAGTCCGCAGCAGCGTGCCGCCCTGGGCCTGCCAGGCGCGCTCGAAGCCGAGGTTGGCCATCACCGTCGAGACGATCGTGCTGTCGGGCAGGCGATCGGCGTCGCGGAGCTGCTGGCCCCAGAGATAAAGAATGTAGTCGCCGTCGATCTCGCGGCCGCGACAGTCTACGGCCAGCACGCGATCGGCGTCGCCATCGAAGGCAAAACCGAGGTCGGCTTTACGATCGCGGACGGCTTCGGCGAGCAGATCGAGGTGGGTCGAGCCGCAGTTGACGTTGATGCGATCGCCGTCGGGCGTGTCGTGCAGGCAAATCGTCGTCGCACCCAGGTCGCGGAATACATGCGGGGCAACCTGAGAAGCCGCGCCCCAAGCCAGGTCGAGAACGACGGTCATACCGCTCAGATCGAGGCCGCGATCGGCGATCGGTTGGGTCAGCGATTGAGCGTAGTTAACCGCCAGCTCCTGACGATCGTGGTGGACTCCCCAACGATCGGTGGCGCGAGTATCGAGCTGGCCGCGTACGCCCGCTTCAATTTGCGCCTGGGCGGTGGGCGAGAGCTTCGTGCCGTCCGCCCCGAAGAATTTAATGCCGTTGTCCGGCGGTGGGTTGTGGCTGGCGGAGATCATCACGCCACCGATCGCGTCCGCAAACGCTGAGGTCAGGTAGGCCACGCAGGGCGTCGGACAGAGGCCAATATCCCAAACTTCCAGCCCCGCCGCCGTCAGCCCCGCCGACAGCGCCATCGCCAACATGCTGCTCGAGTTGCGCGAGTCGCGGCCGATAACGACCGTGCCGCCTTGGCCGTTAGGGTCGAGAACGCGCCCCGCCCAAAATCCGGCCTGCAACGCCAGCGGCGCACCGAGAACGTCACCGACGCGACCGCGAATCCCATCCGTACCGAAAAGTTTGGTCTCGGGGAGGGCGATCGCGCACTGCCCGAAGGGCGTACCTGCGGGCCGAATCGCCGTCAGTTGGCGGTCTAGAACAGTCTCTCGAGCAGACATATGGTTAAACCTCGTGGGTCTCACTCCATTTCACACCTCAGGAGGATAGCACCGACCTGCGGCCCTGGGGATGCGGCGCGGCTTCGACTCTGAAATCGGTTCGCGGTGCGCTCCCGCAAGGCTGCAAGCCGGGAGCGCTCGCGCGCTCTGGAAATCCGAGTGCAATCCCGGCTCAGTCTCGCCTGTTCGCTCCCGGCGCACTCCCCACACAATCCCGACGCCAAGCTCGGGCGAGATCGGCATGCGATCGCCATCGGTATGAATGGCTCTCACTTCGCTCGGTCTCGCGAGGAATCTGGACGATATCCAGACGATCCGTTCGCACGGCCCTAACTGTTTGCGTGCTTTTACGGAGACGGGCGATCGAGCTTTCCGAACATTCGCCCGGAACCGGGCCAGAGCGGACCTAGAAAACCACCCGGCCCAGCACGCGCAGAAACGGCTGCCAGGTGTGCTGGAGCAGCTCGAGGTACCGCACGAGCGGGCGGTCGGGCAGCGGCAGGCGGCGACGGATCGCTTGCTTTAAACGGCGCTCGTAGCGGGCAGGCAATAGGGCGATCGCACGATCGCAAGCCCGATACCAGCGCAGGTCGTGGCAAGCCTGTCGGGAGAGGGCGTGGCTGCGATCGCGCGCGATCGCCTGCTGGAAGTGGTAGAGCGCGAGGCCGTAGCGATACTGCTGGCGGAATTGCTCGCCGCACAGATACCAGGCACGGGCGTCGAGCGGAGCAATGTCCAAAGCGCGCCGTGCCGCTTTCAGGGCCGACTCCGGGCGGTTCCGTCGGGACTCGAGGGCGCTGACATGCAGCCACGCTTCCGGATCTCGGGGAGCGAGGTGCGCCCAGCGGTCGTAATGACGGTGGGCGCATTCGTCGCACTCGCCGCGATCGCAGAGCGAGCCCATCCAGGCGTGCAGATCGGCGCGTTGGGGATCGCAGGCGATCGCACGTCGTGCGTAGGTGCGGGCTTCGGCGGGGCGATCGAGTTGCAGCAAGTTGCGCGAGCGCGCATGCCACAGCTCCGCTTTAGCCGCGCGATCGAGCGGGCTGCGGTCGAGAAACAAGCCGGCTTTACGGTGGCACAGTTCGGCCAGCTCGCGCGCGCCGCACTCCGAGATCGCGGCTGCGATGGCATGCCAGTATTGGGGGTCGTTCGGCTGGAGGCACGCGGCGCGATGCGCGGCGATCGCGCTTTCCTCGTGCTGACCCAAACTCGAGCAGGCACGGGCCTTCGCGCGCCAGAGCTCCGAGTCGTTGGGGCGGCGCTCGCAGGCACGCTCGAGATCGGCAAGGGCCTCGCGATCGTGTCCGGCCTCCAGCGCCCGCGCTGCCCGAGCCTGCCAGAGGTCAGCGTAGGGATCGTCGCTCGTCCAGGTCGGCCAGCGCGGGTCGGCCAGGTCGGGAAGCTGCTGCGTCTCGGAAATCGTCAGCCGCTCTAGGGCCGCGATCGCGCGATCGAAACAGGCGATCGCCCCCTGCGAATCGCGCGCGGGCAGCAACAGCCCGAGGCGATAGTCGGCGAGCGGCGAATTTCTGACCCCTTTCCAGGGCTCGCTCGAGGAACGTTCGTAGGCCGCGATCGCCTCGTCGCTGCAGCCCAGCGCCTCGAGCGCCAGACCCAAACAGAGGAATAGCTCGCCGCTGTGGGAGCCGAGTTCGCAAGCTGTGCGATACGCCGCCATCGCGCCTTGGCGATCTGCGAGCTTAGCTAGGGTGCGCCCTTGCCAATAAGCAGGCTGCGCCAGATTCGGGAACGCCGTCCGGAGCCGCTCGAACATTACCAGGGCTTCTTCCGCTCGCCCCATCTCGAGCAGCAAGCGCCCGTAATCCGAACTCAGTCGCAGGTCGTCCGGCGCGGCTTCTATAGCCGTTCGGTAATCGCTCAGAGCGGCAGCGTTACGACCGAGACATTGCAAAATGGGCGCGCGGCTGCGACACAATCGGGCAAGGCCGACATCGCGATCGCGCGTTCCAGCATTCAAAGCCACTGCGCGATCGAGCGCCGTCACGGCCAGCGCCAGATCGCCGCGATCGCGCGCCTCGAGACCTTCGACATACCAGCGATGCATCTCTACCGAATACCGAGCTTCGCTCTCGCTTGGTGGTGCGCCATCGCTCGAAGCGGCCTCCGAAGCGGGCGACGCCAGTCCTGCCGTCGGCACATCTACTGGCGCGCTCGTCACTTTCGGCTCCGAATCGTGGGGGGCGAGGAGCTGGCGCGATCGCAGGGCCGGACGGGTCGAGATACGCGAATGGCGCGGCCACACCGTAGCCGACGAGGGCTCGCTCGACATTTGAAGCGAGTCGTCCGGCCCGTCGATCGACGGGGGCGCAGCGGACAAGCGCAGACCCGCAGAACGTCGCCCGAACGCCTCGAGAGCGTGGCGAGCCGACATCAATTTGGAGCCAGGATCGTGCAAGTCTTCCAAAAAGCGGTAGATTTCTGCCGCATCTTCTTCTGCAGCAGGCTCCGTAGCTTTAGCGAGTGCGTGCGTTGCGATCGCTGCGATCGCCGACAGATCGTCACGCACCGTCGCCGTGCCGTCGAGACCGACTAAATGACCGCAGGCCAGCGGCACGAGCGTGAATCCCGCTGCACCGGCGCGCTCGCCCGATATGCTTGACGCATCTCGGGGCTGGCAAACGAGTGTATCGAGGCGCAGGTGGCCGTGAATGCAACCCTGAGCGTGAACCCATGCCAGCATTTCCAGCGATGCCTGTAGAAACGCGCAAACGCCGCCGAACTCTGCGATCCCGAGCTCGGAGAGCAACGTTCTCGAGTCGAGCGCGATCGCCCGATAAAGAACCCGCTCGCAGTCAAAGCGAGACAGAGGCCGGGGAATCGCGGGGTTTTCGTAGTGCAGGTTCAACCAGCGCTGGAAGTCGCGATCGACCTCGCCCACGACGTCGAGATAGTCGGACGGCGAAGCACTGCGCAGATCGATTTTCTCGATCGCGCAGTACGCACCGACCGGCATGTGAAAGTCGCAGGCGTAGTAGAGCGGGCGCGGTGCATCGGGGGGAGAAATATTACGAACGATTTGGTAGCGGCCACTGGCCTCTAGTCCTTCCATAACAGCTCTGTTAAGTAGTCGGTTCCAAGCAAAGTGCGGACGCGAAAATCACCCTGAGAAATGCATGCCCCAGCAAGTACGACGCCAACCAATTTCCCATGCTTGCTAGCTCGCAGGCGGCAACCACCAACCTGCTACCGACTTTTTGTCAAAACACCTAAAGCGCCGCTTCGATAGCGACGACAAGGTCAGCGCCTGCCCCTTCCCCCCGGGCGCGAGCGGCAACCCGGAAAGTAATCAGCGAGCACTAGCCTTCACGCCGAGGAATGGCGAGAAGATCTTGCAAAACAAGAGGTCTTGTAAAACCCCATTTGCATCCAAACTTCATGGCGTTCGCTTCAGCGCTCGGGCTTTTTCAAGCCAGCTCGCGCGAAGTCCAGACGCTTCGACAAAGTCATACAGAATGCTAAGCTAGTTGCATTCGAGAAATTACGTAAAAAGCAGAGTTAACTCTGAGGCAGTAGAGCAGAGAGTGGAATGTGTACGAGAAATGTAGATGCTACCTTTCGTTGATTCTACCCCGAACCTCACTGTGCGTTTTCTAGGACGCGCGAATTACGGCCTGGAAAGCGCTAGCGTCGTCAATGCCGTGAAGATTTTCCTCAGTAAACGCACTGGATTTTGCAAAACTATTTTCGCAGACTGGCGATTATGTCCGTGCGTAGCTTGCGTATTTTTACGCAAGAACACCGTGATTGTAAAGTCCTTGTTAATGTTTGCCGACACGTGCGATGGGGCTTTCGATCGTCGCGAGTTTCCCGTCGCAACCTGACGGGTGGCCGGATCGTCACGGCGCTGGACTTGAGTCGTTGGATCTCTGTCGTCGGCATTTGCCGGTCAAATCCCATGCGATCGCGACAGCATCGATGTTTGGCGCGCGTCCCGATCGCGTTGCTTGCGCGTACGAATTGCGCGTATGGATAAATCGCCGCGCGGAGATGCCGAGAAGCCTTCAGATTTGCTGCCGTCTAGTTGCAGTTTGGCGCGCCGTCTGTCGCGATCGCGCCCCCACGACGGAATTCACGCCATCCGCCCCCTGACAGTCAGCGATTAAAATCGAAACCCGCCCGTTTTCCGCCGACCGTTACCGATTTCTCTCTGCCGATGGCTAAATCCAAAAAATCGAAAGCAAAACCCGCACCGAGCGCCGACGGATACAAAGTAATCGGCGACAACCGCAAAGCGCGCTTCCAGTACGAAATCCTCGACACCTACGAAGCGGGCATCGAGCTATTGGGTACGGAGGTTAAGTCGATCCGCCAGGGCAAGGTCAACCTCGGCGACGGCTACGCCCTCGTGCGCGACGGCGAAGTGTGGCTGATGGGTGTCCATATCTCGCCCTGGCAGATGGCCGGTCAGTACTTCAACCACGAGCCGCGCCGCACGCGCAAGCTACTGATGCGCCGCGAGGAGATCCGCAAGCTCATCGGCAAAGTCGAAGAAAAGGGACTGACCCTCGTCCCGCTGAAGCTTTACCTCAAGCGGGGCTGGGTGAAAGTGTCGATCGGGCTCGGACGTGGCAAAAACCTCCACGACAAGCGCGAAACGCTCAAGAAAAAGCAAGAGAAACGCGATATCGCCCGCGAGCTGAAGAACTATTAGAAGCACCGGGAGCGCGGTTCAGCCACCGCTAGAGGCATTGGCGGCATCACCGCCCTGGGGCGCGATCGAGATTGTTTCACCCCGCTCCGCCGCGATCGCCTCGATAATTTCCACGTTCGCCGCTGGGAAGGGCAGCTCGGCCAGCTCGGCCAGCGTCACCCAGCGAATCTCGTCGCAGGCGATCGTCTGCGGCTCGCCGGAAACGTGGCGGCAGTAAAAGACTTCCAGCGTCACTTTAAAGTGCGTGTAAGTGCGATCGACGGTGGTTAGCTGCTTGCCGACTTCCACCTCGATCGCCAGCTCCTCTTGCACCTCGCGCTTGACGCAATCTTGCGGCGTTTCGCCCGCTTCGATCTTGCCGCCGGGAAACTCCCACATCCCGCCGAACAGCCCCTCCGCCGGACGCCGATCGACCAGCAGGCGATCGCCCGTCTCGTTCCAGATGACCGCAACGCTGACGTGCTTGTGGGGCAGAGGGGCTTTCGTTTCGCGCATGGGACGCTCGGCGGCAATACCGAGAGAATGAGACTGACAGGTATCTTGCCACGGACAGAGCAGGCAGGCCGGATTTTTCGGAGTGCAGCAGGTCGCGCCGAGATCCATCAGCGCCTGGTTGAAGTCGCGCGGCGAGCCCGGATCGAGAATTGCTTCAGACAGCGCCCAGAGTGGCTTCAGCGCCTTGTTTGGCGGCACGTCCAGCGCTGTCCAGCGCGCCAGCACCCGCTTGACGTTGCCATCCAGGATCGCCACTGGCAAATCGAACGCGTGGCTGAGGATGCCGCCCGCCGTGCTGCGCCCGATGCCCGGTAGCGCGATCGTCGCCTCGAAGTCTCGGGGAAATTCGCCACCGTGCTGATTGACGACGAG
Source organism: uncultured cyanobacterium (assembly GCA_937899645.1). Taxonomy (GTDB): domain Bacteria; phylum Cyanobacteriota; class Cyanobacteriia; order Cyanobacteriales; family Geitlerinemataceae; genus RDYZ01. The sequence continues at coordinate 5,599 of CALCCD010000010.1, read as the reverse complement.
CTGGGCGGCGCGGTGCAGGTTGCGGGCGCGGGCGTAGTACCCCAGACCTTGCCACTGCTTGAGAACGTCCTGTCGATCGGCGATCGCGAGAGTTTGCACGTCCGGGAAGCGCACCAGCCAGCGCTGAAAGTACGGCGCGGCAGTCTTTACCTGGGTTTGCTGGAGCATGATCTCCGAGACCCAGATGGCGTACGGATCGCGGGTGCGTCGCCAGGGCAAGTCACGACCTTGGCGGGAATACCAGTCCAGCAGCGATCGGCGCAACTGAGCGATCGTTGCCGGACTGGCGAGGGAATTCAGTTCGGGCCGATCGGCGGCAGGAGAGCGAGCGGGCGAGCGCGTCATGACTCGAAAATCTATAGGAAATCTGAATCCGCGACGATCGCATCTTATGATACCGATTCGATCGTAGTGTCTATGGGATTTTGATCCAGAATGCCTGCGCTAGTACATCCTTACAAATCTCGCGATGCTCTCACATTCTCCACTTGCCGAATTGCAAGGCGATGTGTTCCCGACGCTATATTCGACGCTCGTGAGCGAGGCACTGGTCGATCGCGTCCTCACCCAGTACGACATCCCGCAAGTGACGCGCTGCCACTTCTGGCATCGGGGCTTGAGTGACGTATATCTAGTCAACACCGCTGAAGCAGACTTCGTGTTGCGCGTCTCGCACCGGCACTGGCGCAGCACCGAAGACGTACTGTTCGAGCTAGAGCTTCTCGAATTTCTACACGATCGCGGCGTGCCGATCGCCCACCCCGTACGGACGCACGACGGGCGGCTGGCGATCGAACTCCAAGCGCCGGAAGGCATCCGCGCGGCGGCGCTATTCGTCTACGCGCCCGGTGAGATTCCCCTCGGCGATCTATCCACGACACAGAGCTGGCAGCTGGGCACGGCGCTGGCACAGGTGCATCGCTACGCCCACGACTTCTCGTCTAAGTTCGGACGCGACGAGCTGAATCTGGAGTACCTGCTCGATCGCTCGATGGGCACGATCGCGCCTTTTTTGCAGCACAGCACCCAGGAATACGATTACGTGCGCGGCGTCTTCGACGAACTCCACACCAGCCTCCAAGGACTGCCGACGACGGCCCCCCACTGGACGATCTGCTGGGGCGACCCTCATAGCGGCAACGCCCACTTCACGCCAGAGGGCACCGTCACCATGTTCGACTTCGACCAGTGCGGCTACGGCTGGCGCGCGTTCGATCTGGCGAAATTTTTAAACGTCTCTATGCGGACGGGCATCAGCCTCAAGGTGCGCGAAGCGTTCCTGGGCGGCTATCAATCCGTCGAGCCGATCGAGCCGTTTGAAGTCGAAGCGCTCCAGTCCCTGACTCTGGCGGCACACTTCTGGTCGTGGGCGATCGCCGTCAACGCCGCCCGCGTCCACAACTACAGCCGCCTTGACGACACCTACTTCACGCGCCGCGTCGCCCAGATCAAACGCCTGCGCTCGAAAGACTGGCAGTTGTTCTAACGCAGCACACCTCGCAGCAGATCCACCGCCCACCGTGCAGCCAGAGAAAGCGCAGACAACATTCGCGAGTGCAATCGCATCAGAATTCGAGCACGGGGAATGCCGATCGCTTTCACCCAGCGCTCTTGCTTTCGCCCTTTGATAGAGCGATCGCACCAGCGCGGCGGCAAACGCAGAGCCGCCCGACCCAACCGTAAAACAGCTCGACGAGCACTGAGCGTCGTCGTTGGCGCAGCCCCTGCGAAGCAGACAGTGCGGGCTGGGAAAACGCCAAGTCAAACCAGACGCCTCACCCTCAAGTCAAACGACCATAGCGGCCGTAGAGCCAATCGCCGGAAGTAATCGGAGTAAACAGTCGCCAGCCCTAAAAAAGACGGGAAAGCACGAGCGAACACGTGGAATTATGCACGAAGAATACGTAATAGCACATAGTTCAAGCAACTACATCAATCAGAGTAGACTCACCTCATAATTACAAACTTCACGATTAGGGACGCTTTTTTAAAGATTCGATGAATTCGCGAAAAACATCTCGACAGCCAACTATCCGAATCACTACCTTTATTTACGCAGGCAGCAAAGGCCCACTTGCAAGAAATCGCGGAGGGAATTCTTATAAAACTTTCCCCAATTTCAAGCAAAGTGCTGTTCACAGACGTATCGCTGACGAATAGCTGAGTACTATCGCGTACTCGGTGGCACAGGTCGGTCAATATTTGCCACTTGCTGTACTTACGGATTTGTCTTTGTGTAATTCGACATCCGCCCGCATACGAACTTGCGCGCGCAACTCGTAGCTTTACGCAAAGGGTCATCTCTACAACCGAATTCCAAAGATGCTCGCAACCGAACAAACGCTCACCGCCAACTCGACCCTCGAAGACGAACCGACGCTCGAAGAAACCTACACCAACGTCATGGAAAAGCTCGTGGCAGAGGCGATCGCTCGTCGCTTTGCGAAACTCTCGCCCCGACAAGCGAGCTACGTTAATCGCGTCCAGGTGATGACGTATGCCCTCAATCGCGTGCCGCCACTGTATGCATCGAGTGAAGAAGGGGTGACCCGCCAGCGCAAGCGCGCGCGTCTCCAGCACGCTCGTGAGATCCAGCAAGCCGTTAACCAAGCCTTTGCCGCCGTCCAGCGCGACCCGCTGAAAACCTCCACGCCGCTGTGCAGCGAGCGCGACGAAGTTCTGGTGGGCGCGGAACAGGCGCTGACGAAGATCCGCGAAGCGTTCCAACGCGACGACTTGAGCTGGGAAGAAGCGGCTAACTGGGTGATGAATGCAGTGAAACGGCGCGGCATCTCCGAGCAAGAGCCTGGCTCGATCGCCCGCGCGAACCGCCAGGACGCCACCCGCGAAGCCGTGGCACGACGCCTCAGTGCTCGGACGTACCGTCCCGCTCCAGCCTCGGATAAAACCGCCGTCCCGTTCGAGCGCGAGCAGCCGCCGATTTCAGTCTGGGATCGCACTCACGCTCGCTAAATCCCCAGCGCCGCAAGCATCAGCGCGCTTCTTTCGTGACCCCCGACACGTGCGATGTCGGGGGCATTATTGGCGATCGCGCCTCGCACAAACATTCTCAAAGCCACCTCTCGAATCGACATCTTCGTATTTCGTCGCGATCGACCCAGAAGCGGGGGATAAAATAAACGTACGCCCCGATCGCCCTCACGGAAGCTGATGCCGACGAATCCCGATCGCGAACTGCTCAAAAATCTATTCAACTCTTTCAAGCCGGACACGCCACTCGAGCCGGGCGATCCGCGCTACGTGGAGTTTCAGGAGGTGCGGGGCGATGAGGACATCCGCACGGAGCTGGGCGGCTACATCATCAACGACGAGAGCAACACCTATCAGCTCTATTCGGGGCATCGGGGCAGCGGCAAATCGACGGAGCTGAAGCGGCTGGCGAAATACCTCGAAGACGAGGGCTTCATCGTGGTGTACTTCGCGGCGGCGACGGACGATGCGGGAGATTTGAGCTTTCAGGACACGCAGTATCAGGATATTTTGCTGTCCTGTACGCGACAGTTGCTCGAGAAGCTGCGCGACGTGGACGACAAGCCGCTGCGGGAGTGGCTGAAGAAACGCTGGCAGAAGCTGATCGATCTGGCGCTGACGGAGGTGAAGCTGGAAAAGCTGACGCTGGACGCGGCCATTCCGATGTTCTCGAAAATTACGGCGGCGGTGCGGACGGAGCCGTCGAAGCGGGAGGAGATCCGCAAGCTGGTGGAGGCGGATACGGAGTCGTTGGTGCAGGCGCTGAACGAGTTTATCGAGAGCGCGCGGCGGCAGGGCGATCGCGCGGCGAACAAGATCGTGGTGATTGCGGACAATCTCGATCGCATCGTGCCGACGTATCCCGAGGGTGAGTCGAGCAACCTCGAGGATATTTTCATCAATCGATCGGAGCTGATGCGATCGCTGCGCTGCCATATGGTCTACACGGCTCCGATTTCGCTGCTGTATTCCAAGTCGGCGAGCGATTTGCAGGATATTTACGGCAAGCCGCAGATTTTGCCGATGGTGATGGTGCAGGAGCGCGATAGCGAAGATCTCGTGCCTGATGGGATGAAGCTCTTGCGCGAGGCGGTGCGGCGACGGGTAGCGAAGGTCTGCGATCGCGATTTAGTGCCGGAGGTGTTCGAGTCCGATCGGGTGCTGGATTTGCTGTGTTTTAGCTGTGGGGGGCATCTGCGGGATCTGATGCACGTGGCGCGGAATGCGGTGAATTTGGCGGTGGAGTTGCCGATAAAGGAGAAGCAGGTGAAGCGGGCGATCGCGAATTTTCGTCCGGCGTATTTGGCTGCGCTGAATGAGGAGGAGTGGCCGCTGCTATTGGAGGTTCACGGGGCGAAGCGCAAGCCGAACGACGCGGAGGGGAAGTATCGCGACCTGTTGGCGAAGCGCTGCATTTTGGAGTATCGCTTTTTCGATGAGGACGAGGAGGAGCTGGCGACTTGGTATGACGTGCATCCGCTGATTCGCGGGTCGAAGCTATTTCGGGAGCGGTGGGCACTGCATCAGGAAAAGGGCAATGAAGGCTGAGCGGAGTCGAAGCCTGGGTGAGGGGGAAGAACGATCGAGTTTTGTCGCGCTTGGCGAAACCCGCACTATTGGCTTCGCCAACGCTTCACGAACGACAAGCTCAGTGCTCATTGGAGAATTAGGTTATGAAAGCGAGTGATTTTCTCGATTGGGACGAAGACGAGCTGGAGCCGGAGACGGAGGAGGAGGTGTTCGGGCAGCTCGTGAAGGCGATCGCGGACAACGAGGGGGCGGGCTGGTTTTTCGTGCAGTGTTCGCGTGGGCAGGAGGCGGATGTGGTGGCGCGGCTGCGGGGGCGGTTCGGGCGGGTGTCGGAGTTGGTGTTGGAGCGGGATTCAGTGTCGGTGTATCCGGAGGCGGTGGCGCTGTTGGCAACGGAGGATTTCGAGGTGTTGGTAGTGCGGGGTCTAGATGCGGCGATGTTGGGGTACGAGGATGCGAAGCGGGCGTTGGGTTGGAACGACGCGGATTTGCACAATTACGATCCGAGGGATGTGCCGCAGATTTTGCATCATTTCAATCAGATGCGGGAGTGTTGGCGCGATCTGTTGTTGCGGCCTGTGGTGTTTGTCGTGCCGCCGTTTGTGGTGCGGTATCTGATTTTGCGGTGTGCTGATTTTTATGATTGGCGGATTGGGACATTCCGGCTTCCGGCGTCGGAGTCGGAGCGGCAGCAGCTCGAAGCTTGGGCAAGAGCAGGGGGATATTACGAGTATTTGAAGTTGTCCGCGGACGAGCGATGGCGAAAGGCGTTGGAGTTGCGGGAGATTATCGAAGCGCCAGATACCCCGATCGCCGATCGGGTTTATTTTTTGCAGGAACAGGGATATTTATTTGCGAGTAATCAAGATTGGGAGCTGGCTTTGTCTAGCTTCGATCGTGTCTTGAAATTCAAACCCGACGACCACGAAGCTTGGTACAACCGAGGCGTCGCGCTCGGCAGTTTGGGACGCAGTGAGGAAGCGATCGCCAGCTACGACAAGGCGCTCGAATTCAAACCCGACAAACACGAAGCTTGGTACAACCGAGGCGTCGCGCTCGGCAGTTTGGGACGCAGTGA
>CALCCD010000009.1 GCA_937899645.1 uncultured cyanobacterium | reverse complement strand
AACTGGCTGGAACGCCTGCTACGTCAAGGTTTCATTTTTGTCAGTCAATCAGCCCGTTGACTGGCAAGGAACGCAGCGACTTCGATCGAAATCGCTCAAACCTATGCGCCACAAGTCTTTAAAAACGCTTTCTTACAGTCCGGACTGCTTGCTGCGCTTCAAAGCCTCCGTCCGTGCCAACGTCGCCCGGCTCGCTACGCCAATTTGGTGAAAACGTAGGGCCCCATCAGCGCGCCCCAAAGGCCACGACCGGTTTCGGGATCGATGCCGCGATCGAAGCTCGACCACTGGCCCGCCCCGATCTCGAAGCCGAGGTTGACGTGGCCGCGCTTGTCGCCGAAAGCAAACGAACAGACGCGATCGTCGTCGCGGGACGCGAACCGCGCGCCCGACCGCACGAGCGGAAATTCTGCATTCGTCAGGGTCTGAATATCGCCGAGATCGAGCCGTTCGAGTTTGGCCGGTTCGCTGCCCGCGCCGATGTAGGGCGCGGTGTCGTTCAGCCCGAAGTACCAGACCCGCGACGGGCGCGCCGCCGTGGCCGGACAGAGCAAAAACAGCCGCTGGCGATAGGGGCGATTGGCTTCGGGCAGGGGCGCTTGCTCGACGAATAGCCCGACGGCGTCGTTTGTACCGGCCACCGCATTGAGCGCGCCGTTCGCCGAGGCGGGCAGCGGGCGACACCACAAGCGCAGCGCCACAAACCACGCCGCATCGCGCTGCGACTGGTCGCGATTTTCAAACTGGCCGCTCATCCAGTCGGCGAGAGTGCCTATATCCGTTGCGGTTGCGTCAGCTGCGTTCATCGGGCCTTAATGATGGGTAAAAACTCTAGGGCTCGCGGTCGGTGACAGCGGCCAGGATGCTATGAAACCCTACCAAACTGTTCCGATTCGCGACTGCGGCGAGCCACTCGTATCAATCCCGCGCGATCGATTCGCCGCGATCGATCCCCACCCCTATCAGGCACTAGGCGCGCCCTACGGCCCGCGATCGCCATTTTTCGTGCGTCGGGGCATTCTCGATCGCCTCGAGCGAGCCAGGGCCGCACTCCAAAGCGAGCGTCCGGGCTGGACGTTTCAGATCTTTGACGCCCTGCGCCCCGTCGCCGTCCAGAAATTTATGGTCGAGTATACTCTCGGCGAGCTAGCCGCAGAGCGCGACCTCGATCCGGCGGGCCTCAGTGACGTCGATCGGGCGGCACTGCTAGCTGAAGTGCAGGTATTTTGGGCGATCCCCAGCCTCGACCCCGCCACGCCGCCGCCCCACAGCACCGGCAGCGCCATCGATCTGACGCTAGCCACCCCCGACGGTCAGCCGGTGGATATGGGCTCGCCCATCGACGAGATTTCTCAGCGCTCTTACCCCGATCACTTTGCCGACTCAGAAACAGAGAGCGCATCCACCTTTCAGGCGCGGCGGGCGCTGCTGCGGCGCGTGCTGGTGGCTGCTGGGTTCGCGCAGCACGCCAATGAATGGTGGCACTTTTCTTACGGCGACCAAATGTGGGCCTGGGCGACTGGGCAGACGGAAGCGCGCTACGGTCGTGCGCCAGAGGCCGGTTAGCGGTTCGTCACTTGCCTATAATCGAGTATCGCCAGCCAGTGCGTCGCGTAATGCCTCGTGCCGCCGCCCCGCGCGCTCTACCCTGCCATTCACCGTGAGGTTGACCCCCATGACGCCCGATCGCTCCTCTTCGCCCGCAGCGCTTGCGACGCTAGAAGCTCGCCGAGAAGAGCTGGCAAACCGCCTCGACGACCTGCGCGATCGCCTCGCCACTCTGGCTCCCGAACACGAGTTCGCCCAACGCGAAGCGGCCAAGAAGCCCGAAACATCAACCACCGGCAGCTCGATCGAAGCCGTGCTCGAATCGACGACCCAAGCGGCGATCGAACATCACACCTGGCAAGCCAAGGCCGAGGCCATCGAGGCGACGATCCAGTGGGCGATCGCCAAAATCGACAGCACAGAGACCGAGCTGCGCCGCGTCGAAGACCGAATCGAGATCGTCCAGCAGCAGCTTGCCCTCACCGCCGAAGCCAAGGCCGGAGTCGAGGCGCTCAATGCCTCCGTTGCCGAACTCAAGGCCCAGCTCCTCGCGCTCCACAAGCGGGGCTGCACGCACATCTATTCGCTCAATCTGCCCGAGTTCGCCGTGGACGATCGCGGCTCGATCCAGTCGCGGCCGGTGGCCTTCCGCATTCGCTAGGGGGCGCGATCGGCTTCCATACATCCACCGAAGCGCAAATTATCGAGCGCTTGGCCGAAAAAGCAAGAAGCATCAGATCGAGAATTCGAGACTCCGATAGCGGCGCACGGCGGTGCTAAACCGAAGAATTGGGCCGCGCCGTTTTCCCGGAATCCACCGGGCTCCAACCGAAGAAAGCTTTGGGTAGGTTTGCCCTCAGCTTCACGCTTCGCCGCATCTACCCGCAGGTTGCCCGTACGATCGCCAGACACTCGCCAAGACCCAAGGTTCACTTTTGCCGGGGACTCGATCGAAATATCGGCAAAAAACCACGTACGATCGCCTACCGAACGGGGACAGCGACCGATCTAGCTTAAAATCTGTGGACAAAGCGCAATAACGCACTAGCATAAAGACAACTTTTTCAAGCAACTGGTTCATGAACTTTAAGGCAGGAACCCTCCTTCAAGACGGTCGTTATGTCATCGACGTTGCCCTAGGTAGAGGCTGCTTCGGCGCGACCTACCGTGCGATGCACACCAACCTCGTGCAGCCCGTTGCGATTAAAACTCTCGACGATTGCCTGAGGGAAAGCGAGCGCTATGAGGACTTCAAGCGCCAGTTCATCGAACAGGCGCGCCGCCTCGCCAACTGTCCGACCCCACACCTGCCCCGGTTGCTCGATATTTTTGAGGAAGACGATCGCCCGTTCGTCGTCATGGACTACGTTCCCGGCTCGACCCTCGCCCAGCTCGTTAAAAGCGGCCAGCCAATGCCGGTAGATCGGGCCCTGAGCTATATTCGCCAGGTGGGCGCAGCGCTCTCGTCCATCCACGCCGAAGGTCTGCTGCACCGCGATATCCAGCCCGACCACGCCATCCGCCAGTTCGGCACGGATCGCATTATTACAATCGACATCGGCTTTACGCGCGACTTCACCGCCGGAATCCGCCAGACCCACTCCAACTTGCTGGCAGCCGGATATGCCGCTCCGGAACAGTACGATTGTGACGGCGCGCGTGCGGTTGCCACGGATGTTTACTCCCTGGCGGCACTGCTCTACTTCTTGCTGACCGGCACGGCCCCAATCGCCGCCCCGCTGCGCGATCGCCTGCCGCTGCCCGCCGTCCGCAAACTCAACTCGGGTGTTTCCGCCGAGCTAGAAGCCGCCATCGAAAGCGGCTTGGCGATCGACGCCGACGCTCGCCCGGCCAGCATTGACACATTCTTATCCACTCTCCCCGAACTCGTGCCCAGCCCTCCGACCACCCGCGCTGCCAAACCAACCCGCGAACCCGCCCCGCTGCCGCCCTTCGCGCGGCCCTGGGTTCCCGCCCTCTTTGCCGTTACTTCGATCGTCTCGGCGATCGGCGGGGCCGGGAGCGTGATGCTGTTGCGCGCCTCGAACGCCCAAATCCAAAACGACCCCTACTACACGCTACAAAACTCGCCGGAGTTCGAGGAGTTCCGCAACTCCAACCTCGACAACGGCGTGCTGTTCGATAATCGCACCACCCCCGAGAGCTACGGCGGTCGCAACCGCCCCTCCGACTACGATCGCGAGGTGGAATTCGGAAACTCCGACTGGCAAGAGCCCCAGTACGCCGTACCGACCCGCGCCGATGAGTTTCCAACCCGCGAGGACACCTATCGCACCCCGACCTATGCAGGCGATCGCGACGCCTGGACGCCCGATTCGCCCAATTTGCCCGAGTCGCAGTTCGATATACCGACCCGCTTCGATCGCGACCTGGGCACGTCCTACTCTACGGAGCTAGAGACCGTACCGGACAGCTTCGATCCGCGCGGAGCCTTTGAGGAACAAGCGCCCCAAGAGCAGCCTCTCAGCCCGGAAGCGATCGAAAAAAAGACCGTCGAACCCTCCTTCCTCGAGCGCTCCCTCAAGCGCAACTCCGAGCTTCGCTCTGGCATGGTTTCCAGCTAGTCCTCAGCTAAACTTCGATCGGTCGCTGGATCGAGTTCAAAATTTCTGGTAGCGGCGCACGGCAGTGCGCCGTTTTTACGTTGCAGTCGCATCAGACGTTAACCGCGAATTTTGGCCGCAAGCTTCAGGCAACGCCCGGCCCTAAACCCTAAGGATCGTGGCTCGACGCTAGACTCACTCCTAAAGCCGCCAGCGGGCAGCCAGACCCAGCGCTCTTTTTTTTTGAGCTGTCAGACGTGCTGTGCCTGTTGGGCGTTGCGCTTGTGGCGTCGGCAGGCTTCGATTAGCTCGGTGGGGTAGCAAGCGTCGAGCGACAGGGAGTGCCACAAGCTGGGGTCGAAGATGCCCGTGATGGGCTGCCCGTAATAACGCTGAAGAATCTCGATCGCCCGACGAGTCTGCGCGCCAAAGACACCATCGACAAAGCCCGTGTAGCAGCCCGCGAGGCGCAGCACTTTCTGAAGGCGAACGACCCGACGGCCACGGCTGCCTTCAGCCATTAGGGTTGGGTCGATCTGGTTCAGGGCGATTCGTAAGGTGCTCATGGTCTTGGCGGCAGTTGGAATTTCGCGATCGAGGAAGAATGGGAAGGAAAAGTTTGGGATTTCTTTAACTTTATTAACTTAAGTATCTGTCGATCGCCCAGCCCGAGCAGCGATCGCCATCGTGCCCCTCCGCGATCGTCAGCGACCCCACGTGTGACAGGTCGAAGGTTCGGATGCGATCGCCAGACCATCGCCTCGGTGACCCTACAACCGTACAAATGCGATCGCGATCGCACTGACTTCTCCCGACAATAAAAAAGTGCAGACCCCGAGGCTCAGTTGCGGGAAGTCTGCACTTTCTAGCGCTGTTTTTTTCGAGCGGGGAGATCGAGGCAATTCCGACGCTTCGACCGTCCGCGAATTAAGCCGACGCCGACGGCTCGCGCACGTTCGGCTGCGCTTGGGGCTGGAACTGGAACAGCGAGTAGACGACATCGCGCCGGATATCGATCATCATCTCCAGAAACAGCTCGTAGCCCTCGCTCTTGTACTCGATCAGCGGGTCTTTCTGTCCGTAACTCCGCAGGCCGACCGACTCACGCAGGGCATCCATCGACTGCAAGTGCTCGCGCCAGAGCGTGTCGATGCGCTGCAAGATAAAGAAGCGCTCGGCTTGACGCATCAGGCCGGGTTTCATCGCGTCCACCTCGGCTTCCTTTAGATCGTAGGCAATGCGGACTTGCTCGTGCAAAAACAGCTCGATCTCGTCGATCGTCATATCTTCGATCTGCTTCGGCTCCATATCCTCGAGCAGATAGACGAACTGCTTGACCTTATCGACCAGCTTTTGCAGATCCCACTCTTCCGACGGCAGGTCGGGGTTGACGTAGGCGTTGACGATATCGTCCATCGTCTTTTCGGCATAGACGATTACCTGCTCTTTCAAGTCTTCACCTTCCAGGACGCGGCGGCGCTCGGCGTAGATGGCGCGGCGCTGGTTGTTCATCACCTCGTCGTACTCGAAGACCTGCTTGCGAATGTCGTAGTAGTAGGTTTCGACCTTGCGCTGGGCGTTTTCGAGCGATCGCGTCAGCATCCCCGACTCGATCGGCATATCCTCTTCAACGCGGAAGGCATTCATCAGTCCAGCAACGCGATCGCCACCGAAAATCCGCAGCAGGTTGTCCTGCAAGCTCAAGAAGAAGCGCGTCGAGCCTGGGTCGCCCTGACGACCGGCACGACCGCGCAGTTGGTTGTCCACCCGGCGCGACTCGTGGCGCTCGGTGCCGATCACGTGCAGGCCGCCCAGCTCGATCACCTTGTTGTGCTCGGTGTCGGTAAAGGCTTCATAGGTCTCGACGATGCGGTTGTAGACATCGCGCAGCTTCTGGACGAAGGGCTCTTCTGTGGGCGCTTTCTCCGAGGCTACAGCTAGACGCTCCTCGGCTTCCAGCTCAGAGAGATTTTGCTCGCCGTACTGCTTGACCGCAAAATCCACCACGTCTTTTAGCTCTCGATCGACTTCCGGCGACAGCTCGGTGGGGAATAGCTGCGCCGAGGCTTTCCAGGTCTTCTGCGCGGTGGCCGTACCGTTAAAGCCCTGGGCTTGTTTTTTCGCCTTCGGCGAAGCGGCGATCGCTAGGCCACCATCTTCGGGCTTAACGATGCGCGGCATCAGGTACTCGCGAATCTTCAGGCGCGCCATGTACTCCGCGTTACCGCCGAGGATAATGTCCGTACCGCGACCGGCCATATTGGTCGCGATCGTCACCGTGCCGCCACGACCGGCCTGAGCGACGATTTCCGACTCGCGCTCGACGTTCTCGGGTTTGGCGTTAAGGAGCTGGTGCGGGACTTCAAGCTGGCCGAGCAGGTGCGACAGCAGCTCGGACTTCTCGACGCTGGTGGTGCCGACCAATACCGGGCGACCGGCATTGTGCATATCCGCGCACTCTTGCGCCACCGCACGCCACTTCGACTCTTCGGTTTTGTAGACCACGTCGGCCAGATCTTGGCGGCGGGTCGGACGGTTAGTCGGGACGATCGTCACGGACAGGTTATAAATCTTCTCGAACTCGGTTTCTTCGGTCTTCGCCGTACCGGTCATCCCCGCCAGCTTCGGATAGAGCAAGAAGAAGTTTTGGTAGGTAATCGACGCCAGGGTCTGGGTTTCTGGCTGGATATCGACGTCCTCTTTCGCTTCCATCGCCTGGTGTAGGCCGTCACTCCAGCGCCGACCGGGCATCACGCGCCCGGTAAATTCATCGACGATCGTCACGTCGCCATCGCGGACGATGTAATTTACGTCCTTGATAAATAACTCTTTGGCCTTAACGGCGTTAAAGACGTAGTGCGCCCAGGGATCTTCCGGATCGTAGAGGTCGGTAACGCCCAGCAGCTCTTCCGCGCGCGCAAAGCCTTCGTCGGTTAGCAGGACGTTGCGGGCTTTCTCGTCAACTTCGTAGTCTTCCGGCTCGTCTTCCGTCCCACAGATCAGCTTCGCGGCGACTTCGGCGGCCTTGAGGTATTTCTCGCCGGGGCGATCGACCTGACCCGAGATAATCAATGGCGTACGCGCTTCATCGACCAGCACCGAATCCACTTCATCGATGATGCAGTAGTTAAACGGGCGCTGCACCACATCCTCGATCGAGGTGGACATATTGTCGCGCAGGTAGTCGAAGCCCAGCTCCGAGTTGGTGCAGTAAGTGATATCGCAGTTGTAGTTTTTGCGGCGCTCGGCGGGGCTCATCCCCTGCTGAATCAGGCCGACGGTCAGGCCGAGGAAGCGGTGAATTTGACCCATTAGCTCGGCGTCGCGCCGCGCCAGGTAGTCGTTGACCGTGACCACGTGAACGCCGCGACCGGCTAAAGCATTGAGATAGCAGGGCAGCGTCGCCACCAGGGTTTTACCTTCCCCAGTTTTCATCTCGGCGATCTCGCCAGTGTGGAGAATCGTGCCGCCGATAATCTGCACGTCAAAGTGGCGCATACCCAGAACGCGGCGGGAGGTCTCGCGCACCACGGCGAAGGCTTCCGGCAAGATTTCATCGAGGATTTCGTCTTCTTCTTCGCGCGATTCAGCTTGGGTCAGCTTTTCGCGAAACTCAGTGGTTTTCGCCGCCAGGTCGTCGTCGGAGAGGTCTTGGAGATCTTCTTCATAGAGCTTGACCTCGGTGATATACGGCTGGAATTTCTTGAGTTTGCGATCGTTCGGATCGCCGAAGAGAGCTTTGAACATCGTCGGTTAGCGATCGCGGGCGATCGTCTCGTGAAAGCAAATAGGGGCGGACAGTGGCGAAAATGAGACAGCGGGAACGGCGTCGGCAGTCGGGCGAAAAACGCCGCACAGTCGAGGACGCCGCTCGTCACTGGCTCGAAAAAACTAGCGCGATTGCAGCAGCGCACGCAGGCCAAAACCCTCTGCTTGCTGAGAAATTGTGTTGTTTTATGTACTCAGTATCGTATCACTCACCCCGACGACGCCCGATCGCCAGCGACCGAACGCCAACGCCGGTCGTCCGCTCTTGCGCGAAGCGCGCATCGTTCTGGTGCGGTCGCCGAGATGCCGGGACACTGCAACTCTAACCGAGCGGATCGGAATCGGATTTAAATTGGAGCGGCTGGCCGTAGAGCGGCAGGTTGACCACGTCGCTGGGCGTGAACTCGGAAGGGTTGAGGTTATCGTCCAGAAGTCCGGCGATCTGGAGCGCCTTGGCGACCAGCTCGGAGCAAAATAGGGTCGAGAGATTTTCGTCGTTAAAGGTCAAGCCGACGCGATCGAACATATCGAGCCCCGCGCCTAGAGTCTGTATCGCGTCGTAGGCGATGACCTGATTGTTAGTTTGGCGCAGCCAGGACTGCATCCGCGCCTGCTTTTCGGCGTCGAGGGCTCGCTGGAGCGGAAACAGCCAAACCGCACCGTCGAAACCGAGAATGCGCTTCGAGAGCCAGTGGAGCTGCACGCCTTTGACAAGCTGCGCGCCCGCAGCATCTCTCCCCTTAGTGTCAGTACGCGACTCGATCACCAGGACGCTATCATCACCGCCCGTGCCCAGATCGGTATTCAGAACGATGCCCACGTGGGAGTAAATCGAGCCCGTCGCCCAGCGAATAAAGTGCGAGAAGCCCGCATTGCCCGAGAAGGCAATCACGTCGCCGGTTTTGATCTGCGATCGGTACTGCTCGTAGGTGGTCAACAGGCTCTGCTTGCGGAAGTACTGGCCCACTCCCTCGCCGATGTTCGCGCTGACCATAGGTAGATTTCTCCGTGGGTTTCCTGGGACGTTCGACGGACTGTGCGGCAGATGATGCGGCTTACTGCGACAGCCAGGAACGGACACGCTGGAGCTCTGGCCAATCGGGGCGGCGCTTCAGGCCGTCTTGGAAGTTTTGCTCGAGTTCCTCGCGCAGCTCTTCGGACATGCCGAGCACTTGTTGGGCGCGCTCGATATACTTGCGAACGCCTGCCTTGCCCGTCTCGAGCATGGCGATCGACAGGTTGACGCAGGTTTGCGGATCGCCCGGTTGTAACTTGATCGCTTTCGAGGCTGCTTTCTGCGCTGCGTTGGCTTTGCCTTCGAGCAAGTAGAGCCATGACAGGCACGTCCAGGCAGCGCTATTTTTTGCCGCACGCTCGCAAATACCCTCAAATACGGGAATCAGCTCGCTTGCCGCTTCTCCAGATTGATAGCGGGCGATGGCCTTCTCGAACTGTTCTTCGGTAGTCGTCATGGTCGGTGCTGAGCGGGTTGCCGGAGGGGCGGGCGCGATCGCGACACGCACCCTAATTCGGCTGAAAGGATAACACGTCGCTCGTCCGCACCATTCGGCAGGGTGACCGACCGGCTCGAATCGCTCTTAGGCCGAGAAGGAGCTGCCGCAGCCGCAGGTTTGGGTGGCGTTGGGGTTGGTGAACGTGAAACCACCGCCGATTAGCGCCGTGTTGTAGTCGAGCACGAGGCCGTAGAGGTAGAGCATGCTCTTCGGATCGCAGACGACTTGAAACCCTTCATAGTCGAACACTTCGTCAGTTTCGCGAATGTTGCTCGGATCTTCAAAGTCCATCGTGTAAGACATCCCCGAGCAGCCGCCCTGACGGACACCGACGCGCAGGCACAAATCTTTGCCCTGCTGTTCGCGGAGGGCCTTGACCTGAGCGAGCGCCGTATGGGTCATCTGAATGCCGCGCTGGGGAGCGGCTTTGGCCTCAGCGCCTGCGGAAGACGATGCTTGCGTATCTGTTTGCGTCATGACGTTTGAAAACGATGTCGATCGGGCCGTTCGTGAGGGCTAGAGCGCAAGGCGCAGCGTTTGTGTCCGAGCGTGTTGCCCTAGATGTCATTTTAGCCTAGCGCTTCTGCTCGCGGTCTGCGGTTCGCGCCGATCGCCTGTCGATTCGCAATATCCCGCCTTCAGCTTGCCGAAAGCTGGCTTCTAGAATGGTGAGAGCGAAACTTGACTTCGCAGCTTTCCCCAAATCTCGAACGGGTCTGGAGACTCCATACGGGCTATACACTCGGCTTTTTCGGGAAGGCCATTGAGGGAAAACACCTAGATCAGACGCAGCAGAGAGACAGCAATACGATGAACCCCAACCGCTTCAAGCAGATCCAGCTCCCCAGCCTTAACTCGATTCTGTTTTTTATCGTGCTGGCCTGGGCGCTCGGCGCGATCGGGCTGGGTTGGCTGACTAAGTTGCTACTTGCATCGATCGCCGTGCTGGCACTGCTGCCGGTTGTCGCGCTGGCGCTGACGCAGTGGTGGGTGAAGAAAAATCTGGTCGTCGGCAGCTGCCCGTCTTGCAGCTTTGAGCTGACGGGGGTCGATCGCATGGGGCTCCAGTGCCCGAGCTGCGGCGAACAACTCACGGTCGCCAAGGGCAAGTTCGAGCGCTACGCCGAGCCGGGGACGATCGATGTGGATATCGTTGATTCCGTGGTGGACGTGACCCCCCTACCGCCCGACGACAGCAGCGAGCAGAAAAGCACCCGCGTAGAGTAAAAATTGAACCACCAGGCTCTGAGAAAGCGTTTGAGAAGTCTCCTCGGAGTCTCACGACGCATCGGCCCGAGCGATCTTGAAAAACGCCGTAACCTTCGTCAGTCGAAGGATCTAGCGGATTTTCAAAACGCTCTTCAACGAACTAGCCAATCTCGATCGTAGCTCTGCGATCGCGTCGGGTCGGACGCAAACGCCAGCCACATCGGGAATTGCAGCAGCGACAAGTTAAGCTGCGCCTCGGACTCGTCCATCACGATGAGCGGCAGCCAGCCCGCCTTAATCAAGCGCTCGGCCTTTTGCGCCATCAGCATCGGATCTTCAAACAGCGTAATGCCGCGATCGGGGCCGAAGTCGTCGCGCGTAATGCCGAGGCAGTCTTGCAGGCCGCGCCGCCACTCGCCCAAGCGCTCCGGCGTATTCGCCAACACCAGCGTCCGCACGCGCTTGTCGTGAATCGCGCGCAGTATCGAAATCGCCGTCGAGGCCACCAAAATGTTTTGCAGGCGGCTTCCCATCGATCGCACCACGCCGCGACCGCCCTGACTGAAGAACCAGTCGGAAACGCGCTCGGCCTGGACGGGCTGGAAAGTGCGGCGTAGCTGCCACGACGGGCCGTAGTAGTCCGGGCGATCGCGGTAGCGGTCTAGCTCGGCGCGAATAAAGTCGGTGCGGTCTTGGAAGCCCTGCTTCGGAACGCTAGGGCTGCTGTTGTCGCGGGCGGGTGGACGGTTGGCGGAGGCAGATCGCCCGTCCGATCGCTCCATTCCGCCGCGTCGCGACACCGCCGTAAAGTCCTGGGAAGTGCGGGCAGGTTCGGTGCGATCGCGTCGGGGGCGGCTGCGCGGCGGTGCGGAAGAGGCGGCGGGCGGCTCGGTGGGCGGCGCTTTCGGGGCAAGCTGGAGGCGCTCGGCGGCCACGCTCAGATCCTGCAAGCTGCCGATTAGGTATTCCTTAAAGCCCTGAACGCGTACGGCCAGCTCCTGGGACGACCCGGCGAAGGTGGTTCGCATCTCTGCTTGGATGCGCGCTTGGCGGCGCTCGAGGCGCTCGACTTCGACCTGCAGCTTCTGTCGGCGCGCTTCGAGGTCTTGCAAAGAAGTTCGGGCGAGCGATCGCAGGTCGCTTTGTAGCTCGGATTTTTGAGCGCGCAGCTCGGCGACCTCGGTCCGCAGTGCGGCGACTTCAGCGCTTGGGTCGCCGCTTTGATTGGCGCTCGGGTCGGGGCTTGAAGCTGTAGTTTCCAAATCGGGCTCGGGTTCGGGCGCGGCAACGGGTTCCACCGCTGGTTCAGCTCGCAGCTCCGCCCGCGCAGTGGCTTCGCGATCTTCGGCCACTGTTGGAGGGGCGGGCTCGGTAGGAGCGGGTTCGGGGATGCGCTCGGAGACGGACTCGGAGGCGGCGCTGGGCTCTGGCGCAGGCATCGACTCTGGCGCGAGGCGATCCTCAGCAACCGGCTCAGCGGGTTCGACAACAGGTTCGCCGTTCGACTCGAATGGCTCTTCTTCAAATAATTCCGGATCGCCGAAATTCACGCTGGGTTCGGACGCTGCGCTGGGGTATTGCGGCTCGGACATTGCGCTAGAGTACGGCGGTTCTTCTCGATCGGACGGTGGCAACGTCTCCGGTTCGGGGTCGGGGCTGGCCGGGCGGCTCGGTGCACCCGCACCATAGCCGGGAACTTCGTCGTACTCGCGACCGTAATCGTCGGCATCGTCCCAGTTACTCGTCTCGAGATCGTCACCCTGCTTGCGCTTCAGGTCGATCTGCGGGCGCTCGTAGGGTTCTTCGTCGCCCCAGAGGTCGCGATCGAGGTTGGGATCGTTGGGAGGTTGGCTGTTAGACATGAACTATCGAAATCGAGCCGACTAACTAACGGTAAAGCACGACGCTGCGAATCGAACAGGCCGCGCGGGTGGGAATAGGGCGATCGACACCGCGAAGCTACGACTGCGGCGGATCGATCGCAGAATTCGGCAAGCTTTCGAGCGGGACGCGGCGCTCTAGGCAGTCGCGTAGCGCCGTCGCATCGAACAGCACGGGAATAAAGTGAATGCTGTTGACTTCGCGGAAGTAAAACAAAATCGGTACGGGCGACCAGAAGATCTCCCAGTTCAGCCAGTCGCGGTAGGGAAACTGGCGAAACCGCTCGTCGTTGCGCAAAACATCGAGCCCCGTCGCGGTGAACTCGAGCCGAATCGCTGTCGTTTGCACCAGCAAGAAAATTCCAAATAGCCCGATCGCCCCAGCCAGCCAGGGCGAGAGCAACACCAGCGGAATCGCGACCAGCACGATGACGATCGGGATCGCGTAGCTCGGGGCCAGACGAACGGTCTCTTGCGAGGCGATATCTTCGGACGGTTGGCGGGGCGGAACGGATTGAGTCATCGCGAGTCGGGTAGCGTGCGCGGACTGGCGAGGTGCATTGACCTCTGCTTCACTCTAGCGTTTTCCAGCGTTTTCCCGACTGCGCCCGTGCGTCGCGCCTCTAGATCGCCCCCTCGGACTTCAGCATCTGACGCAAGACCAGCAGCTCGTCCCGGTGTCCGATCGCCGTCAGCAGACTACCAGGCGCGCCCGTCGCCGACTCGCTCGCGGCCTCTGGTTCGCGCACTGAGATCGCCACGCGCTCGCTTTTAGCCGCTTTCGCCCAGTAGTACGCGCCCGCCAGCGGCGAGAGCGCCGTTACGCCGATCGCCGAGTCGGCCAGACTGGGAACCACTGTCCCGACGATCAGGCTGACGCAGGCGAACCCGACAGCGGCCAGAACGCTGAGGAAAATTGCTAGAAATACGCTCGGTCTGACCTGACCCTCAAATAGCGTCGTGCCGTCTTCGGTTTTTGCGATGCGGTAGGTGCGTCCGGTCAGGTGCGCTTTGGCAAGGCGATCGACTTCGCTGGCGCTGCGGTGACACTCCAGCTCCAGCTCTTCCGTGCGCTCTTTCGCCGAAGCGCGGATAAAAAACGCCAGCCCGATCGCCATCAGCGAGGTCGGGATCAGCGCGGAGGAGAACCAAGAAGTCATAAGTATGAGTCGATTTACGGGTCGAGGGGTGAGCGTTCTTAAAGAATAGTAACGCTCGGGCTCGGCCCCGAAATCAACAGAACTCGACAGAGGCCGTACTCGACAGAGGCCGTCGCTCGATTCGGTTCAGGCTGCTGCGCGGCGGCGCGAGTAAGCGATCGCCCCAAAGGCCAGCAGTCCAGCGATCGCGCCGGGCTCGGGCACATCCTGGGGCTGACTGGGCGCAGGGCTCGGCTCGGATGGCGTCTCGGACTGGGGCTCGGATTGCGTAGGGGGAACGGGTTCGCTGGCGGGCGGCTCGACAAAGCTGCCGCTCGCAGCGGAAAAGTTCGGACGCTGGCGCAGGAAAAACGTTTCTTCCGGCGTCCAGTCAGCTACGAAATAGCGGAACGTGACGGTTTCGCCAACACCGACCGTCCCCCCCGAGAAGTTCACGAAGTCGCGCACGTCCTCAACTTGCTCGAGCGCGCTGAATCCGTCGGAGATCGGCACGATCCCCAGACCCTGTGCGAACGACAGACCGTCATCGTCCGGGCTCGCCACCTGATAGTTCTCTTGCAGCTCGTGGTCGAAAAACGTCCAGGCCGAGTCGGTGCGGTTGGTCAGCACGCTCTCGAACCAGAAGCCGTAGATTTGGCCGAGGACGATCGGCTGGTTGTTGTCGTCGTACCCCTGAATGACGTTGTAGGGAATCAGAGAGGGCAGGCCAGTAATCGTAGCGAACAAATCGAGGTTTGGCCCCGTCACATCTTGAAAGAGTCGGAAGGTTTCATCATCGGTTTCGCCGCCCGTAATTTCAAAGTCGCCCGACTTCTCGAGAAACTCCAGCGTCCCCAGTGAGTTCGTTAGCGAAAACGCTACGGCGTGGGACGGCGCGACCGCATTGAGGGCTAGGAACGTCGCGGCGATCGAAGCCGCACGACCGATCGAAGACATCGAGGAAGCTGGAGAAAAACGCACGATAGTTATGAAAGAAGGGTCAGTTAAACAGAAGTTGCGGCGCAGCCCGCAATGCCGCAGCGAAACTAGCAAAATTCAGCCCGCAGCCTGGAATCGCTCTTGCAGGTCGCGATCGCTTCTGTCGTCTTACTTCCCATCCTAGAGACCGATCCCGAAACCTACGTCCGTGTTTATGCTCGACTTTTGGACGAAAAACCGGGTTTTCCCAATTCTTTGTCGAAGCTTCACAGAAACCTGTATTTGTGAAGCAATCCGCCTGGCATCTGCGACCCAGAAAAAAGCTCCCCGACGATCGCCGAGGAGCTGAAGCAACGAACTCATATCCAGTGCAAACTCATATCCAACGCAGCTAGACGATCGCGAGCTGGCTCGATGCGAGCTGGGGAGACCCCGACAGCACGGCCAACGTCACCGCTGCCAGCGGGTCGCTACCGTCCGCATCGAAGCTGAGCACACCCGAGGCCGTGTCGTACAGGAAGTTCGCCATGACGCCCAGGGGCGCGGGCTGGCTG
This sequence comes from uncultured cyanobacterium, assembly GCA_937899645.1. GTDB lineage: Bacteria > Cyanobacteriota > Cyanobacteriia > Cyanobacteriales > Geitlerinemataceae > RDYZ01. The sequence continues at coordinate 25,041 of CALCCD010000009.1, read as the reverse complement.
CCGCTGACAAACGTTCCCGTGGCAGCAGCAGCTTCCGCGAGAGCGACACCCGCCGCCAGTCCACCGCCAAAGCCCGCCGCATCGATCTCGAGGCGATCGTCACTGTCGAAATCGGCGATCGTATCACCGCCCTCGCTGGCCGACGTGTAGGCGAAGGTGTCCGCACCGCCGCCACCGGACAGGGTATCGAAGCCCGCTCCGCCGGTAATGACGTTATCGGTCGCGTCGCCCGTCAGGCGATCGTCGAAGGCCGAGCCGCGCACGTTCTGAACGCTGGCCTCCAGGGTATCGACCTGTCCGAGGCTATCGAGCAGGCTGCTCTCGAAGGCATCGGAGATTTTTTGGAACCCGCCCTGATTCGGGTGCAGGCCGTTGTCGATGCTGGGCGAAGAAATATCGTCTTCCGTCAGGCCCGTCGGTACGTAAGCGACGTTGAGTCCTTCGCTTTGCTTCTGGGCGATAAGGCCCGGCAGCGCTGCGTTGAAGTCTTGAATGCGCTGTTGGCGAGTCGTTCCGCCCGAGGCGCTGCTCAAGCTGGGCGGCAGTTCTGCCACGAGCACGTCCGCATTCGGAGAGTTGGCCGCAATTTTGTCGAGCAAGTTTTCCATCTCACTCAACATATCGGCAGCGTCATCCGTTCTTGCATCGTTCGTACCAGCCATCAGCAAAATGACATCGGGTTGCTCCTCCGACAGCGACTGAATCAGCCCTCCTGGCGGGCCGTCTTCTTGTCGGTCGAGACCCGTCCAGCTTTCGTTCGCCAACCAGTCGATCGTTTTACCGCGATAACCGTTGTGATCGTCGTCCTCCACCGCACCTTGATGTGTTGAAGACGAGCCGACGAAGTCAATTGCTATTCCCAGATCTTCGAGCGAGTCCCAGAGCACAGCGCGATAGCCGCCGCTCTCAACGTCGCTGGGGTGAGCGACGACGCCATAGGTGATCGAGTCGCCCATCGGCATGACCTTCGGCGTGGTGGTGTAGTCCGACACGAAGCCGAAGTCCGCGCTGAGATCGACGATCGCTGCACTCGAAGCCGTGCTGTAGTCCGCCGTGCCGGGTTCCACGACGCTAAAGTCGCCCAGCACTGCGGCGCTGGCGAAGTTGCCATTGATGTCCGCAACTTGCTGGGCCTGGAGCGCGATCGAGTACGACCCCAGAGCCGCGCCGCCGGACAGGTCGATCGAGTACGTGGCCGTATTGTCGCTCGTGCCGACTAGGCTGGCGGCAACATCGAAGCCATCCGGCCCGAGGACGCGAATATCGTCGCTATCGAAGCTAGCGGTGTCGAGTCCGGCGGCATCGGCGTAGGCAACGTCAAACGAGAAGCTGTTAGCGGTGTCGCTGACCGAGGATGCCGCTTCCAGCGTCGCCACCGGAGCCGTCGTGTCGGGCATGACGGGCACGAACTCGACATAGTCGAAGCGCGCCCACTCGCCCGCTTCGACAAAGCCATTAAGGGTCAGCGTATCTCCAGGCGTCAGCGCAAGTGACGTCGCCATCGTCCGCGAGGTTTGGGTGCTGCTGCTTGCCGCGTTTCCGCCCAGTTCTTCGTCGAACTGCCAGCTATCGAGCTGCGTGCCGTTCACCGAGAAGGTTGCCGACGCAACGCCATCGTTTTCATCGAAGTAGCCGACGACCACGTCGTAGTTGCCCGTCGCACCGTCGAAGATGTAGCTGGCGCTGCCTTCGCTAAAGCCCGTTTTGTGGAGTTCGGCGTATTGGCCGCCCGATGCGGCGCTCGTGGACTTCGTCGTGTAGTTGGTCAGCGCCATGTCTTCGGCTTCGACTCGGAACTGCGCGGCGGGTTGGTCGTCGTCGGCGATCGTTGCCGTCGCCGTATCCGTTCCCAGCGTTGCGCCGCCTGTTGCGTTCGATAGGGCTAGGTCGAAGCTTTCGCTCTCTTCCGTCACATCGTCGTCGGCCAGGGCGATCGCTACCGTTTTTGTCGTCTCGCCGTCGGCGAAGGTCACGACTTGGGCTAGAGCGCTGTAGTCCTCGCCTGCCAACGCCGTACCGTCGCCCGAACTCAGCGTCACGCTCGCTTCACCGACGTTGCCGCCCGTTCGCACTAGTTCCACTTCTAGGCTCCCGCCTTCTGTTCCGCTGTAACTCGTGCTGGCAAAGGCGATTTCTCCCGGTTGGTCGTTGTCGGCGATCGCTACTGTTGCCGCATCCGTTCCCAGCGTCGCGCCGCCTGTCGCGTTCGAGAGCGCCAGGCCGAAGCTTTCGCTCTCTTCCGTCATATCGTCGTCGGTCAGCGAGATCGACACCGTTTTCGAGATTTCACCGGCACCGAAGGTAACCACCTGAGCGACAGCGCCGTAGTCGTCTCCGGCTACCGCCGTGTCGTCGCTCGAACTCAGGGTCACGCTCACTTCGCCGACGCTGCCGCCCGTCCGCACTAGCTCGACTTCTACCGTGCCGCCTTCTTCGCTGCTGTAGTTCGTTGCTCCGAATCCAATCTCTCCCGGCGCTGGCTCGGCTGCGGGCACAAACTCGACATAGTCGAAGCGCGCCCACTCACCCGCTTCGACAAAGCCATCGAGGGTCAGCGTATCTCCTGCCATCAGCGCGAGCGACGTCGCCACTGTCCGCGAGGTTTGGGTACTGCTGCTTGCTGCGTTTCCGCCCAGTTCTTCGTCGAACTCCCAGCTTTCGAGCTGCGTGCCGTTCACTGAGAACGTGGCCGATGCAACGCCGTCGTTTTCGTCGAAGTAGCCCACGATGACGTCGTAGTTGCCCGCCGCGCCGTCGAAGATGTAGCTGGCGCTGCCTTCGCTAAAGCCCGTTTTGTGGAGTTCGGCGTATTGGCCGCCCGATGCGGCGCTCGTGGACTTCGTCGTGTAGTTGGTCAGCGCCATGTCTTCGGCTTCGACTCGGAACTGCGCGGCGGGTTGGTCGTCGTCGGCGATCGTTGCCGTCGCCGTATCCGTTCCCAGCGTTGCGCCGCCTGTTGCGTTCGATAGAGCTAGGCCGAAGCTTTCGCTCTCTTCGGTGTCGTCGTTTTGCACCAGGGCGATCGTTGCTGTCTGGATTGTTTCGCCGTCGGCAAACGTTACGACTAGATCTGTCGCGTCATAGTCGTCTCCGGCTAGCGCCGTGCCATCGCTCGAAGTGAGCGTTACGCTCACTTCACCGATGCTGCCGCCCGTCCGCACCAGCTCGACTTCTACCGTGCCGCCTTCCGCGCCGCTGTAGGTCGTGCTGGAAAAGGCAATTTCACCGGGCAGATCGTCGTCCGCGATCGCCACCGTGGCTGCGCTCGCTCCCAGCGTCGCGCCGCCTGTTGCATTTGAGAGCGTCAGGCCGAAGCTTTCGTCGCTTTCGGCTACGCTGTCGTCGGCAACCGCGATTTCTACCGTTTTTGAGATCTCACCGGCACCGAAGGTTACGACTTGGGATGTTGCGCCGTAGTCTTCGCCTGCTACCGCCGTGTCGTCGCTCGAATTCAGCGTCACGCTTACTTCACCGGCGCTTCCACCTGTCCGCACTAGTTCTACTTCTACTGTGCTGCCTTCTTCGCTGCTGTAGCTCGTTGCTCCGAATCCAATCTCTCCCGGCGCTGGCTCGGCGGCGGGTACGAATTCCATGTAGTCGAATCGCGCCCACTCAGCGCTCGAGGCCAGCCCGTCCAGCGTCACGACATCACCCGCCGCCAGCGCTACCGAAATGGCCACCGTCTTCGAGGTTAAGGTGTTGCTGCTGGCAGCGTTGCCACCGAGTTCTTCGTCAAACTCCCAGCTTCCGAGCTGCGTGCCATTCACCGACACGGACGCCGAAGCAACGCCGTCGTTTTCGTCGAAGTAGCCGACCGCAATGTCGTAATAGCCCGCTGCGCCGTCGAAGGTATAGCTGGCGCTGCCTTCGCTAAATCCCGTGTTGTGGAGTTCTAGATACTCGCCGCCGGAGGCACTGGAGCTGCTCTTAGGGATGTAGTTCGTCAGCGCCATGTCTTCGGCTTCGACACGGAACTGGGTGGGCGTCGGCTCGGCGATCGCAAACTCGACGCTGGCCAGGTCGATCGCGGCAGCGAAGTTCCCGCCGCTGTCGATAACTTGATTTGGCTCCAGCCTCAGGGTGTACGTGCCGCTGTCGCCCGCCGACCAGGAACCGGAAATCGCGCTCAGCTCGTAGGTTGCGGTTAGGGTCGGTGCGTCGGTGTCAGCGTCGATCGAGACCAGAGTCGCGAGCCCGTCGAATCCGTTAGCGCTGGTAATGCGGATATCGCTGCTGTCGATCGAAGCGTAGGAGACAGCCAGGTCGTCGCCAAAGGTCACGGTGAACTGGAAAGCGTCGCTCGCACCGGCGGTGCTGGAGAAGTCGAGCGCGTTGGTGCCAAGTACGGTTGGATTCGCCACAGAGAGAGACCACTAGAAGGTGCTTGCGTACGACCGGGGGAAGGCAGCGATCGGCAAGTGAGTAATTTCACTGCACTAAGAGCGCGCTCGATACTGACAGTTCCGCATTGCTCCGGATGGCGTTCGCGTGATCACACGGTAGTCTTCAGGCTTTTACGACCGCCACTGAAATTTAAGGGCTTTACCGAATCCTCATATTCACGGAGAAAATACGGAGAATTACTTTACAAGAAGTTTAAAAAATGGCCCGATCGCCACTCGAGCGCTTCGGAACATTCCGATCGCCATCGCGTCGAAGAGTGGTTGGGTTCAAATTTGCCTTTGACATCGCACAATCCGTTCGAGCGAGCCGCCCCACAGCGATCTCGGGCGTCCAGAATTTCGGTAGGCTGTGTCCGAGCCGCGTCGTCAGCGCTCTTGACGACTGCGCGCCTGCTGTCCCACCTCCCAACTGCATGTCCAACGTCCGCTCGAATCTCTTCGTGCGCGTCGCCCAATGGCTGACGCAACCTGACACCCACGGCAGGGCGATCGGGATCGCCGTCAGTTCGATATTCGCGCTGGTGTTGGGGCTGTTTGTCGTGCGCGATGCACTCGTCGATCCGCTAATCGTCCAGGACGACGTCCGTCAGCACGTTTTTTGGATGGTGCGGTTTGCGAACCCAGAGCTGCTACCGAACGACCCGATCGCCGACTATTTTCAGAGCGTCGCGCCTCTGGGGTACACGACGCTGTACCGCATCGTGGACTGGCTGGGCGTCGCGCCGTTTGTCTTCAGCCGCTTCCTGCCAGTTTTGATTGCACTTGCAACGACACTGGTGGTCTACGAAATTACGCTCGAGCTGTTGGCACTGCCCCTGGCGGGATTCCTGGCGAGTGCGATTTTGAATATGACTCTGTGGATGAAGGACGACCTGGTGTCGGCGACGCCGCGTGCTTTTGTCTATCTGGTGCTGGCCGTCTTTTTGCTGGGGGTCGTGCGTCGTAGTTGGTGGCAGGCGGCTCTGGGAATCGTGCTGACCGTTTCGTTCTACCCGCAGTACGCGATCGTCGAGGGATCGATCGCCTTCGTTGGCGGCTGCGCGGCGGTGTTGCCCGCGCTGGTGGGGCGACTGTCGGGGAAATCGTCGGTATTCGCTCCCACGGTCGAGATCGGAGCAGCACGCTGGTTTTTCAGCCTTTGGCTGCTGGCGATCGTCGTCTTGATTCCCTACGCGATCGGCAGCGGCGAATACGGCCCGACGATCGGTCTGGAGGAAGCGCGACAGTCGGCAGAATTCTGGCCGCGCGGTCGCAGCCGCTTTTTCGACGAAGATCTCTGGAAGTTTTGGACGAGCGGCGATCGCAGCGGCTTTTTCCCGAACCATACGCCGACATTTCTATGGTTTGGGGTCTTCTTACCAGTGGTGACGCGCTTTCCAGGCGTCTTCCCTCTGGTGAAGCAGCTCGATCGCAAGTCGGCGCTGTTCGGCTGGTGGCTGCTGACGACGGTGGGGCTGTTCGGTCTCGCGCATCTGCTGCTGTTTCGGCTACACCTGCCGAGCCGCTACACCCACCACAACCTCAAGCTGATGATGTCGATCGCCTCGGCAATTTTCGTCACGATCTGCATCGAGGCGCTTTGGCGCGGGCTGACGCAATCGCGGCGGCTGACGGTGTGGGGTGTCGTCGGTGGCGTCTTCGGAGCGGCACTGCTATTCTCCGTAGCGGCCTCGCCCCTGTGGCTGCACGACAACACCCGGCAGGCATACCGCACCGGTCGCGAGCCGGAGCTGTACGCCTTTCTGCAAACGACCCCGATCGCCAGCAAGCTGGCCGGAATCGACGGCGAAATCAACAACCTGCCCACCCTAGTCCAACGCTCGATCGTCTTCGGCTTCGAGTACGCCATCCCTTATCACCAGGGGTATTACCAGCCGCTCAAACAGCGCGGCATCGACATGATCGAAGCGTTCTACAGCCCCGATCGCGCCCGCGTGGCGGCGTTCGTCGAGCGCTACGATCTGGGCTTCTGGGTCGTGCGGCGATCGAGCTTTAACGCCGAGGCGCTACGCAACGACGAGCGCCTCGGCGGAATGGCGAAGTCGGAGTTCCAGGACGACCCGATGGTGCGGACGATCGCCACGGCGATCGACAGCCTCGAAGCCGGTCAGACGCCGACTTTAGCCCAGGATATCGATCGCTGCGCCGTATTCGAGCGCGGAGACTTCGCCGTCCTCGACGCCGCCTGTACGGCCAACCAGCAGTAGAGGCGAAAAGCCTTCGAGAAACGCGCTACGCGGCGATCTCGCCCTCTAGCTGAGTCAGGAACTGGAAGGCGCGCACGAAGTAGGTAGCGCAGCGAAACGGCGACATCTGGTAGAACTGCGCCCAGGCCAGAGACTTGTCTTCGTCGTAGCGATCGTGGCGCTCCGGGCGAGCGTCGAGCCACGACAGACGAACGGCGTGGCCGATCAGCACGTCGAGAACGATGTAGTCATCGAGCACCAGATAGGGGTTGCGCCCGAAGATCGCCACCAGTTCGGTCAGCGCCTCAATCGTGAGCTGGCGGTACTGGGGCGCGTGGATTTTATTCAGCAGGCGCTCGACCCGCAGCGCGAAGTTTTTCTCGCCGGGGGTCATCTCCGAGACGATCGGATCGCTGTCGAGACGGTTGCGACTTTCGAGCTTGTCGCCAATCACCAGCCCCTTACAGTTTTGCAGCAGCTTCCAAACGCCGGGATAGAAGTTCACCGGAACGCGGCCCGCCGCGCCGTCGTGCTGGCGCTGGCGATGCCAGTCCGTATCGCGAGCATTATCGTCCGACGGCTGGGGCAGCACGTGCCAGTCCACGGCGCGATCGCTCTTGCGCGGATGGAGCGTCTCCTGCTGCTCGAGGGTCGAGCCGAGACCGCCGTAACCGGCGATCGCATTCCGCAAGCGCGTCTTAATCTCGAACGGCGACAGGAACATCAGCTGGTTGTAGGCTTCGTCCTGGGTCAGACCTCGCTCCCGCGCTAGCTCGCTGGTCAGCAGCAGAATCAAGTAGCCCACCCGCAGCGTCAAAAAGCCGTCGAACAGCTTCGGCTCGGCTTTGACGATACCGCTCAGGTAAATCAAAATTTCCTGGGTCAGGACGCGATCGCGGATATCTTCCCGACAAAAGTGGGCGATCTTATCGACGATTTCTTCCAGCGGCAGCGGCTCGACAATAAGCGAATCTTCGCTGAATGCCTTCCCGATCAGGATCTGCTTTTGTCGCACCAAGATGTCCGTCACGGCGTCCGAGAGACCGATGTTGTAGCGACCGAGCAGACCGGCGGTGTAACGCACCAGCGACCAGTAGGCTTCGTTGGTCTCGCCCGATCGGACGCGGCTGGCCTTGGCGTACAGCTCTTCGAGCAGGTCGGCGACCGTCGCGCCGTGACCGATCCCCGTATTGAAGTGCAGCGACTCGAGGGTGGCGATCGTGTGCAAAATCTCGGTCTGCTCGTAGATGTTGCGCGTCTCGCGCAGGCGAGCAACCAGCGCCCCGACGTTGCGCTCGCTCTCGATGTCGAACTCTTGGCCGGGCGTCAGCGGCTGACTGGCTTCGGGCAGGAACGGCAGAGCGTTCGTCGGGACACCCGAATCGCAAGTCGTGGCCGTTTCAAAGTCGTGGCCGTGAATAAAGTCGATGCGCTCGGAGCCCGATGTCTGCACGAACTGCGCCAGCGTTCCGAGCTGGACGGGAATGCCGCCGCATTCGCCGCTCTCGAGCTGGTGAATCAAGTCGAGCATGGCATCGCGACCGGTATCGAGCAGTTGCCGCGTCAGCATCAGCGTCATCGTCGGGCGGCCGAGGCTGTGCCAGTGGCGGTACACATAGGCCAGCTCGCTGCGGATCTGCTCGACCAGGAAATGGTAGTCCAGCGTCAGATAAAACTCGCGCTGGTTGAGGAACGACGGCAAAAAGACTACGGTCTCGCCACGCAGCCAGTAGATCTGCGAGGTGCTGAGGCTGCGGAGCCGACGGCCGGGGCGGCCAGTTAGACCGAGGCGATCGTTGCGACCGATGCGCTCGTAAACCTGGGTCAGATCGCGAGCGGGTCGCACCTGGATGGGCGCGATCTCCTCGGGCGTTTGGGTCGCGATGCCGTAGGTGGCCAGGTCGGCTTGTAGGTCTAAATCTTCCGTCAGCAGCGCCACCTGGACTCGGGGCCGCTGGCGATCGTTTGATTTCAGGTGATTGCCCAGCGGGTCGAGATCGCCGGGGACGATCGCGCCATCATCCATCAGCTTGCCAAGCCAAAACAGACTCTGCGCCCAAACCAACGGCAGATTGTCGTTGGGCTGGCGGTCTTGGCTGTGGGGATTTTGGCGCTCGGCTTCGATGCGATCGGCAGGCACGTAGTACACCTCCGGTAGCAGCGCCCAACCGTCGCGATCGACCGTGACGGCCTCGAGCTTTTGGCGGTACTCCGTCGCCTTCTCGCGCTCGCCGCGAAACAGGTGGAATAGGTACTGATAGGTAAAAAACAGCGGCCACTCGCACTCGATATCGACAAAGCGCAGCAGCTCTTCCGGCTCGTAGTGCAGCCGCTCGCTATCTTCGATCGCCGTTTGGTGGCCGTCGCGCAAGAAGCGCTTGCAGCCGTAGCGACCCTCCAGCTTCGCGACGATCTTCTCGTAAGTGCGATCGATCAGCGCCGCATCTTCCACGGCAAAAGCTGGAAAGCCGATCGCACTCAACACCGACGCATCGACTTCCTTCGAGGCCGACTCGCGCGGCAGCAGCGTTTGCAGCGTCACCCGCATCCGAGCGACCTCGTCCGGCAGCACGTAGATCGTCGATGCCTGCCCGCCCCGCGCGCCGAACAGGTTCAGCCCGTCGATCGCGTCCAGCGCCGCCTTCGCCATGCCGATCGAGCTGGCGTTTAGCTCCGGCTTGCCGTGGTTGATTTTATTGCCCCGCTCCCAAATGCCGTAGTCCGGTGTCCGGTAAGCGCGCCCGATGTAGTACACCAGATTTTGCACGAAGTTAACTTCATCGAGGCCATAGACGATCGACAGGCCCGACGCCGTCATCTGCGCCAGCATCAGCACGAACACCGAGGTTGCATCGATTTGCAGGTGTCCCCACCGATCGTCTTCCACGACCTTGTCGCCCGTCGGCGTATCGTACTTAGCGTGGAGCGCGTCCAGCGGCGCTTGGGTGTATTTGAAACGCTCGACCTTGTGCGACTGGCGCATCATCGCCGTCAACAGACCGCGCATCAGCTTGACCGTGCTGTGCTCCAGCTCGTAGCCGCGACCCTGGCGATCGTCCGTCTTGCGGTACGCCAGCGCCAGACCCCACGCTGCCAAAATGCTGTAAACGTTGTCTCGAACCCAGGCGTCGGTGTAGTCCCCGTGCTCGTTGATCGCCGTACTGGCAGGCAGCAGGCCGCTCACCGGGTGCTGCTTGGCGAGGATAACGCCCTTGATTTTCTCGTAGTACGTATCGAGGAGAGAATCGCGGACGTCGGGAGCGGCGTTACCGAAAACGCTATTCATAAAGTTGGAAAGTACAGAGCTGTCGCAAGCCCGCTGCTGTGTCGGTGGCAGGGCTCGATCGATGTGCCACACAGGGCCATCAGATATCAGGCATCCGATTTTATCCCAACAACGCAATTGTCGATCGCCCTCAGACTCGCGGTCGTGTCACCGAACGCTGACGACCCTTAAAGCACTCCAAGAATATATTTGCCCAGAAGTTGCCAATGAAAGCCGAGCTTATCGTTCGCGTAGCGTCGGCCTCGTCGATCGCCTGGGCATAGCACGATTCGCTTCGCGAACGTGACGCTAACGACGACGCTCAGTGCTCGCCCTCCAGACAGCAGGCGCTTTTCCCGTAGAGTACTCTCAGCCCTTAACGGCTCCAGCCGTCAAACCCTGGACGATTTTGCGCTGGAATGCCAGCACCAGCACCACCAGCGGCAGCGTTCCGATCGTCGTCGCCGCCGCGATCGTGCCGTAGGGAATTTCATAGGTCGATGCGCCACCGATCTGCGCCGCCGCGATCGGGATCGTCTTCATCGACTCCTCGCTGATAAAGCTCAGCGCGAAAATAAACTCGTTCCACGCAAAGATAAACGCCAAGATTCCCGTCGTCACCAAGGCCGGAGCGGTCATCGGCAGCAGAATCTGCACCAGCATTTGGCCAGTATCATAGCCATCGACCCGCGCCGAGTCCTCCAGATCGCGCGGGAGCTGCTGAAAAAAGCTCCGCATCACAAGAATCGTCAGCGGCAAATTGATGGCGGTATAGGGCACGAGCAATGCCAGGTAGTTGTTACCCAAGCCCGCAAACCGAACCAGCTCGAGCAAACCCAGAAACAGCAGGATATAGGGAAAGAGCGTCACGAGCGTCACGAGCGCCAGCATCAGGTTTTCACCCGGCAGCTTAAGGCGGGCCAGGGCGTAGGCCGCAGGTGTCCCGATCGCCAGACACAGCAGCGTCGAGACGATCGCCACAAAGGCGCTATTGAAGATGTAGCGCAGAAACGGCTGCTGCTCGAACAGGCTGGTGTACTGGCTTAGCGTCAGCTGCTGGAGATTCGGGAAATAAACGCTGGGGATCGTTGTGATGGCGTCGTTAGTTTTGAACGATGTGAAAAGCTGCCAGAGGATCGGCAGCAGGCTGAACGAGATAACCGCGATCGCGGCGATCGCCAGTCCGGGCCGCTTAGCTTGAGTCATGGTGTTTCTTCTCGGTACGCTCGAAAGCCACCTTAAACAAAAAAGGCCGCGCCTTCAAAACACAGAAGAAGCGGCCATATCGGTCAATGAGGAGTTTGCAAAGCGCTCTAGTTTCGGCTAATTACCGAAGTTGCTCTGCTGCTGGATGAAGTCGCGTGCTTCGCGGCTCGGCGTGTAGCTATAGCCAAAGGTGTTCCGGTCTGAATCGTCGAGGATATTCGGCGTCAGAATCACGATCACCTCGTTGCGATCGTTGTCGCGTCTCGTGCTGCGGAATAGCGCACCCAGCAGAGGAATATCACCAAGGATGGGAACCTTACGCACCTCCGTCCGATCGCTGTCCTGGATGATGCCAGAGAGTACGAGAGTTTGATTATCTCGGAGACGAATCCGTCCCGAATTCACCTCGCGAGTCTGGATGAGCGTCACAAACCCATCATCGCCAAGATCCTCTTGGCCGACTGGAGCGCTGACAGAAGGGTTGGCGTTTAAGGTAACAAAGCCATTATCGTCAATCTGGTTGATCGATAAAGCAAGACGCAAACCAACTTCTTCTTTCTCGACGTTACGGGTTTCTCGCGTTCCAGAGTTCGTATCGTTGAATGTGACCGTTACTTCACCAACAACTTCCGTTACTAGGCTCACAACACTCGTCTGGCCTTCCTGAACGACTAATGTCGGATCGGTCAGGATTTTTGCATTTCCATTAACAATCTGCGCCTCAAGGGTGGAAAGGAATCGATTTGGAAATTGTCCGATCGGTGACTCCGGCCCGAGAATCGGCGGTACGGGGTTTGAAAGGTTAAGGTTGACATTGCTCGGCGGGTTCACTCCGCCGAAGTTTAGAAAAGCTGTTCCGTCCTCTGACGAAACAAAAGTGTCATTGACACCAAATGAGAAGCTGGTGTTGAAGTTATCTTGATTGCTCAGCGATACATCAACAATCTTGACGTTAACGGCAACTTGACGGCGGCGCGTTTCAAGCTGACTTATAAGCTGTGTCGCAATTTCAACTTTGCGTGGATCGCCCGTCAGCGAAATTTCATTCGCGACCTCGTCAATACCACGACCGCGAGGTGCGATTGAAACTAGAAGCCCTCGCAAAGGGAGCGCGGCATAGCCAGTATACGGATCGTCTTGGCTATCGAGCGTGAGGGGCTCCAAACGAGTTCTCGTCGTCGTCGTCGTCTGGCTCGTCGCCCCTAGTTCGCCCTGCTGGCCCTCTCGGATGGTTTGAGTCTGAGTCTGAGTGCTGATCAACGCAGCCTCGGCACCATGGGCTAAAAGGAAATCACGCGCCGCAACCACCTCTGTTTGATTGAGGCGAAGCGTACGAGTAATCACGTTGCGCGCTTCGTCGGGCAGCTCGCTACCTACGACGACCGTATTGCCCATCAAGTTGGCCTGGAGGCCGCTCAGGCGCAGGACATTGTTGAAGACATCCTGGACGGCTTCATTTTCTACATCGAGCGAGATCGTTCGTCTTGCAGATGCGCCATCTGGCCCTTCAGAACCCGGCGCTTCGGCCACGTAGGCTAGGTTCAGGCCCGCTGCCCGCGCCAACAGCGCCAGCACGTCCTCGACCGGGGCTTCACGCAGCACCAGGCGCGGCACGCGTTCTGCCGTTCGCAGGTTCAGCGTGAAAGAGGAAACATCTGTCGTCGAAATCGCGATATCGCCGACCGGCGGTGCAACAGCACGGGGCTGGAATTGCGGTACGGGGTTGATCGGCCCGATGCCGTCGATCGGCACACCGTCGATTTCGATATCCGGGTTCGGAATCAAGACATCGGGGCTCGGGTTGCGGAAGCCTCCCTGGGCTTGGGCGATCGGGGCGCTCGAAATCCCTGGCGGCGCGATCGCGCTACCCAGCGCCGCACCCTCACCGGTCGTGTAGCTGAGGATAATGCCGCCCGAGGATGCGTCATCGATCGCGCGGCCCTCTGGCGCGACCCCATAGCCAGAAACGACGACTCTGGTGCTGTTTGCATCCAGCGCCGTCACGGAAACTGAAGCAATGCCCTGAGCCGGATCGTTTTGGGTATAGCTCTGGCCTTGGGGCAGGCTCAGCTGCGTATTGATCAAGTCTGCAACCAAGTCAGTGCCGCGCTTGACCAGAAAAATCTGGGGACGATCGCCCTCGGCGGTCTCCATGAAAAGTTGCAAGCCAGTATCGGTCGAGACTACCTCGACATTCGTGACCTGCGTCGGTTCCGCGTGGGCAATCTCCGGCGCGAGGCCGACCAGCGCCGCGCTCAAGCCGAGCCCGCTCAGTTTCAAAACGTTTTTCACCGCATTCTCCTCATCTGTGCCACAGTCTGCCCCATGATGGCAGGGTCGCAACCGCCAGTGTAGCCCACTAGTTCGGTCGCGATCGTAGAGCTAAGCCGTTGTCGATACAAACGAAGGCGATCGCGAGAACCGGATCGCCAACATGGCTAAAGCCTGCCCCAATTTAACCGCAATTTGCCAAAATTAACGGTTCTTTAAATCGCAAACGCCAACAAACAGTACGCCGAGCGCCAGAAACGCAGCCCAATGGCGGCGAAACGTACCGATTTCGTTGCCTCACGGGGCTACTGAGCGGGTGGTTGGCCGTCTTCGCCTTCGGCTGCCGCTGCCGCTGCTTCCGCTGCGGCCTGCTCGAGTAGCTCGTCGGTCGAGAGCGGCAGCAGTGCCTGTAGCGTGAACTCTGTCTCCAAAGATAGATCCGGTTGGCAGTTATCTAACGGCTGAGCGTTGCCAAACAGGATTGGGCGACCTTGGACTGACATTTCGACATCTTTCACCAATAGCAGCGGCTGCAACCGCTCGAGCTGGCGAAAGATCTCCTGGGTTTGGACAAAGCTACCCTCAAACGAAACCGTGTAGGTCTGGCGCTTGATTTGACCGTTCGCACCGCTGCCGAGCGAGCCATCTTGCACCAGCTCGAGGCCATCATCGGCGATTGCCGCCGCGTTCGCATTCGCAGAATTCGCGTCCAGCACGATGGGCTCGAAGCCAGTCAGCGCCGCCGTCGCGAAGAAGCCGTCGGCTCTGTTGCTCACCGCCTGGAAGTTCTCGACCACGTAGGCCGGGCAGTTGCGCGAAGACAAGCGCTGGGGCAGCGGGGTCGCATTGAGCTGAGCGTTGCGCTGCTCGACCTGCTGGTTGAGATCGAGCAGGAGCGTACTCAGGCTATCTTTGCTGGCAAACATGCCGAGCACGTCGCGCTGGGTTTCTCGGGCGGCCTCCAGCTCGGAACGCGCTGCATCAATCTTCGCCTGGATATCGCCCTGCTGGCTGAGCTTGTCCTCTTTGGCCTGGATGTCCTCAGCGAGCTGGGTGCGCTCGTCGAGGGCTGGGCGCACGAGATTGAGACCCAGCCAGACGGCCCCGCCAATGCCCAAGACCGCCAAAATGACACCGAGAATCGTCGGCGACATGGCGATCCCAAAGAGCACGAGACCCTCTTCTTCTTCGTAAATATCGTCTGCCTGGCTCATTACTCGATCACTCCTCGGGCTTGCAAGCGGCGGATACGGTTGACGAGGCCAGCGGCCCCTTTCGCTTCCAGTTCACCCAACATGCTCGCCGCCGCGATCGGCGAGAGCTGCGTTTCGATCTGGAATTGAACGACAGTGCCCAGTTCGCCGACGAACGGGGTTTCCGCTCCCTGAACGATTGTACTCGGGTTATCTTCGGTCTCGGAGGTCAACAGTCGGGTTGCCGAACCCTCAAAGAAATTGGACTGCTGCAAAACAACCAGGAAGTCATTCACATCGCTGAAGGAGCTTGCAATGCCGCGAATTGTAACGCTCGTCGGTATGCCCTCAACGGTAGGAATCACCGCCCCCTCTTCCGCCGGAGCCGCCGCAATCGCAGCGCCGGTTTCTAAGTCAGTTTGGACGACCCCGTCGATGCGGACGCCGGGTGGGGTGCGATCGCGCAGGTCTTGCAGTACCGCCGACCAGGGCGTCACGAAGTTAAACACGCCCGCGAGGGATTGGGTTTGCGCTTCGATCTGGGTTTCCTCAGTTTTAATTGCGGCCAGCTCCTGCTCTTTCTGCTGGAACGCAACCAACTCGGCATCGAGTTCCTGCTGGCGAGTCTTTAGCTGCGGAATCGAAACCTGAGTCAGGTAGAGCCAACCAACGCCGACTAGCGCCAGCGGTGCGATCGCGACCGCAGCGCCGATAATCAGCGCCGTTTGCCCTTCGACGTCTAGCGAAATGCCGCCGCCACCGGAGCTCGTTTCGACCTCGGCGTTGTACTCCGGACGATCGTCGAGAAAATTAATGTCAATGCTGTACACGACCTATACCTCCCGCAGGCTCAAACCCAGCGCCACACCGAGGCCGGGGCGCTGCACGGGCGGGATCAGCTCTTCGTCGATCTCCAAGCCGAGGTTGGCCACGGGATCGATTTGCGTCGCTGGAATGCTCAGACGCTGCATGAAAAATTCGTCGAGCTGCCCGACCGAGCTGCCGGGGCCGACGAGAAAGATTTGCGCCACTTCGAGCCCGTCGCTTTGGTTGAGGTAAAAGTCGATCGAACGTCGCACTTCATCGGCCAGTTCGCCGAGCACTTTCATCATGGCTGTGGTTCCGGGGTTTTCTCCTCCCATCGTACCCATCGTCATCGCTTCGACTCCATCGACGGGCAAAGTCATGCCCTGGAGCAGCTCGACGTTACGTGACGGCGGTAGGTTCATCGCCTCCGACAGAGCGCTCTGTATCTGGAAACAACCGATCGGAATCGTTCGTGAAAACTGCGGCACGCCATCGACGACGACGACCAGCTCGGTGCTGTCGAATTCGAGATCGACCAAGACCGATGCTTCGGAGGTGGTGAACTGCTGGAGTTGGTCGCGAATCGTGCGCAAGATCGAAAAGCTGCTGACCTCGATAATATCGAGACCCAGGCCCGCCTCTTGGAAAGTGGCGATGTAGCTGTCGGTGACGTCCTTGCGCGTGGCGACGAGCAGCACCTGGACTTTCTCGATGTCGTCTTCGTCGATAAATGAGCCGAGGCGCTGGTAATCAACGTCGGCTTCTTCGCGCGGAAAGGGCAAGTAGAGGCCCGCCTCTTGGTTGATGTAGTCGCGCAGCTCGCTTTCGTCTTCGAGTTCGGCAGGCACGGGTACGAGGCGCACGATCGACTCGCGACCGGGGATCGCCGTGGCGATATTTTTCGGATTAACCTTGTTGGCCGTGACGAACTCATCGAGCAGCTCGGCCATTGCGGGTCGATCGACGATTTCTCCCTCCTCGAAGAGCCCTTCTGGCAACTCCTCGGTCGCGAAGAAATCGAGCTTGTAACCGACGCCCTGCTTTTTCAGCTTGACGAGGTTAACGCGATCGGTGCAGACCTCGAGGCCGACACCGTTCTTTGAACTCGAAAATAGGTTTTGGAAGAAACTAACCACCGTCGAACTGCCTGACTGTTGGGTACGCGAAACAGCCGCTCCGGCAAACATACGTCGAGCATCGCGACTCGTCTGAAGCAGGGCTGTTCTACTTTCTACACTGACACTCTCGAAATTGACAACCTGACTCGCTCGCTCGCGGGTGGCAGCTTCGTCGGCGCAGCGGTCTCACTCGCCAGAAAGTCCATGGTGACGCACTCGAATAGCTCTCCTGTGCCATGCCATGCCAACGGCGTCGGTGCCAGCGCCCGAGAAGCGCTGCGCGACGACCGCGATCCCAGCCGATCGCGCCACCGATCGCCAGACCGGCAAGCACCACACGGAGGCCGAATCGTTCACAAGGCTTGAGGCCCAGCAGGCGCTCGTGATGGCATGAGATACCGTCGCGCCACGGCTTTGGGATTCGGGTTTGAGATTCAGATTGGGGATTCGGGCTCGCTCCGAGATCGTCAAAATGTGGCTCTTCACGCACGATCGGCCGCCGCAATGTCGATGCAATGCAAACGAACGTTTCGGCAACGCAAAACGTACCCCGTCCTGGGTTAAAGTTACCGAACACAAATCAAAAAACGCGAGGCCGCGCGTGTCAAATCGCCTTTGCTACTTGGTCGTCGATGACCTCGAGTGCGAGCCCGCCGATCGCCAGGGGACACTCGTCGTCCTGCGCGGCTCGAAGCCATCGCGCCGCACGCGCGATCGCGCTATCGAAATCGTCCGCTCCCTGTGGGAGGAAGATCGCCTGCCGCTCGAGCGCTTTGCCAACGGAATCACCGAGGAATCGATCGTGACTATCTCCGAAACCGACCCGTCCGAAACCCTGCTGCCCGTCGAGCGCGGCGCGAGCGAACTGTGCCAGCTCTTATCGCTCCAGGTCGCCCACCAGGTCGCCTGCAAGGAGGCACGCCCCCTCGTCTCACTCGTTCAGGCCGTCCTTGAAGACGAACGATCGCTCAGCGCCGACGAGCTCGGTCTCGCCAGCGATCGCAAGACCGGCAAGATCCTGCAAAAAGTCGCGGCGACTTGCGCCGATCTGGCTCGATTCCGTGAATCGATGAGCGGTGACGCGCGCCTCGTCCTAGAAATTATCCGCGCCGATCGTGGTGACGAAGAGCCGGAAGTAACCGACACCGGTGCAACCATTGCTGAAGCTGACGAGATATCCAAAGGTGCGAGCGGAGACTGACCAGATGCCGGATTCGATCGATTGAAGTCGGACGATCGAATCCAGCCGTTCCGAGTTTTCCGGGCTTACGGACTTAGCTTACAGACCTACTCGTCTTCCGCGAAGATGTAGCGGCGCAATTCGCTCGGGTCGGGCTCGGGGCTGCTTTCGGCGAATTCCACCGACTCATCAACCTCGGCCTGAATCTTTTGCTGGATCTCCTTGAAGTCCGCTTCCGACGCCAGGTTGTTTTCGAGCATGTAGTTCTCGAAGCGCGTAATCGGGTCGCGCGCGAACCAGATGTCTTTTTCTTCTTGCGATCGCAACTCGTCCGGGTCGGCCAGCGAGTGCCCCCGGAAACGATAGGTTAACGCCTCGATCAGCGTCGGGCCTTCACCGGCACGCGCGCGCTCCACGGCCGTCAGCGCCGCCGCCCGCACGGCCATCACATCCATACCATCCACTTCCACACCGGGCATGTTGAAGACACTGGCCTTTTTATAAATCTCCGGCTGCGAAGTCGCGCGTTCGTGCGCCATGCCGATCGCCCACTTGTTATTCTCGACCACGAAAATAATCGGCAGCTTCCACAGCGAGGCCATATTCAGCGTCTCGAAAAACTGGCCGTTATTGCTCGCACCGTCACCAAAGAAACAGGCCACCACGCGATCGGACGACTCGTCGCCCATCACGTCGCGCCGGTAACGACTTTGCAGCGCTGCGCCCGCTGCAACCGGGATACCCTCCGCCACAAACGCATAACCTCCGAGCAAGTTATGCTCGCTGGAAAACATGTGCATCGAGCCGCCGCGACCTTTGCTACAGCCGGTCTCTTTCCCAAACAGCTCTGCCATCACCTGCCGCGCCGGGACACCCGCGCTCAAGGCGTGAACGTGGTCGCGGTAGGTGCTGCACACATAGTCGTGTCCCGGCTTCATCGCGCCGCGCACAATACCGCTCGAAACGGCCTCTTGACCGTTGTACAGGTGCACGAAGCCAAACATCTTGCCGCGATAGTACATCTCGGCGCACTTATCCTCGAAGGAGCGCCCCAGCACCATGTCCTGGTACACAGCGAGCGCGGCGTCGCGATCGATTTCGGCGGTTGCCATGTTGGTTGCGGGAATCGTGCGTTCTGAGACCATGAATATGCTGCGGCGTAAGCGCTTAACCAAAAATCCACTTTGGGTATTGTAGAGGCAAGATGCGATCGCGCACGGACGAGCGCCCCCATCCCAACCGACCTTATTAGGTATGGCCCTGTGCCAGCTGTCGGCAATCCGCCATCCACCATTCGCAGCGACAGCGCGACACCGATCGCCGCGATCCTGAGATCTCAAGTCCGTCCGGTAGGATAGGTTAGTCCTCTTTATCCGCCGCCCTGACGTAGACCGCCGTGCAAATCCCGCTCGACTACTACCGCATCCTCGGTTTACCGACACAGGCCACGCCGGATCGACTGCAACATGCTCACCGCGATCGCCTCCAGCAGCCGCTTCGCCGCGAGTACTCCGAAACCGCAACAAAAGCGCGCGCCGCGCTGATCGACGAAGCCTTTACAACCCTCGCCGACGCCAACCTGCGCGAGCGCTACGACACGAAGTTTCTCGAATCGACTCTTCCCGGTGCCTCGAAAATCGGCGAAAGCGACAGCACCGAACCCAATCCGCCGACCCTGGAAGTCGAGGATGCCAATTTCGTCGGCGCGCTGCTGATTTTGCTCGAACTCGGCGAGTACGAAGCCGTCCTCAAGCTCGGACGACCGCGCCTCAGTCAGCCTCAATCAATTCGCGATTCGGTCAGTCAGACGGTACAGCGCGCCGATATCGTCTTAGCCGTTGCGACCGCCTATTTGGAGATCGGCCGCGAGCAGTGGCAGAAAAAGCTCTACGAAAAAGCCGCCGCCTCTCTCGAAGCCGGGCAGGCGATGCTACTGCGCGAAGGGCTCTTGCCCCAACTGCGCGGCGAGATGCAAGCCGATCTACGCAAGCTTCGCCCCTACCGCGTTCTGGAGCTGCTATTGCTGCCCCTCGATCGCGACGTGCCCCGCCAGCGCGGCTTCCAGCTTCTGCGCGACATGCTCCAGGAGCGCGGCGGTATCGACGGCAGCGGCGACGATCGCTCCGGCCTCAGCGTCGAAGGCTTCCTGCGCTTCATCCAACAACTGCGCCAGCACGTCACTGTTGCCGAGCAGCAGCTCCTCTTCGAGATGGAAGCGCGCCGCCCCTCCGCCGTTGCCACTTATCTGGCCGCCTACGCCGCGATCGCCCGAGGCTTCGTTCAGCAACAGCCCGCCTCGATTTACCGCGCAAAGTCCATGCTCGTACAACTCGGACGTCGTCAAGACGTTCACCTCGAGCAGGCGATTTGCGCTCTGCTTCTCGGCCAAAGCGATCGCGCCACCCGCTCCCTAGATCTCAGCCAGGACACCGACGCCCTCACCTTTATCCGCGACAACTCCCAAGGCTCGCCCGACCTGCTGCCTGGTTTGTGCCTGTACAGCGAGCGCTGGCTACAGGGTGATATCTTTCCCCACTTCCGCGACCTCAAAGACCGCACCGCCTCACTGAAAGATTACTTCGCCGACCTCCAGGTTCAGACTTACTTAGAGAACCTGCCGCCTGACACACAGGTCTCCGATCGGTGGATGGAAGTCGGCTACCGGCAGTTGCCCGCACTCCAGCCCGACACGCGCAACGTTCTGCCCGCCCAGCAGTCGGCCCTCGCGCCCGCCGCCGTGGCCGTCGCCGCCCCGCCAACCGAGCCCGTTTCCTGGACGATCGACCGTCCAGCAGAAGGCACTGCGAGCGACGCGCCTAGCCTGCCCCAAGCGTCTCCCACCGAGCGATCGGTACAGTCGCAGCCGCGTCTCCGACGTCCGTCCCGACTGCGAATCGACCGCATTCTAATGCTCGGCGCGGGCGGTCTATTTGCGCTGATTTTGCTGCTTTGGCTGCTCGGACGTCTGGTTGCCGGTGTCGCCAGCGTCTTTAGCGGCTTCGGCGCACCACAAGTCGAAGGGACGCCGCTTTCAGTTTCTCTCGAACGTCCGAGCTTCGAGCTTCCCGAGCCAGCTGAGACCTCTGCAGGCAGCGAGGCAACCAACGGCCAGCTCAGTGACAGCCGCGCTCAAGCCACTATTGAAAAGTGGTTGGCAACTAAACGACGTGCGATGGGCCAAGAGCACGACACCGGCGCGCTTGGAGACATTCTCATCGCCCCAGCCCTTCCCGGTATCGAAATTCTGGCCGCCGATGCCGAGGCGGATGGCTGGTACTGGGAATACCAGCATGAAGTCCGCAACGTAATCATCGAAGACCTTTCTCAAGAGTCCGAGGTCGCGTCAGATACAGCTTCAGAATCCGAAGACTCCGACTCTGCGCTCGCAACGGTCATTGCAACCATCGTCGAGCGGGGAACTTTGTTTGAAGGTGGCTCTGAAGTTCGCACCATTGATGAAACCCTACGCGTACGCTACGAGCTAGAGCAGCAGGGCGACACGTGGTACATCCGCGACTGGCAGGCCGGGGCGAATCCCTAGACTTCAGGCACTGCCTGCTTTCCCGACGAGACAAAGCTACGATCGAGCCACTACCGCGCCCAAAAAACTGCAGGTAAATTCTGCGTATGCCGCTACCTTTCCTGCCTGACTCCGCTCGCCACCTGACCGAACGCACTTCGATCGAGCAATTCGCTAAGATCGCCGCGATCGACCTCAGCACAGGCATCGCGCCCCGCCCGATTCGGACGACCTACATTCGCGACGGCCAAGCAGGCGATCGCGCACCATTTCTACTGCTCCATGGTTTCGATAGCTCCCTACTCGAATACCGCCGCCTACAACCCCGACTCTCCGAAACCCGCGAAACTTACTCCATTGACCTGCTCGGCTTTGGATTCACCGACCGCACCGCAGGCAGCCGCTTCGCCCCCGAAGATATCGATCGGCACCTCCATGCATTTTGGAAAGCCACGATCGATCGCAAAGTCATCCTGGTGGGCGCGTCGATGGGAGGCGTTGCCGCAATGCGCTTCGCTCTTCATTATCCTGAAGCCGTCGAGCGGCTAGTTCTCCTCGATAGCGCGGGCATCGCCAATGGTCCGCTCCTCGGCAAACTTCTGTTCCCGCCTCTCGACAGACTCGCCACCGGCTTTCTCCGTCGCCCGAGCGTCCGCCGCAACATCAGCCGATCTGCCTATTTCGACAAACAACTCAACACGGAAGATGCCTGCCTGTGTGCCGCCCTTCACCTTGAAATGCCCGAATGGCAACAAGCTCTAATCGCCTTCACAAAAAGCGGTGGCTACCCATCCATTCGCACCCAGACCGGCAATCTTTCCCTGCCGACACTCGTCTTATGGGGGCGTAATGACAAAATCTTAGGCACAAAAGACGCAGCTATCTTCGAGCGCAACCTCCCCGGCGGCAAGCTCGTATGGCTAGATCGATGCGGCCACGTTCCACACCTCGAAGTCCCAGAAGCCTCCGCACAGCAGATCCTCGATTTTTGCGAGTCGAGCGAGCGAATCACAGCTACAGAGACGACTTGAGGCACTGTCGAGCGAACAAAACTCTTCACAACAAAAAGAGCCCCCGCAGCACGAGCGCCCTTAGTTAAAACGATTTGGCAGCGTTGGACTACGGACAACGCGTCAGCAGCAAGAAAAGCTAGGCGAACTTAAAGACTTCCAAGAACATATTTGCCCAGAAGCCACCAATGAAGGCCGAGCTTGTCGTTCGCGTAGCGTCAATCTCGCCCACAGTCTGGAGTACATAACGCACTATTCGCTTTGCGAAGGCCATACACCAACGACTGCGCTCAGTGCTCAAATCCGGAAGTGGCGTTTACTTTCGTGGAGTAATCGCCTCAACACACAGCCCTACTCCGCCTCATCAACTCCATCAGATGGGTCAGCAGGCTGCGTGACAGGTTGCTTGAGAGTCAGGTAGCGCAAAACGTTCTCAGACATCTTCATACTGCGCTCCATAACCGCGATCGCTGCACCCGGTCCCTGGTAATTCATTTGAATATAGACACCATCGCGCTGCTTGCGAATTTCATAAGCCATACGACGCTTGCCACGATGCTGAATATCTAGCTTCGTAACACCCTGTTCTGTCAACAGCGCGCGGTATTTCTCGATTTCATTGTCCGTACGCTCTTCTCCCAGATCGGGACGAAGAATGTACATCGTTTCGTACTCTAGCTCTTTCGGCATGAACCTTGAAAAAAATCTTTTCCTTTTGGACAACTGGCACTCATCAAAATTTCCAGATTTTTCTAGAAATCAGAGAAGCAAGGGTTCTCAATACTACCGCGTCAGACATTACTCTGACCAGCATAATCCAGAGAAAATCTCGAGTGAACTTCGCTTCTAAAGTAGGAGCAGCGTCTACTCCGCATTTTGGGCAATACAAATAAAAAATCTTTGTTCCGCCGAGGAAAATTGGGCGCAGCCCGAGCGGAACGATCGCTACAACTCCGATCGCTCTACTTGAGCGAACTCAATACTGCATTGACTTACCGTCCGGACTCAGGAACAACCACGCTTACCCAACCTTAGTCCAGACTTCCTGATTTCGATACATGTTCTGCGCAGACAGCCAGCTACCATGTGCCTCTTTCCCAGAAAGCTCGTACGCCAAAACTCCAAAGTCCCGCGCTGCACACCAATTCGCCACCAACCAGTTTCCCAGACGCAGACCTAGACCCCGAATATTCGGAAACTGGCTGCTTCCCAACTGATAATACTCGCCGTTGCGATGCATGCTGATGTGATGAATGCGGGTTCTTCCCGTCTTCGCATCGAAATTTTCAACATCGTAGAGACCTTCAAACTCTTCAACCAGATCGGGGCAAACAACCTCCTGAGATACATTACCCCAGGAAGTTGGCAGAACCCAATGCTCGGAAAGAGAACCGCCCTCTTGTAATTGAAACAGCGACAGTCGATAGTGTGACGCCCCCCATCCGCCAAACAAACAACGCTCCGTAGCAAACATCAACCCCAGGCGATTGTTTGCTGCAGTCAGCCAAGACGCTTGATATATCTGGCCTAGCGGCTCGAGTTGAACCGTGCCCGAGTTTCGATCGTCACGCGTGAGCGATTTGTCTACCACCCCCTCAATATTCCAGACCCCGCTGACCTCCGAAGAGAAAGCTCTCAGCGATATACCATCCTCGTTTTCCATCATCAAACGTCCTACTGACAACTCAAAGGCACGGCCTAACTGAAAATCTTATCTAGAATTGCGCGCGGCTCAATATCTGCAATCTTACCTGTTGGCGATTTAATCCCGATAAAGCGATCGCTTTTCGGCATCAATTTCGCCGGATCGGTAGGCCCAAATAATGCAAAAGTGTAAGTCTTAACAGCAATTGACAAGTGCATGGGCGCACTATCAGAGCAAATCGTCAAATTCGCATTAGCCATAGCTGCCGCTAACTTGCCAATATCTTCTGGCAAAATCGTCTTCAGCTTTGGAAATACCTGCTTGAGGTTTTCTACGAACTTGGAGTCATCCGGCCCCTGAGCGACAACAATCGGTACGTTAGGTTGACGCTTCTGAATTTCTTCTAAAACTCGTGCCCATTTCTCAACTGGATATATTTTTTCTATCCCTTTAGCTAACGCCATCTTACTAGAACCGCCATGAATCAAAACATAGCCTGCTTCACCAATCCCTAAGTCCCGCTTCTGCGCTTCCGCCCATCCTAAATCTTCCTTGAGTAGTTCGACTTCAGGGTCGGGACTGGACACAGAAATTCCAAGACCTTTCACCAGGTCGTGGTACATGTATGCAGCGTACTGATCCATATCAAGTTGTACGGCATTCGTCAGAAACATTCTTCCATTCGCCGCATAGCCAACCCGCTGCGGAATGCCCGTCAGCCATAGCAGCAAGCCGACAGCCCAACGACGACCGAGGGACATGACCGCATCACACTCACGATCGCGAATTATGCCAAGCAGGTTTCCCCAGTCTGCAGGGCCGTTTCGATCCTTAAAATCAAACGGCACGACCTCTAGTGTTCGGTTATGAAAAAGCTTAGATACTCGGTAGGCAGCAATGGCTCGCGACTCAGCGATGACCGTCAACTTCGCCTCAGGAAACGCGTCGTGAATGCTTCTTAGCGCTGGAAAAAACAGTATCTGGTCACCAATACCGCCAGGTACTAAAGCAAGAACGTGTTTTTTCATCTTTAGCCTCTATCCCCTCTATTGCGTGCCCGTCCCATGCTGAAGCACAGCTGTCCAGAGGCCATACTAAAACCCGAGCGGCGAAATTCCAAACTTATAAACAACAACAAAGCCCGCAGTAGACAAACTTAAACCTACTGCGAGCCTCACGTTCAAGAGAGCCCTGGCACCGAGCTATTTTCCCAGGGGGCGACCCCCCAAGTATCTTT
>CALCCD010000008.1 GCA_937899645.1 uncultured cyanobacterium | reverse complement strand
ACGATTGGCGATAGAGGCGCTCGGCTGCCTCCCAGTTCCCTCGATTTCGCTCGATATCTCCTAAATTACCCTGAAGGCCAGCAATGATGGCGCGATCGCTTTCTGCTGTTGCAAGTTCGAGCGCCTGTCGGTAGTAGGTTTCGGCTCGCTCCCAATCGCCCCAACCCCGATAGATGAGGCCGATACGCTGCAAAATATACGGCTGACTCGCCCGATCGAGATGGGGCAACACCTGCTCGCATAGCTCTTTCTTTAGCGTCCAATATCCCCAGGGATCGAGATACTTTTCCAGCTCACCAATCAGCATCATCGCCTCACGATAATTCCCCAACTGAAACGCAAAAAACTGCGCCTCCAACAGCGGTTGAAGATCCGCCAACTCCTGCGGCTTCTCCACCGTCTGCCCCGATCGATAGAACCGATATACACTCTCCAAAATCCCCGATCGCACCTCCCCCAACTCCCGCTCCAAAAACTCCACAATCACCCGGTGCATCGAAAACTCATCGGCACACTGCGACTCGTCATACTGCCGCCGCACCAACGATCCACAGACCAGTGCGTTCAAAATACCCGACGTTTCCGCAAGTTCTTCCAACGTGAAACCTTCTTGCGCTCGTGTTTCTTCTTCCTCCTGAACTGACTCGTCACTGTCTGAGAGTTGGGCCAGTAGTTTTTTCAACTCTCGCAGCGTCCGAACTTCCTCACTTTCAAACCGCTCGTCGTCATCTCGATACAAACGCAAGAACGTCAAACCCCGCACATCGATCGGAACCCGCAACAGACACATCCGCCGCGCCAAATCCCGCGCTGCCTCGCTCTGCCGCACCAACTGCCGCCGCAACATCTCATCCACCCCACCCGCCAGCTCCTGCGGATGCTTGCGTAAAAAACCTGGCATATCGCCATAATTCGCCGCCAACAGCTCCAGATAAATCGGATGCCCGTCCACCCGCCCCGCAATCCAGGCCAAATCCTCCGGCGAATCCCGCATCCCCTGCTCGCGCAGAATCTCGATCGCGCTCGCCTCATCCACCTGCTCCACCCGCCGCACCCGCACCATCCGCCGATTCGGCCTCGCACCCGCAATCCGCCGATCCGTAAAGTCCGCCGGTTCCTCCCGGCTCGTCACGATCGCCAGCGATCGATGGTTTCCCGTCGCCAGCGCCTGAATCAGATCGCTCCACTCCGCCGACACCGCCCGCCCCGAATTCGCGCCCCTCGGCGGACGCAGCACCGACTCCAGGTTATCCAGCACCACCAACACCCGCCGCTCCGCCAAACCGCGCACGATCGCCGCCACAACCTCCCGCGCCCCCTGCGGCTCCTCCTCGATCCCCAGCCCCGCCAACAGCAGCCCCGACACCTCATCAAAACTCGACCCCTCATACGCCCTGAACGCGATCGCCGCCGCAAACTCGCAGCCCTCGCCGATCGCGCCCGATCGCGGATCGACCCCCAACGCCTCCACCAGCTTCGCCGCCAGCGAACTTTTCCCCATACCGCCCTGCCCCAGCAGCACGATCGCGTTGCGGCGATCGTCCCCGCAGTCCGCCAATAGCTCCGCCAACAGCGCCTCGCGCCCCCGCCAAACTCCGACCGGCGGAAGCGCACTCGCCATCCAGCCTGACTGACGCCGCGACGCTTCCGCCGGACTCGACGCCGCGATCTGCGCCTCGACCTCATCAATCTGCGACCCGATCTGCTCCTGCTGCGTCTCCAACAGCGGACGCATCACCGGGTTTTGCTCCGTCAAAAGCTGCTGGCTAACTGCCTCGTATTGCTGTACCAACAGCGCCAACCGCTGCCGCAACTGCTTTTCTTTCAGCGAATCCGCAAGACCCATAAAACCCGAGCGCCGAGCGCGATCGGCTGACGTTTGCAAAACTGCCCCAATCGTAGCCAACCGCCGCGATCGCGACTACAACCCGCCATCGATCTCCGCAATCTTCGCCGCGATCTCGTCCCGCTGCTGCTCCAACTGCGGAATCACCATCGGATTCGTCTCCATCAACAGCCGACCGCTCACCGCCTTGTACTGCCGCTTCAGCATGTCCAGCTCCTGCTCGCGCGCTTCGCGCTGCAACGCCGCCAACGTCCCCGACGTCGCCGGTTTCGCCGGTTTCGCCGAGGCTGCCGCCGCGCCGCCCACCAGCGGATGGTTCGGATTCTCCGACGCAAACGCCTCGAACAGCTCCGACAAACACCCGCGCGCCTGCGCCCACTCCACCACCTCGAAGCAAGCCGTCACCATCGTGCGATCGCCGACGATATTCGGCAGATTTTCGCCCAGCTCGCTAACGAAGATCTTGAGCCCGTCATAGTTGCGATAGCGCTCCTGCAACGCCAGACGAAACGCCTTTTTTCGATCCTTGTCCCACGCCATTGCCATATCCTCCGTCACGACACTCGGTTCCATCGTCGTCGGAGCCGACGTGGGCTGCAACTCCACCGCGTCCGACAGCAGCCGCGACGGCATCCCCAGCCAAATCTCCGCCAGCGCCGCCAGCCCGATCGCGATCGCCCTGCTGCCGTTTTGTCCCTGCTGCACCGCCGTCACCCCGATCGCCCGACCGTCGTGCAGCACCGGCCCGCCGCTGTATCCCGGATGCACGCGATCGCCCGAATCCATTGCGAGCCGAAAGCTCCGCACCTTCAGGGCTCCGGCATTGGCGCTAAATACCGTCGCTCGATGCAGTCGCCCGCGCTGCGGCTCCATCATCGGCGGGTTATTCTTTTCAGCGATGTAGTGGCCGTACAGCTCGATCGCCATCCCTTCCGTCGCGACGAGCGACAGCGGCAGCAGCGGCACACCCGGCCTTGGCACATCCAGGAGCGGCACGCTCAACACCGCCAAATCGACCTGTTTATCCGCACCGTCCGCCACGACCTCCGCCGCAACACCATCGACCCAGATCGCCGACTCCGCCGCCACGGCTCGAATGTCGCGCACCACGTGGGAGCAGGTGACAAAATACGATCGCGATTCATCCGCCCAGACAGCGAACCCCGTCCCGAATACCTTGGCATCGGCACGGCTCATCACGAGCGCAGTGGTCGCGTTTAAATCCATGAGGGGTCGCCAAAAGCGGGGTCGCCTCCACGATACTCGCCCGACGCTGAGATTCGATCGGTAAGCCAGTCGCTCGACCCCGCCGATCGCCGTCGCTTTCTCGCCGCCTCAACCCATCAAAATCACGTTATCGAGCACGTGGACGATGCCGTTGTCGGCTTCGATATCGGCGGCGAGTACCGTGGCGTTTTTCACCTCAAAGCCCTCGGTTCCGTCGATCGGAATCGGCGCGCCCTCCAGCGACTCCACCGACCCCAAGCGGATCAGCTCGTCCTTGGTGTACTTGCCGGACACCACGTGAAACTTGAGGATGCGCCCGAGCTGCGGCGGGTTTTGCACGAGGGTCTGCACCGTGCCCGGGGGCAGCTTCGCGAAGGCGTCGTCGTTGGGCGCGAAGACCGTGAAGGGGCCGGGACTTTGCAGCGCTTCGACTAAGCCTGCGGCCTGGACGGCGGCGACGAGTGTAGAGAAGCCCTCGTTACTAACGGCGATATCGACAATGGTAGGCATGGAAAACGCAATCTAAACAATTCAAACACCATTCGTAGGGGTGCACCGCTGTGCGCCCCGAAAGGCCGAAATACCGGCAGCTAGCGGTAGTCGCGGCGCTGGATGTCCCTGAGGCGGGCTTCCGGACGCAGGAAGCGATCCATCTGCGACTCGAAGAACTGGCGGTTGGCTTGGCGGTGGCGCGGGTTGGGGTCGTCGAGCGGGTAGAGCAGCGCGCCCCGCAGCGCTTGGATCACCGCTGACGTGACGTTGTACATCGATCGCTGGAACGTAATCCCGAGCTGGATCAAGATGTCGTCGTCGCCTCGGCAGTGCTCGTCGTAGTACTCGCGCAGGTAGTCCGGCAGGAAGTGCAGCATGTCCTGCATCAGCAGTGTGGGCGGGATGCCCGCCGTACCGACCGGGAAGACGTCGGCGTAGAGGATGCCGTAGTGGAAGTCTTTTTGCTGCTCGGGAACCTGACCGGCCTGGGCGTTGTAGGATTTCGTGCCCCGGAACGGCGCGGTGCGGTAGAACACGGCCTCGACGTAGGGCAGCGCCGCTTCGTAAAGCCAGGTGAAGCCCGCCGATTTGGGGATGATTTCGATGCACTCGTCGCCGATGTAGAGGTGGTGGTAAATCGGGCGACCGGCGACGGCGAAAATGCCGTTGACGAGGAAGTCCATCGCCTCGGGGACGGTGGTCATCTTGCCCTCGTCGTAGAGGTCGGACATCTCGAAGAACACCGGAGCCATCACTTCCCAAAACAGGCCGAGGTTGGCGTAGTAGGACAGCTCGCGGACTTTCTCCAGGAACATCGTCGGGAAGAGTTTGTAGAGCCCGAGCATGGCCGGGTTGCCTTTGAAGTAGGCTTTAATCGCCCGATCGGCGTTGGCGACGTACTCGTCGCTTTCGAGGTAGTCGTAGAAGCGACCGCCCATACCCTGATGCCAGAGCATCGCCCGCATGCAGGCTTCGGCGAATTCCATATTGACGCGATCGTGCCAGAGGTGGTGCGCCAGCTTCGGCAGTTTGCCGGTTTCGCCGCGCGCCATGAACTCGCGCAGTTCCGGGTGGGCGTCCGCTTCGCCGCGCCAGATTCGCAGATCGGCGCTGTCTCCGGCGTAGCTGTTGGGGCGATCGAGGTATTCCTTCGAGATGAAATACTTAAACGCCGGGACGGGATTGAGGAAGACTTTCTCGGCGATGTAGAGCAGGTCGCGCCAGTAGAAGTCCATCGGCACGGCGTACGCCTTGTAGATGCCGATGATTTGCATCAGGTTTTCCGGCGTGTCCGGCAGCATCGAGCCGCCCGCTTCGAGACGGTGGATGATGTCGGCGTAGGGGTGTTGAGATTCGGGGATGGCGGGGCGATTAACGGCTTGAACCACGGTTTTCAGGGCTTTCTTTAGTGATTTCTTAAGCGTGCGAGCTTTCTCTTCAAGTCTAGAGCTGCAACCTAGAGCTGCAATCTAGAGCTGCGGGCTGCGCAGGGTTGCCAGCTCGGGGGCTTCGGTGGCGGGTGCGATCGCGACGGGTGCGCTCGGCAGGCTGGCGGCGAGCTGGGCGCTGGTGGGCTCCATCCAGTCCACGAGCCAGTTCGGCTGCACGCCCAAGATCAACACGATCGCGGTGAGGACGAGCGCCGGGACGCGCTCCGGCCAGGTGACGCGATCGTAGTAGGCGAGCTTGTTGTTCAGTTTGCCGAAGCAGGTGCGGTTCAGCAGAATCACGAAGTACACCGCCGTCAGCCCCGAGGACAGAATGCAGAGCAGTGTCGGAATCGGGAACACCGGGAAGCTGCCCTGGAAGACGATGAACTCGGCGGCGAAACCGACCATGCCGGGGATTCCGGCGCTGGCCATCCCGGCAGCGATCAGCAGGCTGCTGACCAGGGGTAGGCCGCGCACGGGGTTGAGCAGACCGTTGAGGGCGTCGAGGTCGCGGGTTCCGGCTTTGGTTTCGACGAGGCCGACGAGGTTGAACAGCAGTGCCAAAATCAGGCCGTGGGCAACCATCTGGGCGACGCCGCCGAGGATGCTCAGTTCGGTTCCGGCGGCGATCGCCACGAGGATATAGCCCATATGCCCGATCGAGCTATAGGCCACCATGCGCTTGATGTCTTTCTGGGCGATCGCGGCCAGGGAGCCATACATCACGCTAAACGCGCCGATAATGGCCAGTCCGGGCGCGACGAGATGCCAGGTGTCGGGAAACAGATCGAGGCCAAAGCGCAGCAGGCCGTAGCTACCCATTTTTGCGAGGACGCCGCCGAGCAGGATCGCGACCGGTGGCGAGGACTCGACGTAGGCGTCGGGCGACCAGGTGTGCAGCGGCACGAGGGGAATCTTGATACCGAGACCGATGACCAGCGTCGTCAGCAGCCAGAGCTGAGTTTTCTGAGACAGGCCGTCGGCGGAGATGGCGTCGTAGTCGAAGCTGGTGAAGTCACCGCTCAGCCACGCTACGCCGAGGAACGATGCGAGGATTAAGATCCCGGACAGCGCTGTGTAGAGCAGAAACTTGGTGGCGGCGTAGCCCCGACGACTGCCGCCCCAGATGGCGATCAGCAGATAGATGGGAACCAGCTCCACCTCGAAGAAAATCACGAACAGCAGCAGGTTTTGCGCCAGGAACGCACCGCCGACCCCGGCGCTGGCGAACAGCAGCAGGGCGTAGTAGAGCTGCGGCCGATCGAGGTCGTCGCGGCTGCTGTAGATCGCCACCAGGGTTAGCAGCGTATTGAGCGCCACCAGCGGCAAGGAGAGGCCATCGACACCGAGGCTGTAGTTGAGGCCGATCGGCTCGACCCAAGCCACGGACTCGGCGAACTGCACGCCCGCCTGAGTTAGGTCGAACTGGGTCAGGAGAAATAGCGAGAAAACGAAGCCGATCGCGGCGCTGGTAAGGGCGATCGGCTTGGCGAGATCGCGCCTGGGCAGGAGGCTGACGGCGATCGCGCCGAGGACGGGAATGGCGAGGAGAAGGCTTAGCATAATGGACGATCTGAAGGTCTAGAAAATCGCGGAGCGGCGAGAGGTTTTCTCGCTAGCCCGCCAGTCTCAGGAGGGGCAAGGCGATCGCCAGCATCAAGACGGCGATACTGGCGACAATCGAAAAGACGTAAAACTGAGAGCGACCGGAGGTGTTGTATTTGAGGCTCTCGCCGCCGAACACTGTCGCCACGCCCACCAGCGTTACCGCGCCATCGACGATATAGCGATCGAGCCAATCGACAAATTTCGAGAAGCGATCGACCAACAGCACCACGGACGACCGGTAGATCTGCGGCGTGTAGAAGTCCTTAGCGAAGAAGTTGCGAACCGGGGTCGGCAAGATTTCCACCGGCTGCGATGCCGTCGGACTCAGGTAGAGCAGCCCACCAACGCCGAGCCCGATCGCGCTCGACCAAAAGACCACCGCTGTCACGCCGGACGAGAGCGCCGACAGGTCGGGCAGCAGACCCCACGCGCCCAGAAACATCGGAAGGTGAAGCGTCAGCCCCGCCAGGATCGTCGTCGGCAACACCAGCAGCCAGAGACCTTCGGCCGATCGGCGCGTCCACTCGGAAACCGTGCCGCCGAACATCAAGCCGAACATCCGCATGACACTGAGGCCGATCGCGGCGTTCGTAACCAGCACGACGCCGAGCAAGACCGGCTGAGTTTGCCAGAGGCGATCGGCCAGCTCCACCATGACCCAGAAGCCCCCCAGTGGCGGAAGTGCTACCAGCGACAGCGCGCCGATCGCGACGCACATCCCGGAAATCGGGCGGCGAGCCCAAAGGCCACCGAGCTGGGTTAGGTCTTGGCTGATGTTATTGAGGACGATGCCGCCGGTGGCCATCACCAGCAGCGCCATCGACATCACGAAGACGAGCAGCATCACGAGCGCCGTTTGGGTCGCGCCGACACCGACGGCCACGAAGACCAGACCCAGATAGGCGCTGGCCAGATAGGACAGCACGCGCTTGACGTCCACCTGGGCGATCGAGATCGTACTCGCGCCGATCGCGGTGGCGGCTCCGGTGACGATCGTGGCCTTCAGCACCAGCGGCGAGAGGGCAATCACCGGCGCGATCTCGACCAGCAACCAGGCTCCTGTAGAGACGACGAGAGTGTTGCGCAGGATCGTCGCGGGATAGGGCCCCTCCATTGCTTCGTCGAGCCAGAGGTGCAGCGGAAATTGGGCGCATTTGGCGATCGGGCCCGCCAGCAGTGCCGCCGCCAGCAGGGTAGCCGTAGTGGGGTCGAGTTCGACTGTCGAGGCCCAGAGCGCCAGGTCGGTAAAGTTCCAGGTTCCGGCGATCGGCAACAGCGCCACTACGCCCATCAGCAGAATCAGATCGCCGACGCGCTTGGTTAGAAAGGCGTCGCGCGCGCCCGTGACCACCAGCGACTGGTTGAACCAAAAGCCGACGATTAGGTACGTCCCCAAGGTGAGGATTTCGAGGATGACGTAGCTGAAGAACAGGGAGTTACACAGCGCCAGGAAACACATCCCGGCCTCGAACAGCCCCATCAGCGAGAAGAAGCGCGCCCAGCCCCAGTCCATTTCCAGATAGGCGATCGCGTAGATCTGAGCCAGCAGGTTTAGCGCCGCAATCGTGACGCAGGCCCCTAGGGCGATCGTCGAAACTTCCAAGTCGAGGGAGATTTGCAGACCCGGAGTATCGAGCCACAGAAACGAAGCATTGCGGGCGGGCTGCCCCCAGATTTCGAGCAGGGCCAGCAGGCTGTGAACGAGCGTGACTGCCGTCATCAGCACGTTGACGTAGCCTGCCGGACGCGGCCCGGTTTGGCGCGTGATTCCGGGCGACCAGGGCAGTGCCAGCAGCGCGCCGAGCAGCGCGTAGCAAGGAATCAGCCAGATGTTCTGGCTTAGAGTCTGAATCATAGTGTTTACCGACCTGAAGACGCAGGAGTGGGTGAGATGCGCGCGAGATTCACGTGAAATTCACGAGCTTCGGCGGGGCTGCGCGTTATAGATCGAGCCGCTCGAAACGTTGCCCTCCGGGCAGATGGGCCGACTCACCGCGAGTGCTGTCGGGCCAGTGGCGGGTGAGAATCGACCGTTTTTGGCATTGCCTATTAGCAATTCATTATCTCTTAGTATCGTAAAAAACCAATACTTACACGCCCCGCTGTTGCAGACAAAGCAAATTAAGTTTTCATGACACAGATAAGCAAGTCTGAAGCGCGCCCGATTCGCGCGGCGCTAAAGGCCCGTTCCCAGCGGGGTTTGCCCGAGACTGGGCCGATCGGGGCTGGAGTTGCCATCATCCGATACAATCCCCCTAGCATTGCCGTCACTGGTGGGACGCGGCTACTCGATTTCATCTAGAGGTCTCTTAGATGTCTCTAGCAATCGGGCGGTTTGCGGGCTTCCGAGGTCGGCGGGCCAATTTGACATTGCACGCCCCGATTGCGGGCGAGAAGCTAGGAGGAAAAACAGTGAGCAAGGTGCAATGGTCGCGCCTTTGGGTTGCGCTCGTGGCAGCTTCGTCGGGATTCGCGATCGCCCCTTCGGCGATCGGCCAGACCCTCGAAGCGCTCGAGGCCGACCCGTCGAGCGAACTGCCGGTGACGACGCTGAGCGTCGGCCAGACTCCCGCGTCTCTGCTCGACTTCCCGACTGTCGAGGTGCCGGGTGCGATCGCTGTAGGCGGCAACTTCGTCAGCCCCGACGCCCAGCGCCTCGCCGACACCCAGCTCGACCTGTCCGGCGCGGCGGATGTCGAGTCGCTCTCGTTCCGCGCCCCCACGGCGGAAGATGCGAGCGAACGCGCTGCGGAGCGCCTCGCTGCCGCGCTCGACGCTTACGAACCCCGCGCCTATAGTTCCGACGATCGCGTCGAGGTGACCCTTCCCAGCGAAACCGGAGACGAGCCAGTACTCGCGGCAGCGGAGGCTGACGCCGCGATCGAGTTCGGCGAGCCAAGCGAATCGATCGGCATCGCCGATACCGATCTGGCCGCTGCCGATCTGGCGATCGGCGCGCCTGCCGGTGCGGCTCCGTCCGACGCCCCCGCCGGATTTGCCGAAACTTCCGAAATTGCCCAGGCCGACAGCGAGCCGCGCGTCCTCGTGTCCGAGGTCGTCGTGCGCGACGACACCGGCCCGCTGTTGCCCGACCTAGAGCAGCTCGTCTACGAAACCATCGGCACGCGGCCCGGGCGCACCACCACGAGCTCTCAGCTTCAGGACGATATCAATGCCATCTACGCCACTGGCTTCTTCGGTCGCGTCGAGCCCCTGGCCGAGGAGACGCCGCTGGGGGTGCGCGTAATTTTTGTCGTTCGTCAAAACCCGCAGTTTAATGGCATCGAGTTGCGTAACAACCAGGTGCTGACCGACGAGATTGTCGATGGCATCTTCGGCACGCAGTACGGGCGCACGCTGAACCTGCGCGATTTTCAGACCGGCATCGAGTCGATCAACCGTTGGTACGACGACAACGGCTACGCCTTGGCACAGGTGATCGACCCGCCGCCGATTCCCGAGACGGGGCCGGTGTCCCCGCCGCCGGTGTCGCCCGATGGCACGATCGCGATCGACGTGGCGGAAGGCGAGATCGAAGCGATCCGCATTCGCTATTTGAATGAAGACGGCGAAGAGTTCGATGAAGACGGCGAACCGGTCGAGGGCCGCACGCGCCCGTTTATCATCACCCGCGAAATGCAAACCGAGGCGGGTGGCGTTTTCAACAGCAGCACGGTTCAAACCGACCTCCAGCGGATTTTTGGTCTGGGCATTTTCGAGGATGTCAACCTGGCCGTGGAGCCGGGAACCGACCCGCGCAAGGCCATCTTGATTATTAATGCTATCGAAGGGCGATCGGGCTCGATCGCGGCGGGCGGTGGCTTTAGCTCCTCGAGTGGCTTTTTCGGCACGCTGAGCTACCAGGAGCAAAACCTCGGCGGTAACGCCCAGCGCCTGGGAGCGGAGGTGCAGCTCGGAACGCGCGGCCTGTTCTTCGACGCCAACTTTACCGACCCCTGGATCGCAGGCGACCCGTTCCGCACCAGCTACAACGTCAACCTGTTCAGTCGTCGCTCGATTTCGCTGGTGTTCGACAGCGCCGACGGCCAAGAAGAGGTCGATTTAATCGATAACGACGAATCGCCGCTAGCACCGCTGCCCGGCTTTTCCAACGACGCACCCAACGGCGATCGCCCCCGGATCAACCGCATCGGCGGCGGCATCACCTTCTCGCGTCCGCTGACCCGTGACGTGTTCGACACCGAGCCGTCCTGGCAGGCGTCGCTCGGGTTCCGGATTCAAGAGGTTTCGATTCGCGATGCCGACGGCGAGCTGACCGAGCGCGACGAAGGGGACGTGGTGCTGGTCGATCGGCTGGGTCGTGAGGGCGTCAACGAAGTCGATCTCGATGATGACGCGGTGTTTACGACCGATCGCGGCGACGCCGTGGCTTTCGACGACGGCGACGAGATCTTCCTCAATCAGGACGGTCAGGTAATCACCGACGACAGAGGCCGCATCGCGGAAGAAAACGACCTCGAACGGATTCGCGAGGGCTCCCAGCGCAACTTGGCCTTTAACGACGACGGCTCGGACTTCCTGGCGACGGTGCGCTTCGGCCTCAGCTACGACGGTCGCAACAATCGCCTCAACCCCACCAGCGGCTCGCGCATCAGCTTTAGCACCGAGCAGGCGCTGCCCTTCGACGGCATCTTCTACAACAGCCTGCAGGCCAGCTACAGCTACTTTATTCCGGTAGATTTCACCGGTTTTATCGACGAAGGAGCCGAGGCGCTGGCCTTTAACGTTCGCGCCGGTACGATTATCGGCGACGATTTCCCGCCCTACGAAGCGTTTATCCTCGGTGGTGTCAACTCCGTGCGCGGCTACGAAGAGGGAGCGGTCGGCTCGAGCCGCACCTTCGTCCAGGCGACAGCGGAATATCGTTTCCCGATTTTGTCGTTCCTCGGCGGGGTGGTCTTCCTCGATGCGGCGACCGATCTGGGAACGGGCGACAGCGTGCCGGGGAATCCGGCGGGGGTACGCGACAAGCCCGGTAGCGGTTTCGGCTACGGCGTCGGCCTGCGGATCAACTCGCCGATCGGCCCGATCCGCGTGGACTTCGGCATCAACGACGACGGCGACAACCGCTTTCACTTCGGCATCGGCCAGCGTTTCTAGTTCACGAATCGAGCCTCGACAACCAGACCTCTGAGGTTTCCCAAAGAGGGGTCCAAAATCTCAGAGGTCTCGAACGCCGCGATCGTTACGCGCTAAACCATCATGACTTTTTCGACTCAGCCCCAAACGCTTGCGAGCGCCGTGACGCGATCGGGCGTGGGGCTGCACGGTGGCGATCGCGCGACGGTAACGCTGCGGCCAGCCGAAGCGGGAACGGGTCGGCGCTTCGTGCGCGTCGATCTGCCCGGATGCCCGGTGATTCCGGCAGCGATCGCGGCGGTTTGCCAAACCCAACTCTCGACGGAGCTGGTGGCCGACCCCGGTGGCGAGCCCGGCCACTCTCACCCTCAAAACACCGCCCACATCCGCACCGTCGAACACCTACTAGCGGCGCTGGCGACGGCCAATATCAGCGACGCAATCATCGAAATCGACGGCGCGGAAGTGCCGCTACTCGACGGGTCGGCGCGGGAGTGGTGTACGGCGATTTCCGAGGCGGGGGTTGCGACACTCTCCGGGCCCGGATTGAGGGAAACTCCGGCAGTGCCACTCGAAGCGCCCGCCTCGGTGCAGCGCGGCGAGGCGTCCGTGATGGCGGTTCCTTCACCGGAATGGCGCTTTAGTTATGGCATCGACTTCGAGGATGCGGCGATCGGCAAACAGTGGCACAGTTGGTCGCCCGCCGATTTGCCCACCGGTTTAGCCACCGAGCCGACCACCGGTTCGGCCGACGTCGAGAAAGGTCCGCTCGCGGTGGCAAACTCGATCGCGCCCGTTGCAGCCTTCGAGGCCCAAATCGGCGCGGCGCGAACCTTCGGGCTCCACCGCCAAATCGAGCAGCTCCAGGCGGCGGGGCTGATTCGCGGCGGCAGCCTCGACAACGCCCTGGTCTGCGATGGCGAGCGTTGGCTCAATCCACCGTTGCGATTTGCAAATGAGCCAGTGCGTCATAAGATCTTAGACTTAATAGGCGATTTGAGCCTGTTAGGTGCCATCCCGCGCGCGCACTACATTGCCTACAAGGCCAGCCACGCTTTGCATGTCGGGCTGGCGCGTGCGATCCGCGATCGTCGGTAGCGATCGTCGATGGCGAGCGGGCTGCATGCGTCGATCTTCACCGCACGATCGAGTCGGGCTTTCGACCAGAAGCCTCAGACCCCGTCTGGGTCGCCCTGCTGGAGACCCGTCGTTACTCAACATTCATTCTTTTGCCATGTCTACACTCATCGACGCGAGCCTATCCCACGCTGAAGCACCGGCTACCGCCGAAGCCACCGTGGAGAAAAAGACGTTCAGCGTCGAGGAAATCCACGCCCTGCTCCCCCACCGCTACCCCTTTGCCCTCGTCGATCGCATCCTCGACTACGTTCCCGGCCAAAGCGCTGTCGGCCTCAAGAACATCACCTTTAACGAGCCGCAATTTCAGGGGCACTTTCCCGGCAAACCGATTATGCCGGGGGTGCTGATGGTCGAGGCGCTGGCGCAGGTGGCAGGCGTCGTGCTGACCCAGATGCCCGAGATGGACAAAGGGTTGTTTACCTTTGCGGGCATCGACGGCGTGCGCTTTCGCCGACCCGTCGTTCCTGGCGACAGTTTGGTGATGACCGTCGAGGTGCTGTGGACGAAGCGCGGTCGCTATGCCAAGGTTCACGCCCGCGCCGAAGTCGAGGGCCAGCTCGCGCTCGAAGGCGAATTGATGTTCTCAGTTATTGACGATTAGGGACGGGGGCAGCGGTGCAGTCCGCCGAGCCGCGCTTCGTGGCGATGGCAGCCTACCGCCGTACCGGCGGGCGAGCACAGAGCAGCATCATGATTCATCCCAGCGCGATCGTCCATCCCGGCGCACGAGTTCACCCGAGCGTGCGGATCGATCCGTTCGCGATCGTGGGCGAGCACGTCGCGATCGGACGTGACACGGTCGTCCACGCCCACGCCATCATCGAGGGCGACACCGAAATCGGCGAGCGAAACCAGATTTTTCCCGGCGCGGCGATCGGCCTCGTGCCCCAAGATCTCAAATACGACGGCGCGCTCAGCCAGGTGCGCATCGGCGACGACAACAGCATCCGCGAGTACGTGACGATCAATCGCGCAACCTACGAGGGCGAGGTGACGCGCATCGGCAGCGGCAACCTGCTGATGGCCTACGTCCACGTGGCGCACAACTGCACGATCGGCGATCGAACGGTGATCGCCAACTCAGTGGCGCTGGCGGGGCACGTGACGATTGAAGACAGCGTGACGATCGGCGGTATTGTCGGCGTTCATCAGTTCGTGCGCGTTGGGACACTCGCGATGATTGGCGGCAAAAGTAAGGTGATTCAAGACGTGCCGCCTTACACGTTGGTCGATGGTGCGCCCTGCCGCTCGCGATCGCTCAATGCCGTGGGGCTGCGGCGAGCGGGCATCGGGGCCGAAACGCGATCGCACCTCAAGCAGGCGTTTCGACTGCTGTACCGCTCCGGGCTGCGGCTCGAGGAAGCCCTGGAGAAAATCGCCGCGCTGCCCAGTTCGCCGGAACTCGATCGGCTACACGGCTTCGCCGAGAACTCGCTACGCGGCAAGCGCAAGCTCACCCCAGGCACGCGATCGACTTCGGCGGCGGCATCTGCCAACGCGCAGAATGTTTAGAGAAGGGCGCAGGGCGTGAAACGAATTTTTGTCAGTACGGGCGAGGTATCGGGCGATTTGCAAGGAGCGCTGCTGGTGTCGGCACTGCGGCGGCGAGCGGCGGCGCGGGGCATCGAAATTGACATCGTGGCGCTGGGCGGCCAGCGGATGCGCGCGGCGGGGGTCAGGGCGATCGAGGACACTACGGCGATCAGCTCGATGGGGCTAGTCGAGTCGCTGCCGTTTATCTTTCCGACCCTGGCCGTGCAGCGCCGGGCCAAGCGCTACCTGAAAGCCAACCCGCCGGATGCGACGGTACTCGTAGACTACATGACGCCGAATATGGTCATTGGCAAATACCTGCGCCAGACCTATCCCGGCGTTCCCGTGACTTACTACATCGCGCCGCAGGCTTGGGTGTGGCAGGAGAACGAGTCGGTGACGACGCGCATCCTCGACTGCTGCGATCGCATCATCGCCGTCTTCCCCGCCGAGGCCGAGTACTACAGCAAGGCGGGCGCAACGACCGACTGGTTCGGCCACCCGCTGCTCGACACCTATCCGAACGTGCCCGATCGCGCTGCCGTGCGCCGCCGCTTGAACGTGCCCGACGATCTCCAAATTGTGACGCTGCTGCCTGCCTCGCGCCGCCAGGAACTCAAGTACGTCATGCGCCCGATGTTCGCTGCCGCGCGGAAACTACAAGCACGGGCACGCCAAGACAACCACGAAATCGAATTTTGGATCCCGATTTCCCAACCGCAGTTTCGCCCCGCGATCGAGCGTGCCATCCGCCAGTACGGCCTGAACGCCCGCTTCGTTCCCAACGACGACCTCACGGACTTAGCTGCCAGCGATCTGGCGCTAACAAAGTCCGGGACGGTAAACCTGGAACTCGCACTGATGAACGTGCCGCAGGTGGTGATTTACGCACTGCACCCGTTCACGAGCTGGGTGCTGCGGACGTTTCTCAACTTCGAGATTCCTTTCGCCTCGCCAGTGAATCTGGTGCAGATACGGGCGATCGTGCCGGAACTGCTCCAGGAAGCGGCCACGCCCGATCGCATCTTTCGGACGGCGACCGAGCTGCTCTACAATCGCGAGCGGCGCTCGCGTATGGCGGTGGAGTATGGCGAGATGCGCGCGGCGATGGGACGCTCGGGCGTGTGCGATCGCGTAGCGGAGTCGATTTTAGATGCGATCGCCTGAGTCGAGGCCCGGCCCACACCAAAGCAACCCCGGTCGCACCTCCATCGAAGCCCCCAGATCGCAGGCCGAGATCGCGGAGGATACATCTCGTGATATTTACTTAGCTAGTCCGCTAAATCCGAGTTAGCGAGCCCGAATCGTGGCCCGCGCCCGCCGAAATGCCCCAGCGCCGCGTCGCGGAGCGTCCGCTCCCAGCCCGATGCCCACCTCGATCGAGGCGTCCCGATACCGACAGAGCACGCCGAGAACATAACGCCGAGAACACAATGACCACAGATTGCGATCGCTTTGCCGACATCCTGCTCGAGATTGCCCTCGAGTGCGGTGCGGATGCGGCAGAGGTGTTCCAGTCGCGATCGCACGCGCGCCCGGTCTACTTCGAGGCCAACCGACTCAAACAGCTCGAAAGCACTGACACCGAAGGCACGACGCTGCGCCTATGGCATCGCGGGCGTCCCGGCCTGGCAGTCTCCTACGGCCACACCAACCCCAGGGCACTGGTCGAGCGGGCGCTGACGATCGCCCAGCTCAACCCGCCCGAAACCATCGAACTGGGCAAAGCCCTCGACACCAAATATCCCGACCTCGGCACCGAAGTCACCGTCCAGCAGACGATCGACTGGGCGCGCCAGACGATCGAACTGGTGCGCGAAGTCTATCCCGAGGCGATCTGCATGGCCGAGTGGGAGTGCGACACCGAAACGACGCGCCTGGTCAACACCAACGGCCTCGACTGCGCCTATACCGACACGACCCTGAGCAGCTATATGGCCGCCGAGTGGATTCGCGGCGACGACTTCCTCAGCGTTTCCGACGGCCAAACCCGGCGCGACTGCCTCGACCCCTACGATCTGGCCCAGCAAATCCTCCAGCGCTTTCACTGGGCCAAGCGCAACGTCGTCGCTCCCAGCGGTCGCCTGCCCGTCCTGTTCACCTCCAAGGCCGCCGACCTGCTCTGGGACACGATCCACGAAGCGCTGAGCGGCAAGCGCGCCCTAGAGGAATCCTCACCCTGGAGCGATCGCGTCGGCGAGCCGATCGTCTCGCCCGAGATTACCCTCTCGCAGCACCCGACTTCCGGCCCCTATAGCTGCCCGTTCGACGATGAGGGCACGCCCACCCGCGCGACGACTTTTATTGAGGCGGGCATTTTGCAGCTCTTCTACACCGATCGCCAAATCGGCAAGCAGCTCGGCAGCGGCAGCACCGGCAACGGCTTCCGCCCCAACCTAGAAAGCTTCCCGTCGCCGGGGCTGTACAACTCGATCGTCCGCCCCGGCACGCGCGACCTGTCGGAGATGATCGCCAACCTGGATGAAGGGCTGATCGTCGATGAAGTCCTCGGCGACGGCAGCGGCCTCGCTGGAGACTTTTCGATTAACGTTGCGCTGGGCTACTACGTCAAAGGCGGCGAGCCCGTCGGTCGAATCAAAGACACGATGGTCTGCGGAAACGTCTACACGGCGCTCAAAAACGCGATCGAAATCGGCAGCGACGCCGTTTGGAATGCCTCTTGCTGCACGCCGTCAATTTTGGTAGACGGGCTCTCGACGATCGCGCGCAGCTAGCCCTCATCCGGCACGCACCCGGAAGCGATCGAAACGCGATCGGCTCGGTGGGTCTGCGGTAGGTCGGCGGTGGGTTGGCAGCGAGTACAGGCAGCTCGGCATTGTCTCCCGTACCTGGATGAGGCACGATCGACTCACCCGCCCACGCCAGCCCCCCGATCGCCATATGAGCATCGTTACGTTTCAGTCCGTCGCCAAGGACTTTGGCATTAAAGAAATCGTCCGCAATGCCAACTTCAGCATCGAGGACGGCGAGAAGGTGGGGCTAATCGGTGTCAACGGCTCGGGGAAATCGACGCTGCTGAAGATGGTGGCGGGACTAGAAGAAATCGACAGCGGCCAGCGGCTGACGGAGCGCAACCGTCGGACGATTTATCTGCCGCAGATGCCCGACCTCGATGAAGAGAAGACGGTCTTAGAGCAGGTGTTCGCGGACAGTGGGGACGGGTCGGCGTCGGGGATGCAGTTGGTACGCGAGTACGAGCTGCTCTCGCAGCAGATGTCCCATGCGGAGGACGATCCGGCGCTGCTGGACAAGTTGCTGGCGCGGATGGCGACGGTGAGCGAACAGATGGACGCGATCGGGGCGTGGGAGCTGGAGACGAAGGCGAAGATCGTGCTCTCGAAGCTGGGAATCGAGGACTTTGAGGCGCGGGTGGGCGACTTGTCGGGGGGCTATCGGAAGCGGATCGCGCTGGCGACGGCGCTACTGTCGGAGCCGGATTTGCTGCTGATGGACGAGCCGACAAACCACCTAGATGCGGCGTCGGTGGAGTGGCTTCAGGGATATTTGCAGACGCACCGGGGGGCGGTTTTTCTAGTGACGCACGATCGCTACTTTCTCGATCGCGTTACAAACCGGATCATCGAACTCGATCGCGCCGACATCTACACCTACGACGGCAACTACGCCTACTACCTGGAGAAAAAGGCGCTGCGCGAGGAGGCCGAAATCGGGCAGCAGCGCAAGCACCGCAACCTGCTGCGGCGAGAGCTGGAGTGGCTGCAACGGGGCGCAAAGGCGCGCAGCACCAAGCAAAAGGCGCGGATCGATCGCGCGACCGAGCTGCAAAACCGCGAGTTCAAGGCGTCGAACGGCAACGTAGAGATCGATACGGTGTCGCGGCGCATCGGCAAAAAGGTAATCGAGATTCGCGACGCGACGAAGAGTTTCGGCGATCGCACGCTATTCGAGGACTTCAGCTACACGTTCGAGGCGGGCGATCGGGTCGGCATCGTCGGCGGCAACGGCGCGGGAAAATCGACGCTGCTGAATGCGATTACGGGGCAGATTTCGCTGGATGCGGGCGAGATCGAGATTGGCGAGACGATCGCGATCGGCTACTTCGACCAGCACTCGGAAGACCTGCTGACCGCTGCCGACCTGGAGCAGCGCGTCATCGACTACATCAAGGACGTAGCGGCGCTAGTGGAGACGGCGGACGGCACGGTGATTACGGCGTCGCAAATGCTCGAGCGCTTT
Organism: uncultured cyanobacterium; assembly: GCA_937899645.1. GTDB lineage: Bacteria > Cyanobacteriota > Cyanobacteriia > Cyanobacteriales > Geitlerinemataceae > RDYZ01. The sequence goes on along the minus strand of CALCCD010000008.1, from coordinate 20,686 downwards.
TTATTTTCGCCCGATCGCCAGTACTCGCCCATTTCCAAACTTTCGGGCGGCGAAAAGCGACGGTTGTTTTTGCTGAAGGTGCTGATGGGTGCGCCGAACGTGCTGATTCTCGACGAGCCGACGAACGATTTAGACGTGCAGACGCTGGGCGTTTTAGAAGACTACCTTGACGACTTCGGCGGCTGCGTGGCGGCAGTGTCTCACGATCGCTACTTTCTCGATCGGGCGGTGACGAAAATCTTCGAGGTGAATCCCGGCGGCGTCGTCAAGCAGTATCCGGGGAATTACTCGGTCTATCTCGACTTCAAGGCGGAGGAGGCCGCGCGGGCAGCGGAGGCAGCGGCCAGCAGCGGGTCGGCGGCGAAATCCTCTGGAGCGAAGCCCTCGGGTAAATCTTCACAGAAAACGCGATCGAACCGGCCGCGCAAGCTGTCCTACAAAGAGCGTCGCGAACTGGAGACACTCGAGGACAAGATTCCAGAGCTAGAAGACGAGAAAGCGGCGATCGAAGCACAACTCTACGGCGGTTCCTCAGATTTGGGCTCAGATCTGGGCTCGGACGACCTCAGCAGCCTGACCGAGCGGCTGGCGGCGATCGACCTCGAAATCGACACCTCCACCGAGCGTTGGCTAGAGCTATCGGAAATCGCCGAGGCTGAAGCCTAGGCGATCGGTCTCGCCCCGCCCGAACCGCTTCTAAAGGGTTCGCACGATGCAGTCCGTCCCGAGAGAATTGCGGATAATGTCAGAGACAGTCGCGCCCCCTAACCGTACGGGCGACCCCATGAGATCCGAACCTACGCGACCCGAACCCATGAGATCCGAACCTACGCGATCGACCGTGCCGCCCCGCTCGATTCACATCGAACGGGCAACGGCAGCCGACGCCCGCGCGATCGCCGACGTGCTGACGGAAGGGTTCGATGGTGGCGGCTGGCTCGAAGCCCTGACGCGACCGTTTTGGCACTATGCCCTCTACGACGACGCTCGAAACCGGCTGGGAGCCGACTTCGGCGACTACGCTCTCTGGCTGGCGACGCACGGTTCTGCGCCAAGCCAACCCCTAGGCACCGTAGAACTCTCCGTTAGGCCGTTCGGAAGCTGGAATCGCGACACTTGGTTTTGGCAAGTGGGTCGCGAGCGCTTTCCTTACGTTGCGAACCTGGCCGTTATCCCCGCCGCGCGCCGCCGGGGCATCGCCAGTCGCCTGCTCGATCGCTGCGAGCGCGCCGCTGCCGATTGGGGCTACGATCGCATCTACCTTCACGCTTTGGCCAACAACGATCGCGCCGTCCAGCTCTACCGCCAGCGCGGTTACCGCGTCCAAAAATCCGAAGCGGGCGTTCAGCAGTGGTGGGCGAGCTCCGGCCAGCTCCTCATGCGCAAGCTGCTGCCGCAAACGGAAGCGCCCGCCGATCGCGCAGCAGCCCAGCCCGCGAGCGGTTTTCCACCCGCCTGAGTCCGGTTTTCCGCCCCTTCCCCGATCGGCCATTTTTTCCGAATTTTCACGCCGAACAAGAGCCGGGTTTCCCCACACCGCTACCGGCCTAACTGGGTTAATCTTAGATCTGTAGGTTCGACGCTTCTATTGGAATTTTTCGATCGTTGCGTCCCAAATTTTCATGAGTTCTCACCGCGCACCCCATGGCAGCTGACTACTACGAGCTTCTCGGCGTCTCTCGCAGCGCTGACAAAGACGAGATCAAGCGTGCTTACCGCCGTCTAGCCCGTAAGTATCACCCCGACGTCAACAAAGACGAGGGGGCTGAAGAGAAATTTAAAGAAATCAACCGCGCCTACGAAGTTCTCTCCGAGCCAGACGTGCGCGCGCGCTACGATCGCTTCGGCGAAGCAGGCGTCAGCGGCGCGGGAGCTGCCGGAGCCGGTGGCTTCCAAGACATGGGAGATATGGGCGGCTTTGCCGATATCTTCGAGAGCTTCTTCGGCGGTTTTGGCGGCGCGGCGGGCGCACAGCAGCAACAGCAGGCCCGACGCCGCAACGGCCCCGTGCGCGGCGACGACCTGCGCCTCGATCTCAAGCTCGACTTCAAAGAAGCCGTCTTTGGTGGCGAGAAGGAAATTCGCATCAGCCACCTCGAAACCTGCGAAACCTGTTCGGGTACGGGCGCAAAGCCGGGAACGCGCCCGACTTCGTGCAGCACTTGTAACGGTTCGGGTCAGGTGCGCCGCGCCACCCGGACGCCGTTCGGCAGCTTTACACAGGTGTCAGTCTGCCCCACCTGCAACGGCACGGGTCAGGTCATCGAAGACAAGTGCAGCGCTTGCGCGGGCAAAGGCCAGAAGCAGGTGACGAAGAAGCTGAAAATTACGATTCCCGCCGGGGTCGATAACGGTACGCGGCTGCGGGTGCAGTCGGAAGGCGACGCGGGCAAGCGCAACGGCCCGCCGGGAGATCTCTACGTCTATCTGTTCGTTAACGAAGACTCGAAGTTCCAGCGCGAGGGTATCGATGTGATGTCGTCGATCTCGATCGGCTACCTCCAGGCGATCCTCGGCTGCAAGCTGCCGGTCGAGACGGTCGATGGTGAGGTCGAAGTGGAGATCCCTGCCGGGACTCAGCCCGGTCGTGTCATTACCCTAGAGGGAAACGGCGTGCCGCGTCTGGGCAACCCCGTCAGCCGTGGCGACCACCGTATTACCGTCAGTATCGACATTCCCACGAAGATTTCGTCTGAGGAGCGCGAGCTGTTGACTAAATTGGCCGAAATTCGCGGCGAAAAGGGTCTCGGTAAGGGCGGCGTCGAGAACTTTTTGGGTAATCTGTTCCACAAGTAGCCCATCGCACCCATTTGCCCCGATCGAGATGTTTAGAACGTGACTGACGAACTAACCACGGCGCTCCCCACTCGGGAGCCGCTGCCCGATATTTGTATGGATTTGCGCGGGACGCCTTGTCCGCTGAACTTCGTGCGGGCGAAGCTGCGCCTCCAGCAGATGTCGCCGGGACAGATCTTAGAGCTGTGGATCGACGAGGGCGAGCCGGTGGAGCAAGTGCCGGATAGCCTCGTGATGGCGGGCTACAAGATTGAAACCTCGATCGCTCAGGCCGATCGCTTCGTGCTGCGCGTTCGCTGCGTGGACGTGGCATCGTGAGCGAATGTCCGACGACGTTTTTCGGGACAGTGCTGGCAGTCCAGGCGAATTTTTACGACGTGCGCGCCGATCGTTGGGACGATTTACCACCCGCAGCCGAGCCACCAGAAACTCCTCCTGGGTTTCCCCTTCAAAATCCCACCCCATTTCCCAAGCGCTCGCTGCTCTGTACCCGACGGACGCGACTGAAGAAGGTCGGTCAGCGGGTTGTGGTCGGCGATCGCGTGCGGGTCGAAGAAGCGGACTGGCCAGGCGATCGCGGCGCGATTTCGGCGGTGCTGCCGCGCGAGACGCTGCTCGATCGGCCACCGGTCGCCAATGCCGATCGTCTATTGCTGGTGTTCGCGATCGAGCAGCCCAGCCTCGACCCGAATCAGCTCAGCCGCTTTTTGATTAAGGCCGAATCGACGGGTATCCCGGTGCAGCTTTGTTTGAGCAAGGGCGATTTGGTCTCGGAAGCCGAGCGACAGGATTGGTGCGATCGCCTTGCCGACTGGGGCTACGCGCCGATCGCGATTAGCGTCGAGGCGGGCTGGGGCGTAGACGAACTCCGTACGAAATTGAGCGGGCATACGACGATCGTCTCCGGCCCCTCCGGCGTCGGCAAATCGAGCCTGATCAACGCTCTGATTCCCGAAGCGCAGCTCCGCGTCGCGCGCGTTTCGGGCAAGCTCCAGCGTGGGCGGCATACGACCCGCCACGTCGAGCTGTTCGAGCTGCCGGGCGGCGGACTGCTGGCCGACACGCCGGGGTTCAATCAGCCGGAGCTGGACTGCGAGCCGGAAGCGCTGATGGGTTATTTTCCCGAGATCCGGCGCGCGCGCGGGCACTGTCAATTTTCCGACTGCCGCCACCGGGACGAGCCGGATTGCCGGGTGCGCGGTGACTGGGAGCGCTACGAGCTGTACCTGGAGGTTTTGGCGGAAGCGGAGGCCGTAGCGGAGGCGCGCGAGCGGGAGCGGCAGAAGAAGGGCAGCCGGTATAAGGTCAAGGCCGGACGCGACGGGCAAAAGGAGCTTGAGCCAAAGCTCGATCGCGACAAGTATCGCCGCGAGTCGCGCCGCCAGCAGCACCAGAGTTTGCAGGATCTGTGCGCGGAGCTAGAAGACGCCGAGCGACAGGAAGCACGAGAAGCCGCAGAACTCGATCGGCCGACTTGGGGCTAGCCCTTCGCCGACTAAGGTAGGCATCGCTCGATCGCCTCACCAATCCGCCGACCCAGCACCGTCCAATTCAGTCGCGCGTCGTACTCCGTCCGCGACGATCGCGCCAAATTTTCATAGGCCGCGCGATCGCGCCACAGCCTTGTCACGCGATCGGCCATCGCCGCCGCCCAGCCGTCAAAACCGTGGGTAAACCCGTTGACGCCCGCGCGGACGACCGTCGGCATGCCACCCGCGTCGGTCGTCAGCACCGGCACGCCGAAGGCGTTCGCTTCGCAGAGGACGTGGCCGAAACACTCGGCATCGGAGGGCAGTACGAGAAAATGCGCCGCGCGGAACTCCGCCTCTAGCCGATCGCGATCGGCAGCTTTCGCCAAATCCAATCGCCCGACAATCTTGACGTTCGGATCCGATAACTCTGGCGTTGCGCCCACCACGGCCAGCGATGCGGGAACCAGCCGATCGCGCAGTTCGTCCACCAGTGCCACCGCCCGATCGCCGCCCTTGCGCTGCCAGTCCGTCCCGACGAACAGCAGGCGGCAGGTGTCGCGATCGCGCGCCGCGATCGTCGGCTCGACGGTGGCGGGGTCGTCCGGCTCGAAGTTTGCGCCCAGCTCGATGCACTCAAAGCGATCGCGCGGCCAGCCGTGGACGGCCATCGCGCCCGCGATCGCCCAGTCCGAAGCCAGGAAAATTTTGCCGCAGCGCTGCATCGCGCGACGATCGAGATCGAGGAGGTTGCGGCGCGATCGCGCAGTCAGATCGCGGAAGCCGGGATACTCATCCAGCAGCGTCGCGTAGGCCGTATCCGCCCAGAAGAACAGCGGCAGGTCGGTCTTTAGATGACTAATCAGGTTTGGGTCGGGCGTGACGATCGCGTCGTAGCGGTCTCCCAGCGCGAGTTTTGCCGCGAGCTGGGCTTCGAACTGACGGGCGTAGTCGATGTTGAAGCGGGGCTCGACCCAGGCGAGGTGATGGCGATCGCGCAGACCGGCAAAGCGGCGACGCACCTTGGCGCGCAGCGAGCCGTGTTCGCGGGTTTTGTTCAGTCCGCCGACGCGCGTGACCCGATGTCCGGCGGCTTCGAGAGCATCGGCCATCGTCACGCAATGCCCCCAGTGGCCGAGCTTAGTGTGCGGCCAGTCGTCGCGATCGGCGCGATCGGGGTCGAATTCGGAGAGGAAAGCCAGGTGCATAGGGGCAGGCAACACTCTTGCACGGAGAATTTGAGGTGTCAGCGCGACAGCATCTCGAAGGCCGAGCGGAGTCGCTCGCGTAGCGTCGGCCTCGCCGATAGCCTAGGTGCTCTTGCGAAAAGTGGCCGCACTATCGGCTTCGCAAAGGCGACGCCAACGACTACGCTCAGTGCTCGAATCCCGACCTGCTTACTTCAATGTAAGAAGTGTCGTGCGGAGCCATTGTAGAATCCGCACCCCAACGAAAAAACTCCGGAAGCGCGTGAGGGGTTCGGTGACGTTTCCGGAGTTGATTCGATTCGTTAAATGCGGATGGCGAGACTCGAACTCGCAAGGATTACTCCACACGCCCCTCAAGCGTGCGTGTCTACCAATTCCACCACATCCGCGCGGTGTCCGTGCGAGCAACGCTTGAGGCGTCATTATTTGTTCGCACCGTGATAACTTAGCATGACGGCGGCAACTGACGCTATGTTTTGCTGCGGCTAATTTGGAAACTTTGGCGATTCTTTCCCATTTCCCGAGCTGCGCCGCGAAATGGTCGCAAAAAGATGAGGCGATCGCTGCGTGACGGCGCTTTGCGAGCGACTTCGACACAAGAGACCTTATCGAAAGATATGAAATTTTCTAAAATCTTGATCGCGAACCGAGGTGAAATTGCCCTGCGGGTTCTTCGTACCTGCGAGGAAATGGGCATCGCCACGGTCGCGGTCTATTCGACGGTCGATCGCAACGCACTGCACGTGCAAATGGCCGACGAAGCCGTCTGCATTGGCGAACCGGCCAGCAGCAAGAGCTACCTGAATATTCCCAATATCATCTCGGCGGCGCTGACCCGCAACGCCACGGCAATCCATCCCGGCTACGGCTTCCTGGCCGAAAATTCGCGCTTTGCCGAGATCTGCGCCGACCACCAGATCGAATTTATCGGCCCGACACCGGAAGCGATGGACGCGATGGGCGACAAATCTACGGCGCGCGAGACGATGAAAAACGCAGGCGTGCCCACGGTTCCGGGCAGCGAGGGGCTGCTGGCCACCGATGCCGAGGCCCTAGAGCTTGCGAAAGACATCGGCTATCCGGTGATGATCAAGGCGACGGCGGGCGGCGGCGGGCGCGGGATGCGGCTGGTTCACGAGCCGGAGGAGCTGCCCAAATTGTTCGCGGCGGCGCAGGGCGAAGCGGAGGCCGCTTTTGGCAATCCGGGGCTCTATCTGGAGAAGTTTATCGTCCAGCCGCGCCATATCGAGTTTCAGATCTTTGCTGACAGTTACGGCAACGCCGTCCACCTCGGCGAGCGCGACTGTTCGATCCAGCGACGCCATCAGAAATTGCTCGAAGAAGCACCGAGTCCGTTTCTCTCAGACGAGCTGCGGCAGAAGATGGGCGCGGCGGCGGTGAACGTCGCGAAGTCGATCGGCTACGTTGGCGCGGGAACGGTGGAGTTCTTGGTCGATAAGAACGGTGACTTCTACTTTATGGAGATGAACACGCGCATCCAGGTGGAGCATCCCGTTACCGAGGCCGTGACCGGCATCGACCTGATCGCCGAGCAGATCCGCATCGCCCAGGGCGACAAGCTCAGCGTGACGCAAGAGCAGGTACAGCTACGCGGCCACGCGATCGAGTGCCGCCTGAACGCCGAAGATCCGAAGCACAACTTTCGCCCGAGTCCGGGACGCATCAGCGGCTATCTGCCGCCGGGAGGTGTGGGCGTCCGGGTCGATTCGCACGTTTACACCGACTACGACATTCCGCCTTACTACGATTCGCTCATCGGCAAGCTGATCGTTTGGGGCAACGATCGCCCGACCGCGATCGCCCGGATGAAGCGCGCCCTGCGCGAGTGCGCGATTACGGGGCTGCCGACGACGATCGAATTCCACGAAAAGATCCTCGACTCGCCGGAGTTCAACCGCGCCGAGGTGTACACGAATTTTATCGAGCAACTGCTGGCGAAACAGTCTTAGGAGGGAGCCCGAGGACAGGCTCGCGAAAGAAGTTTGCTACTGTTATGTGACAGTTTGGGCTGCGAATGCCATGTCAGCACGATCGGTGCCTCCCTCGCCAACCTCTTCCAATCCGAGTCGATCGCGACGACCCCGACGCTCCAACCAGCTCCAGCTTGCCGAGTACATTTGCTGGGTGAGTTCGGCGGTGGGAACGGTGGTGGCGAGTACGTCGATGCAGTTCGCCTATGCGGGCGTGCCGCTGTCGCTGTCGCTGCTGCTCAATTTGGCCAACCGTCGCCGTATTGAAGTTTCGACCCATCAGCGAGCGATGGGGGCCGTGGTGCGCGTCCAGCAGCAGCTAACTCAGGATCTCGCCGCGATCGAGCGCCGCCTGCGCGTGGTGGCCGAACGCAACGAGATCGCCCGCCCGACCCAGAGCCAAATCCGCCTCGAGCAGCTCCACGATCTGCCCCACGACGACAGTCAGAGTCAGGTGCGCGTACGCGACCTCGACGATTTTCGGCTGATTTATCAAGAGATCGTCAGCCTGCAAGAGCAGCACCGCCACGTTTACGAGTCCCTGGCCGCAACGATCGACTACCTCAACGATTCGCCGCTGCCCCAACGCGTGGACGAGATCGAAGTCCAGCTCGATCGCCTGCGCTACGATTTTGCGGCGCTGGGCGATCGCCTCGCGCGCCGTTTGCAGATCGACGCAGTGCGCCACGGCGAAGCGGCGGAGGATTGGCCGATTTCGAGCGATGCACTCGATGAAGTCTTTGAGGCGGGGCAGGTTGATTTGGAGCGCCGCTCTCCGAGCTTGCCACTGGAGAATTTCGTCAGCAGTATCGACGCAGAAGCGGACGAAATCGCCGAACCGATCGCCGAATCGCTGCTAGACGATACATCAATGGCGAGCGGTTCCGATCGCATGGATACGATCGACGTCGATTTTTTCTCCGACGAGGTTGAAGAATCTGAAGCTGGTGGAGCCGAGTTCGGTGGAGCCGGAACCGACGCAATTACCGACACGAGCAAAGAGGGCACGGCGGAGTCGCGCGCCGCGTCGTCCGATCGCCCAGCATCGCAGCCCCTGACGCTACCGCAATTCGGATCGCCCGCGCCTGCTGGCGAGGAAGCGTGGGGCATCGCACCGATCGATGTCGGCGATCGCGCCGCAACGGCGAGCGAAGCCAAACTGGGCGCGACGCTCAAAAGCGGTTCCCCGCTGTCGTATTCCATTTCCGGCACGGAATCGATATCGACCGACGCCCCGTCCGATTCGGCCCTAAGCCAAACCTCAATCCAACCGCCAAGCCAAACATCAAGCCAAACATCCGCCGCTTCGCACACCCCCGACCTGCCCGAAATCGCCGACCTCGACGCCGCCAGTGTCGCCAGCACCGCCGCCGACGACGACACCCCGCGCGTCCCGCCCCAGGACTGGCAACGCCTTTCGACCCTGACCGACCACGGCGACTGGGTCAGCGCCCTAGCGATCGACGCCTCGGGCGAGGTGCTGGTGAGCGCCAGCTTCGATCGCACGATCCAGTTTTGGGATATCAAAACCGGCGAATCGCTTAATATTCTGTCCCAGCAGCACAGCAGCCCCGTCTGCGCGATTGCCCTCAACCACGATCTCGGCTGGCTGGTGAGCGGCAGTTGGGATCGCACGATCAAGATTTGGGACTTCGATACCCAGACGCTGCTCGAAACCCTGGTCGACGACTCGGGCGTCGCCGGTTCGGTGCGATCGCTGGCCGTCAGCCCCAACGGGCGCTTTGTCGCCAGCGGCTGGTTCGATCGCACGATCGCCATCTGGGAAGTGCGCGTCACGCCGAAGCGCCGCAAAGTGAACGTCAGCGCCTGCGGTTCCCAGGTCGCCCACAGTGGCCGCGTAGACGCAATCGCCTTCAGCCCGGCGGGCTCGCTTTTGGCCAGCGCCAGCGCCGACGGCACGGTCAAGCTCTGGTCAGTGGACGACGACACCGGCGAGCTCGAGGAGCTACGCACCTTTGCCGATAGCGCCGACCCGGTCAACGCCGTTGCCTTTAGCCGCGACGGCACGCTGCTGGTCGAGGCCAACCGCGATCGCGCGATTCGCATCTGGGATGTGGAAAGCGGCGAACAGCGCCACCGCCTGACAGGCCACAGCGGCTCGGTGACGGCGCTAGCGGTACACCCCGACGGCGAGACGCTCATCAGCGCTAGCTCGGACGGTACGGTGCGCCTCTGGGATCTGCCGACGGGGCAGACGGTCGCCACGCTCAACGGCAGACGCGATGCGGTGATGTCGGTTTCGGTCAGCGAAGACGGCCAGCTGATCGTCAGCGGCAGCGCTGACGGCTCGATCGATGTCTGGCGGCGCTGGGGCAGGGCCGAGCTGCCGTAGCTATCTTCTGCTCGCTTCCTACCGAAGTTTGCAATCATCTCGGGCTGGCTGTTTCAGGTTGCCCGGAGTACGATCGTTCCGTACTGAAGAGAACGATAAATCACTCCGGAGTAGCACTGCGTGGCCGCCTCATTTTTGCCGAAAGCAACGATCGCCTGGTCGCGCGTCTTCGCGCTGGCGGCGGTTCAGAATGCAATTGTCCTTTCCTGGGTGATGTATCGCCTCTATCTACCCGACCTGTTCGCGCAGGTGGGGCTGGCGGCATCGGTCGTCGGCACCGTGCTGTTTTTTGAAGTAGCGATCGGCTTTATCCTCGAGCCGCTGATGGGCTACGGCTCCGATCGGCTGCGGCGCTGGACGGGGACGCGCTTCCCGCTGATTTTGGCCGGAGTGTTGCTGACGGTGGTGATGTTTTTCGCGCTGCCGCCGATCGCCGGGTTGGGCGCGGCGGCCCAGTCCGCGCTGCCCTTAGCGGCGGTGATTTGGGCGATGGCGATGGCGGCATTTCGCGCGCCGGTGCTGGTGATGCTCGGCCAGTGCGCTATGTCGTCGGGCGATCTGCCCTATGCGGCGGGCGTGCTGATGGCGATCGGAGCGATCGTCGGGCGGCTGATTCCCATGACCACAGATTTCTGGCTCTCGCGCGGCGCAATGTTTACGTTCGTGTCGGGCTCGGTGGTCTTGCTCGTGGCGATCGGCGTCTTGCGCGCCGTGCTGCCCGCCCCCGCACCGCCCGCCGATCCGAGCGATCCTGGCGACGAGCTCACCCTCGATCTACGCCATCTGGTCGTCGCGCTGCTGCGGACGATCGCCGTGGCCGTCGGCGTCATCTGGACGGGGAACTGGTTCGGCGCGCTCGTGCCCCGACTCTATGCCGGCACCGAGCTGACCCCCTGGTCGGCGTCGAGCCCGATCCAGGTGGGACTCGTCGGCGCGGCGAGCTGTCTGGTGGCGGCGGCACTGGGGCAGCGCTTTGGGATGCGGCGCACGATCGCGATCGCGGCGCCGATCGGGCTGGCCGCAATACTGGGGCTGTCGGTCAGCGGCACGACGGCACTCGGCACGCTGCTCATCGTCGCGATCGTCGCCGTCCAAAGCGCCATCAACGTCGGCGTGATTCCGCTCGCCCTAGAGATCGCCCCGCCGGGATTCGGTGGCGTCGCGATCGGCATGTATTTCGGCACGCTCGGCCTGGCGGGCAACGCCTTCGGCAAAATCTTCGGCGACCTGTCCGATGCCGCGCCGACGAGCTTAGCCCAAGGCGGCGCGTTTGCGCTGCTGCTCGTCGCCCTGGGGTTCGGGCTCCAGCTCTGGCCGACGACGCGACCCGAACTTGAAAATCTTCAGGAGTAAAGATCTCCGCATTTCAAGACCGAAAAGTGGCTCGCATTCATACGGCGATCGGACATGAATATTCGCAATAATATCGATTGTCTCCATCATCAACAACCGAGAAATCCTGCTAACAGAAGGATACGACCCCGTCCGAAAGTTTCGATTTTACGTTCCGGTCGGTGGAGGCGTTGAATTTGGCGAATCCATTCGAGCCGCCGCAGAAAGGGAAATGCACGAAGAACTCGGACTATCAGGCCAGACTCTGCACTTCGTCAACTTTCACGAGTCCATATTCGAGTTTTTGGGCAAGACCGAACACGAAATCGTCTTCCACTTTATCTGTCACATCACCGACGAGTCGCGGGCAAACCTGCCGACACACGTTGTCGAGTCCAACGGAGAACAGGTTGAATACGCCTGGTACTCGAAAGCCAAGCTAGAAAAGATCGCGTCGGGGGTCGTGCCGCCACAAATTTACGACGAGGCGATCGCCGCTCTCTGACCCCTGACTCGATCGATCTTTGCGGGGAACAGAAGGCTAATAGTGCGTCCCAGACTTGCGGTGGTGAACTGCCGTCACGCTATCGCCATCGAGAACGCTGCCCGCCTCCGCTGTGGCGTAGACCAGCCAGTGGTCGCCGCACTCCATGCGGTTTTTCACGGTACACTCCAGCACCGCGATCGCGTCTTTGAGGACGGGCTGGCCGCTGCTTCCCGGCTCCCAGTCCACCCCCTCAAAGCGATCTTGCCCCGGCGCGAACGGCTTGAGGAAGTGCTTCATCAGGTGGAACTGCTTGCCCTCGCCGAGGATATTGAGCGCGAAGGTGTTGCCCTTGTAGAGCAGCGATTCGACGGCGCGCTCTTTGGCGACCGCCACCGTCAGGCCGGGCGGCGAGAACGTCGCCTGCGACACCCAAGACGCCAGCATCGCGCTCGACACTTCGCTGCGTGTCGTCGTCAGCACGCACATCGCACCGACCAGCCGCCCGATCGCCTGTTCCGTACTGGTGGCGGGCTGGATCGGCTTTTTCGCTTTCCGCGCGGCTTTTTTGGCCTGCTTGGCGATCGCCTGAATAAAGTCAGTCCCGGCCTCTTCGCAGGTTTTCATCACCGCCTCGGTGGGCGTGAACTTCACCCGAATCGGCTCGAAGCCAAACTGGAAGCCCGCATTGCGGAGCTTGCCGTCTAGCAGGTCGATCGCCTCGCCGCTCCAGCCAAACGAGCCGAACACGCCAGCCAGCTTGGTGTTCGGCACCTCCGAAAGGATAATGCCCAGCGCCGTCTGCACCTGGGTCGGCGCGTGGCCGCCCAGAGTCGGCGACCCAATAACAAAACCCGCCGAGCGATCGAGAATTGCCTGAACTTCCTCTGGCGAAGCGACTTCGCAGTTCACGGCCTCGACCTGCGCGCCCGCCTTCGTCATACCGCGCGCCAGCGCCTGGGCGATCGCGGCGGTGTTGCCGTAGGCCGAGGCGTAGAGCAGCGCCACGGTTACCGCCTGCTTGCGCTGGTTCTCGCTCCAGGTTTGGTAGGACTGGGTCAGCTCTTGCAGGCCGTAGCGGACGATCGGGCCGTGGCCGGTGGCATAGAACTCCACGGGCGGCAGTGAGGTCAGCTTGTCGAGTACCGTCGCCACCTGGCGGGCATGGGGAGCCATCAGGCAGTCGAAATAATAGCGCCGGTCTTCGCTGTAGACCGTCCAGCCTTCATCGAAAATTTGGTCGCCGCAGACGTGCGCGCCAAAGAGCTTGTCGGTGTAAAGAACCTGAGTTTTGGTGTCGTAGGTGGCCAGCGCTCCGGGCCAGCGCGGCGTCGGAATCGGCGTAAAGATCAGCCGGTGGCCCTTGCCCAGATTGAGCGTCGAATCGCCGCGCATGACCTTGATCCGCGACTCGGGCAGGTCGGGCAGCAGCGCCCGCAGCGACACCGCCGCCGGATTCGAGCAAATCATCGCGGCCTTCGGTGCGAGTTCGACCAGCCGCTCCAGAGTTTTAGCGCGGTTGGGATTGACGTGGCCCAGGATGATGAAATCGAGAGCCGTAATATCGAAGCGCGTCTGGAACGCCTCGAGGAAAATCTCGCTAAACGATTCACCGGGCGGATCGAACAGGGCGGTTTTTTTGCCCTGAATAACGTAGCTGTTGGCCGTCGTGCCGCGCTGAAGGGCGTACTCGATCTCGAACCGCAGGCGTCCCCAGCTTCGCGATCGCAGGATGCTGGTGTCTGCTGCAATCGGTAAAAACTGCGCGTCGCGCTCGCGGGGGGTTTCCATAGGTTCGGTTCGGGTGTCGGGTCTGCGTGAGTAGAGCGTTCAGTGGGGGGGGCGGCACGCTGGCTTTGTCGGGCAAGCCAGCAGGATCGACGTTCGGTTGCCGTAGGGGCGTCACGGCAGTGCGCCCACAATAGCTGTGGGGCGTCCACCGATCCTGGGCGCATTGCCATGCGCCCCTACGAAATCGCGAGCTGGCCTAGTAGTGGTTGCCCACCTTGCGGTGGTGGATGGCGGTGCGGGCGTCTTCGTTGGAGACCTTGCCCTCCTCGACGGTGCTGTACACCAGCCAGTGGTCTTCGCAGTCCATGCGGCTGGTCACTTCGCACTCGACGTAGGCCAGCGCGTCGGCCAACACCGGCGAGCCGTTCGCCGCCGTGCGCGTATCGACGCCCTCGAAGCGATCGGCTCCGGGCGGGAAACGCTTCAGGAAGTGCTTCATCAGGTGCTGGTAGTTGCCCTCCTCGAGGACGTTGAGCACGAAGCGATCGCCCACCTGCATCAGCGACTCGATCGCGCGGTCTTTTGCAACCGCAATCGACAGACCCAGGGGCTTGAAGCTCGCTTGCGACACCCAAGACGCCAACATGCCGCTGGTGATGTCGCCCTTCTGAGCCGTGATGATGTAGAGCCCGCCAGACAGTCGGCCGAGCGCTTTATCCAAGTCGCTATCGAGCGACTTCATTTTCTTAAGGGCGTCCTTACGGGCCAGGAACTGGCCGAGGTCGGTTCCGGCTTCGTCGCAGACTTGGTAGAGCTGCTCGTCGGGCTCGTCCTTGACGCGAATCGGCGCGAAGGCAGGCTTGAGGCCCAGGTCGCGGAACTTGCGCGCTAGCGGGTCGATCGGCTCGTCGTCACCGCCATAGCACTCGAACAGCCCGAAAGTTTGCTTGCGACCTTTGATGGCAGCAAACATCGTCCCGACGGCATCGAGGGTCTCTTTGGCCAGCTCGCCGGATGCGGGCGGCGTACCGAGGATGATGCCCGTCGCGCGGCCGACCAGCTCGTTGACGTCGTGGGGGTCGGCCACTTTCAGATCGACCATCTCGACGACGACACCGGTCTTGCTGATGCCGTGGGCGATCGCCTGGGAGATGCGATCGCTGTAGCCGTAACCGGAGGTGTAGAACACCGCCGCGACGGTTTCCGAGTCGGCCTTCTCGTTGCTCCAGTTCCAGTAGCGCCCAGTCAGCTCGTTGAGGTTGTGGCGTAGCAGCGGACCGTGACCGTTGGCGATCGTCGTAATCTCGCCGAGCTTTTGCATGCGCTTCATCGCCGAGACCACCGATCGCGCGTTCGGAGCCATCAGGCACTCGTAGTAAAAGCGGTAGTCCGCCTCGAAGTCGCCGAGCTTTTCGTCAAACGTATCGTCCGAGCAATAGTGCATCCCGAACGCATCGCAGGTGTAGAGAGTCTGCGTCTTGCGATCGTAGGTAAAAATCGAGTCCGGCCAGTGCAGGTTCGGCGCGTTGACGAACTCCAGAACGTGGCCGTCGCCGAGATCGAGCGTGTCGCCGCTTTTAACCACCTGGCGATCGAAGTTGCGGTGGACGAAACCTTCGAGGAACTGAATCGCCACCTTCGCCGCCACGATCGTCGCCTGCGGAGCCAGCTCCAGCACGTCAGCGACCAGACCGCTATGGTCGGGCTCGGTGTGGCTGATGACAATGTAGTCGATCGTCGCCGGGTCGATTTCGCCGCGCAGCGCGTCGAGGTAGAGCTGGCGGAACTTAGCGTGGGACGTATCGACCAGGGCCACCTTCTCGCCGCGAATCAAATACGAGTTGTAGGTCGTGCCGTTTTGCAGCCCGAACTCGATATCAAAACGATCGCGATCCCAATCCAAGCTTCGGATCGTTGTCGTTTCGGGCGCGATGTCTTCAACACGAACGGTCAGCCGCGCTTGCTCTACAGCGGCAGATTCGACGGTGGCGGCAGCGAGTGTCATAAGGGCAGTCCTCCTTTCAGTCCTAGCCGTCGCCGGGGTCGCAACCCACCACGCGATCGACTGTCGATACCAATTGTAACGAAATACCCCGACTTTGAAAACACTTTTGTTGTTTAAGTCGGTAGTGGAGGCGCACAGCCCTCGCTGGGGGCTCGATCTGGCGAGCTGTTATCGGTCGTCGGCTCGAGCGTCGGGCCGGTTGTCGGGCCGATCGTCTGTGGGCGTCAGAATCTTGCGGAATCTTGCGTGTTACGGCCGTATCGTTATGTTCTCGGGCGAGCGACTAGACTTATGAGGTATTGCTCGGTACAGTCCGCGCGCCGAGTCCGGCTTCGATCGCGTCTCCACACGTCGCTGGCGCTTCCCGGTCAAACCGCCATGTTTTTAGTCCGACGCCCCAACCGCCTGGTCAAAGTCACGGCGGTTGCCACGCTGTTTCTATTCGTGCCGCTCGTGGTCTGGACGGTCGACTCCTATCGTGCCTTCAACCGCCTGATCGACAATGAGTTTCGCTTGCAGCGCCTGAGCGATCGCATCACCTATCTCGACGAAGTGCTGACCATGTCGGCTCGGATGAAGGCCGCAACGGGCGATCGCCGCTGGTCCGATCGCTACTTGGAGCACGTCGCCGAGCTCGATCGCACGATTTCCGCCTCGATCGACCTTACGCCCCAGACCTACGACTCTGCCGCCGCCGCCGAAACCGACGCCGCGAACGAAAAGCTCATTGCAATGGAAGAGCGCGCCTTCGAGTTGGTCGAGTCCGGCGAGTCCGAAGCCGCTCTCGAGCTGCTCGTCAGCTCCGAATACCTCAAGCAAAAGGCCCGCTACTCCAGCGGCGTTGCCGAGCGCCAAGCCGCCATCGACACCCAGATCGAACAGCAGATCTTCCGCTACCGCCAGCGGCTGATGGTGGCCAGCATCGTCGCAGCGAGCATGTTGTTGCTGCTGATCCCAGCCTGGTGGACGGTGGCCACGATCTTGCAGCAGTATCTGCGCGATCTGTATGCCACCCGCGACGCCCTGCACCGCGCCAACGAAGAACTCGAAGACCGCGTTGAGATGCGCACCCGCGAGCTGCGTTCCGAGCGCGATCGCTCCGAGCAGCTCCTGCTCAACGTCCTGCCCCCCGAAATCGCCGCCCAGCTCAAGATCGACTCACGCCCGATCGCCGATCGCTTCGATGAAGTGACGATCCTGTTTGCCGATATTGTCGGCTTTACCAACATCGCCTCCTCCGTCACGCCCCTGGAACTCGTCGAGCGCCTCAACCAGATTTTCTCGACCTTCGATCGCCTGACCCGCTTCTACAAACTGGAGAAAATCAAAACGATCGGCGATGCCTATATGGTCGTCGGCGGCCTGCCCACCGTCCGCGTCGATCACGCCGAGTGCATCGCCGACGCAGCCCTGGCCATGCAGCACGAAATCGATCGGCTCAACCTCGAGCGCGAGCGTCCCGTCCAGATCCGCATCGGCATCAACACTGGAGCCGTCGTCGCGGGCGTCATCGGCATCCACAAATTTATCTACGACCTCTGGGGCGATGCCGTTAACGTCGCCTCGCGCATGGAATCTTCCGGCTCGCCCGGACGCATCCAGGTTACCGAAAACACCTACGAAAAACTCAAAGACCGCTACATCCTCGAAGAGCGCGGCACCATCGACGTGAAAGGCAAAGGTCTGATGAAGACCTACTGGCTGCTGGCCAAACAAACGCCGCTGCGGTTCGAGAGCGAAGCCGCCGCTAAAGACGAACGTCAATTTTTCGAGCGCGACTCGCTCCTCAGTCACAAACCGCTCGAGGAGCTGCCGATCGAGGGCTTGCCTGTCGAGAACTTATCTGTCGAAAACTTGAACTCGCCCCTCGGACAGATGCTCGCCCGAGCCAACGCCACCGACGGTGGCACAGACAACAGCGCTAGCGACGCGGACGCCGAGGGCGACCTGGACGCCGACCGCGAGTAACCCGGCGATCGCCCGGAAGTCGTTCGTCGCGCTCGTCATAGAAACGCTCCTCGCGACGAGCGCCACCCCGAATATCGCCTTCAAACGCTTCCTCGTCTCCGAACTCCCCATACTCGAGTCGATCGCGCGAAACGCGGCGATCGGACGCGGCGCTGCGACCGATCTGGCGACCGACCGCCATAAACGCATCGCGCCGCACCGTCGGATAGTCGCTCACCCACAGGTTGCGGCTCGGAACGAACACATCCGAAATCTCGGCGATGCTCGACAAGTCGGCCACCTCCGACAACACCAGCATCTGCACCGACAGACCGGCCCCCAACAGCCGGTGCTGCTTCTGTAGCGGAACCTGGAGGCTCGTCTCAAACCCCGTGCGATCGCCAACCTCCAGATTCAGCATCCGCTCGCGATTCTCCACGATCGTCAGCTCGCCATACTGATTCGCCGTCTCCTCCGTCCCGACGACCTCTTCCGTCACGTACACGTCCAAAATCTTGCCCTGCCAGAACCCCGCGTACGGATAGCGGCGGTTGCGACGATTGCGCCAGCTCGCCTTCGCCACCGGAGCCCACAGCCAATACAACCCCACCGTAATCCCCAGGAACAGCGACAGCCCGCCCGAGTGGAACGGAATACTGACCAGCCACACCACAAACACCCCCGCCAGCGAACCAACGACCCGCTTCAGGCAAGTCTGCAGCCCGTCCCAGAAATAAACGTACTGCGCGCCCGTCGCCGCAGAGGGAATCAATTCTTCAAAGGTCTCGCGAGTGATGGGGACGAGCATTGTTTGTGCCAGCAAAATCGCGGCGGAATGACGGCGGCCACCGGCAGCGGCGCTATAGAGCAGTATAGAAGCCTCGCTCGATCTGCATCACCACCGCCACACACCCGACGCAATCCGCGACACAGACCGATCGCTCGAGTGAAGGCAAAACCGGGCTGACCTTCCTCTAATCCTCAATTTTTATTTTCCCCAAAAGCTGCGAGAAAACATCAGCATCTAACAGATAAGCGTCGATCGAAGGACAATTCATGAGTCCAAAGCACAAAAAAGGAATCTTCGATGTTCTTTTGTTGCTCGGCAAAAAACAATCCCCACGTAAATATACGGACTACCCTACATCAATCCTCTTTGAGATAAACGATATTTTTTTGGATACGCCAATACATCAAGCAATTCCAGACAGCAAGAACTCGAAAAACAGATCCTAAATCTGAGATCCACAGTCTATCCCCCTCCCTCTCTCGGTGCAGCTTTTTTTCGGCAGCAAGACAAACAAGAAGCTAGAAGCAACTCCTAGAGTGCTTTTTAGCCCCTTAAGGTCTGAGATCAATATTAGCGCCCCCTCAAAAAACGATCGTCAACCAATGAAAACTGCCATCAAATTTGATTCCTACAATCATCAACCCCCAAAGGCGCGCAAATATACGCAGAGCCTTAATAATACAATTCGTATAAATACCAAACTGTGAATTTCTTGTGTTCTTTGAATATCGCCTTAAGGTGCTCCGATCGGTTCTTTTCTGATATTTTTCATGCTAAGTTTTTATTCAAGTTAAGACCTTCTTCAAGCTGGCTAGAAGGTAAAAGTCCCGTACTGCTTCCCACTATCTACCCAATTTTTCATGTCTTTCCTTCGTAAGTTTTCTGACCTGTTCACTAACGAGCGTCCTGCAACTGTACGAGACACCTCCGAAGCGAAGGGATTCCATAGGACGATGCCACTGGAGGCGATCCTCACGCCATCGCCCGTTTTGCCAGTGGATGGCGGAGACGACGCCAGTGACTTCGATGGGGGCGACGACGCTGACTTAGTTGTCGAAGATGTGAGCGAAGAGAGCGAAGGCGCTGCTGACGCTGGCTCTGGCGAGGAAGCTTCGTC
Organism: uncultured cyanobacterium; assembly: GCA_937899645.1. Classification (GTDB taxonomy): domain Bacteria; phylum Cyanobacteriota; class Cyanobacteriia; order Cyanobacteriales; family Geitlerinemataceae; genus RDYZ01. Next base: position 1,463 of record CALCCD010000008.1, on the reverse strand, counting down.
CGGCGGCGCTGAACCTGAAGCCGTGGACAGCGAAGGCGAAGAACTCGGGGAGCCGCTAGGCTTTGTAGACGACGAGCCAGAAGAAGAGAGCGAGGCCGAGCCCGCAACCGACGACGCCACATCCGAGGTGATCGTGGAAGATGAAGAGCCGCTCTCCTCTCAGGAGGAAGTTGCTGAGGAAGAGGACAGCGCCGAAGACACCGAGACGGAGAACGCTACCGATAGCGACGCCGCCGAGGAGAACGACAACGCATTAGCGGAAGATGCAAATGCCTTCGAGGAAGATGTTGAATCTGAGTCCGATGAGGAAACAACCGCAGACAGCGACGCCGAGCAGCAAGACAGCGCGACGGAAGCCATAGATGAGGAGTCGCCCCAGACGAGCAGCGAGACCGAGGACGGCGAGCCCGCTGACGAAACGACCGACGCAGAAGTAGACGAAACGGAAGCGGTTTCGGAAGACGAAGCCGATGACGTCGATCCGTCAGATGAAGCGACAGGTGAAGATACAGCAGAGGAAGCCTCTGCAGAGGGAGGCGATCTCGTCAGCGAAGAAGGCTCTGATGTGTCTGAAGCTGCTGATGACGAGACCTCTGACGAGCAGACCGACGAAGAACTCGAAGAGGTCATCGAAGATCTAATCGAGAGCGACGCATTCGTCTTTGACCTGAGCGCGATCGATGGTGGCGTCTTTACGGTCGGCGACAGTGGCGAGGTTGGCGTTGACTTCCTCTACGACGGCGGTTCGTACAAAGGTCAGCTTGCGATCTTTAGCCTCGACGGCCTCGACGGCGAGGAATTCGAGTCGTTCGATGCGTTTGTTGCGGAAACGGTCGATCGGGCGAGCAGCAACTCCGATCGAGGCCACCTGGTCATCAATGATAAAACCGAGGGCGCGAAGTTCTCGAGCGCAGAAAACTCGGACGACTATCGCGGCGTGAAGCTATTCGCGATGAAGGCGGGCGATACGTTTGCAGTGATGCTGGTTCCGGATTCGACGCTGGACAAGGCGGCGGACGGCACATCCACGAGCACGAAAGTGCGTCCGCTGTTCTCGCTGTCGAGTGCGAACCCGGATGACGAGCTGCACTTCGCGCAGATTGCGGACGTGACGGGCGATGGCAGCACGTTCGTTCTGGAGGATAAGAGTACCGAGGCGGGAACCGATCGCGACTACAACGACATCATCTTCCGCGTGACCGGCGCGACGGGTGAAGCGATCGAGCTAGATGAAGTTCTTGGAGAAACGCTCGGCGATCGAGTGCGAAATCTACTGGAAAACACTCCGACCGACGTTGAGCCAGGAGACAGCACGCCGGGAGAAGTAGAGCCTACCGAGCCGACGCCCGTTGACGGCGCGCCCGCTGATGGTGAACCCGGTGACGAGACACCTGCTGACCCAAAAAACAGTACGCCGGAAGGCGGAGAACCTGGTGAGCCAACGCCTGTGGATGGCACGCCCG
>CALCCD010000007.1 GCA_937899645.1 uncultured cyanobacterium | reverse complement strand
TCAACTGGCTGGAACGCCTGCTACGTCAAGGTTTCATTTTTGTCAGTCAATCAGGCCCAGACGATGCGAGAGTTTTCTCCTTTTACCAGCACCATATCGGTAATGGCGTCGAGAATCTGCTTGTACTGGGCTTCGCTTTCGCGAAACGCCCGTTCGGCTCTCTTGCGCGCGGTGATGTCGAGAATCATCCCGTCCCAGAGGATGTCGCCATTGGCCTGTCGCTCGGGCTCAGATATGGCGTGCACCCACTTCAAAATTCCGCTGGGCGTGATGATGCGATATTCGCAGTCGAAGCACTCGAGCGTGCGCGCCGACTCTTGGATGGCTGCATGGAGGCGGTCGCGATCGTCAGCATGGATGAGGTCGAAAACTTTAATAAACTCATCCGGCTCGATTTCGTAAATCTCCCGAGCTTTTTCTGAAGCATAGGGAATAGACGACGTTCCATCCGGCTCCAAACGAAATTGAAAAATGACGCCGGGTAAATTATCGGTGAGGCTTCTAAATCGCAGCTCTGTTGCTTGAAGTGCGAGCTGTTTGGCGTTAATTTCGGCGGCGAGTGCTTCATTCTGCTGCTCTAGCTTGAGACGCTTTTCTTCGCGCTCGGTGACATCAGCAGAAGTCCCTAAAATCCCAATGACCTGTCCGTTTTCGTCCCGCAACGGCACTTTGTTCGTTTCGACCCAGATTTGCGAGCCATCGCCGATCAGAGCGGATTCGATAATACCTAGCTCCGGTGTCCCCGACTCCATCACCCGGCGATCGTATTCGATATAAAGCTCCGTCTCTTCTGGTTTCCAGGGTAGGTCGTAGTCCGTTTTGCCGAAAATTTCTTCGGGCGATTCCAGTCCGGCAAATCGAGAGAAGGACTTGTCGCAGCCGAGATAAACGAGATTGCGATCCTTCCAAAATACTGCTGGAGGGATGCTGTCAACCGCCAAGCGTAGAAATCGTCCCGACAGTGTTGCTCGATCGTCGGGCAGCACACCAGACTGCTCCTTTAACTGCTGCTGCAATACGGCAACCTGCTGTCGCAAGCGCTGGTTTTCGCGCTCGAGATCACCATATCGCTGTTGAAGATCGCCTACTGCGCTGTGCATTATTTCTACGATCGACTGTTATCGGTCGTTACTTATTGTAGGGCTGGACTTTTAGATAGTCAGCGGTAGAGCAATAACGAATGTTGCCCCTTCACCTCGTCTGGAATGACAAGTAATTGCACCGCCGTGTTTTTCGGTAACAATTTGATGGGCGATCGCCATTCCCACCCCTGTCCCTTTACCTACGGCCTTGGTCGTAAAGCCCTGCTCGAAAATGCGTGCTGCCGTCTCCGGCGTCATGCCGCAGCCATTGTCACGAATCTCGATTTGAACCCGATCGTCCACGACTGAAGTTCGGATCGCAATTTGGTTTGGGTTTTGCTCGATGTCTTGGTAGCTCTTGCCGCAATTGTTCTCCTCAAAGGCGTCGATCGCATTGGCAAACAGGTTCATAAACACCTGATTTAACTGGCCGGGGAAGCAGTTAACTTCCGGTAGCTCGCCGTACTGCTTGACGATTTCGATCGCGGGGCGCTCTTCGTTGGCTTTGGTGCGGTGTTTGAGGATCAGCAGCGTGCTGTCGAGTCCGTCGTGGATATCGAACGCCGTTTTGCTTTCGCGGTCGGTGCGTGAGAACGTCCGTAGACTGGTGCTGATATTGCGGATGCGATCGACGCCGGTACTCATCGACCCAATCAGATTGGGCAGGTCTTCCCGCACGAATTCCAGGTCGATCGCGTCGATTTCGTCCTCAATCTCATCACCGGGCTCGGGGAACTGCTCCTGATAGAGGTCGATGAGCCCCAACAGATCTTGCACGTAGTCCTGGGCGGGTTGGATGTTGCCCTGTAAGAACCCGACAGGGTTGTTGATTTCATGAGCGACGCCAGACACGAGATTTCCGAGCGCCGACATTTTCTCGCTGTTGACGAGCTGAATCTGGGCCTGCTGGAGGTCGGTGAGCGCATCCTGAGCCTGTCGGTAGAGCTGGGCGTTTTGCAGCGCCACCGCCGCTTGGGCGCAGAGGAATTCCACGATCGTCTGGCAATTCGGCGTAAACACATCCTTGGTCGTTGGATGCTCGAGGTAGGCGATCGCCAGCAAGTTGCCCTGGTTGAGCAGCGGCACGCAGAGGATGCTTTCGGGCTGATGCTTCAGCAGATAGTCCCCGACAACTCCCGCCAGGTCGGTGTCCGCATTATTTCTCGACACCGAAGTCTGAGTGTTTTTGACGTATTGAATCAGCCGGATAGGGACGGGACTTTCGGAGGTCAGCGGTTGAGTAGTGCTGTTCGTCGTCACGTTGCCGTCAGCCCGTTCTGCGATCGCCTGAATGTGCAACGACTGCTCTGTCCCTATCTCAGTAGCGATGTCACTGGCGGTCAGCAAGACCATCTTCTGAGCGCCAGTACTGGTCAGTACGATGTTTGTGATGTCGCACAGTAGTTTGTCCAGCTCAATCGTTTGCGAGAGTTTTTGAGCTGCTTGGAGAATGGAGGAAAAATCAATCGCATCGGAAAGGTTTGTACTGCTGTGTGTTTGGCTGTCCCCGCTAGTAGTTAGAGTTTGAGTCAGACTATCTAGGCTCTCTAGTGCATTGAGATCGAGCTGACGTTTCTCCAAGATCGGACCCAAGAGCTGCGGATAATTGGCTTCCAGATGCTTCACTTTTGCCTTGGCACCCCAGCGAGCATAGCAATAATATGCCTCCTGCATATAAAGCGCTGCTTCTTTATTTCTTCCCCAATCAAGATAGAACTTGGAAAATAGTTCATTCGCCAAGGCTTCTTCCTGAATGTAGTCGTTTTCCTTCGCTCCGGCGATCGCTCGATCGTAATGTTCAATTGCCCGAAGAACATCTTGATTACTATGAGCCAACTCAGCTTCAATCAGATCGCATTTATGTTGATAGTTCATTGGCGCATACTTCGCCCAATGTTTCAGCTTAGCCAGACAACGCAAAGTGTCTTGCTCCCACCCTTCAATGTCCTGTTCATCTCCTTGGATGAGGCATGCTAACCGCGCCAATGATGAGTAAAACATCTCAGTCGGAACAAATAGAGTTCCAGCAACACCAGCGACATGCTCGCGGGCGATCATCCCCTCCTCCACTGCTTTTTGGGGATTGCCAAACATATAGCTCAGGAAGCTTTTAACAAAATAGGCGCAAAATACTAAAGTTAGCTGTTTTTGTTCCAGCAAAATTGGCAGACGCGTCTCTTCCGAGAAAATGACACCTTCTAATTTATCTGGAGCACCATTCTCTCCCAGTAAATTCAAAGTTCCTTGTAGCCAAGGTGCTAAGTAATCCACATGAAAATCTTGCTTGAGATATTGAATAATCGCCAGCTTCTGTTGTGATTCATCCCTAACTTTGTCGAGGGAAGCCGCAATCAAGAACAAATATTGAGAATATTCAGCGGCACCATAACTGGCAAATTCTAGATCGCCTGTATCTAAACCACTCTGTAACCCCTCAAGGTGAGTCGCAAGAAATCCTTTAACATGTTCTTTCCAAAATCCAATACAGCTTGCATACAGCACCAAGACTCTAGACCGTAGCTCTTCTGCATGGAAACGATCTAGCAGGGCAATAGATAATTGTCCGAACTCATAACCAGCATCAATATCCCCAAGGGCTTCACATAATAAGGTGCCATACCAAACATAGCCAAATGCTGAGGAAGCACAGTTACCATACCTGAGGGATAATTCCGCCATAGTAAAAGTAACTTTTTGAAAAAATTCTCCACTGACTGCCCAAGCTGGCGTGATGATAAACTCCATGATTTTCATCGCCGCCAACTGATGGGGATCGTCCATGGCCGGAGCCTTCACTAAGCCTGAAATATCTGTCACCGCCTCTGGTCGTTTTTCCCGCAACGGGATACCTAATAGTTTGAGCACTTCTAGCCCAGTTTCCAAAGCTTGATGCTGGTCGCCGCGACCAATCCAAGCCCGAATTTTAATTTCATAGATTTTGATCTCATCCAGCAATGTTTTCGTTTTTTCTAGCAGTGCTGCCCCCATATCCTCAATGACTTCAAAGTTGGTATTGAGGTAGTAAGATTCTAAGCGTGACACAAAAATATCGAGAGTTAAGGGATAGTGGGTTTCCCAACAGTTCTGCGGGAGAATACTAATCGCTGTTTCAAAGTAATCAATCGCAGCGGAATAGGCGATCGATGCCTTAGCTCTTTTTCCCGCAATCATATTGAGATTCGCTAATTCGAGTGCTTCATCTCGAGCTTCAACCAGATCGATCCCCGCATTTAGCTGTTCAACAATCGCGAAAATTGTCTCCTCTAAGGTGTCAGGTCCACTAATGGAAAGTAACCGTTGACCAATTTTGCGATGGGTACTTTTTTTGTCGGCATCAGGAATCAAAGAATAAGCGGCTTGCTGAACGCGGTCGTGTAGGAAGCGATAGCCAACCATAACCGTCTCGGTCAGCTCGTCATCCTGCTGCTGCCCGTAAAAAAACTTGTAGGCGTCGCTTTGGGGAAGCACCAATCCTTCCTGCAACGCCTTCCACAAATCGTTCGCGATATCTTCGGCGGATTGTTGACAGACAACGGCGAGGATATCGAGGTCGAACTGGTTGCCAATACAGGCCGCAAGTTTCAACACGTCTTGCGTCTCGGTCGGCAATTTATGCAGTCGTCCCACCATAAACTGCAGGACGTCGTTGGTCAGCGACGCATCGCGAACCCGCACGAGATCGCATTGCCAATATCCCAAATCACGATCGAACGTAATCGAATCGTCTGCGTGCAAACCCTTCAGAAATTGGGTCGTAAAGAAGGGATTACCTTGGGTTCGCTCGTAAACCAATTCCGTTAGCGGTGCAGCTAGCTCTAACGAGCAGCTAAGGGTTTCCGCTACGAGCTGATTGATATGGCTTGAAGACAGCGGCGGGAGGGCGATCGTGACGATTTTCGCCTGCTGCTTTTCCAGCTCCGCCAGTGTCAGAACTGATTGACTGACAAAAATGAAACCTTGACGTAGCAGGCGTTCCAGCCAGTTGAC
>CALCCD010000006.1 GCA_937899645.1 uncultured cyanobacterium | reverse complement strand
GGCGGTTTTCCGTACGCAGCTTCTCTCTTACCCTAGCTCAATTCACCAACGCCCCAGCGCGAACCGAATGCCGATGCGCCCCCCGCGTCTGACGAGTTCTAGAGCGCATATCGCCAACGCGCGTCATCAGCGCATGCGATCGGTCTGCGCCGGAACCCTTGCAAAGCCAGCGCTCCTCACCCGACCCGAGCAAGGGCGAGGGGCCGCACACCTTGCTCGAAAAGCGCCGTGGGTCGAATTGATGACAAGCCCCCAGCTAGCGACCGCGACCCGGGCAGTTTCTGCGGTTATCGAACGCGATCGGCGCGACGTCGGTCATCGGAGCGCGGTTGCGTAGGGCGAAATTCGAGTTCGGCGCGATCGTGTTGTCGTTGATCGTCACGTCAGTGAGTATCGTATCCTCGTCGAGCAGCGCCCCGCGAAATGTCGCATTGCTAAGGTTTGCGCCGCTGAGGTCAGCGCCCCGCAGGTCGGCATAGATAAAGTCCGTATTGGTCAGGTTGGTCTCGCTTAGATCGGCTCCGTTCAGGTCGGCGCAGGTGAAGTAAGCGCCCGTCAGATCGACGCCGGACAGGCTCGCCCCTTGGAAGATCGAGCCACGCAGTCGCGAGTTGTGATAAAAACCTGGCTCGTCGATCGGCTCGGGCGGGAAGCGATAGTCGCGAAAGTCGCACTGCTGGCAGATATTCGTCTCACCGCGATCGAAGGCCGCAAAATCATTGCTCAGCGTTTTGCCAAGCACCGAGCCCGTCGGAGCCGCCGCACCCGGCGTTTGGAAGGCTGCGATCGCGGCGATCGCTACGGCCAAAGGTCGAAAGTGAATCATGGTTTCTGAGTGGTTGAGTGTTAGTTACTCGAGCGCAGCAGTTAAGAGCACTCTAAGAATATATTTGTCCGGAAGTCGCCAATGAAGACGGAGCTTGTCGTTCGCGTAGCGTCGGCCTCGCCGTTCGCCGGAGTATGTCGCACGACTCGCTTCGCGAAAGCGACGCGAACGACGACGCTCAGTGCTCGAATCCCGGATAGCGAGCGTTTATTTCTGTAGAGTCCCGATAAGAGAAACGCGGAACGGACGCGTCTGTCGGCCAAAGCTTCCGATGTCCGATCGGAATCGGAGCGCCGCAATTGCAGACGTCGCGCGCTTCTAGTGTGTTGCCGACCCTGCAAAAACACTGCCGATTCCACCCAAAATTTTGGATTTTCGTGGCTTGAATTCATGGCAATGTCGCTCGCTTTTGCAAGCGCCCTCGCCTCGATCGAGCGCACTCCAAATGAAGGTTTACGGACTCGCAAAGCATTGTCGCTTATGTTAAGTTTACTGTCATAAATCCTGACAGACATCTAGGCGACTTGACGTGAGCCGGGAAGTCACGCGTGCGAATTTTGCGAGCTATTTTGACTCGCGTCGATTGTAGGTAAAATTGCAGTCCAGTATGGTTCCAGCGCGTTTTGCTGCGCTCGATTTCCGTCGTCGTGGCGCGAACTACCCTGAGAGCTAATTGGTTAATTCAATCGCCTTCAATCCGAATCTGAAAACGGAACTCGAAATCGATTCAAATTACGATCGCCATCGAAAATTGACGCAATACATAAAGAAACAGGAGGAGAATCCATCGCTCTCGATCCCAGAAACATGAAAGCTACATAAAGAAAGCGCAGAATTCCTTTGAGACCGGGCAACAATTCAGGGGCGTATCCATAAATCATTAGTAAGACTGTCCCCACCATAGGGAGCCAGAGAGCCCGCCAGCATCCGCTCGAGATCGTCAAGCAGCAGTTATGAAACCTCCTCCACATTTTCGTCTCGCATCGTCAGCCAACCCGCGAGGCAAGAGCGTCGCCAGCGATGCGATTGCTAAAGCTTTCAACGACGCGATCGATTCCCGCGATTACCGCAAAATCCTCGACGTGCTGGACTTTATTAAGGCTTGGGACTCGATCGCCAGACGCAGCGCTCTACCTGACTCGCCAGTCGTATTGTTGCGCGAGAACCCGACGAACTTTCGGGCTCTGCAATCGCGCTAGCTGGACATGCTGTAGTAGAGCCACGCTCGCAGACACGGAACGACGCACAGCGATGTACCGCTACCAGAATTTCCTCTAGAAGCGATCGACGTCTGCAAACTGCTGCGGCGATTGTGACGCCATTGCCGCTTCGCCGCAGGTGCGCGGCGTCGGAAATATTTTACCGGGGTTAGCCAAGCCTTTGACGTTGAGCGCTCGGTTGACCCAGAGCATCGTCTCGAGGTCAATTTCGTTAAACATCTGCGGCATATAGCAACGCTTGTCCGAGCCGATGCCGTGCTCGCCAGAAATAGAACCGCCCGCGCGCACGCAGAGCTTGAGGATTTCGCCGCCCACTTCCTCAACGGCCTCTAGCTCGCCAGGAATCTTGTTGTCATAGAGCACCAGCGGGTGCAGGTTGCCGTCACCGGCGTGGAAAACGTTGGCGATCTTGTAGCCGCTGCGCTCGGAGAGGGCCGTCATTTCCCGCAACACTTCGGCCAGGCGCGTCCGGGGAATCACGCCGTCCTGCACGTAATAGTCTGGGCTCATATGACCGGCGGCGGCGAAGGCGGCCTTGCGGCCTTTCCAGAGCTTGGCGCGGGTCTCGGGGTCGGTGGCGGCAGCGATATTGCGCGCGCCACTTTGCTTGCACAACGTCTCGACCCGATCGCGATCGGCCTGCACCTCCACCGGCGAGCCGTCCAGCTCCACGAGCAAAATCGCTTCGGCATCGCGCGGATAGCAGCCCAGCTTCACCACGTCCTCGACCGCGTTGATGCTGAGATTGTCCATAATCTCCATACCGCCGGGGACGACGCCCGCGCGGGTGATTTCGCCGACGGCCTTGCCCGCCGCTTCCATCGTGGTGAAGTCCGCCAGCAGCACGCAAATCGTCTCGGGCGCTTTCAGGATACGCAGCGTCACCTCAGTCGCGATGCCCAAGGTTCCTTCCGAGCCGACAAACAGCCCCATTAAGTCATACCCGGGCATCTCATCGATCTCGCCGCCAATTTCGACGATTTCGCCGGTGGGCGTAACGAGGGTAACGCCAAGGACGTGATTGGTGGTCGCGCCATATTTCAGGCAGTGGACGCCGCCAGAATTTTCTGCGACATTACCGCCGATCGAGCAGACGATCTGGCTCGACGGATCGGGCGCGTAGTAAAAACCCGCACCACTGACGGCTTGCGTCACCCAGTTGTTGATGACCCCCGGCTCCACGACGACGCGCTGATTGTCGAGATCGACGCGCAGAATCTGCCGCATCCGTGCTGTAACGATCGAGACGCACTGCTCGACGGGCAGCGCCCCGCCGGAAAGTCCCGTTCCCGCGCCACGCGCCACCCAGGGCAGCTCCAAACGATGGCAAAGCTGCACCGCGATCGCCACCTCTTCGGTGCTGCGCGGCAACACCACCAGCGCTGGTTTCTGCCGGTAGCTGGTCAGGCCGTCACACTCGTAGGTGAGCAGCTCTTCCTTGCGGCGAACGACGCGATCGCGGCCCAGCTTGCGCTCGAATTGTCGGGCAATTGCGCGCCAGTCGGGTGTTGTGTCGGACTTAACAAAGCGGGAGAGCGGATCGGCAAGCATGGCGTGGCAGTCGGCAGAGCAGGGAGCGGGATGCGTGCTTGTAAGCTTCGGCGAAGTTTCCTGACTAGGCTTCGACGGCCGCAGGCTTCGGCTGCAACAAGCTCACCATGTGGCCTTCAGGAGTTTTCATTGCCGCGACGGTGCCAAAGTCAGGCTCGCGAATATCGCCGCTGAGCGTCGCGCCCAGTTTCGTTAGCGCGTCCACACTTGCCCGCACGTCATCCACCACAAAGCTGAGAATCGGCGACCCCGAGACTTCTTGCTTGCCGCGCGCGAAGTGCAGCGCGATCGTCGTGCCATCTGCGTCTAGCTCTGCCCAACCCGGCGAGCTCATCTTGACGTCCAAACCGAGTCCTTCGCTGAAAAACTTCACGGATGCTTCCACGTCGGGAACCATCAGCATCACGTGTTTGAATTGGGTCGCCATAGTGTTAGGAAATTTTGTCGGTGCACTTACTGTAGCGAATTCCCAGGGCAGGCGCGGCGGGCAGACGCGAGCAAGGTATGGCCGAAAAATCTAGAGCGAGACGCGATCGAGGTCGGCGCGCGGGTTAGCACTGCGACACTGGCCGAGCTGCTGGTAGAGCTGGCGTTCGGCGTCGCTAGGCGCGCTGGGGATCGCGATCGCGATCTTTACGAGCTGGTCGCCGCGCTTTTTCGTCTTCGGCGACGGCCAGCCTTTGCCTCGCAGCCGCAGCGACTGACCGGCGCGGATGCCTGCTGGAATATTCACCGTGACGCTGCCGTCCGGCGTGGGGACTTGGATCTGCGTGCCGAGAACGGCCTCGTCCGGCGCGATCGGCACTTCGCAGGTAAGCTTATCGCCATCGAACTGAAAGAACGAGTGCACCTGCAAATCGACGTTGAGGTACAGATCGCCCCGGCGTCCGTAGCCGTCGCGGTTTCCCTTGCCTTTGACGCGCACGCGGCTGCCGGACTTGGCTCCGGGCGGAATACGCACCGAAACGATCTCGCTGCCGATATTGAGCCGCTTTTGCGCGCCGTGGAATGCTTCCGAAAAGCTCAGCGTCAGCGTTGCGTCACGATCGAGCGATCGCGTGCTGCCGCCCGCCGCTTTGCTGTTGCTCGCACCGCGCCCGTAGCTGGCGAAGTCCTCAAAGCCGCCTCCGAAGCCGCTCGATCGCGAGTTTGACGACCAGTCATTGGCCGTACGCGAGGAGCGCGAGCCGCCGCCCATATTGCCGAGCAGCGTTTCGATAAATTCGTCAAAGTCGGAATATTGGCTGAAGTCGAAGCCCCCAGCTCCCGCGCCCGCCGCACCTGCGCCACCCGACGCGCGACCGCCCTGCTGCCAGTATTGCCCGAAGCGATCGTACTGCTGGCGCTTGTCCGGGTCGGAGAGAACTTCGTAGGCTTCGTTGACTTCCTTGAACTTAGCTTCTGCCGCGCGATCGCCGGGGTTCATATCTGGGTGGTACTTGCGCGCGAGGCGACGGTAAGCCTTCTTCACCGCGCTGGCATCAGCTGTTTTGGCGACGCCAAGAACGGCATAGTAGTCCTTAAAGTCTGTTGCAGCCATAGGGTTCCGCGTCGCTAAGTGGATTGTCGATTTTAGCCTAGATTAATTTAAATTTATCGCCACTGCGAGCTAAGGCCGGTTCGGTTCTTGCGTCCGACGGTCGGGGAGATGTCCGAACGATCGCGCTTAACCCTATGGCCGATTATCACGGACTCACAGTTTCTTTCTGGCGATCGACGCTCTGGTGCGCGGGGCAAGCCCGATGCGATCGGCGTCGCAAATCAGCCGCACAGATTCGGTCGCGGAATCAGCCAGTGTGGTCGGCCAGTTGAGATAGCTGCTTGAAGCTGACCAGTTCCATCGCGTTTTGCTCTTTGTCGATCGCCACCCAGCCCTTGGCCGTCAGCTTCTCGATCAGCTTGGCCGCCTCGTCGGCTTTGATATCGGCCACGTCCGCCAAATCTCGAATCGGAATATTAACGATGCGTACGCCGCGTCCGTTTTTTTTGCCGTAGCTGTCGGCAAGGCCGACGAGGGTGCTGGCCAGCTTGACGGCGGGCGGACGGTTGCGGAGCTGGAAGCGCAGGTTAGTCTGGCGCAGGCGACGCACCATCAGTTGCAGCATCCGGTGGTGGAGCTGCGAGTCTTTAAACATCGTCTGGATAAAGCGCTGGGCCGAGACGCTCAGCAGCTTTACGTCCGAGAGGGCAATCACGTCAGTCGAGCGCGGTGACTCGTCGAGGATCGCCATCTCTCCAAAAAAGTCCCCCGGCCCGAGGACGGCTAGCGCGATCGGGTTATCGCCCACCAAACGGCGAACCTTGACCCAACCCGAGAACAGAAAGTACACCGCATTTCCCCAGGAGTCCTCCATCAGCACGGCGCGACCTGGCGGGTACTCGTGCTCTTCAGCCACGGACAGCAGACCGTCCAGCGTTTCGGGATTACTAGTATTGAAAAGCGGAAAAGTCTCGCCGAACGCTTCGCTGTTCATGAAGTGGTGGTAAGTGGAAAAAGTGGGGCGCAGTCGGTGTCGGTTGGGGGGAAGCGCGTTGGCTGCGGTTTGACGCTGAATCAGCTAATTCAGCTGACCTAATAGAAGGATGCAATACCGAGCGCAGCAACCTCGCGGAAGCCAAGGTTTCCCTAACGCTACTATATTCCTACTAGATGAATCTGGGTTGGATGGAAGAGCGCCTGCAAAAAGTTCTCGCCAGGCGGGGGATCGCCTCGCGTCGGGGGGCCGAGCAGCTTATCCGCGACGGGCGCGTTACCGTTAACGGTCAGCGCGCGAACTTGGGCATCAAGGTAGATGCAGCGCGCGACACGATCGAGGTCGATCGCCAGCGCCTCGAGCCGGATGCAGCGAAACCTATCTACATTCTGCTCAACAAGCCCGGCGGCGTTGTTTCTACCTGTCGCGATCCACAGAAGCGCACGACCGTGCTCGATATTCTGCCCGACGAGCTAGCGCGCGACACCGGCCTGCATCCTGTCGGGCGGCTCGATGCTAACTCCACCGGTGCGCTATTGCTGACCAACGATGGCGACCTGACCTTTCGGCTTTCACACCCGCGCCACCACGTCGCCAAGACTTACCGCGTTTGGGTGCGCGGCATTCCCACCGAAGCGTCGCTACAGCAGTGGCGATCGGGCGTGATGTTAGACGATCGGCGCACCCTTCCGGCAACGGTAGAGCTGCTCGGCTCCCGGCGATCGCGCGATCGGCGAGTCGATCGCGAGGCAGAGCTGGAAATCGTCCTAACGGAGGGGCGCAACCGCCAGATTCGCCGCGTTGCCGAACTCCTCGGCCACCCTGTCCTAGCCCTGCATCGCCTCTCGATCGGCGCACTCTCTCTCGCCCCCACCGGCAAGCGGGCGCTGCGATCGGGCGAGTACCGTCATCTCAGCCCGTCCGAGCTGGCCGATTTGTAGCGCGACCGTCCGGATCGACCATAGCACCACCCACCGGAAGGGTCGGCGTAGGTGCGGCTCGAAAAATTGCGAATCGCGGGTTTGTCTGCGATCGGCATCACACGAAAATTGGAAAAACTGGCCGTATTCAGTTTGCGATCCGGTCAATCCCGACTAGAATCTCTACATGTTCCTTTACATCGAAGCCAACCAGAAGCATAAGCGCCATGTCTAGTCCCGGTCCCGAACTCGCACGGAAACAAGTTGAGGTTTTGACCGAGATGGGCGCGTATCTTCACGAGCGTCGCCTCGAATTGCAGCTCACGATAGAGCAGGTTTCGACGACGACACGGATTCCGGTGCGCTTACTCGTCGCGATCGAGTCGGGAAATCTCCAAGAACTCCCCGAAGCCGTTTACACCCAAGGTCTGCTGCGCCGCTTCGCCGATGCAGTTCAGCTCGACGGCACGGAGTACAGTCAAAAATTTCCGACTGGCATCGATCCCACGCCGCGTGCGAGCGCTTGGCAGAAGAGCCCCGCCGCCCAGCTCCGCCCCCTCCATCTTTACTTTGCCTACGTTGCAGTCGTCGTCGCTGCAGTGACGGGTATCTCGCTGTCTTTCGATCGCACTCAGAATCCAAGCGCCGATCGCAGCGAAGACGGAGTTGAAGAAACTCAACCTGCGCCCGCGCCCGCTGCGCCAACCGAGCCGCCTGCCGTGGCACAGCAGCCCGATCGGAACGCCCAGAACGCCAACGCAGCGAGCACAACAACGGACGCCGCAACGGAAGCAGCAGACGCTGCCCCGAGCGCCCCGAGCGCACAGAATTCGGGCGAGGACGGCCCGGTCAGCGTCGAACTTACCGTGACCTCCGAATCTTGGCTGCAAGTACTGGCCGATGGCGAAGTCGCCTTTGAAGGAACGCTCTCCGAAGGGCAGCAAGCCTGGTCTGCCGATCGCGAAATCACGGTTGTTGCCGGAAATGCGGGCGCGATTATGGTGACGGTCAACGGCAGCGCGGAGAAAGAGCCCCTCGGTCAGCCCGGTGCAGTCGAAGAGGTGACGTTTATGGCCGACTCGCGCAACGCCCCCGCAGCGGCAACGCCTTAGTGGCAACTTAGTTACGCCCAATTGACACCACAGTAGGACGGGCGCGATCGTCGAATCTTCGAGCTGTGATGCACCGAGCGGCGCGAAATTTTGTGCCGCGCACCGAAATTCATCAAACTTATTGCCAGTTCTAAATCTTGCGGCCAGAAGGAGCCTCGCCAGCCGCATCTGGGCGAACTTATAAATTTAGGAAAAAGGCTCCAGATGCGCGACCGGCAATGCCTATGTAGTTCACATTCCGGAACCGGGCCGCTGTCTCCGCGTCTTGTAAAGTCTTGTCATCGTTTGCTTGTTTTTGGGAGTAATTTATGAAGCGCCTCACTCGAATCCTGGCTCCGATCGGCGCGATCGCGGGAGCTGCGATCGTCAGCACGACGGGTATCGCCCGCGCCCAAGATGCGCCAGATCCGAGCACGGCGTCCATTCCCGCCACGATTTGCAACAGCCGCGAAGATGAAACGACCAGCCGCTTCTGTCCGAAGCTGCTGCCGATTCCGGTGTTTACCGTCACGAATGCAGACGGCTCGCCGATCGTCACGTCCGTCGAGCTGTCTGACGGCTCGACCCAGGAAATCGGCGGTGTTTTTCTCAATCCCAACGACGCCCAGGCGTTTGTCAGCAATCTCCAGGAGAACCAGCCGGAGCTGAGCGATCGAGTCCAGGTGTCGGTGCTGACGCTGGCGGAAATCTATGAGGCCGATCGCGCCAACCACATCGCCCACGAAGATCCGATGGAGTTCGCCTACGTGCCGTCGCGCGAGCAGCTCCAGCAGGTGCGCGATATCTTCGCCGAGCGCAATATCAACGTCGAGGGGTTCGACGGCGTGCCGCTATTTTTCGCCACCTCGCGCGCCGATGGCGGCTACCTGACCATCGAGCAGGAAGGCGGCGCAGGGGGCGAGTTTATCCCCATGTATTTCGATCGCGCCAGCCTCGATGGCCTGCTCGCACTCAGCGGTGACGAAGCCTTGCGCGGCTCGATTCAGTACGACGTACTGAGCCTAGAGCGCATGCTGAAAACCATGCAGGTGCTCGATGCCCTCGAGCAGCTCGACGCGATCGTGGCCGACCCCTCCAGCGCGGATCTGGCGGCGACTCGCATCCCCGACCTGCCGGAGATGATGGTGCCAGAAGTGCTGGCGATTCTCAGCCAAGGGGAAGACGACCCGCTGGCGGCGGCGATCGCGGCGCGCCTTCAGGACGACTCGTTCGAGGGCGAGAGCGCGATCGACCGGATCGAAGCCTTCCTCGATGCGGAGATCCAGTCGTTGGTCGAGTCCGGAACGCCGAGCCCCATCTGGCAAGAGATTCGCAGCCAGCTCGATCTCGGCCTGGGTCAGATCCTCGATCGTATTGCCTTCTTCCCGAGCCAGACGTCGGTGCAGTTTATCCAGGAACTACTCCAAGCGCCGTAGCTAGAGTCTCACCAAGAGTCTAATCAGCTAGGGTCTGAGAAAGTGTTTGAAAAGTTCGCTAGACCCGTTGACCTGATTGACGGACAAAAGTGATTAGAGAAGCTTGTAAAGCCTGACAGTGTGG
>CALCCD010000005.1 GCA_937899645.1 uncultured cyanobacterium | reverse complement strand
GCCTCTATCCTGGAGGCTCTATCTGTAGCCGGTCTTTAGAGATTTGGTATAAACCTCTCGCCCTCACTCGACGCAGAGCGTCTGCCAGGGCATTCCGACGCTCTGCGTCGGAACAATAGAACCGATCGAGCAATCACAAATCGAGGAAATCAAGTCATGTCTGGTGAAATCACGTTTCAAACGGTGGCGATCGTCGCGACCTTTCTATGCTCTCTCATCGCCGGTTTTCTGTTTGCCTTTGCCACGATCGTCATGCCGGGAATCGCCAAGCTGAACGATCGCGAGTTCATCCGTGCCTTCCAGGCGATCGACGGCGTCATCCAGAACAACCAGCCGCTGTTCGTTGCCGTCTGGTTGGGCTCTATCCTGGCCGCGATCGCGTCGGCGGGGCTCGGCTTCGATCGCCTGACCGGCACGCCACGCCTGCTATCGATGGCGGCTCCCGCGATCTACCTCTTCGGCGTCCAGCTCTCGACCTTCACGATTAACGTCCCGCTCAACAACGCGCTCCAAAAACTCAACGTTGATGTCATGGACACAACCTCTCTGAAAGCGGCGCGCCGAGGCTTCGAGCCTAGCTGGAATCGCTGGAACTGGGTCAGAACGCCGTTTGCCGGGTTCGCGTCCGTGCTGTTCGCGGTCTTGCTGTTCCAGCTCTAGAGCGTGCTGAGATCTAGCGCCGAAAAGCGGTGGGGGTCGTCCCTGTCGCTTTTCGGAATTGCTTGCTGAGGTGGCTGTGGCTATTGAAGCCACACTCGAAGGCGATGTCGATAATGGTGCGATCGCTGTGTTTCAGCAGGAGCTTCGCCCGATCGAGCCGCTGCTGAATCACGTACTGGTGGGGCGAAATGCCCAGCGATTGCTTGAACATGCGGCCAAAATGAAACGGGCTCATGTTCAGCAATCCGGCCAGGTCGGCGAGCTTGATGTCTTCGGCCAAACTGGCTTCAACGTAGTCCAGCACGCGCGCGAGCTGCTTGGGTGGCAGTCCCCCGTCGTAGCTGGGCAGCGGAGCCGAGGTCGTGCCGTGGTGGCGCAGCAATTGCACCGCCAGCACGTTCGCCAGCGAGTCGAGATACAGCGCCTCGGTGGACTGGTGTTGCTGCATTTCCGCGACGAGCAGGTTGGCGATCGACTCGAGCTGCGGGTTGCGGCTCTGGAATGTCGGCACGAGCGTCAGGCGATCGCCGTTCTTGCCCAGGGTTTCCTCAGCGATGCGCTTCAAGAACGTCTCCCGGATCTGCACCTGCAGGCAGTTTTCCTCGCCCTCCCAGCGCACGAACAGCGGCAGGTTAGCCGGAGTAAGGAGCATGTCGCCATTGCGATACAGGCCGGTGTGGGTTTTGCCGTCCTGGGTTTGAAGGTAATTCTGCGGGCGCGAGGTCAGATTGACGAACAGCGTGTGGGCGGCTTCGGCGCGGAAGTTCGACTCACCGGGCGGGAAGCGCAGGTGCGCGATCTGAATCGCTTCGGTTTCGAGAACCGGCACATCGTTTTCGGGTGCGCTAGGCAGAGATTCGGCGGATTGGGAGTGTTTGCGAGCCATCGATTTAGGATCTCATCACTTGCCGGTCGCGAGTGGTGGCAGCGCCTTAGGCGCTGTTAATGATGGTAAGGCGTCCGGCATGGAACTGACACGGTTGGGGCTAACCCGCGATCGCCTGCGATCGCAGTGCCGCCGGGTCGATCAGCATCGCGTCGCCAAACGAAAAGAATCGGTAGCCTTCCGCCAACGCCTCTTCGTACAGCGCCAGCAGCCGCTCGCGCCCGATCGCCGCCGAAACCAGCATCATCAAGCTCGACTTCGGCAAATGGAAGTTCGTAATCAGCCCGTCTACCACCTGCCACTCGTAGCCGGGATAGATATATAGCTCCGTCTTACCGCTGTAGGGCTGCACTTCGCCCTCGCCCAACACTGCCACCGACTCCAGCGTCCGCACTGCCGTCGTCCCCACCGCGATGACCCGACCACCCCGCGCCTTGGTCGCCGCAATTTTTTCCGCCGCCGCCGCCGTGACTTCGATCCACTCGCCGTGCATATCGTGCGTCGTGATGTCCTCGGTCTCCACCGGGCGGAACGTGCCGAGGCCGACGTGGAGCGTGACGGCGGTGCGAGCGACGCCCTTCGCCGCCAGCCGCTCGAATAGCGCTTCGGTGAAGTGCAGCCCTGCCGTCGGAGCCGCCGCCGAGCCGTCGCGCTGGGCGTAGATCGTCTGGTAGCGATCGGGCTGCGCCTGGGATTCGGTGACGTAGGGCGGGAAGGGGATTTCACCGTAGCGATCGAGCAAATCGAAAAACGACGCGCCCTCGGGAAAGTCGAACTCTAGCAGTCTGCCGCCGGTGTCACGATCGCTGGAAACGACTGTGGCGGCCAGCGGAGTCGTGTCGCCGTCGGTGGGACTCGCCGGGAAAAACTCGATCGTCGCTCCAGGCTTGAGGCGCTTTCCAGGCTTGACTAGGGCGCTCCACTGCCGCGCGCCGCGCTGCTCGAGCAGCAAGATCTCGACCTTCGCGCCGCTGGGCTTGTGGCCGTAGAGCCGCGCCGGAATGACGCGCGTATCGTTGGTGACGAGCAAATCACCCGGTTGCAGCAGCTCATCGAGTTCGTAAAAAGCGCGATGTTCGGCCTCGATATCGGACTTTACCCAGAACAGCCGCGATCGATCGCGCGGCTCGACGGGATTCTGCGCAATCGCACTGGGGGGAAGCGCGTAATCATACGCAGAAAGCTGGCGATCGGCGGCGTTGGCGATCGGCGGGCGCGGGTTAGCGATAGGTAAAGTCACGAGTTTTCACGGTTGACGCGCAGCGGCAAAAGAATTTCCGAAGTCAAGCGCTGACTCCGAAACTTAATTTTTTGTTAAGAAGGGTAATGGTACGCGGCGACTATGGGTAAGTCGCCCCAAGTCAAGCGCAGTGAGGCTTGGGAAGATATTCACACACCGCGAGAGCGAGGCAAAGCCTGTGGATTATCTCTATCAACTAAAGAATGCGACGTCGATCGTCAATGCGATCGAATATGTACGAGACAGCGAACTCCCGGTACGCCTCGTCACTGCGATTCACCAAATTGACGGCTGGGTGCTTCGCATTCAGATGCGTTTGCTCCCCTCAATTCCGCAACACCGCGAGCTGCGATTGGCAATGGAGGAGATGGCAATTCCCCTGCCGAGCAGCCCCCGCTTGCAGGTCGCGCTGTGGAACCTGGATATGGGCCAGTCGGCTGTGTCGGTGATGCAGCGGCATCAGGTCGCGATCGTCTCCCACGGTAAGCCCGACACGCGCGATATCGAACTGTTCTGCGCTGAATTTACGAAAGGTCTCGGCTACAAGCCCGAAACGCTGGCGTAGTTTGACTGTTTGTTCTCTAATTGTCCTCCTCGACGGTGGATTTCCCCTGCGGCGGCAACGGCTTCGGCTGTGCCGCTGTTTTTTGTCCGGCGGTTGGGGTGTCGCGCTGCGAGCGAAAAATCCCCTCAGTCGAGAAGATATTTGGATTAGGTTGTGGCTTTGCGCAGGAGCTTGAGGATGTTGAAGCGATCGACATCGAGAAGGCCCTCGGCAAGCGACGGCGGCGGTCGAAGGCTGCGGAGCTGGCTGAGGAGCTGATAGATGTTCTCGACCGGCACCGCGACTTCGGCGTCTATGTTGGCCTGTTGCAGGTAGTGCTTTACCAGCCCGCGCTGGATGCAATATTCGACCTTAGCCGAGAACGCCACGGCATCCGCCGAGATCGCCGCCATCGATCGTTGAATCGGCGTGCAGCGGGAATTCTTTAACGTTCTTATAGTCTTTGAGACCGGATTCGGACGAATTCGTCATGGAGAAAGACAAGCGGGGTATTTGGATAAATACCGCCGTTCGATCGCTGCTCCTCCAAACGCGTTTGCGTATGTATAACAGTGGGCGATCGCATTTGGGGTTCGTTATGGTGGGGTAGCGGCAGAGGACTATTGATGGCAGACCGGCGCAAAACTGAAACCGAGGGCGGCGATACTGCTCGCCACGATCGCCAGCAGCAGGGCGCAATTGCCAACGACAGCGCGACGATAAATATCAAACAGCTTTACCAGAACTTCGCGGCGCTGGAGTCGCCCAAGCTGACCGGCGACGAACCGCCAAATAACCTGCCTTACGGCCGCGATCGCATCTTTGGACGCGAGGCGGCCCTGAAAGCGCTCGACGATCGCCTGGAACGGTGCGATCGCGTGGCCGTGACAAGCGTGGCGGGAATGGGCGGTGTCGGCAAAAGCGAGCTGGCCGTGCAATACGCGCGGCGCGCCCTCTCGCAGCGCTATCGCGGCGGGGCGGTGTGGCTCTCGGCACAGCGGGCAGGCATAGAGCTGCTGAACTTCGCAAAGACGCGGTTTTTCCCGCAGGCGGATTTTTCGCAGCTCGGCGATCTGAAGGGGCAGCTCGATTTTGTTTGGTCGCACTGGCCGGAGCCCGAAGCGCCGCCGGGATCGGTGCTGCTAATCTTCGACGACGTGACGGACTATCGCCAGCAAGTAAAGGCGCTGCTGCCGTCTGACACGCGCTTTCGGGTGTTGGTGACAACGCGGCAACGGATTCAGGGAATCGATCGCCTCGACCTCGAGATCTTAGCTCCGGGGGATGCGCTGGCGCTGCTGCGATCGATTTTGCGCGCGAGTAACGAAGCCGACCCGCGCGCGGCGGACGAGACGCAACTCGCGGCGATCTGCGAGTGGTTAGGCTATTTGCCGTTGGGTGTGGAGCTGGTAGGGCACTACCTGGAGCGCAAGCCGAGCCTGTCTCTGGAGGCGCTGCGGGAGCGACTACAAGAGAAGCGGCTGGTGGCGACGGCGCTGGTGGACGAGCCGGACGCAATCTCGGCGGAGCGCAACGTAGCGGCAGCACTCGAGTTGAGTTGGGAAGCCGCGAGCGCGGAGGCTGGGGGCGTCGAGAGTGAGGGCGTCGAGAGTGAGGGCGTCGAGAGTGGGGGCGTCGAGAGTGGGGGCGCGGGGGAACAAGAGCTGGCAATGCGACTGAGCCTGTTCGCGGCGGCTCCGATTCCTTGGGATTTAGTGCAGGGCTGCTGGCCGGAAATGAAAGGAGAAGCGCTAGAGGACTGGCGCGATCGGCTGGTGGAGCTGAACTTAGTGCAGGATGCGAAGAAGAACCGTTACGCGCTGCATCCGTTGATTCGGGAATTTTTCGCAGCGAAGTTGCGGGCAGCGGGAGTGGAACAGGTGGTGGCGTGGCGGCGATCGTTTGCCGCAGCGCTGACGCAGGTTGCCCGCCAGATTCCGCAAACCGCGACGCTGGAACAGCGGGCGCGGGTACGCGAGGCGATTCCTCATATGGAAGCAGCGACGGAATATAGCGACTTGCTCGGCAGCGAGGACGATGAATGGAGCTGGCCTTTTGAGGGGCTGGCGCGATACTACGCCGCCCAACGCTTGTTCGATTCCGCCGAGCGCTATCGCCAAAAATGCCTGAAAGCCAGCGAAACTCGTTTCGGCAGCGATCGCACCCCCACGGCGAAGAGCCTCAATAGCTTGGCGATCCTATACCAGTCGCAGGAAAAATACGAAGCAGCGGAACCGCTTTTCCAACGCGCCTCGAACATCCACGAACGGCAGCTAGGAGCGAACCATCCCGATACTGTGGCCAGCCTCAGCAACTTGGCGGAGCTGTATCGCTTGCGAGGAAAATACAAGGAGGCCGTGCTCGTCGTTCGACGCGCCCTGGAAATCCACGAACAGAAGCTAGGAGCCGACCACCTCGATATCGTCCCCAGGCTCAATAGCTTGGCGGCCCTGTACTGCGCCCAAGAAAATTACGAAGAAGCCGCGCGAATCTCCCAGCGCGCCCTAGAGATCCGCGAACAAAAACTTGGAGCCGAGCATCCTTTCACCGCGATTAGTTGCGCCAACCTGTCGCTGCTCTACTGCAAGCAAGCACGCTGGAGCAAGGCCGAACCGCTGATGGTGCGCGCGCGGCTGACTCTGTCTCAATCCCTCGGTGAGTCCCACCCCCAATCACAAGCCGTCCTGCAAAACTTGTTCGACCTGATCGATGCCGCCCGCCGCAGCGGCTGTGCCGAAGAACTCTCCGACCATCCCCTGACCCAGCAGCTCCTCGCGCAGCTCAGCAACCAAGCTTCTTCGCCATACTTCCGCCAGCGCTACCGCTAAGGCTACTCCTCCTGGAGCGGTAGCAGCTTTTCAAATAGGTCGTGCATGTCACGCGCGAACTTCGCCGGGTTCCAGAGCGGCGCGAGGCTCTCCGGGCGCTTGCCGCGCTCGAGTTGCGATCGCATTTTCTGCCGAGCGCCCGCATCGAGCCCGAACTCCACTGCCGTCTCGATATACGTCTTCCAGTCGAACGTGATGCCCATATCCGAGCCCGCCGCCTTAATTAGCGAGTACGCCTGACGCCCGAAGGACTGGTCGGCCACCTTCGCCACAACCGGCATATCGAACCACAGCGCCTCGGCCACGTGGGTCGCGCCGCTGTAGGGATACGAGTCGATCAGCACGTCCGCAAACTGGTAGATCAGGCGGTGTTCTTCTTCCGTCGGCGTGCGCGGTAAGACGCGAATTCGGTTCGTACGGACGCCCTGCTTGGCGCACTCGTCTTTGTACTGCTGCTCGATCGCCTGCAAATCGCCCACCCGACCTTTGTAGAGCAGCAGGCTGTCCGGCACGCGCTTGAGGATTTCGATCTGCGCCGAGACCATCTCGGGGCAGAACTTGTTACCCGTCGCAACGCAGAGATAGGCCACCTGGTTTGGCGCGATCCGCATCGACTTCCGCACCGTCTCGCGGTCTTGGTTGGCGATCGGCAGACCCGCGATCGCCGCGAACGAGTCCGGCAGCCGCACCACCTGCTCGATATAGTGCTCGTCCACGCCCTCGGGGTGGGTGTAGCGATCGCCGAAGTAATAATGCTTCGGACTCAGGTACGGCGCGTCGAAGCCCAGCCAGGTCAGGCAGAGCGGCGCGGGGTGGCGGTGCAGGATATCCAGGTGCGGCATCACCGTCACCGAATCCATATCCACCAGCACGTCGAGCTTGTCTTTGGAAATTTCCTTCAGATACTCGACCGAGTTCGGCGTCTTCTCGGGGTGGTAGAAGCGCTCGGCGGCTTTATCGAAACGCTCGCTCAGATGGTCGCGCTTCATATCGCCCGTCACGTAAAGAAAAACGTGCGGCGTAATTTTGACGAGTTCTTCAATAATGTTGACGCTCAGCCAACCGACGGAGTGACGGCGGAAGTGCTTTGACATGAAGCCGATGCGCAGCGGTCGATTCGGCGTGGTATCGCGAGGAAAGTCGATCGCGTAGTGGTCGTCGGCCAGCGCTTTGGCATCGAGGTAGCGCATGTAGACGTCGGCCATTTTCTTGACCAGCGCAGCGTTGGCCGGAACGTCGTCTCGGATGTGCGGCAAATCGAACATCATGTTCAGATACAGCCGCATCCCCTGATTGATATCGGCGCGATCGAGCATCTCGAGCATGTCCGCCTCGCTGCGCTTTAGCATGTCGATCGCCACGTGGCTGACGCCGGAGTTTACGTGCGACTTCATTACCATCAGCGCTGCCATAACGCGATCGTGGCCGCTAACGTTGTCGTAATACTTCAGCGATACCTCGCGCATCATCGCCAGATTGCCCATGCTCAGGATTTCGCATAGGTTCCAGTAGGCCATGCTGTAGTCGGGCTTGAGTTCGATCGCCTTTTGCAGCCCGAGTATCGCCTCTTGTTTCTTGCCCGCTGCGTTGAACTTGAGAGCGATGCGGTAGTAGCTCTCGCCGCCGCCGTAACCGTTGTCGAGGTTGAGCGCCTGCCGCCAGAAAGTCAGCGTCTCTTCGGTTTTGCCCATGCGCTCGTAGGCGCAGCCCAGGTTCCAGTGGAGTTCGGCAATTTTGCCGTCGAGGCTCAGGGCGCGGTTGAATAGCTCGATCGCACGGGCGTGCTGCTGCTGTTCCGAGAGCAGGTTCGCCAGCTTGCCGAGGGTCGGCGCGTCGTTGCCTTTGCTGATGCCGAGCGATCGCTCGTAGGCCCCGATCGCCCGTTCGACCTTACCCTGACCGGCGAGCGCGTCTCCAAAGAGACGATAGGCGGCGGCATCGTCCGGCTTGGCCTGGATCGCATGGTGGATCGACTCGATCGCCGCGTCGTAGTTTTTCTCTTCGAGGTAAATCTCGGCCAGCGTCCGGTGGACTTCGGCGTAGTCCGGCACGAGTGCGAGCGCGCGATCGTAGTAGCGCATCGCGGTCTTGACTTTGCCCGTGTGTCGGCGTGCGAAATTCCCCGCTTCGTACTCCAGCGTGGCCACGTGGCGATCGTCGCCTAGGTCGTAGTGAACCTGCATGGTCTCGTGGTAGTAGCCCAAAATTTCGGTCACCACCAGATTGAAGTTCTGTTGGATCTGGGCGTTGTCGGGCTCCAGGTCGAGAGCCGCGCTGAGGTGTCGGAGTGCCTCGCTCGGTAGGCTGTGCATGCGGTGCGCCATTGCCAGCGCGCGGCGGTACTCAGCTTCGTCTGGCTTGAGTTCGGTCGCCTTTAGAAAGTTCTGAATGGCCTCGTAACTTTCATCTTGCAGGAAGCAAGTGCGCCCGAGATCGTAGCGGTATTTCGGCTCGTCGGGGAATTTCTCGACCAGCTTTTGGTAGAGGAGCTGTGCGAGTCGGACATTGCCGCGCCGCTCCCAATGCTGGCCGCCTTCTGTTATGACGCGCTGTAGCAGTTCAGCATTGACGGCGATCGCCGAATCGACGAGCGCGTCGAACTTCTGGCGCGGTGCGAGCAGGTGAAAGTCGCAGTGCAGGGAGTTTTGGTTGGCTTGTAGCGCTTCGAGCAGACGACCTTTTTCGGCGTAGGAGAGCGCCAGGTTGTGGTGAAAGGTGGCATTTTTAGGCTCGAGGCCGAGCGCTTTGTCGATTAGCGCGATCGCCCGATCGTGCTCGCCGCGATTGTGGGCGATCAGGCCGAGGCCGTGCCAGCCGTCGGCGCTGTTCGCATCGTGCTCGATTTCCTTTCGGTAGAGACGTTCGGCGAAGTTCTCAAATCCAGCGCGGTGGTAGAAGTGCGCCATCCCTTCGAGAAAAGAGAGCGCCTCGTCGCGATCGCGCTCCAGCCACTCGCTCCAGGCGCGATCGAGGTTTCTCTGGATGCCTTGATTTTTGGGGTCGAGCTCGAGGGCGGCGCGATACTGCCAGCAGGCTTTGTCGAGGTGGCCCTGGGCGCGGTAGGTCAGACCGAGGGTGTTGCGATAGATAGCGTCGCGATCGGCTAGAAACACCGCGCGGCTCAAATGCCCGACTGCGTCGTCGTAGTCGTCAGACTGGTAGCAGACCGCTCCGAGACCGTGGAGCGCGGCGGGATCGTCGGGGTTGCGATCGAGGATGGCGCGATACAACTCGCGGGCGCGCTCGAGATCGCCGGACTGGTGGTGTTCGATCGCGGTGTCGAGGGTCGCGGCAGGAGTCATCGCTACAGGTCGGGAAGGGGGTAAGAAAAGCTGAGGGAATTGGAATCGCGGCGAGCGCGGCGCTACACCGCCGCCAGGTCGGGGTTGCGGGCAGGGTGCAGCAGGTGGCGATCGGGCGGGAACTGGCCGTTGGCAACGTTTTTAATCAGTTCGATATGCTTCGGCAGCAAGACCTCATGGGAATGCTGCTCGACGATCGTCCGGCGGGCGTTCTCGCGGATGGACTTCATTTGTTCGGGGTTTGCCAGTACGTCGGCGACGCGATCGGCAATCTCCTTCGGCGAGAAGAAGTCCACCAGGAAGCCGTTTTTACCGTCTTCGATCAGCTCCTCCACCGGTGGCGTCGCCGATCCGACGATCGCGCAGCCCGTCGCCATTGCCTCCATCATCGACCACGACAGCACGAACGGGCGGGTCAAGTATACGTGCGCCGACGACGCCTGAATCACCTGCAAATATTCCTGATACGGCAGCGTTCCGGCGAAGTGGACGCGTGACATATCGAGCGGCACTTTTTCGAGCATGTGCTCTTTGTAGCTCTTGCCATCCGGCAGAGGCTTGCCATAGCAGACGCGCTCGGAGGCGACGATAACGACGTGAGCGTTGGGTCTTTTTTCCTGAAGGTAGGCGATCGACTCGATGAACTCGGGGAAGCCGCGATAGGGCTCCATGCCGCGTCCGACATAGGTCACTAGCTCGTCCACGTGGGACAGGTCGAGGTTCTTCAGCTTTAGCTTCGCGCCGGGTTTGGGCTTGAAGAACTCGGTGTCGATGCCGTCGTGCATCGCCGAGATTTTGGACTGGAACTCAGCGGGAAACTGCGATCGCTGCCAGCGCGTCGGCGACAGCCCCCAATCGCAGGCCGCCAAGTCGAGCAAAATCGAGGCGTTCTTGGTGCGGATGCGGGCGAAATCGTCCGGCTGTAGCGGGTCGGCGGGGTCGAAGTCGGCGTCGGTTCCGCGCGCGTGGTAGTACCACTCGAAATAGCACATCAGCGGCGAATCGGGGTACACGTCCTTTGTGTAGAGCGTCGGCCCCCAACCGGAGTGGCCGTAGATCACGTCAGGCGTAAAGCCGCTGGACTTAAGCTTTTCGAGCGTGCGAAACACGGCCTGACCGTGGAGCACCGCTGACTCGAGGGCGCGGACGTAGTGGTGGGTTTCGGGGCGCGGGTCGCGGCTGGGGGTGAAGAGCGCTTTTTTGACGCCCGCGATCTTCCACTCGGGGCGCTCGTTCTTCGTGCAAAAGACGATTTCGTTGCCGGGCTCTTTGCCGAGCAGGCCGATTACATGCCGAAACTGGGCGGGAAAGTTCGGATGCAGGACGAGGATGCGCATTAGTTGAGGAGGGAGCGAAAAAAATGAAGAAAGCCGCAGATCGATCGAGCGCACGCCTCGGTTCCGTTGGAGTTGACCGTGCCTGCCGCCACAAAGCTGGCTCCAAGTTTGCCACCGAGGGGAACGCGGGGCAAGTCAAACCTCGACCTTGCGACGCTCGTCGCTGCTCGTAACTAAAGACCGCCGCGAGCGCATTTGTGTTTCACGTATGGTTCGCGGCGGAGGGCAGTTCGGGTCGATGAAGCCGACTTGATAAAGCCGACTTGATGAAGCCGACTCTAGAAATCGAGAATTAGGAATCGAGATTGTGGCCGATCCGCCACAGCACGCCGGTGGGATCGCTCAGCGTAAAGTCGCGCATCCGCCAGTCGCGATCGGCGGGCGCACTGAGTCGGACGCCGTAGCGCGCTTCCAGGTCGCGATCGTAGGCGCGCTGCCACCAGTCGTCGGCGCTCTCTACCAGCAGATGCATCATAAAGTTCTCGGCGTGCTCCTGGCGGTAGAAGTTTTGCAGCATAAAGCTGGTGTTGCCTGCGGCAAAGTAGGCCATCTCGCCGTCCGACGACTTCAGCTCGAAGCCGAGGTCGGCATAGAACTGCTTGCACAGCTCGAAGTCTTTTGCCGGGACGAAGGCTTTAATTTCAACGGCACGGTAATTTCCCAAAGTTCGCTCCTCAATTCACCCAAAAAACGAAAAGCTCAGAAGCCCGACTTTAAAGCCGGACTTCTGAGAGTGCTGTCAGAGACGCATCACGGGCTAAAGCTGGCTGAGCCGATCGCACACGGCCTCGATGCTAGCGACGCTGCCCGGATTGACCAGGCCGTGATAGTCGAACGTGTAGACCGCCTCGGTCTTGGTGGCCTCCAGCTCGCCCCAAAACGCGTCGCCCTTGAGTTGGTCGAGCAAACCCTCGCCAGTTTCGACGACCAGCAGCGCCTCAGGATTAGACGTCAGCACCTTCTCTTCCGAGAGCGTCACGTAGCCGTCGAACGGACTCTCGCCCTGTAGCTCTGCCGTAACGTTCGTAACGTTGAATTGCGCTAGGAAGTCTCCGGCCCAACTGTCCTGGTTCGGCGAAAGCAGCGGCTGGCGGCTGACCAGAACCAGGGCGCTGGGGTTGGTTTCCGGGGCTTTGGCGAGGCAGGCATCGAAGCGATCGAGCAGGGGCTGCGGGTCGGCTCCGAGGCGCTGCGCCAGGTCGGTGGCGATCGATCGCAGGCTGTCCCAGTCGCTCACATCGACGGACAGGGTGGCGACGCCCAGCTCTTCGAGTTTTTCGAGAGCTTTATCGTGGAAGCCCGTTGCGCCAACGACCAGATCGGGCTCGAGGGCGACGATCTGCTCGAGGTTGGGTTCGGCGCGGCCTTCGCTGACGGCTTCGAGCCCGGCGAAGCGATCGTCTTCACGCAGCAGCGAACTACCGGGAATCGCGACGAGCTTCTCGGCGTCGAGGGTGTGGATCAAGTCGGCGGTTAGCGAAGTCAGGGTGACGACGCTTTTGGCCGTTTCGATAGGTTCTGATTCGGTCGCGGCGGCGGAATCGGCCTCGGCGGTCGGTTCGCTGGCGGTCACTGCCGCTGGTTCGGCCTCTGGGGTGACGGCTTCTGGGGTGGCGGCTTCCGGAGTGCTTTCGGCACAGGCGGCGATCGCGCCCAGGCTCGCGGCCAGCAACAGCGAAGCGACGCGCCGATTCCAGACTGATTGAAGTTTCATATTTCCTACCAAATTTTTTCCGAGCTTTCTCGACAAGGACGCAAAAAGAAGCGATCGAAAGGCTTGAGAAGTCCGACTTTTTAGAAGAGCCGGACTTCTGAGGCTAGACGTCTGGATTCGCGGCGATCCTTAGAAATTGCGGCCCTAGAATGTCACGTTGACGCCAAAGCGAACGTTAATTCCCGGCTGCGTGTACTGCTCGCGATCGGCGTCACCACCGATAACGCCGACATTTCGCACTTCGGCGTACTGGTAGTACTCGTTGTCGAAAATATTGTAGATACCCAGATTCAGCTCGACGTTGGAACTCGGACGGTAGCGACCGATCAGGTCGAATACCGCGTAGCTATCCGGGACGAACAGGTCGCTATCGTCGGGGACGCGGGCCTCTCCGGCGAACGTGCCGATAAATTCCGCCCGCCAGACATCGTCCGGAGAGAGATAGCGCAGACCGAGTACGGCTTGGAACGGGTTGACGCTGGTGAGCGGCTCGTCCTCTTCCAGGTTGTTGCCTTCCGCAAAGGCCAGGCTGCCGATTAGGCTCAGACCGTAGGGCTCGTCGCTAAAGCGATACTCGGCGCTCGCCTCGATGCCCCAGATTTCCGCACCGTCGATGTTGATCGTCTGGAACTGCTGGATACCGTCCGGGCGAAAGCCGACGAACTGGGTCGGCGCGATAAAGTCGTCGTAGGTGTTGAAAAAGCCGGTGACGCCGAAATTGAAGCGCGAGTAGTTGCCGCGTACGCCAATTTCAAAACTATCGCTAGTTTCGGGATCGAGGTCGGGGTTGGAGATGGTTTCGTACCCGAAGGCGAAGTTGGTAAAACCGCTGGTGATCTCGCTGTAGAGCGGAGCGCGGAAGCCACGCGCGTACTGGCCGTAGACCGCTAGCTCGGGCGTAATCGAGTAGACGACACCGAGGCGGGGCGAGAGTGCGTCGGCGTCCAGGCTGGCCGCGTTGCCGTTAAAGTCGCGATCGTTGCTGGTCTCCAGGTCGTAATAGTCGAAGCGCAGACCGGCGATGATGTCGAAGTCGCCGATCGCGATTTCGTCCTGGACGTAAAACCCGAGACGAACTGTCTCGCCGTCGGCGAAGTCCTTCTCGGGGAACGTGCCGGATACGCCGAAATTGTTGGTCGTGATGCCGGAAACCAGGCCGGTTTGGGTCCGATCGCGCGGTCGCGAGTTGTAGGTTTCGGAGAAGTCTACGCCGTAGGTCAGGCGGTGCTCGACATCGCCAGTGGTGAAGTCGCTGCGGAACTGGGCGTCTGCGCCGTAGCTTTGGGCGATGAACTCGTTAAAGCTGACGCGGCGGACGGGCTCTCGGGAGAGCGCTGCCGAGCCGCCCGCGCGAATTTCGGTGACGTCTTCGTTGGTGCTGGCGTCTTGGTAGTAGAGCTGGGCCCGCGCGTACTGCAAGAACGAGTCGCTGTCTTCGTCGTCGAACTCGTAGGACAGGCTGACGCGGGTGCGCTCGATTTCGTTTTCGCCGGTGACGTTGAGCTGGGTTAGCGACGGGCGCGAGCCACTGCTGCGGTTGCCTTCGGCGATCGTGTATTCCGAGCTGCGGTTAACGTCTTCAAAAATGAGGCTGAACTCGCTGTTTTCGTCCGCCTCGACGACGAAGTTTCCGAACAGGTTGAAGTCGTTGACGTTGATGCCGTTGCTGAACTCATCGTCAGCGAAGTTATCGACTTCGCGCGCGTCGCGACGGCTGGCGACAACCACCGCCGAAACTTCTTCCTGACGACCGGCCACGCGCAGGACGCTATCGACGCCGCCGGAGGCGCTGACGTAGCCCAGCGAAGCATCGCCGCCGAAGTTCTCGCCCGGTTCGAGCAGGTCGCTGGGCTTGATGGAGCGGAACGCGATGACACCACCGAGGGCATCGCTGCCGAACAGCGTCGAAGCGGGGCCGCGCAGCACCTCAACGGCCTGGAGGGTGGCGAAGTCCACGTAGTCGCCGCGCCCGATCCGGAAGCCGCCGGGCGGCAGTCCGCCGAAGCTAAACTGCTCGGGCAGGCGGATGTTGTCCACTTGGAAGAGGACGCGGTTGCCTTCGATGCCGCGAATGTTCACGTCCTGGGCTCCGTAGCGCTGGAGCGAGCCATCGACCGAAACGCCCGGTTCGTAGCGCAGCAGGTCTTGGAGTCCCTGGACTTCGTAGAAATTAAAGTCGTCTTCATCGAAGACGGTAATCGTCGCCGGGATATTCTCGACGGGCTCCGGGTTGCGCGTCCCCGTGACCGAGAAGCGCAGACCGCCGCCTTCGCCGTCGCTTTCGCCGGACTGGGCGATCGTCGTTTCTGGTTCGGCGGGGAGGTCGGCGGGGAGGTCGGCGATCGCCTCGGAGTTCTCGCCCGCTACCACGACGCCGCTCAGCAGATCCGCTGCCGTGCCGGTGGCTTCTGACTCGGGATTTTCGGGAGCTGCGAGCGCGAGCGCTTCTTCAGAAGTTTCGGGAACGGACGCATCGGCAACCGACTCGGAGACCGGTTCGGAGACCGGTTCGGCGGTTGGCTCGATCGCGGGTTCGGCGCTCTTCGCGAGCTGCTGCTTCGAGGTTACGGTTGCGTTGACGGCATCGGCGGGCGTTTGCGCGATCGCCGCTGTGCTCCAGGCCAAGCCCAGTAGGCCACTAGCAAGAAAAGTTCGCAGTAAAAAGTTGGTTTTCATCGGTGTTTTGTTCGTTTGCTGCTAAAAATTGTCAAAAAACAGCGTGTGGGGGAGGAAAGCAGTGTCGGGCAACGTGGCGACGCCCGGAATATGGAAAAGCTGTGGAGACGGGCTTCGGCTTACGGATCGCGGGTTGCGGCGATGGCGATCGGGTCGTCTGGCGAATCGTTGGGCGAATCGTTGGGCGATGCATCGGAAAAACCGTCGGGCAAGCCATCGGGCGACGAAGGCGGCCCTGGCAAACTCGTGGCCGATAGCGGGCAAATCTGCATCCCCACCGGTGTCTGCATCAGAGTAACTTCGATATCGAAGGTGTCGCGCAGCAGGTCGGGAGTGAGCATCGCCCCGGTCTGGCCGATCGCCATCAGCCGCCCGTCGCGCATCAGGGCAAGGCGATCGCTGTAGCGCGCCGCCAGGTTGATGTCGTGCAGCACCGTAACGATTGACAGGTTCTGCTCCCGGTTTAGCCGCTTGAGCATCTCCAAAAGCTGAAGCTGGTAGTGCAAATCGAGGAACGTCGTCGGCTCGTCGAGCAGCAGCACCTTTGGATCTTGCGCCAGCGCCAGCGCCAGAAAGGCTCGCTGCCGTTCGCCGCCGGAAAGCGCCGTCACGGGGCGATCGCGATAGTGGGAAATCTCGGTTTGCTCCAGCGCCACCTCGACGCGATCGCGACCGGCGACGTCGAGATCCCACTGCCACCAGCGCTGGTGCGGCGTACGACCCAAGCTGACGAGCTGGTAGACCGTCAGCTCGCCCGGCACGACCTGCTGCTGCGGCAACAGCGCCAGCCGCTTGGCAACGGCAGCGGGCGGGAGCTGGTGGATGTCACGCCCGTCGAGCAGCACCTGCCCGCTTTGGGGAGGGAGAAGACGCGCGATCGCCCGCAGCAGCGTCGATTTTCCAGAGCCGTTCGCGCCCAGCAGGCTCAGCCACTCGCCATTTTCCAGCGCCAGAGTGATGCCTTCCAGGATGCGGCGATCGCCGTAGCCCGCCGCCAGTTGTCGTACGTCAATCGGCATGGGTCACACTCCTCCAAACGCGCGGCGGCGATACAGCAGCCAAATAAATACCGGCGCGCCCAGCACTGCCGTGACGCCGCCCACCGGCAGCTCCACCGGCCCGAGCCGCGCCACCAAGTCCGCCCCCGACAGCACGAACGCGCCGCCCAGCGCCGAAAGAGGAAGCACCCAGCGGTAGTCCGTACCCGCCAGCATGCGAATCCCGTGCGGCACGATTAGCCCCACGAACCCCACCAGACCGGCGACGCTGACTGCGCCCGCCGCTAGCAGCGTCGCCACGGCCCCGATCGCGCAGCGCGATCGCAGCAGCGAAATCCCGAGGCCAGCAGCCAAATCGTCACCGAGGCAGAGCACGTTCAGCGTCTGCCCGAGCAGGCAGCCCGCCACGATCGCCACCAGGATGCCCGGCCCCGCGATCGCCACTTCTGCCCAGCCGCGACCGTTCAAGCTGCCAATCAGCCAGTTGAGCGCCGCCTGAAACCGACCGTCGGGCGTATTCAGCAGCAGCAAGGACTGCACCGCGCCGAACAGCGAACTAAAGGCTACGCCGCCGAGGATCAGCCGCTCGACGGAGAGCGTCGTTCCCTGCCGCGCCAGCACGTAAACCATCAGCGTCGTCAGCACCGCGCCCAGCCACGCGCCCAGCGGAACCCAAATCCGAACCAGTTCCAGACCCACCAGCAGCACGACCATCAGCCCCGCCCCGGAAGAAATCCCCAGCAAAAACGGGCTGGCCAGCCCGTTGCGCAGCATTCCCTGGAGTAGCGCCCCGGACATGCCCAACGCGCCACCGACCGCGATCGCGGCCAGCACACGCGGCAGTCGCAAATCCCAGAGGATCGTTTGGTTGATGCTGCTGCCCTGGCGCAGGAGTGCCGCCCAAATCTCGGCGAGACTCAGTTCCACCGAGCCGTTGGTCAGCGATGCGACGACGACAAACAAGACACCGGCAAGCAGCGCAGCAGTCACCGTCAGAGCCCGAAGCGTCTGGCGCGAGGAGATATTCGGCAGCTTGCGGGTGTCGGCGATCGTCATAAAGTCTTTTGCCCAAAGCCCATTTCTAAGACCCCTATCCAAAGAGAAAAGCCCTGGAACGGGTATGCGTCAGATTACTTAGGCGACGCACATGTGTCCGACTGAAAATATCTCTAGTTGCAAAGCAATGTCAAGTAATGTTCCAAAAGCTATTCGTTGTCTGCTGTCGGGGCTTCGTCCTGTTCGGACGCGTCATCGGAATGTTCTTCGAGATCGCCCGGCGGGCCGCTGATGCCGTCTTCGCCAATACCGCGCTCCGGCCCGCGGCGGTGGAGGTGGCGATCGCGACCGATGCCTTCCACCGCGAAGTCGTGTTGCTGCTAGACCGGCCAACCGAAGTCGAGATCGAGCCAGTCGAAGAGGGCGCGGTTGTGCGGGCGAAACTCTTCGGTGAGCCGGTCGACGATCGCCGGGTCGATCGCTCCATCGTCCCCCACGCCCGGATTGTGGCTCGGGTACTCGGGCAGCGTAAACGGCTCGACACCGAGAAAATCGCAGACGCGCAGCAGCTCCGGCTCCGGGTCGGCGAAGAAGCAGGCGCTGTCGGTGTAGAGAAACTGCGAGCGCGGGAAAAACTGCTCCCAGCACTGGATTTGCTCCAGATACCGGCCTCGCGCCAGGTAGCTGTGGTGCTGGTGGCTGTAGCTAAAGTCCACGTGGCCGCAGATGAGTTTGGCGGCTTCGTCGCGCAGGCGATCGGGCTCGGCGACGATCGCCTCGGCAAAGCTGAGGGGCTCGAAACCGTGGCGGACGGCATGGTGATAGTGAGAAATGGCGCGATCGACCGGCTCGCGCAGCATGACGATAAGTTTGATGCCAGGGTAAACGCTCGCCATCCGTTCCGGCACGCAGGGATGGAACAGATAGTACGGACTCGCTTCGCCGACTTTGAGATCGCGATCGAAGGGGTTGTTGTCGCGATCGATGGGGAACTGCGACTCGTACCACTCGTGGCCGCGCTCGAACTGCAAATCGAAAAAATGCACCTCTTTTTGCGGGGCGGTACGGATCTGCGGGTGCTGACTCAGGTAGCGATCGAGGGAGGTCGTGCCGCCTTTTTGCGCGCCGACGATCGAAAAGTTAACGAAGTCGCGGGACATGGCTCTAATAACGGGCGGGAAGTGGGACGGTGAGTCTTTAGTCAAGCGTAGGGCTTCCAGCGTAGCCCCTGCCAATTCCGCAGGCGTCCCCGTTTGGTAGTCGTTCTCTCCGAAACTGACGACAATCGCAGTGTAGGCAATCGTCAACTATCCCGGCCTTCATCCGACCGTTACTCTCTCAGGTGTCGTAACCATGCCCGATCTCACTGCTCCTGCGATCTCGACGCCCGCAATTTCGACCGCGCCGCCGCTGCCCGAATACGCGATCGAGACCCGCGATTTAACCAAGCAATTCGATCGCCACCTGGCCGTCAACAACATCGACCTGAAGATCTCGCCCGGTGAGGTTTACGGCCTGATCGGGCCCAACGGCGCGGGCAAAACGACGCTAATCAGGATGCTGGCCGCTGCCGAAGAGCCCACCGTGGGCGAGATCTACATCCACGGCGAGCGGCTCGTGCGCGATCGCAACAACACGACGATCAAGCGCTATCTGGGTTACCTGCCCGACGACTACCCGCTCTACGAAGACCTGACCGTCTGGGACTACCTGGACTACTACGCGCGCCTCTACGAACTGCGCGACCCAAAACGCACCCAGCGCCTGCACGAAGTCCTAGAGCTGGTGCAGCTCGAGTACAAGCGCAACAGCCAAATTTCGGAGCTGTCGCGGGGCATGAAGCAGCGCCTCGGGCTGGCGCGGACGATCGTCCACGAGCCGATTTTGCTGCTGCTCGACGAGCCGGTGTCGGGACTCGACCCGATCGCGCGGCGACAGTTCCGCGAGGTCATCCAAACGCTGCAAGAGGCGGGGATGACGATTTTGATTTCGTCCCACGTGCTCAGCGACTTGGCAGAGCTATGTACTTCGATCGGGATTGTCGAGCTGGGCTGCCTCGTCGAAAGTACGTCGCTCGAAAATCTTTACCGTCGCCTGAGCTGCCAGCAGATTTTCATCAAGTTTTCGGAGGGATTCGATCGTCTCACCGACCTGCTGTCGCGCGCGCCCCACGTGGAGAGCTGGACGCCCGCGCCCGATCGCCTCAGCCTGACGGTGAACTTCTCGGGCGACGCCGACGCCAGCGCCCAACTTTTGCGGGCGATCGTGATGGCGAATATTCCCATCAGCGAGTTCCACCGCACCCAGGAAAGCCTGGAGGATATTTTCCTCAAGCTCGGTCACAAGCAGGTTTCGTAGCATCCGACCGAGACGGGTGCATATCCGTATCTACTGGCCACTCCTGGCCGTGATTCACGACATTCCGACCCCAACACACCAATCATGGCTCCTTCAACCTCGACCGCTCCCCCCAGACAGTCCAACTTGGATCGCGCCCTCGACGCGATCGGCAACTTCAACCCACAGCTCCTGCGCGAACTGAAAGGCCAGCTCAAACCCCGCAACCTCAGCCTCGCGATCGGCCTGTCGATCGTCGCCCAGGGCATGCTGTACTTCGTTTTCAAGGGCTATCTGCCCGCCATCGATCGGCCCTTCGCACCGAGTCACCACTCCTACTGCATCGAGGATCCCAACACTTACGAGTGCACGTTTGATGCAAATGGTCTGGTGCAGATTGACTGGGTGTCCTGGTGGTCGCACCTGTCCTATACGCTCGGCGCGGGTCTGATCGTCGTCCTCGTGCTCGGCGGCGTCTATCAGCTAATTGCCAACTACGCCAAAGAGCGCCAAACCGGCACGCTGGACTTTCTGCGGCTGACGCCTCAAACCGGCGATCGCATCTTTCTCGGCAAGATGCTCGGCGTTCCGGCGATGGTCTATCTGGCCGTGCTGGCCGCGATTCCGTTCCACGCCGTTGCGTCGCTGTCGGCGCAAATTTCGCCGCTGAATATCGGACTGTTCTACGTCTCGGCGATCGAGATTGCGGTGCTGTTTTTCTGCGGGGCGATGCTGATTGCCTGCCTGGGGATCAATCAAGCTTGGCTTGGGGTCTTGGTGAGCGCGTCGGCACTGTATCCGATTTGTGGCTTGCTGTTCGTGCTGTTCGCCATCCCTGAGGAATTCTTCGGTGAGTTTGCCAATAGCATCGAGCTGTTCAAATGGTGGGGCGTGCCGCTAGCGCAGTCGCGCTTCGTGATGATGAGCTTCTGCTGGCTGTGGACGGGCATCGCGACGTACTGGGTTTGGCAGTCCCTCGGTCGCCAGTTCCGCAACTCCAAGGCCACTCTGCTCGCCAAGACGCAAACCTACTGGATTACTGGCCAAATTACGGTGTTTTGGCTGGGCTTCGTCGCCAGCTATCCGGATGCAGTTCGTCGCGATGGAGACGCGATACTCTACGCGATCGCCTTCGCGTACCTATTCGTGACCGTGGCGCTGGTGCTGGTGCTGATGCCCGGTCGTCAGTCGCTGCAAGACTGGGCGCGCTACCACCACGTCAGCGCCGCTCAGGACACCACCGCGCCGGGAACCCGCCGATCGCTCTGGAGTGACCTGCTCGTCGGTGAAAAGAGCCCGCCGATCGTCGCGATCGCGCTACAGCTCGGCGTCGCCTGCCTGGTCTGCCTCGGTTGGGTTCTCAGCATGGGCAGTTCCTGGAACGTCGGCATGGGTGGGAAAGCGGTTGGCATTGTCATCGCGATGTTCGTCTCGCTGCTGATGCTCTCGAATCTGCTCCAGCACGTTCTCCACTGGAAATTCAAGCAGCGCCACCTGATGTTTGTCGTCAGCCTGTTCTTCCTGCTGGCGCTGCCGCCGCTGGTGCTGAGCGCGGCGGAGATCTCGACGGTTCACGCGGCGAATCTGTGGTCGTTGTTCGTGTTTGCCGGTGGGACGTTCTCGATGGCGAACGTGACGATCGCCGGACTCCTCGGCACGATCGGGTGGCAGCTCGCGACGGCGGCGCTGCTCGCGAATACATTCAAACGATCGGTGCAAAAGCTCGGCGAGTCGGACGTGCGCCAGCTTGTAGGTCGCTAACCCCCACGCGATAAATCCTGACGCCCCGGTTTTCGCGCCCCGATTGCGCTGGAAGCCGGGGCTTTCGCGTGGGTAATGGCAGGACGGCAGGCGGGTTCGAGCGGGGTCAATGCGCCAAGATGTCTCGCCAGGCGATCGCAATCTGTAGCAGAATTGTAAATAAATCTTTACGAACTGCGCCGCGTCTGTTCCGCCGTCCCAATCATCAGGCTTCGTGCTGAAAATACATTCCCGCTTTCAGGATCGCTCTCACATTGGTCGGATGTCGCGATCGCCTCTGTCTCTGCTGCTCGGCGGGCTGATATTTGCGGGCGTCCTGACCGGATGTCAGCGACCGGAAGAAGCCAGCAGGCCACCGGGTGGCGGACGTCCGGGGGCAGATGCAGACGCGCCCGTGACCGTGGACGTGGCGATCGCGCGGCTCGGCTCGGCGGACGGCGCGCGGGAATATACCGGCACGACCCAGCCCGCCCGCATCGTCTCCACCAAGGCACGGGTTGATGGCCAAGTGTTCGATCTCGTCGTCGATGCGGGCGATGAAGTTGTTGCCGGTCAGGTGCTGGCGCGTATCGACGATCGCCTGCTGCGGGCGGAGGTGGAAGAGGCCGAGGCCGAGCTGGGCGCGCGGCTGACGGAGATCGAAGAAGTGCGCTTCGAGCTGGCCGAAACCCGAGCGCGAGTCGCCGAAGCCGAGATCCTGCGCGAGCGCGCCCGCGCCGACGCCCTCCGCTTCGATCGCCTTGCTGCTGAAGGAGCCGTCCCGCAGCAGCAGGCCGAAATCGAGGGCGCAAACTTCGACACCGCCGAGCAAGCCGTTATCGCCATCGAAGAACAAGTCCGCAGCCGCGAACGGGCGATCGCCACGGCGCAGCAGCGCGCCGACGCCCAGGTCGCGATCGTCCAGCGGGTGCGCGAGCGGCTATCGTTTGCCACCGTTGTCTCGCCACTGGACGGCGTCGTGCTCGATCGCGTTATCGAGTCCGGCGACGTGGTGCGCGTGGGCGATTCGCTGCTGGAGCTGGGCGACTTCTCGCAGGTGCAGGTGCGGATCGAAATCGCCGATCGCGATCGCCAGCGCGTCGAGCTGGGGCAACCCGTCACCGTCGAACTCGATGCTTTCCCCGGTCGCCAATTTGAAGGCCGCGTCGCGCGGATCTTCCCGATCGCCGACCCGGTGGCGCGGCTGATTCCCGTCGAAATTACGCTGGCCGATCCGCGCCGGGCGGTTGGGGGCGGGCTGCTGGCGCGCGTGGGTTTGGAGGCGCGATCGAGCAGTCAGCGAGTCGCGATTCCCAGCAGCGCCCTAGAGGTCAGCGCCACCGGCGAGCCAGTGGTGTTCGTACTGGGGGGCAATGGGTTGGAGGGTGAGGCGATCGCCCGCCGCGTTACCTTAGCCGAGTCCGGGCGCGGCGTAACGGCATCTGGCTCGGCATCTGGCTCGGAATCCAACCCGACAGCCGACTCGACGACCGTGGCCGATCGCACTGCGGACGCCAGTCGCGACACCGTCGAGATCCTCTCCGGTCTCGTCCCCGGCGACGCCTACATCGTTCGTAGCGCCCAACCCCTCGAAGACGGACAGCGCGTCCGCCGCAGCTTCCTCTCGGACTCTTGAGAGCACATCAGCAGTCCGACTTCCTCGCTGCCCGAAGGCTACCCCAAAACTCCACAATGCCCCACTCCGAACTGCCTCCGACCCTGCGAGACCCCGAGCGATCGCCCGCCAGCGGCAGCAGCAAACCACCCGAAACCGCTGCACCCGCTCGCCAACCCAGCAACGGAATTAGTATCACCACCCTGGCGATCCGCCGCGCGGTCGGCACGTTAATCCTCACGGTGGCCGTCGTTGTCCTGGGGCTGTTTGTTGTCGTGCGGATGCCGGTGGACTTGCTGCCGAGCATCGTCTACCCGCGCATCGGCCTGCGTCTCGACGTTCCTGGCGTTATGCCCAGCGTCGCAGTCAACGACATCACGCGCCCCCTCGAGGAAGCGATGGCCGCCACCGAAGGCGTCGAGCAGTTGCTGTCCCAAACCCGCGAAGGCCGCATTAGTCTCGATTTATTCTTTCGCGCTGGGGACGATATCGATCGCGCCCTTAACGACGCCACGGCAGCGCTTAACCGCGTCCGCGATCGCCTACCCGAAGCAGCGGGCGAGCCGCGCCTGTTCCGCTTCGACCCGTCGCAGCTGCCCGTCTACGAGCTGGCATTAACTTCGCAAACCCTGTCGCTGGTCGATCTGCGGATTTTCGCCGATGAAGAGCTCGCCCGCGAGCTGACCCGCGTTCCCGGCGTCGCCAATGTGGATATTTCCGGCGGCGTCCGCGAAGAGGTGCAGGTCAATCTCGATCTCGATCGCCTGCAAGCGGTTGGCCTCGACGTGCAGGATGTCCTCAACGCGATCGACGATCGCAACCTAGACACGGCAGGCGGCTTTATTCGCGGCGGTGAGGCCGAATCATTGGCACGGGTGACGGGGCAGTTTGCCAGCGCTGACGAGATCCGCCGCTTGCCGCTCTCCGCCGCGCGGGGAAGCGCCCAGCTCGTCCTAGAAGACGTCGCCACCGTCCGCGACGGCACGGAAGAGCAGCGCATTTTCGTCTCGCTCGACGGCACACCCGCCGTCAAGGTCAGCATCCAGAAGCAGGCCGACGCCAACTCGATCGCCACAGTCGATGGTGTCAAAGCCAGGCTCGACGACCTGCGGAAAGCTGGCCTAATCGCCGACGATATGACGCTGCAAGTGATGCTCGACGAGTCGGTGTTTATCCGCGACTCGATCGCCGATGTCGTGCGCGCGGGCGCAACGGGGGCGGCACTGGCGGGTGCGGTGGTGCTGCTGTTCCTCGGCTCGCTGCGTCAGACCGTCACGATCGTCCTGGCGATTCCGCTGGCGACGCTAGTGGCAATGCTGCTGATGGGCATCTTCGGGCTGTCGCTGAACGTGTTTAGCCTCGGCGGGCTGGCGCTCGGGGTCGGCATCGTCGTCGATAACACGATCGTGATGCTCGAGGCGATCGCCACCGAAGACCCGGACGAGCTGGGGGGCGAAATACCGCGCGATCCGCAGTCCTTCCAGGAACGCGCCGAAGCCCGCAGCCGCGACCTGGAGTCGGCGCTGCTGGCGTCCACCACCACCAACCTCGTCTCGGTGATGCCATTCCTGATGCTGGGCGGTTTTATGTCGCTGCTGTTTGGCGAGCTGATTTTGACGATTAGCTTTGCCGTCGCGGCGTCGCTGCCGATCGCCCTGACCGTCGTGCCCGCCTTGGCCGTGCGCCTGCTTTCAGTTCAGAAATCCAGCGGATTTTCGAGCTGGTGGCCGATTCGCCGCTTCCAGCGCGCCCTATCGTCGCTCACGCAGCTCTACACCCGCGCGCTGTCCGGTCTACTGCGCTTCCGCCTCCTGACGGTCGGCTTTACCGTCGCGCTGCTGGCCACCACCAGCATCTGGGCCGTCGGCCAACTACCCCAGGAAATTCTGCCGCGCATCGGCAACGGCCGCGCCTCGATGTTCGCTC
Source organism: uncultured cyanobacterium (assembly GCA_937899645.1). Classification (GTDB taxonomy): domain Bacteria; phylum Cyanobacteriota; class Cyanobacteriia; order Cyanobacteriales; family Geitlerinemataceae; genus RDYZ01. The sequence goes on along the minus strand of CALCCD010000005.1, from coordinate 133,968 downwards.
AGTTTCCCCCCGGAACCACCCTCGAAGACAACCGCCGCATCATGGCAGAGGTCGATCGCCTGCTGCTGTCCCAGCCCGACGTCACCTCCACCTTCAATACCTCGGGCGGCTTCCTATTCGGCAGCATTACGATTGGCAACGCCCTGCGCGGCACGAGCAGCGTCAACTTCCGGCCCGGAACCAACGTTCCCGCCGCTGTCGAGCGCCTGTCCGCCATGCTCGAAGAAGAAATTCCTTTAGTGGGCGTGACGCTGCGGATGTTCCCCAGCCGGGTGCGCGGCCTGATTTTAAACAACTCACCAACGCGCGGCGATATCGACATCGTGCTCCAGGGAACCGATCCCGACGCCCTGGCGACCGGTGCGGAAATGGTCTCCGCCGCCCTGGACGATCGGGCCACTCTGGCGCGCTACCGACCCGATGCCGCCCCGCCCCAGCCGGAAGTCCGTATCTTCCCGGACTGGCAGCGCGCCGCCGAGCTGGGCCTCTCCGCCCGCGAGATCGGCGAGACCGTGGAGACGGCACTATCCGGCTCGGTGGCGACGCTGTTTCAGCGCGACGATCGCCTGATTGACGTGCGCGTTCAGCTCGCCCCCGGCAGCATCAGTCAGCCCGATCGGCTGCGCGACATTCCCCTGTTCACCGACGAAAATCGCCTCGTGCGCCTGGGCGATATCGCCACGATCGGCACGGGCGCTGCCCCCGGCGAGATCCAGCGCATCAACCAGCGGCAGGTGGCCATCTTCGACGGCAGCCTTACCGACGGCGCAAACCTCAGCGACGCGCTGGCGGAAACTCAGGCGATCGTCGATTCGCTCGATCTACCCGAGGGCGTGTCGATGCTGCCCAGCGCGGCAGCAGAAACTAGCCAGCAGCTCCAGAATTCGCTGCGGCTGCTGGGCGGGTTGGCGGCATTCCTGGTCTTTGTCGTAATGGCCGTGCAGTATGACTCGTTGTGCGATCCGCTGGTGATTTTGCTGACCGTGCCGCTGGCGGTGGCAGGGGCGATTTTCGGGCTCTACGTGACGCAGACGGCGATCGGGGCGACGGTGCTGATCGGTATCGTGCTGCTGGTCGGCATCGTGGTGAATAACGCGATCGTCTTGGTGGAGCGGGCGAATCAGCTTCGCGAACGCGAAGCTGTAAGCGCCCGCACGGCAATGATTCGCGCAGCTTCGCAGCGGTTGCGCCCGATTCTAATGACAACGATCACCACGGTTCTCGGGCTGTTGCCACTGGCTTGGCAGCAGGGCGGCGGCGGGGCGAGATTTTTGCAGCCGTTGGGTGTTGTTGTGTTTTCGGGGCTGTCGCTGGCGACGTTGTTGACGCTATTTATCGTGCCGTGTTTTTATACGCTGTTTCACCGCGACTCGGCAGCATAAAATAGACGGAGAATTTTTAGGGTCGTTGGTGGCAGGAACGAACGCGCAAAAGAAGCATTTGCGGTTGACGCTGATGGGAGCGTATCCCAAGTTGGAGCGGCGGCAGATATTCGTGAGCGAAGGCCGACCTTCAACAGGCTCAGGGCTCGTTGGCTCGACAGGCTCAGGGCCAATCGGGGCGATCGTTGGCGTCCTTCGCCAACTGCCGATTCTTCGCTGCATAAAATAGACGGAGGATTTTTACTGCCTCAACCGAACTTCCACACGCCGTCCCACCACGATCGAACGGTCCCACAAATTAGCAGCCTTTTTTCAGAACTCCGCTAATCAACGCGATCGGCAATAACAGCAACCAAACGGGCACAAAGAACAGACTGCCGCGACAAAACCCGACCGCCCGGCTCGATGTAGAAAACGCAATCCTCGCCCTGTAAGCCCAAAGCCGCAGACGGCGCTCCTCGCGACTCAGCACGACCCACCGACAGACTCTCCAGCTCCTCAACCGTGCTCGCCGACGGGTAATAGCGGAACTCCAGATCTTCCGAAGAAAAGAGCGCATCGTCCTCTTCTCCCGTGAAGATAAAGTGAAACACTTTCTGTAGCGCCCGCACGATCGCCCGCTGCTCGCTCGAGGCGCTGTTGACAGATTGCGCCGCCACCAAACGCTCGTAATTAATATCGAGAATACTCTTACCGTGGATGACAATATCTTCGATTGTCTTCGCTTCGTGCGGTGTCTCCAGCTTCGGAACTCCGACATAGCTCGGCTCTGGGACGATATCACCCAAGTCCACAGACGAACCAAGATGATAAAGGTTGTACCAACGAAACGCCCTCGAAATCGTCGGTAACGATATCTCGCGATCTAGCAGTTCTCTGAGCTTCTCAAAGTAGCGATCGCGCGTCTGACCCCACTCGAGAAAGTCGTCGTGGGGAAAAGGTGAAACACCATTAGTTGCCGTCAAAACGGGAACACCCAAACGGGCAAACTCCAAACCGATCGAACTCCAGCTCGTCAACACCAGGTCAGCCGCTTCGCCAATGTCGTAACTCGACAGCTTCTCCTCCGGCCACACAAAACGGCAATGCTCGAACGGCCGATCGAAATTCTCGAGTAAAAGGCTCAAATGCTGAGAAACCTGCGACTCGCGCTTGTTACGAGACTCGCGTGGATGAATTCTGACAATTAGCTGGAAATCTTCGCTAGCTTCGACAAACGCGACCAACTCCTGCAACCACTCGATTTGAGTCCCGAAAGGTTGGTCTCGCTTCGGCGTCTCGACGCCCAGACCCTCCATCGCCGCACCGACCGACACGATCTCGTCTCGGCTGCTGGTATACGCGACGAGCAAGCGGCGATCGCTAGACAAGTCAAACTGACGATAAACGTCCAGCTGCTCTGCGGCCTTCGCAGGAGAGTAGGCATGAGAGCCGATACCTCGAAATCGCTTGATTGCGTCCTGAGCAATTTCTGAAATAACGCCTTCGTCTAGATGGAGATCGCGAAACCGCTCCCAAATCGACTCTTGCATCAGCCCCGTTTGGCGAAGCGTTCTCGGCGCAATGATGTACTTTCGCCGATCGATATTCAGGTGAGAAGCTTGGGTCAAGCTATAAATTGGAACGCCCAGCCGCTCGCCAATCAGGCGGTGAGCCAACATCGGCGAATAGTCGTTAAAGTGCAAGCCCGCAACAATATTAAAAGTCTGGTAAACCTGACTCAGCACCTCATAAACGATGGTGCCCTGCTGGATAAACTCCTGCCAGACCCGGCGCTGGTCTTCTCGGGGCGCACTAAAGTCGAAGCACTTTGTCGTAAGGGCGAGATCGAAAAGCGCGAGAGTTCCAAATCGGGTATCTTCGCGCTGGAACTTCCTCAAGTCATCAATACCGCTTAGCTCTGCCGCAACTCGACCGGCGATCGCATTGGAGTCCGCAGACCAAAATGCTGCTGGCTCGATGCTAGAGAGACCGTGCTTGAGTAGGAGCTGCTGAGCGACTCGACGGTGGCGAGCGCTGTATTCTCGCCAGGCCCGCTCGGAAAACCAATCGTCCAGCTGCTCTATGGAAGGCAGTAAAAACGGATGAAACGCTTCGGGAAAAGGCAAAACGAGAACCGTATGCCCTCTTTCTTGCAGCACCCTCGCGACAACGCATTGAGCGATAAAGTGCGGTGAGACCCCGGTATCCGGGCTGAACACCAGCACCACAGGGCGATCTTGAAGTGCTTCTCGATAAACCTGTCTAGCGCCCAGTGGATCGGAGCTGACAGCCAGCGAATTCCCCAACGCGAGCAGGTCGCCTATCTCCAGCTTGCCTTGAGGTGCAAAAGAACGCGCCACAGCATAAGCACGAGCAGCAACATCTCTCCGACCATGCCCGTACATCAACCGTGCGAGGTTGACGTATGGTTCGGCAGATACCGGACGCTCTCGAATCTCTTGCTCGTAGAATTTCAGCTCTGGAATAGTTTTATCTGGGGATTGCACGAGCTTCCTTAATATTCACAAAAACGCCAAACCGGACATCAAAAAAGGCTTCAGAATACGGGTTTTTCTGCCGAAGCATAGCGGTCTCAGTAGTCGCAAACAACATCTAAGGCAAGGCCAAATCCCGTCGATTCAAATAACCCAGCCATATCACAGAGAAAGTGAAACCGCTATAAGCTAAATCTTCTCGCAGCGTCTGCATAACTCGGTGGCAGAAATCGCAAGCTGCCAAATTCACGGCGGCGGAGTAGTAGTCTGTTGCGACTCACCTTAATGAAATCCCCCCCCCTTCCGATTCATCGAAGTAGCTAAACTTGCCCATGAGCTATCTCATACTTTTTCTAGGAGAAACCAAGTAAAGTCATCTTGGGGGAATTTAGGATCGCGTCGATAGATAAAGCCATAGTCGGCTAGGCGTAGATTCGGGTACAAGTCCATAAATTCACCGCAGAAATCTCGCTTGAACAAACGGTCAGAATTACCTCGATAACTAACAGTAACGGGAATGGGGTTATAGTACTCGCACATCAGTATATATTGACTACTTGAAGAGTACAACAAACGGTAGACCTCCTCTAGATATTCAGGATTGACGTGTATCAGGACTCCTTTTATTAGTACCAATCCCCAAGTACGGGTTGGCACAAAGTCTAAGATCGATGTGTGGTGGATATTTTCATCTGGAAGAATACGAGACAGCTCTTCAACCGCAATTTTGTTTATTTCAACAGCATGTTGGTCTTGTCCAGGATAAAGAACTTGGAGAGCTCTGAGATTCATCCCGATATTTGCACCAAGCTCAAGACAACTCCCAAAAGCTTGCGTACAGTTTAACGTCTTCTGAAATAGAGAGACATTTCTAGCGAGCAAATCAGCTCCCCGATTGCGGTCAATGTAGTCGTCTCCAAACTTTCCAGCCCAGAATTCTTCTTGATGAGTTTTAAAAGGCATTAGCTTTCTTATTACCTGGCATTGCTCAAGATTTTAACATTAGTGGCGATCGGAAGTTCAGAATCATTTTCTCAGAGTAGCAGTGTGCTGTAGTGGCTAGCATTTAGTCCGCAAAAATGCTGCCAGTTTGACAACCTAAATCCCAGAACTTGTGAGACTATAACAAGTAGCTCAATCAAGGGGATAAGGTTATGAATGGGGTGTGAGAAACTGTAAGAACGAACATGCCCAAACTGCGAGTCCAGGTGAGCTTGGATGCGGAAGAAGAGCGAACTCTGTGGGGGCTGGAGAACTCCGATGGCGTCGGTCACCGCATTAGAGAGCGTGCGCGGCGCGTTCGACTGAGCAACGAAGGATGGTTTGTGGAGCGAATCGCGGTACACCTTCGTAAAGGGATGGAAACGGTGCGGCAAGTGCTGAAACGTTGGCAGCGCGAAGGACTCGGTGGCTTGTGGGAAAGGAGCGGACGCGGTCGTCAGGCCAAGTGCAGCGAGAGCGATCTTGAAGTGCTTCTCGATAAACCTGTCTGGCCCCCAGTGGATCGGAGCTGACGGCCAGCAAATTCACAACAAACGCAAGCAGATCGCCTATCTCCAGCCTGCCCTGAGGTGCAAAAGAATGCGCCACAGCGCAAGCACGGGAGCAAAATCCTTCTGGCTATGTCCTTACACTAAACCGTGCAAAGTTGACGTATGATTTGGCAGATACCGGACGCTCTCGAATTTCCTGCCCGTAGAATCTCAACTCTGGAACAGTTTTATCTGGGGATTGTACGTAAGGCTATTTCATTCTAAATTAAGCCGCTGCGTACTTTAAAGAATTTGCGGGGTTCTGTCCTCTTGAACTTTGAGCGAGAAACTTCTGAAGCCTCGAATCGCGTGACTCGAACCGAGAATGAAATAACCCTGGGATTGCACGAGCTTTTTTAATATTCACAAAAGCGCCAAACTGGCTATTCAAAAAGGTTCCAGGATACGGGTGTTCCTGCCGGAATATCTCGCTTTGCCTGTTTGCCAAGGAACACCTCGTAGTATTTCGGTGGCAGGCCCAATCCGGGACGGATACAGCGCAGATTCTCTTTTGTCAAAGCCTCACCCTGCTGCACGGGCTCCGCAATATAGAGGCTACGCCGGAAAACACGCGATTTCTCCTCAGCTTTTGTAGAACCGTAGCGAACAACACCGAGCGCCTGCCAGGCGCGCTCGGATTCTATCACCAGTTGCTTCATCTCATAAGGCTCCATCGAAAATGCCGAATCTACCCCACCATCGGCCCGAGACAGCGTAAAGTGCTTCTCGATGACGGTAGCTCCGAGTGCAACACTGGCAACAGCTGCGCCCACACCAAGCGTATGGTCTGAGAGGCCGACTTGAACCTGGAATAACTCTTGTAAATGAGGGATCGTTTTCAGGTTGCTGTTTTCCGGTGTCGCGGGATAGGTGCTGGTGCACTTGAGCAAAATGAGATCCTCGCAGCCAGCTTCTCGCGCGGCTCGCACGGTTTCGTCCAACTCCGCGATCGAAGCCATGCCCGTGGAAATAATCATAGGCTTGCCCGTACTGGCAACCTTACGGACAAGGGGCAAGTCGGTGTTCTCAAAAGAGGCAATTTTGTAGCAGGGCACTTCCAGAGACTCGAGGAAATCGACGGCAGTTTCATCGAACGGAGTGCTAAAACCGATCATCCCGAGTTCCCGACACCGATCGAAAATGGGCTGATGCCACTCCCACGGAGTGTAAGCCTTCTCGTACAGCTCGTATAGAGATTTGCCAGACCATAGGGACTTCGGATCGTCGATAAAAAAATCACCCTCTTTAAGATTGAGGGTCATCGTATCGGCAGTGTAAGTTTGCAGCTTAAGGGCATGAGCGCCGGTCTCAGCAGCAGATTCAACAATCTCGAGCGCGCGATCGAGGCTCTGATTGTGATTGCCCGACATTTCGGCAATGATAAAGGGCGGATTCTCGGAATCAATATTTGCGTTTGCAATTTTCATTACAATGCCTCGCTGTCTGTCGTATCTGACATGGTAATCCGGACATCGGCAATGACACTATCGGCTTTCAAGAAGGCTTTAGTGAAATCAAGGCAAACACTTCCGATTTCGTAGAACGCATGTGGGTAAACTTCTGCATCGAGCATGCGGATTTTATCAAAAATCCCCATTAGATATGCTGCCTCGAAGAGGCTACTCTGCAAAGATTTACGATGCGAGAATGTGACGACATCTCTGTCAGAGGGTAAATCTCATTAGTGCAGACGGCATTCCGGCTCGACTATCGAACGCAAATCAATCTCTTGGAGTCGTCGCATACCGATCGATCTGCCGATAGCAGTAAGCGGCGCTCTATTGGAAATCATGTTAGTGAGATGCGCCCCTTGTCATTATCAGAAGCTAGATTCCCAGGGGTAAATCTCTCAATATCTGAGTACAATACTTGGAAAGTATCTATATTTCGAGGCTGGTTCAATGGTTCGATCGGAACTTTCTGAAATCCCGATCGCAACAGTGCTAAACGTGATGCCGCATTTTCTCGCTTGACCTTTGCCCGCAGGCGCTTAACCTTGGTTTCGGAAAGCAGTTTAGCTCCCAGACACAAGAGGTGGCTGCTCCAGCGTCGGCCTCGCACAAGGCGATCGAGCGAGTAATTAATCAAAGCACTTTCACCTTCAATATCGAAGCGAATCTGCCCTACAGGTAACCCGTTTGCCTCCAAAACACCGAGATAGCAGTGTGGGTCTATAAGCTTACTTTGAAACCAGTTTTCATGAGTTTTCCATGATATTATTTCGCTATTAAAAGAATTCTCTCGGACACTAGGATCGTTGGCCCAATCAAAGTAGAGCATGGAATCTTCTTCTTCTGCACCACGCAGTTCTAAGTCCTGATTTGGAGTAGGTACGAGGTACTCGGAAACGCGATCGCCCCCGCGCCCGTCAACCTGTAGGCTTGCTGTCAATGAAAGCCCTTTGAGTAAAGAGCTCTCATTGAAATATTTTTGAAATTGACTGCTCATTTGTTCTTGGCTGGTGGTGCTGGCTGCGCCGAGATATGCAATTGCACCTTCAGCCTCGAGAGCTTGACACGCTGAGACTTGGTTCTCCGCCACGCTAACGACCAGTGTTGGCAGCCCCAAACAGCAGCGCTCCCAGCTCACGGTTCCGCCCGAGCCGATCGCCAAATCAGCTTTCGCCATCAAATCGGCAAGATGAGGACGTGGAAGATAGGTCTGAGTGTGTGGACGTGCCGCCGCCTGACGTTCTAGCGCCTCGCGACGTGGATTGGTCGCGCCGACGACCACGTCAACTCGTACGTCACTAAACTCCGGTTCACTCAATGCCGCTAAGGTCTGGCCGGTCATATCGTGCGTGTCGGTGCTGCCGAAAAAGACCAATACTTGTCGAGCTATATCCGCCTGCGGAGGTCGCGTTTGCCGATGTGTACGGTACTCCGGACGCAGCAGTGCGTAGCGTGGCCCTACGATTAGACGACAAGTATCTGGAACCAAGCTGCGATAGCGTCGTTCGCCGTCGGTATTAGCATTTTGGTCGAGCAGCAGATCGCAATCGTGGGCGCGATTTGCCAGATCGTCGATCGCGAAGATGCGTTCCACGTGCGGGCGTAGCTGCTGCTCCCAGCTGCGATCGATACCGTAGTGATCGACGATCAGCCAATCTGGGCGCTGACCTGAAAGCGCTTCGATCGTTTGTGCTGCGTCGAGGGCAGGCGGCACGCCCAACCAAGCGGCATAGTCTTCTTCCAGTGAATCGGACTCATCCGAAGCTGGTAGAACGGTCACCGGAAATTCAGCTCGACTCAACCAGTGAATCAGGTTTCCTGCGTGCTGCCGACAGATAAAGCGAACCTGTGCGCCACGCATTTGTAGACGCTCGGCTAGCGTTTTGCATCGCACCAGATGTCCGGAGCCGATCGCCCGCGAGGAATCTACCCGGATTGCAATCTTCATTGAATCTGTCTCCCCAACATAAAGGCTCCTGCAGCCTTGACCCCGACTGTCGCGCCCCGCCAGCATTCTAGAGCTTCGATCGAGCGCGGGTGCGGAAAATTGCGCCACTCCTCTTCATACATCAAAAAAGCTGCATGTTTTGCCGATCGATGCGCTTCAATATCGACAAACCAGTTTGGCAAAAAGGGCGGGGCCGACCCTGGCGGTTGCCACTCCGTGCTTGAAGGAACTTCCAAGAACAGCAGAGTTTTGGCGGGGTGACCGGGCTGCGGGCGACAGGCAGTGATGACGGCTTGATGGACGCGTTGATGGTCGACATCCACATCTCCAGCATGGTGCGTCAAAACCAGGTCGGGCTGGTATTTCCGCACGGCCCGTTCGACAATTTGCGTCGGCTTGAGTAATGCGGCAGTGTCTAGCTGGTTATCGGGCAGCTGATAAAACTCCACTTCAGAAAGTCCAAGACACTTGGCGGCCTTGTCCATTGCTGCTTGGCAACGCTGCTGTTCCTGGCGATCTGAAGTGCCCCGCGAGGCAACACCATCAGCAAGAAAAATCGTAGTGACCCTCGTTCCGGCAGAAGCGTAGCGAGCGATCGTCCCGCCGCACCCGAGAACCTCATCATCTGGGTGGGCGGCCACGACTAAGACCCGCTCGATATCTCGTCCTATTATCGATCGATTGCTTTCCACAGTCGCTCCGCACGTTCCCAATCTTCTGGGGTATCAATATCCTGGACGCGCCAGCGAGGAAGATACACGGGGATCGACCACTCGGCGAATATCTGCTTCTCTTCCAGCCACGCTTGGGGGAGACCCCAATAAAACTGTCCGGCGTCGTGTAAAGCCGTGGGCAAATCCTGAGAGCGGGTGTTGAAGTTTTCTGGAAAAAACATCTGAATGCCACCTTTTTCGCTGGCCTGAAAGGCGCGAAAGATCGGCGCTGGGAAATCTGTAACGGACAGAGCGTACAGCCAATCTCCGGAACGAAGTTTTTCGCAGCCGGTGCGAATGTCGTTGGCGGTAATTAGTGGTGCTGTCGCGTAAATGCAGCACACAGCCTCCGGGTCTGCGTTTTCATCTATCAGCCACTGTGTTGCGTGGGCGATAACCGGAGTCGTTCCTGTAAAGTCATCAGCGAGTTCGGTGGGACGCACAAACGGTACTTCAGCTCCCCACTGACGGGCTACTTCAGCGATTTCAGGATCGTCGGTCGAAACGATGATGCGATCGAATATTTCGCTGTCGCGGGCGGCCTGAATCGAGTGAGCGAGCATCGGCTTGCCAGCGAAGTTTCGGATATTTTTGCGGGGGATTCGTTTGCTCCCGCCTCTGGCTGGAATAACTGCAACCTTCACGGCTTGACTCTCTTCCTGTTTAAGCTGTAGCCGCGCTGACCGCACGCTCGTCGCCCAGTAGAGCCGTAAGGACGGACACGACACGATCGCGATCGGCCTCTGAAAGACCTGGATACAGCGGTAGGCTGATCGCCTCTCGATAGTACTGCTCGGCGCTTGGATAGTCGCCTTCATTAAAACCGAGGTTGCGGTAGAAGGGCTGTAGGTGGACGGGAATATAGTGAAGATTGACGCCGATTCGGGCTGCACGAAGCGCCTCGAAAACCTTACGGTGGGCGGGTCGAGCTTGTTGCAGTCGAACGACGTAAAGATGCCAGCTCGATCGCGTGTCGGCATGCTGGGCGGGCAGCGAGAGGGGAAGATCTGACAGTAGAGCGTCGTAGCGGGCAGCGAGCGAGCGCCGACGCTCGACGAACTCGTCCAAACGCTGCATCTGGCTCAGGCCCAATCCGGCCTGAATGTCCGTCATGCGGTAGTTAAAGCCGAGCTCTAGCTGCTGGTAGTACCACAGGCCGTGGCTGGGCTCGGTCATTAAGTCTGGCTTGCGAGTGATGCCGTGCGTTCGCAGGCGAGTTAGCTTTTTATACAGCTCCGCATTGTTCGTAACGACAACCCCGCCTTCCCCGGTCGTAACGATTTTGACGGGGTGAAAACTAAATACTGCTAGGTCAGAATACTGGCAGTTGCCGACCGCTCGATCTTTGTAGCGCGCGCCGATCGCGTGGGACGCATCTTCAAGCACGTGGAACCCGTAGCGCGAAGCCAGTTCGCCGATGCGCTGCATCTCGCAGGACTGTCCTGCAAAGTGAACGGGGACGACAACTTTCGGGAGTTTTCCTTCTTTTTCTGCGTCGATTAGCTTAGCTTCGAGTAAGTCGACGCTCATGTTGTAGGTTTTCGGGTCGATATCGACAAAATCGACCTGGGCTCCGCAGTACAAGCCGCAGTTTGCAGAAGCGACGAACGTATTTGGCGATGTCCAGAGCCAGTCGCCAGCCCCTAACCCCATGGACAGACAGCCAACGTGAAGCCCTGCGGTCGCGCTCGTGACGGCCACAGCGTGCTTCGCGCCACAATACTCAGCAACAGCACGCTCGAATCGCTCGATGGTCGGCCCTTGAGTCAACCAGTCCGATCGCAAAACTTCGACGACGGCATCAATGTCCGCTTGCGAGATATCTTGACGTCCGTAGGGAATGTAGTCGGTCATTGCTCGAGCAAGTCTAGGAGACGAGCAGCGTCGAGCCAGTCCGTATTGTTGTCCGAACTGTAGGCGAATTCCGGCTTGACGAGCTCGCCTGCCTCGCCCAAGTTGTTGGTGGCGTAGTCCACGTGGTGGGAGTACTCGATCGTCGGCGCAATAACGAAGTGGTCGTCAAATTCGTAAGTCAGATGAGACGACTCCGCCGGACACATCACTTCGTGCAGCTTCTCGCCCGGTCGGATTCCGACGACTGTTTGGGGTAGGCCGGGAGCGAGTGCCTCGGCAAGGTCGGGCATTGTCATCGACGGGATCTTCGGAACGAAAATTTCGCCACCCCGCATGCGCTCGAAACTTTTGAGGACGAGTTCGACGCCCTGTGTGAGCGTGATCCAGAAGCGCGTCATGCGCGGATCGGTGATCGGCAGCTCTGCTGCACCACCTGCAATGAGCTTTTTGAAGAAGGGAACGACCGAGCCGCGCGAGCCGAGTACGTTGCCGTAGCGGACGACGGAAAATCGCGTTTCACGTTTACCAACAATATTGTTAGCAGCGACGAAGAGCTTATCAGAGGCGAGTTTGGTCGCGCCGTAGAGGTTGAGCGGATTGACGGCCTTGTCCGTCGAGAGAGCCACAACTTGCTTGATGCCAGCCGCTAGCGCCGCGTCGATGACGTTGCTCGCGCCGTGGATGTTGGTCTTGATGCACTCCATCGGGTTGTATTCCGCCGCCGGGATTTGCTTGAGTGCTGCGGCGTGAATGACGTAATCGACTTCGCGCATGGCGAGCTGGAGCCGATCGCGATCGCGCACGTCACCGATGAAGTAGCGCATGGCGGGCGCGTTGAATGCCTGGGACATCTCGAACTGCTTGAGTTCGTCTCGCGAATAGACGATGACTTTAGCGGGCGTGTAGCGCTCCAGTAGCATCCGAACGCAATGCTTACCGAAAGAACCGGTGCCACCCGTGATTAGTACGGCTTGACCGTCGAACATTTTTTTAAACTCAGTCTCAGTCGGGTATTGATGCTAAACGCTTCGCGACGGAACCCACGATCGACTGAACGAATTTCGATAGGCTCGATCGACGAAGCACGACGTGGAGTCATCGTATCGTTGCCGCGCCGCCTGAGCGCCCGACGAGAGGCCAGCGACCCGGCGAAAACTCCATCTAGAATCGCCTGTAAGTAGAACAGTTCCGTTCGCATCGGTGGATCGAGTGTAACCTTTCTTTAGGCACTCGCTGCACAACAATCACCCCAGCGACCAGTCAACCACCAGATACGTAGCCTCAATGCTTTCTGACTCATTTCCCTGGCTGACCGCCATCTTCGCCTTTCCACTGCTCGCGGCCTGCTTCGTTCCGATTATTCCCGACAAAGACGGCAAAACCCTGCGGTGGTACTCGATCGCCGTGGCGCTGACCGACTTCGTTCTCATCCTGAAAGTCTTCTGGGAAAACTACGACCCGAACGTCGCCGGGTTCCAAATCGTCGAGAAATTCGACTGGATTCCGCAGCTCGGCCTGAGCTGGACAGTGTCGGTCGATGGTATCTCCATGCCCCTGGTGGTGCTTTCGGGACTCGTGACGACCCTGGCGCTACTGGCGGCGTGGCAGGTCGATCGCAAGCCGCGTTTGTTCTACTTTCTAATGCTGGTGCTGTACGCCGCCCAAATTGGCGTATTTATCGCCCAGGATTTCCTGCTGTTCTTCATCATGTGGGAAATCGAGCTGATTCCGGTGTACCTGCTGGTGTGCATCTGGGGCGGGCCAAACCGGCAGCAGGCCGCGACAAAATTTTTGCTCTACACTGCCGTTTCGTCGGTGTTTATTCTGGTAGCCGGTCTGGCGTTTGCCTTCGTTGGCGATGGGCCGCTGACCTTTGATATTGCCGAGCTGACGGGTCAGGCGCTGCCGCTGTCGCTGGAAATCGGTCTATATATCGGCCTGCTGTTTTCGTTCGGTGTCAAGCTGGCGATCTTCCCGTTCCACACTTGGCTGCCGGATACCCACGGTGAGGCGTCTGCGCCGGTGTCGATGGTGCTGGCGGGCGTGCTGCTGAAGATGGGGGCGTACGGCCTGATTCGCTTCAATATGGGCATGCTGCCGGAGGCGCACATCTACTTTGCGCCGATCCTGGTTGCGGTGGGCGTTATCAACATTATCTATGGCGCGCTGGCTTCGTTCGCCCAGACGAATATGAAGCGTCGTCTCGCTTACTCGTCGGTGTCGCATATGGGCTTCGTGCTGATCGGCATTGCGTCGTTTACCGATCTAGGGATGAGCGGCGCGGTGTTGCAGCTTATTTCCCACGGCCTGATTGCGGCGATGCTCTTCTTTCTGACGGGCGTGACCTACGATCGCACTCACACCCTGTCGATGAAGGATATGGGCGGTGTCGGTACGCTGATGCCGAAGGTCTACGCGCTGTATGTGGCGGGCGCGATGGCCTCGATCGCACTGCCCGGTATGAGCGGCTTTGCGAGCGAAGTGTCGGTGTTTCTCGGTATCGCGACGAGCAGTTTTTACGGTCTGGCGTTCCGCAGCGTTATTGTCTTCCTGGCTGCGGTGGGCGTGATTTTAACGCCGATTTACTTGCTGTCGATGGTGCGTGAAGTATTCCACGGCTCGCTTTTCGGCAAGCAGGCCATCCCGAGCTGTGATATCACCGATCCGAATCGCCGTCAGGACTTCCTCGACAGCCAAGCAGCGGTCTGCTTCGGGACGAACTGCGTGCTGCCGGGTCAGGCAGTGTTCCGCGACAGCCAGCCCCGTGAGATTTTCGTGGCGGTGAGCTTTTTGGTGCTCATCGTGACGATCGGCTGCTATCCGAAGGTGGCGATGCAGACTTACGACACGCAAACGGTGGCGATCAACCGGCTGTCGGTTCAGGCGTACGCCCAGGTGCACGAAGCGGGCGGCATCGACGATCGCGCCCAGGCCGCGCCGAGCCCCGTGGCGGTTTTGAGCGAACGTACGGATTAGTTAGCGGTGGCGGGCCTCCTGCACTGACACTTCCTGAAAGTCGAAAAATAAACAGCCCCATCTGCGAGTTGACCGGTGGGGCTGTTTGTTGCGACATTTTTTGCCTGTGTTCGGCAATCCTTTGGGTGTCGATCTCGTTTAGAGCGGCGCTTAGCTCGATCGCACGGCTTCCCAGAGCTGGGCGTAGGCGTCGATCGACTCGGCGCTGGCGAGCGGTTGGATAAATTCGGACTTCGCCAAGCGAGCGTCGTCGGGAAGTAGCAGCCCGGCTTCGCGTATCCCCGGTGCGAGTTCGGCGCGATCGACGCGGAAGAGTCCCGGCGATGCGGCTCCGGAGACGGCGGAGAGGGTTTCAGCAATATTTTGCTGCCAGCAGAACTCGATCCAGCGCTGGGTGAGGCCGGTCTGCGCGGCAGCCATTGCCTCGGCGCTAACACGGGGCTGCACCCACAGGTCGGCCCAGAGTGCCGTCCCCGATCGTGGTACGACGGCACCGACTGTGCGTCCGAACTCCGGCATCTTGGCGATGTCTTGCGACGTGCCGATCGCCACCCAGGCGTCACCGAGCACGAGGGACTGCTGGTAGCTGGTGCTGCTGTAGGTCAGCGTGCGTTTTTGGAGCGCCTCGAGATGGGCGCGCAGCCCGGAGACGCGATCGGGGCGGGGAGTGTTGTAGCTCTCGCCCAGGGATTTGAGCGCGAGGCCGATAGTTTCGCGGGGGCTGTCGGGCAGGATGATGCGGCCTTCGAGGTCGGGATGCTCCCAGAGGTCTTGCCAGTCCTGGGGTCGCCAGTCGCCGAGCCGGTCGGCGCGATAGGCGATCGCCGTGGTGCCCCAGGTGTAGGGCACGGCCCAGAGGGGTTCGGGCGAGTTCGGCTCAGCGGTCGGGCGATACTGCCAGCGAAAGGGGGTTTTGGCGGCGATCTCCGGCCAGGAGACGTCCAGATGGGAGAGTGGGGCGATTGTCTTTAGAGCAATGGCACGATCGAGCCAGTAGTGACCGAGCTGGCACAGGTGGGGAACGCGCTCGGGTTGCCGTCCGGAGAGGAGATCGGTCAGAAACCAGCGGCTCGGCTCGGCTTCGGAATTCACCACGCGATCGAGAGCATTTCGCTGCCATTTTTGGAGCAAATCGAAGCTTTCTTGGCGCTGGGAAACCGTGTCGAATTGCACGAGCGACCCGCGACGGACTTCCTTACGAAATTCTGAAATTAAGGCGGCAGGAACAGATTTTTTTAAGACTTGAATATCGATGGCTTCCCGATTGCCCTGCTGACAGCCGGATAAGGCTGTAGCGGCGGAAAAGATGGCGAGGGACTGTAAAAAATTTCGGCGCTTTAGATTTCTCAAGTCTCTTTCCAGTAATGCTTTGGTTAAATTTCTAGATTGTTTCAAGATGTGTCGAACTCGCGAGGAGCGAAATGCCGAAAGCGGGCGCGCATAGATAGCCTGAAGGCTTTTAGAACCTGCTGGTTTGCGGTTGACGAGTGCCGTGATGCCAAGCATCACAGAAGAAAATATTTCAAATGAAAAAGTTAAATAAATACGCTAAAACAGAAGGCTCTTTCAATCGATCCATAGTATTGAGAGCGAACGCCTGATTGCGAGGATCGTAATATGAGCAACCTCCAGATACAAATGGCTGCGCTCGATCGTAAAGTCGATGCTTTGTACGAGTCGATCGAGCGATTGAGTGCGAACGTCAATCACTTGCTGGTGGACGCGGATACGCGCGCCGAGCGCGAGAACCAGGCGATCGCGGAGACCGAACGGGCACTCGTCCGCGAGGCCAGCGCGATCGAATCGATGTTCGAGCACCAAGACGTTCTCGTCGATCGCGACTTGATCGGCTCCCAGCGCAGTAGCGATGACGAAAAAGCGCTGACGCCAGAAGCGCAAATCCAGCGCCTGACGGCCCAGCTTACGGCTTCGTATAACCGCATTGCCGCGCTCGAGGAGCAGCTTCTATCCCATAGCAGCCTCAACCATCGCCTCGGCTGAGGTCGGGCCGCTCCCGACCTACTCCGCGCGCCGAGCCGTGTTCTCCAGCTCTTTCCAGATCTCTTCAGATCGTTCCAGATATCCACGATTGATATTCCCGGTTAGCCTCAAGCGGATTTTTTAGCTGCTAGATGCGCGCGGGAGCGACATCAACTCGCTCGGCAACGGCCTTGAGGCGGCGAAGCTGTGCCTGCATGTCGCTCTGGGTGAGCTGAGCGGCGAAGGTGTCGAAGCCGAAGCGAACCAAGGGGTTGGGAATATCGAAGCGGAATTGATTGACTAAGGTCGTCCCGATTTCGTTGGGGTGGCACTCCCAGCGATCGCGCCCGTGGAAAAAGCCTTGGAATTCCCAGACGATCGTTCCCGGCGAGCGCTCGACGACGGTGCTTTGCAGGCCGGGTCGCAGGCTGGACGAAAGAAGAGGAATCTCGATGGTAAAGCGGCTGCGCGCGCCGATATCCGTGCTCCAGTCGCCGATCGGGCGACACTTAAGCGCCGGGTTGAGCCAGCGGTGCATCAATTCTAGGTCGGTCAGGCAGCGCTCGACGGTAGTGGCGCTGGCATCGATCTGGATCGAGTTTTCGTAGCAGCGTGCGGCGGTTTTGGGAGCGGGTTGCGGCATGGGGCGTGGCAGGCGGTGGAGCGAGTTGGGGCGGGCTGGGGGCTGTCATTAGTTAAATCTACAGCCTTTACTCAGTCAGGGTTATGGCCTCCGGCCTCGTCTTTTCGGTCGGGCGTGTAATCGCTTGCCTCGTAAAGGTTCTGGCGCTAACCGATGACGCGCGTCATCTGCGCTCTACGGAAAATTTAGATTTCCTTTTGCCATGCTCGCATCTCGCTAGCTTCAGTAGCTTAACGATCGGGGGCGATCGAGCCGCTCGCTCTGCAAATATCCGCAAATATCCGCGAAAACACGAAATTGAATGCCCCGTGTAGAATTCAGGCACGGGCCTCGCGCCTGCGGACGCCACCCGTCGCCAACCCACCACTCCTGCACTATGAAACGTCACGTTCTTGTCGCCGTTTTGGCCAGCGCGATCGCGCCCGTTCTAACGGTGGCGCGCCCCGCTTCCGCCGACCCCCTGCCGCCCCTCGATGGGTTCGTCTGCACGAACAGCGGCGAAGTGCTGAACTTGCGCAGCGGCCCCAGCTTCGATAGCCCGACGATCGGCCAGCTGCCCAACGACTCGCGCGTTTGGCTCGTTGCGCCCCGCGCCGGAAGCTGGCAGCCCATCGCCACTGCCGGGGCGCGCGGCTACGTTTGGGCGGACTACGTCTGCGAGCCGGAGATGGCGCAGATCGACGTCGATGACGATATGGGTATGGACATGGGCAACGACATGGTGATGCCTTCTGGCTCGTCTGCCGTTCCGGCGCGCTGCGGTGCTGGCGACAATATCCGCAACGTCAGCCGCGAGGGCGGCCTCGGCGTCTACGAAATGCCCGATTTTAATTCGCCGACGATCGCCAGCCTCAACGACGGAGCGGCGATCGAGATCGTCCCCACCTCCATCACCAACGATGATGGCTCGATTTGGATGCCTCTCGACTTCCCCGCCGACGGCTACATTCCCGTGGGCCGCGACGGCACGGTGACGAACATCATCTACTGCACCCGCTTCTACTGATAGGGCGACTATCTCTAGGAGTTCGACTTCTCCAAAAAGTCGTATTTCTCAACCCTCGCGAAGCTAGACCGCCAAAAACGTCCCACCCGCGTCTCCGCGCATGACCCTTCCCAACCTCGATCGCCTGCGCGCTCAGTTCCCCGCCCTGGCGAACAAAACCTACTTCAACTACGGCGGTCAGGGGCCGCTGTCGGAGCCGGCGTTCGAGGCGATCGCGGCCACCGAGCGCCGCATCCAAACCGACGGCCCCTTTAACGGCAAGGTCAACAGCTGGCTAGACGCAAGCTTGCACGAGACGCGGGCAGCGATCGCCGGTCTCCTCGGCGTCCCCACCGAAACGGTCACGATTACCGAGGATGTCACCGTCGGCTGCAATATCGCCCTGTGGGGAATCAACTGGCAGGCGGGCGACGAAATCGTGATGACCGACTGCGAACACCCCGGCATTATTGCCACGGTGAAGGAGATCGCACGGCGCTTCGAGGTGTCGGTAACGATCGCACCAATCCTCCCGGTTCTCAATGACGGCGATCCGGTGGCGGCGATCGCCGATCGGCTCTCGAAACGCACGCGCCTCGTCGTCGTCAGTCACCTGCTCTGGAACACCGGCCACGTCCTGGACTTGGCCGAACTCAACCGTATTTGCCACGAGTTCCCCACCGAGGCGGGACACACCATCCGCGTGATGGTCGATGCCGCCCAGTCCGTCGGCACGCTGCCCCTGAATCTCGACGCGATCGACACCGACTTCTACGCCTTCACCGGCCATAAGTGGCTCTGCGGCGCGGCGGGCGTCGGCGGGCTCTACGTCAGCGAAGCTGCCCGCGCCGACCTGGCCCCAACCTTTATCGGCTGGCGCGGCATCACGATGGACGCCACGGGCGCACCGACGGGTTGGAAAAACAACGGCCAGCGCTACGAAGTCGCCACCTCGTCCTATCCGCTGTTTGCGGGGCTGCGCGCCTCGATCGCCCTTCACGACGAGTGGGGCACGGCGACAGAACGCTACGGCATCATCTGCGATCGCGCCGAGCGCCTGTGGTCGGGGTTGCGGGCAATCGAGGGTATCGACTGTCTGGCAAGATCTGCACCGCGATCGGGCCTCGTTTCCTTCGCGATCGCCAGCGGCCAGCACGCCCAGCTCGTGACTTGGCTCGAAGCGCGGGGCTTTATGCTGCGGACGATCCTAGAGCCCGACTGCGTGCGTGCTTGCGTCCACTATTTCACCGCCGACGACGAGATCGCGCGGCTGCTCGCGGCGATCGCCGAGTTTCTCGACCTGGCCTGACGGCTACGCCCCCCGCCCCGATCGCCCGCGAGCGCTAAGATATATCGACCAAAACATCTTTAAGAGCGCGATATTCCTCCCGTCATGACCCTCCAGGACTTTCTCGAACAGTGCGTCGGCAAATGGTTCTCCCAGCGCACGAGCCACGCCCTGCCCCCCCAAGAAATCGAGGCGGGCAAGGCCGACCTGTGGGTTGAAACGGTCGATTCCGGCGACGCGCAGGTGAAGACTGCCTGCCAGCAAGCGGGCATCGATCCGACGGGCGCGATCGCCCTGCGATCGCGCTGGGAAGGGCAATCCGGCGCATCCGAAGCTAAAGTCACCGGCCAAAACCTACTCGTGTTCGGCACAGGCGGCAAGTTCGTCCAGACCGACGCCAACGGCGCGGCGATGACCGGCACGCACGCCCTCGGCGACGACGAGGCCCTGACGATCGTCACGGCTTCGGGCGATCGCCGCGTCGAAGAGCGCATCTGGTTCGCCAGCCCCAGCCTGCGCGAGCGCACCAGCACCGTCTCGCTAACGGCCAGCGGCGATCGGCACGCTTCTTTCTGCTCGGAAATCCGCATGGGCGGCGCACCGAAGCAATAGATCCCCGAGCGGTTCGAGAAACCCGAGCAGCCGGGACGGCTGCGCTACGGCAAGATTTGATTTTCGCTTCTGTAGCGCTGGCGTCCCGCAAGCTTCCCCAGAAACTCGCGCGCAAGTCCTACCTACGCCTCTTCCAACGGAGCCATCGTCAGCCCCTCACGCTTGAGCTGCATATGGTAAAACTCCGCCTGTTCGAGCGGCCCCGTCCACACCGTCGCTGCACCCTCGAAGTGAACTTGGTTGGTCAGCTCCCAAGCGCGATCGGGATTCATGTCCGGCACGTAGGTCATCAAACAGTGCGACACGTGCTGGAAAGTATTGAAATCGTCGTTAAGGACGATCACCTTAAAGTTTGGGTACTTCTTGCGAACGGTGCGCTTCGTGGTTTTCGGCGTCAGCACCGGCGTGGCGATCGCGGTAGCGGGCAGCGCGGCAGAACTAGAAACGGGCATAGCGAAAAAATAGACGTTAATGGCGCACGAAGCCATCAAAGCACATCGACCCGCCAGCATCTACGGAATACCGCGCCGACCGGATCCGGTCACGATCGGATGACATTTGGACAGGCGCGGCTCGCGACGCGTGCCTTGGCACACCAAAACGTAACAGAATCTTAACCTCGACACGGGCGAGTGCTCCGATCGCCAAAATATCGCGAGATCGCCCGATATCCCGTGCGCGATCGCCCCAGGAGACTACGGCAAGCCCGCCAGCTTCGACCTTATCAAGCACTCCAAAAATCGCGTTCGCCCCACGATCGCATCGCTGGACGTTAACAAAAGTTTGCATAACGACATCGGGGTTAATACAATGGTGAACAAGCACTGTTAAGTATTTATCCTCACCCCAACGATGGATTCCCTCCCCTGGTTGACCGCGATTGTGGCACTGCCTGTGATTGCGGCCTGCGCCGTTCCCGTCATCCCCGACAAAGAAGGCAAGACCCTGCGCTGGTACGCGCTCGGCATCGGCCTTCTCGATCTGGCATTGATGCTGTTCGCATTCGTGAAGAACTACGACCTCAGCAATCCGGGCTTCCAGATGGTCGAGTCCTACGCTTGGGTTCCCCAAATCGGTCTGAACTGGTCGCTGGCTGTTGACGGTTTGGCGATGCCCCTGTTCGTCCTGACTGGCGTCGTCAATGTATTGGCGATCGCCGCCGCTTGGAACACCACGCGCAAGCCGCGGCTGTTCTATGCGCTGATGCTGGTGCTGCTGAGCGCGCAGCTCGGCGTGTTCGCAGCCCAGGACATGCTGCTCTTTTTCTTTATGTGGGAAATCGAGCTGGTTCCGGTTTACCTGCTGATTTCGATCTGGGGAGGGCCGAAACGCCTTTACGCCGCCACCAAGTTTATTCTCTACACCGCCTTCGCCTCGATCTTTATCCTGATCGGCGCGCTGGCGATGGCCTTCTACGGTGACAACTTCACCTTCGACATGGCTCAACTGGGCATGAAAAACTACCCAGTTGCCTTCCAAATTGCGGTCTATCTAGGTCTGCTGGTGGCCTTCGGCGTCAAGCTGCCGATGTTCCCGCTCCACACTTGGCTGCCCGATGCCCACGGCGAAGCATCCGCGCCCGTTTCGATGGTGCTGGCGGGCGTCCTGCTGAAGATGGGCGGCTACGCGCTGATTCGCCTCAACATGGAGCTGCTGCCCGACGCGCACATCTACTTCGCGCCCGCGCTGGCAATCCTCGGCGTTGTCAATATCGTTTACGGTGCGTTCGCGGCCTTCGCCCAGGACAACCTCAAGCGTCGTTTGGCTTGCTCGTCGATTTCGCACATGGGCTTTATTCTCATCGGGATCGCTTCGTTTAGCGAAGTCGGCATCAACGGTGCGATGCTGCAAATGATCTCCCACGGCTTGATTGCCGCAATGCTCTTCTTCCTGGCGGGTGTCACCTACGAACGGACGCACACTTTGTCGATGGAAAAGATGCAGGGTCTAGCGGGCGAAATGCCGAAAACCTTCGCGCTGTTCACGGCAGGCGCGATGGCGTCACTGGCACTTCCCGGTATGAGCGGCTTCGTCGGCGAACTGACAGTGTTTATCGGCATCGCCAACAGCGATATTTACAGCAACACCTTTAAGCTCGGCGTCGTGGTCTGCGCCGCGATCGGCCTGATTGCCACCCCGATTTACCTGCTCTCGATGCTGCGCCGTATGTTCTTCGGACAGGCAGGCAAGCTCGAGCTGGATGTTCCGACCTCCGGCTGGCTGGATGTCAACCCGCGCGAAATCGCCATCACCGCCTGTCTGCTCGTGCCCATCATCGGCATCGGCTTCTACCCGAAAGTGGCGACCCAAACCTACGACACCAAGACGACCGAAGTGGCTTCGACGGTGCGCGAGTCGCTGCCGATCTTCGCCCAGCGCCGTCAGGCGAACCCGTTCCTGTCGAGCGGTCTGTTCGCGCCCGATCTGCTGGCCGAAGTGGCCGCGCCCGATGCGCCCGAAGATGCGTAGCGCGTAAAGATCTGGTAGCGGTGCGCGCCTCTCGTCACGATCGCGAGAGCAGCTTCCAACCCTACCAATAGAAAAAGACGAAGAGAGTTCGCGCTCTCTCCGTCTTTTTCTGCGTTTGGGGAGTTCTCACAATTGCCGCCCAACAACGGCGCGCTGCTGCGCCGCGATCGGAGCAGCGTGGCATTAGCGCAGCAGTAGCGCCGCTTCCTTCGCAAAGTAGGTCAGGATCAGATCCGCGCCTGCACGCTTGATGCTGACCAGCGTTTCGAGCATGACTTTCTTCTCGTCAATCCAGCCCTTCTCGCCCGCTGCCTTGATCATCGCGTACTCGCCGCTAACGTTGTACGCCGCGACCGGAACGTCCGACACTTCGCGCACCTGGGAGATGATATCTAGGTACGGCAGCGCCGGTTTCACCATGACGATATCCGCGCCTTCCGCGATGTCCAGCTCCACTTCCAGGATGGCTTCGGTGGAGTTAGCCGGGTTCATCTGATAGGTTTTCTTGTCGCCGGACTTGGGCGCGGAACCCAGCGCGTCGCGGAACGGGCCATAGTAGGCCGAGGCGTATTTCGCCGAGTAGGCCATGATGCAAACGTTGGTAAAGCCTTCTACGTCTAAGGCTTCGCGGATCGCACCGATGCGACCGTCCATCATGTCCGATGGGGCAACCATGTCCGCGCCCGCGCGCGCCTGCGCCAGGGACATTTTCGCCAGCACTTCGACGGTGATGTCGTTGACGATATAGCCGTCCTCATCGAGGATGCCGTCGTGGCCGTGGCTGGTGTAGGGGTCGAGCGCCACGTCGGTGATGACGGCGATCTCTGGCGTCTGGGCTTTGATGGCAGAGACGGTGCGTGGGATCAGGCCGTCGGGGTTGTAGCTCTCCGTGCCGACTTCGTCTTTCTTTTCGTCGGGAACGACCGGGAACAGCGCAATCGCCGGAATCCCGAGGGCGTACACGTCGGCGATCTCGCGCAGCAGCAAATCGAGCGAGAAGCGGTAGCAGCCGGGCATCGAGGGCACTTCTTCCTTCTGATTTTCGCCCTCCATCACGAACATCGGATAGATAAAATCGTTAGCCGAAATCGTAGTTTCTTCGACCATGCGGCGCAGGGCGTCGGTGCGGCGCAGGCGGCGCGGGCGTTGGGTCAGCAGCAGTTCGTAGTTTTCAGCAGACGACATGGCGATCGGTGTGGGGGGAGAATATTTCGGACGTTCCAGCGCCTTGCGAGCGTTTGAGGATATTAATTCATCTGGGATGGCAGGGTAAACACGACGTTACGTTACGAAATATGGGGTAACGCGCCGCGGAGTGGGCGATCGATCGGGTGGCGTCGCCGTGAGTAACGAGCCGCGATCGTGCCAAACTCGTTAAGAGTGAGGACAGCAAACGTCGTTAAGATGAGTGAATCGCCGTCGTCACCCGTACTGCTGGCATCGCCCATGAACCCTGTTGTTGACTACCTGCGGATCAGCACGATCGATCGCTGCAATTTCCGCTGCGTCTACTGCATGCCCGAGGAAGCCGACCTCGACTACGTGCTGACGCCAGAGATGATGACCCGCGAGGAGATCGCGACGCTGGTGCGCGAGGTGTTTTCACCGCTGGGGTTTTCGCGCTTTCGACTGACGGGGGGCGAGCCGCTGCTGCGCCCGGATATCGTCGAGATCGTGGCGGATATCGCGGCACTGCCGACGACGCGAGATCTGGCGATTACGACCAATGCATTTTTCCTGGAGAAGAAAGCGGCGGCGCTCTACGAGGCTGGCCTGCGGCGTATCAATATCAGCCTGGATTCGCTCGACCCGGCGACATTCGATCGCATTATCAACAACCGCGGCCGCAGCCGCTGGCAGCAGACTTGGAACGGCATCCTCGAAGCGCACCGCCTCGGCTTCGATCCGTTGAAAATTAACGTGGTCGTGATTCCGGGCGTCAATGAGGCGGAGGTGCTAGACCTGGCAGAGCTGACGATCGCCCGTAACTGGCACGTGCGCTTTATCGAGTTTATGCCGATCGGCAATGCCGACCTGTTTGGCGATCGCGGCTGGGTCCCGTCCGAGGAGCTGCGCGATCGCATTCGCGCGAAGTGGGGTCTCGAAGCATCCCAGGTGACGGGTGCGGGGCCTGCGGATATCTTTAGAATCCCCGGCGCGCAGGGGACGCTCGGATTTATCAGTCAAATGTCGGAATGCTTTTGCGATCGCTGCAACCGCGTGCGGCTCTCGGCAAACGGCTGGCTGCGCCCTTGTCTGCTGAACGAGACGGGGCAGATCGATCTAAAAACTCGCCTGCGGGCGGGCGACTCGCTAGGCGAGCTGCGCCGCCGCGTCGGCGAGCTGTTGGCTTTAAAGCCGGAAATTAACTTCAAACAGCGCGAGAGCGGCACTTCGGGAATGGCCTACAGCCAAACGATGTCTCAAATCGGAGGATAGCGATTTTGAGAAACGCGTCGGGTGGATACTACCTTTGAATACCACCGTTCGCGGGGCCAGTTCTTTACCAAGTCGCGATCGCCCCAGCAGCCAACTTTGGCAATGCGCGATTGGAAATACATCGTTCGGTTGTGTAGACCGGAGCCATCAATACCGCTCTCGGCAAAGGGTTGGCAAACTTGCAAAATGCAGTTGCCAGATAAATCGCCTGGGAAATAGCAGGCTACTGACGCGAATAGTACTCAATGACGAGCAGTTCGTTGATTTGCAGGGCGACCCACTCGCGCTCGACCACGCCGGTAACGGTAGCGGTGAGCTTTTCTTTATCGAAGGTCAGGTGGCTGGGCACGTT
This sequence comes from uncultured cyanobacterium, assembly GCA_937899645.1. Classification (GTDB taxonomy): domain Bacteria; phylum Cyanobacteriota; class Cyanobacteriia; order Cyanobacteriales; family Geitlerinemataceae; genus RDYZ01. The sequence goes on along the minus strand of CALCCD010000005.1, from coordinate 108,867 downwards.
GGCCAGGCCGGGGTTTTCCAGGTTCGCGCGAACCATCGTTTTCGAGCCTTCGCGATCGCGGACGGAAATGATATCGCCGGGGACGCAGTTGTAGCTAGCGATGTCGAGGCGACGACCGTTGACGAGGATGTGGCCGTGATTGACGAGCTGGCGCGCTGCCGGGATCGTCGGGGCGAAGCCGAGACGGAAAGCGGTGTTGTCGAGGCGCATTTCCAGGAACTGGAGCAGCACCAGGCCGGTGGAGCCAGTGACGCGGCGAGCTTTTCGGACGTAACGAAGCAGTTGCTTCTCGGTGACGCCGTAGTTGAAGCGGAGCTTTTGCTTCTCTTCGAGGCGGGTTGCGTACTCGGAGCGCTTGCGGCGACCTTGGCCGTGCTGTCCGGGGGGGTAGGCGCGCTTGGCGTCTTTCCGGGTCAGACCGGGCAGAGAGCCGAGACGGCGAACAATTCTTAATCGTGGCCCACGATATCGAGACATGTTTGTGCGTTTTGTTGTCGTTTCGTTGTTGCTTGCGACCCGTTCGCGTAGCTGCTTGTGGCGGTCTTTGCGAGCGGACACAGGCTCTCAATCATACGCGATCGAATCGAATTTCCCAAGAGCCGCGTATCGAATTTCAAGGTAAACCGATACTTCCCCGCACCAACGAAATATCGTGATGGGCAACATACCCACGCTACCGAGAAAACGGAAAAGACAACCATAGCGCAGGCATCCTCACCTGCCACCAAGCTGCATAAACGGGATGCTCCCGTAAAGCTACTTATTCAGAAGACCTCTTACCAGCTTCGAGATGAGCCCCAAGACAAAATCCAAGACAAGTTCTAAAACAATTTCTAAAACAAGTTCCCAGATGAGCCCAATAAGTTCTAAGACAAGCTCCAAGACAAACCCCAAGACAAACTCGACAAATCCTTAAGAGAGTGTTTTAAGATTTCGCTAGATCCCTGAATTGGTAAGGATCGCAGCGATTTTAGCTAAAATCGCCCAGACCCATATGCCGCAACTTGGAGAAGACTGTTAAAACGCTTTCTAAGACAAGCCCCAAGACAAACTCGACCAATTCCAAGATAAACCCAACGAACTTAACGATGTGCGGCGCGTCCTTCCGACGACATCACGCATTGGAACCACGCGCGTCGTCATAGATCCAGCGGGCTTCCATCTTTGGGTAGTCCTTACCCGTCGCCACCCAGCGCATGACGAGCTGGCGATCGCCCGCCCGATCGGCCAGCGGATTCGCAACTTCTGCCGCAACGAACACAGTGGATTGCGCTACCGCTTGAGACTCCACTTGAGAATTCTTGGCTTGCATGGTTCTCGCTCCTGACGCGATCGACTTGGGGATCGCCCACTGTCACTGCTGTCCCCGACTCCTTAACCTTTACATAACCAAGTAGGAGTCGGGAGGGCTGGGCCGTATAACCGGCGATCGCGCAATAAGACTTTGCGCTTCGAGACGCAAGTTCATGGTTTTGGAGCGGGTGCTCTCGGGCGATCGCTGCCGCGAGTGGTGGCTACGGTGCGATCGAGGTTTCGCCTTGGCTCAGGCGCTGCAAGAGCGACTCCAGCTCTTCCTGTTTTTGGCCGTAGGTCGTCCAGTCGCCCTGCTGGAGTGCCGCTTCGGCTTCGCGATAGAGCGTTAGGGCTCGGCGCGCGAGGGGCGAGGCGTCAGGACTGGGCGAAGCGGCGTCGGTTTCGCCTGCGCTGTCGGCGAGCGCGGCAGAAGGTGTGGCGTCGGTTAGCACCGTGCTGCCCTCGCCGAAGATGGCCGTCAGCGATGTATCGAGGTCGGGCTCCATCGCAATTTGGTTGTCGTAGGCGACGACGACGCGGCGCAGCTCCGGCAGCTCGCCCTGCTCGGCGCGCAGGTAAATCGGCTGAATGTAGAGCAGCGAATTCGCGACCGGGATGACGAGCAGGTTGCCGCGCAGCACCTTCGAGCCCTTTTGGCTCCAGAGCGTGAGCTGCTGGGAGATCGTCGGGTTTTGGTCGATGCGCGCTTCGATTTGGCTCGGGCCGTAGACGAGGGTTTGCTTCGGGAAGTTGTAGACCAGTAGCTTGCCGTAGTTTTCGCCGTCCGATCGCGCAGCGATCCAGGCGATCGTGTTGTCTTTGTTCACGGGCGTCAGCGGCAGAATCGTCACGAACTCGGCGCTGTCTTCTTCGGGAAGCTGGACGATCGTGTAGGACGGCTCGATGGCAGCATTGACGCTCGCATCGCTGCCCGGCTGGTTGCTGACGGGGAAGCGCCAGAGATCTTCGCGGTTGTAGAAGACTTCGGGATTTTCCATGTGGTAGGCCAGGTACATATGCGCCTGCACGTCGAACAGGTCGAGCGGGTAGCGCAAGTGGGCGACGATGTCGTCGGGCAGGGTGTCGCGGCTGTTGAAGAGGTTTGGATAGATATTTCGGTAGGTCGCCAGCACTGGGTCGTCCTCGTCCATCGCGACGAACTCCATCGTGCCGTCGTAGGCATCGACGATGACTTTGACGGAGTTGCGCATGTAATTGACGCCGCCACTGACGACTCGGGAGAGGTCGCGCCGTCCGAGTATGGACGAGGCGTTGTCGCTGAGGGTGACGGGACGCGAGTAGGGGTAGCGATCGCTGACGGTGTAGGCGTCGACGATCCACTTGAGTCGTCCGTCTTTATCGATGACGATATAGGGGTCGCTGTCAAGCCGCAGAAAGGGGGCGACGGTGGTGACGCGATCGCGGATTTGGCGGTGGTAGTGGATGCGCGAGGCCGACGTAAAATAGTTGGAGGTGGGGAGCTGAATGCTGCCGCGATCGAGGGCGTAAACCAACCGCCGACCCCAGGAACCCATCGGCACGCCGCCCTGGCCGTCGTAGTTGGTCAGAGCGTTTTCCGAGCCTTGGGGATAGTCGAACTCGGGGGTGCTGGTGCTGGTGAAGATGTAGGTGTCGGTATCTTCGCCGTAGTAGATGCGCGGCTGCGTAGGTTTGATGTCGATCGTCGAGACGGGCGGGATGTCTTTGATGAAAAATTCGGGCAGGCCGTCGGGCGTAACCCGGTTGACCGGACTCATAACGACGCCGAAGCCGTGGGTGTATTTCAGATGCTCGTTGACCCAGGTTTGGGCGCGATCGGGCACTTGCTCGTAGGACAGCTCGCGCGGCGCGAGGATCACCTGACGGTAGCTATCGTCGATCGTGTAGCGATCGATATCGGCGTCGGAAAAGCGGTAGTAAAGCCGGATTTCCTGGAGCTGTCGGTAGGTGCTCAGCAGCGGCCCGTAGTCCCAAAGGCGAATATTGTCGATCGTGGCGTTATTTTCGGCCAGCGCCTCGCGATCGAGGGTCGATTCGAGGGTAAAATCGCGGCGCTCGGCCTGCTCGAGGCCGTAGGCAGCGCGGGTGAAGTCGATATTGTAGTTGACGTATTCTGTCTCTTTGGTTAGCTCGTTGGGCTCGACGATCAGCTTTTGCATCGCCGCCGGATAGCCGCCCGCCAGGACGGCCCAGGCGACGAAAGCCAACACCGACACCGTCATCGGCAGGACGATCTTGCGCTGCCAGATCGACATCAGCCAGGTAGCCCCGACGATCGCCGCTACAACAGTCATCACGTTATCGACGGGTAGGCGGGCGTTAATGTCGGCATAGCCCGCGCCGAAGACGACGCCGGTGGGCGAATAGAGCAGCTCGTAGCGCTGGAGCCAAATTCCCCAGCCGACCGACAGCGACAGCGCGGCCAGCAACAGCGCCAGGTGGACTTTTGGCTGGCCGGAGATCGTCGGGGCGCGATCGCCTGAAACCTCAAGCGCGCCTTTGAGGACATACACCGCCACGGCCATCACCAGACCCTGGAGCAGCAGCCGCCAGATTTCGTGCTGGAGCGCTTCGAGGAACGGCAATTGGAAAACGTAGAAGCTCAGATCGCGCTGGAAGATCGGATCGAGGATTCCGTAGGGGACGGCGTTTTGGCTCTTCAGGGCGATATTCCAGTAGCCCTGGGCGATCGCGCCGCCGGTCAGGGCGAGCACGGCTGACAGCAGGGCGGCGATCGCGCCCGGAAACAGATGCGCGTATTCACCCCATTCGAGGTTGCCTTTTAGGAACTGGAAGCGGCGGTGGCGCGTCAGGCGATCCGCCAGCAGGTAGTTCCCCCAAAGGAACAGGCCGCTGACAGTTGCCCCGGCGACCCACAGCCCCACCCGCCAAACGAGTCGCGTTTGAAAGACGCTCGCAAAGCCGGTGGCGTCGAACCACCAGGACTCCGTGAGCAGGTGCAGAAACGCGCCGGAGAGCAGCAAGGCGATCGCGATCGTCACCCCCAAGCCGAGTACCAGCAAGCGAGCGGTACGCATGAAAAATCCCCTCGGTTCCGAATGGTTGCCGCACGGCGTCTCGTGCCGCGCGTTCGATCCTCATGATAGATCCGGCGCTCGGTCCGGCGCGTCCCGGCGGTTATTCCCTCAGCTCGATCGCTCGATCGCTCAACTCGATCGCCCGCCGACTCCGAAGCCGCCCGCAGCGGAAACCCGCGCTTGATGCCGCCCGCAATTGCAGGCTACCGTTGACCCGAACCTTCGTATCCGAACGACTCGATCGCTCGCGTTGACCGTGGCTCCCCTTGATGCCGTTGCCCTGACTGCCGTTAGCGGGGTTGCCGTCCCGCTGTTCCAATCGCTCATCGACAGCGGCGGCAAGATTCTCGGCCTGTTCGGTCGGCAGATCGATCGCGCCACGAAACAAACGATTTACACCGCCTCGGGCGAATACGCCAGCCGCTTCGCCCAGCGCCACGGTCAGATCAAGCTGCTGGGAATGCGCCAGCCTCTCGACCTCGGAGCCGTCGCCGTGCCGCTGCTGGTTTCGATCGACGACGAAGCGCGGCGCTTTGCTTCGGCGGAAGAGTGCGATCGAGCCTTTGCCGAAACTGGGCATTTCGCTCCTCCCGGCGGCACGGTGCTCCCCGCGCTGGAGCTGGCGCGGCAGCGGCGCTGCGTGATGGTGCTCGGGACGCCGGGATCGGGGAAGACGACGATACTGCGACAGGTGGGCCTGAAAGCGCTGCGGGGCAAAACGGGCGCGAAAAGCGACGGCGAGTTTCTTTGGCTCGAGTCGGACAAATCGGATAAGCCGGATGGTAGCCGCGAGAAAGCAGAAAGTTCGGGCGGTTCGGGCGGTTCGGGCAGTTCGGTCAACAGCACGAGCGAAGCGATTCCGGTGTTTGTGGAGCTAAAGCGCTTTGCGAATCGCCCCGCCGATCGCCCGCTCGATTTACGCGAAGAGCTGGTCAAAGAATTCGAGGTGTGCGGCTTTCCGGAGGCGGACGGGTTTGTCGATATCGCGCTCGATCGCGGCAAGCTGTTGATCCTGCTCGACGGCCTCGACGAACTGCCCGCCGATCGCCGCAACGATGCGATCGGGCAGATCCAAGATTTCGTCGATCGCCACAATAAAAACCGCTTTCTTTGTTCGTGCCGATCGCCGGTCTATCAGCACAACCTCAAGCAGTTTGTCGATGCAGTGGTGCTGAACCTATCGCCATCTCAGGTGCAGGAGTTCGTGGCGCGCTGGGCGATCGCCCACCCGATCGAAGCCCGTCCGGATATCGGCGAGACCGTGCCGAATGAAGCGAGCCCGACCGAGTCGGATCGGGGCGAACCGTCTGCCGATCGGGCCGATAAAGCTAATAGAGAACCGAACCAAACCGACGATGCTGGCGAACCGGGCGCAACCGAAGAGCCGGAGGAGCCCGACGCCGATCGCGATGAAACATTTGAGGAAACATCCACCGAAGCGCCGCCCGACACCAGCCGCATCCTCGCCCGCGATCCGGAGCTGGCCGAGCTGAGCCGATCGCCGCTGCTGCTAACGCTGCTCAGCTCGATCGAGCCTGCCAGCCTCTCGCGCCCCAGTAACCGCTCGTACCTCTACCAAGAAATCGTCGAGCTGTACTTATCGAAGTGGAGCGAGTTCCAGCGCGTGACGCGATCGGCGCTCTATCCCGATTTCGGCGCGGCCCTCCAGCAGCGCTTCTTCGGGGAAATTGCTCTGGAAGCCAGCAAGGCGCGCCGGGTATTTTTTGCGCGTCGCGACTTGGTTGCCGCGCTGACGGCGTTTCTGAAAACCGAGATTCAGGCCCCCGATCGCCTTGACAGCAGCGCTATCCTCGACGAAATCGTTGCCCAGCAGGGCATCTTAACTCAGCGATCGCGAGACGTATTTTCCTTCGATCGAGTGACGCTGCAAGCCTACTGTGCGGCGGTGGCTTTGGGAGATCGGGCATCGGGCGATCGACCTTCAGGCGTGGCAATGGGCGATCGGGCAATGAGCGATCGCGAGATCGAAACACTAGCCGGTGAATATCTCGGCGACCCGCTCTGGCGATCGATCTTTCCGCTGTGGCTATCGCGCCTGGGCTATCGCGGTGCGGTGCTGCTATCTGCTCTGGAAAAAACCGCCCGAAAGCGCCAAACTCCGCTGCTGGAGGCATGGCCGAGCGAGCCCGAGGCCATCGCGACGCTCGACTCGGAGTCGTTGCAGTCTTGGCAGGTGGCGATCGCGCCCTTTTCGATCGCGGCGATCGCGGCAGAACTGTCTCAGATCGCGCCGCCACCAGACAGCTCGCGCCCGACGACGCCGGGTCGCCTGCGGAAAAGCCTCGATCGGCTCTGGAATCTTTTGAATACCGATCTGCTTGCCGGTGGCGCGGAGCCAACGAGCGATCTCGACCGTTGGCAGATGCTGGCCAACCACCTCGTCGTCGTCGAAACCTTGGCCCGCTGCCGAGCGGCCATGCAACCCTAGTAATCTTCGATCGAGAGCGCCCTAACGGCTGCTTTACAAGGACTTTAGTCGTGTTCCGTCACACGGCCGATCGTCATGCAATCGATCGTACGTATTCCTACGGATTTTTTTTATTGGGTTTTGTCGTCAAACCCGCGAAAAGTCAGTATAATTGCCGTGTAAGAAGGTTCGGGCAAGGCATCCAAGCCAACGAAGGTTACGAACGGTTCGCTTCAACTCCGCTTCCCTCACGTTGCCATCTGCAAGCCATTGCTGGCTCGTAATGGGTTGTATTTACCGAGTTTGAGACAGGCGGGCAGTTTGTGGCTTCCGATGGCGATCGATGTTTCGGAGTCGTAGGTTCTGTCTGCGTCTCCTGGCCTGACTGAGTGTTTGCCAAAGTCGTTCTCTTCTGGGAGTTCGCGACTTTAGTAATGTGGTTGCATGCAGTAAGAGCTCGTCGGTTGCGCAACGGGCTCTTTTTATTTGCGAATTTTTTCGAGCGTTCTGGGACTGAGCGCGAAGCTTCCGAAAAGGAAGTGAGACAAGCCGACGAGCATTGAGCGGACTCGCTGGCGTAGCCTCTGCGAATCGTGCGGGTTAGCGGGCTCCAGCGCAGGCTCGCGATGGCGCTCTAAAACGCACCTTTCACGAATTCTTCGATCGCGTCGATGCCCGCCGAAACGGCTTCGTAACCGTAGCGCAGGATCAGCGTCGTTAGCGCCAGGCCGATCGCGCCGATCGTCAGGCCGATAATCGAAATAAAGCCGTCGTCGTCAAGTAAGCCAAAGCCGATCGCGAAGATGCCCATCGCCGGGACGGTGTTCGTGCCGGGAATCGGGATCATCATCGACACCGAGAGTAGCGCGATCGTCAGGCCGATCGCCGTGCGTCCGACGCGGCTGGTGCAGAGGATCGCCAGGCGCGGGCGCGAAAAAATTTCCACCCGCTTCAGCCAAGGCATGCCCTTACTCAAGATGCCGCGCAGCTTATCGCGACCGATGCTGCGATCGAGCCACTTCTCCGGGAGCCAGGGCTGGGGCGACCCGGCGACAAGCTGCGCGGCCAGAAAGCACAGCACGATCGCGAAGGGCGTCGAGTAGCCCGGAGCCGGAACCGGCAGCGCCGACGGTAGCGCCAGCAGCACGAACAGGAAACCGAAGGTGCGCTCTCCGGCCAGCTCGAACAGGTCGCGGAGCTTGACGGGTTCGTTGGACTCGGCTTGCAGAAAGGCGCGATCGAGTTCGGTGGAGAGTTTAGCCACAGTGAAGCGAAGAAGTGAAGCGAAGAATGGGACGGGGAAGCGCGATCGACGATCGAAGCCGCGATCGCGCTAAAGCCTAGCACGTTCGATCCTGTCGCTACGACGACTTGACGAAACGGATGATTTCGCGGACGTGTTCGAGGAACTGGCCGTCGGCGGTAATCTGGGCGATCGCGTTGCGGGCTTCGTTGCGGATGCGCTCGCGATCGGTTTGCGACTCGATCGCCTGCTGGCGGTGCTCGACACTGAGGGCACGCAGCTCGTCGGCAATGCCGGTGATGCGGTTATTTTGGCGCAGAGCGTAGGAATTTTCGTAGTCGGGGTCGAGGGCATTTTCGAGATCTTGCACCCGCGCGATCGTCACCTCGAGGGTTTGCTGGACTTCGTTTAGGCGCTCGCTGACGGTCAGCACGTCCTCGCGGGGAAATTTGAAAGTGCGCTCGATCGCCTGCAAGCGCTCGGCCAGGTAGCGGTAGAAGACGATCGCCGGACGCAGCCCGGTAAATAGCAGCGCCGCGACGCTACTGACATAGCCGATCGAGCTGATGCCCGTTGCGGCCAGCGCGTAGAGCCCCGCCGCCGAAACCAGGTGCAGACCCACGGCGACAAATCCGGCGCGCCGTGCCACTTTGCGAACGTAGGCGAGCGATCGGGCATCGACGGCGATCTGTTTTTCCTGGGAGATTGCAGCGTTGTCGAGCGCTTGCTTAGCGGTGAAGTAGATATTCCAGGGAATCGTGACGATCGCCAGCAGCCACCAAAAGCTCGCCAACCCGATCGTCCAGTCCAGAAAGCTGCCGGAGGGAATCTGCAACCACTGCAAAATCGCGAAGGCCAGCAGGGTTATAAAAACCAAGCTGGCGGAGAAGCCGCCAAATACCTGAAGTTCGGAAGATTTCATCGAAATGCCGGGAACGCAACACCCCCAGTGTGTTCGTGGCGCGGGGCGCTTCCGGGCCGTGCTGTGACAGTTCTCATGTCGGGTACGCAAAATAGGTATGTCTGTGCCGAGTACGCGCAAGTGTCGGGTAATGCAAAATTGAGCGCGCGGGAAGATTTTGTGTTGGAGGGTTGCGCGATTGCGAGAGGACACGCTATATTTAGAACAACACGTTGCGGGATAGAGCAGTCTGGTAGCTCGTCGGGCTCATAACCCGAAGGTCGGTGGTTCAAATCCGCCTCCCGCCATTTTCCAACTGGTAGAAGCAGGTTTGGGAAGCTGAGTTTTCAGCTTCCCTTTGCTTTTTGAGGTTCCAGAACAAAATTATTGTCGCTCTACTTAAAAGCGAGATCGACCCAGAGAGCGCTGAGCGTAGTTGTTGGCGTAACCTTCGCGAAGCCGAAAGTGCGTTGGGGAGAGCGCTAATGTGCCCGTATGCGTCATCCTCGAGCGGATGGCTACATATGGCTTCTAAGAGTACTCCACGGAGATAAATGTCCAGTATTCAGGGTTCGAGCACTGAGCTTGTCGAAGTGCGTCACACCCAGGCTTCGACAAGCTCAGCCTTCATTGGCGGCTTCTGGACAAATATATTTGTGGAGTGCTCTAAAGCGAACAGCGCTAATCTTCGTCGGGCTGGTAGCGCGGTTCGCGATCGAGTTTGCGATCGCGGTAGATTTTTACGTCGCTCTGCTCGTCGCGATCGCCCGACCAGACTTGCCACGCCGCCCGCAGCCCCGCGATCGCGCCCCGCGCCGTCCCTCTGGCGCGCTTGGTTTGGCGACGCACGTTCGAGACGCCTTCATTCACATGGCCGAGGGTCTCGCTGGCATTGCGGACGCTGCTCGTGACGTTCTCCGTCAGGTCGCCCAGCTCGCTGCCCGTCTGGCGGAATGACTCTAGTGTCGGCGGTAGCTCCCGCGTCAGGGTGTCCGCCAGCCGCTCCAGGCTGCGCGCCGCTCGCTGGAGGTCGCGCGCGGCGGGCAACAAAGCCACGCACAACAGCAACAGCCCCAACGCCACGCAGCCCAACGATAGTCCCAACCAAAAGATCGGATCGGTCACGGTTCTGTCTCGCGCGAGTCGCGCGCGATCGCTTCACTCGCCACAGCATACCGCTCCGGGCTGGCTCACTCGGCTTTGGGTCCGTTCTCGATCTCGGCCTGAATCTCATTGAGGTATTCCTGGCGCGAGGCCGCAACGCCCGCTACTGCCGCATCGCGCAGCCGCTGGGAGGTGGCCTGCCAGTCGTCGCGAAAGTCCTGGCTGAGGTGAGCGACCTGTCGCCCGAGCCGCGCTGAGGTTTCGACAGCGATCGTGCTGGCATCCCGTGCGACCTCTGGCAGGCGATCGGCGGTTTCGCGGACGGCGCGGCGCGCCTGGCGAGTTTTGCGCGGGTCGGCAGCGATCGCGGCGATCGCACCGATCGCGCCGCCCAGCAGGACGCCGCCGAGAAAAAGTCCGCTTCCTTTTGCCATAGTCTCGTTGCACTCGCTGACCCGAGCGGCGAATTCGCTTACTCGTTCAGCATGGCACGCTGCTGCGCCTGCGACCGCGATCGATTGCGAAGTTCGGTTGTGCAGTTGGGTTGTGCAGTTGGGTTGTGCAGTTGGGTTGTGCAGTTAAATTTACAAAGTCGAGTCACCGTCGCGGCAGCTCGTCCTTGCGCCGCTCGATTTGTCGCCTTACGGCTTCGTAGGCTTGGTGGACGCGTACGAATTCAGCCTTGTCGCCGCTGCCGTTGGTGTCCGGGTGGGTTTCGCGCGCCCGCCGGTGATAGGCGCGCGTTAGCTCCGAAACCTCGATCGGCCAGCCCAGCCGCAGCACTTCCAGGTGCGACCACAGCTCAGCGCGCTCGCGATCCATCGGCGTTTCCGGCTCCGGCTCGTCCACCTCGATCGGGTCGTCGTACCAGTAGCGGTTGAAGTGCGTCGTCTGACGGCTGTTTAGATACATCTCGCGCCCGAAGTCGCCGAAAGCCTGCTGGACGAACTTAAAGCCCAAAAAGGGCAGCAGCAGCCCCATCGCGATCAGGCAGGGCAGCAGAACTTGCGACAACAGGCTGGGCGCGATAAAGGCCAGCAGCAGCGCGATCGCCACCAGCAGCTGCACGCCGATGATGAAGTAGCGAAGCCAGGAGGGACTAGAGCGATCGCGCATGGGTGGATGGAAGTTTGGCAGAGCGGGGCAGAGCGGTTGCGAAGAAACGAGCCGAACGAGAAGCCGATATGTCGATGGGCAAACGTAAAGCGAAAGGCGGCTCCTCTCACTGTAATCCGGGAGAGGAGCCGCCACATCAGGCACTTTAGCAACGTCGGCTAGCAATGTCGTCTAGAAACGTCGGGTCGAGAAGTGGCGCGGTGGGCAATGCCACGCCGAGAACGCAAGCCCCGTCGTCCTAGCTATCGAGCTGCTTGCGAACGATCTTCGCGCCCAGTGCCTGCATTTTGCCCACGAAGTTATCGTAGCCGCGATCCATATGCTTGAGGTTTTGCAGGATCGTCGTGCCGTTGGCCGCCAAACCGGCGATCGCCAGCGCTGCCGAGGCCCGCAGGTCGGTCGCTTCGACGGGCGCACCAGACAGCATCGGCACGCCTTCGATCACGGCGACGTTACCTTTGACGCGGATATTCGCTCCCATGCGCTGAAGCTCGGCCACGTGCTGCAAGCGGTTCTCGAACACCGTTTCTTCAACGACGCTGCTGCCCTCGCAAATCGTCAGCAGCGACATAAACGGCGACTGCAAGTCCGTGGGGAATCCTGGGTATGGCTGGGTTTGGATATCTACGCCCGTCAAGCGATCGGCGGCCAGGACGCGCAGGCTGTTGGGCGTGTCGGAGACCACCGTGCAGCCCACTTCACGCAGCTTAGCGATTACGGCGGCCAGATGCTCGGGAACCACCGGCGAAAGACTGACTTCCGATCGCGCGATCGCGCCTGCCAGCAAGAAAGTCCCGGCTTCGATGCGATCGGGAACGACGTCATAATCGACGCCGTGCAGGCGATCGACGCCGACGATGCGGATCGTGTTCGTGCCCGCCCCTTCGATGCGTGCGCCCATCGCGCGGCAGAAGTTCGCCAGGTCAACCACTTCCGGCTCCTGGGCAGCGTTGTGCAACGTGGTTTCGCCCTCCGCCAGCGTCGCCGCCATCATCAGCGTCTCCGTCGCGCCAACGCTGGGATAGTCCAGGTGAATCGCCGCGCCCTGCAAGCGTCGATTACCGGGAACCGCCGCATGGACGACGCCACTTTCAATCGTCACCTCCGCGCCGAGGGTCTGCAAACCGCGCACGTGCAGGTCTACCGGACGCGCGCCGATCGCGCAGCCACCGGGCAGCGGCATCTCCGCCACACCGCAGCGCGCCAGCAGCGGCCCGATCGCGAAGAAGCTGGCGCGCATCTGGCTGACCATTTCGTAAGGCGCGCGGGTGGTGTTGATATCGCGCGCGTCGATATCGATGACGTCGCCCGCCTGCTGAATGCGTACGCCGAGCGCCGCCAGGATGTCGCTCATCTTCGTAACGTCTGCCAGAGCGGGAACGTTTTTCAGGCGGCAGACGTCAGAACAGAGAAGCGCTCCAGCCATTAAAACCAGCGCGGCATTCTTCGCACCGCCGATCTTGACATGACCGCTGAGGGGCGAGCGACCGACGATCTCGAGCACGTCTTGAGAAGTGGCCCGAGCGGTGGCTTGGTTGGATTGAAGGGAAAGTGTAATGGATTTGTCCTCCAGAAGAGAGCGGTGAAAACGAGCGCGAGCCGCAGGTGCGATCGGCGATCGCGTCGAGCCGCGCAACACCTGCCAACGTTGCGAATATATCCGGCAGGCGGGAGACTCTGGTTAAATTTGGTCTCGATATTACCAAAGATATAAAAAGAACTGTTGATTTTCTAGTCCTTTAAGGCTCAGATGTTGGCGTCTTTGAGATAGCCGCACGCCCGCTATTGCCTAAAGTCCTCGGCCGTGCGCCATACAAAGTCGGCCCGATCGCGTGGGGTCGTTCTTCAGGTAGCGCTCGCGACAAAAGTCTCGCTAGATCCATGCCCGGTGGCGATTGTACGGGCGCGATCCCCAACCGCATTTATGCCGTTCGGCATGGCGATCTCTCCGTCCGGAATGTTTGTTATTTGGGGGATATTTGGGGCCGATCGCGATCGAACGATCGACAGCGAGTCCCGTTTCCGCGCGTCAATAATTCGAGACTTTCTGCACGATAAACTATACCTACGACCGTATTTTCACGCAGATAAATAACGGTTATGACGACACCCGAATTGCCCGCGCGGCGCAAATCCGGGCGGCCAAATCGCGTCCGCAAACGAACTCGGTAACCGCGAGGTCTCGTCCGCCTTCGCCGACAGGAACTGCGATAGCGCAGGACGTCCGAGCGGCAGCTCGCTGGCCGATTCCGGTTGCCATCTCTAGCATTGCCCTTAGATTCGGGCGTACGATCGCTGACCCCGTCAAGTGCCGGATGTTAATTGATGAAACGCTCCGGGAGGGATGATGGTGCTTTCCCCGACCTCCCACTAGTAGCGCGGAAGGCTGCGATCGACCCGCACCGCATAGGCATCGATCCCACCGCTGACGTTGTAGAGATCCGTAAACCCCTGCGCTTCGAGCCACTGGCATAGATGCAACGATCGAATCCCGTGGTGGCACATGACGATCGTCTTGCAGTTTGGGTCGAACTTCTCCAAAAGCCGATCGACCCACTCGCCCGACTCGCTCAGTGGCAGCACCCAAAACTGCGGCAGCGCCGCGATTTCCACCTCTTGCCGCTCCCGCACGTCGATCAGCTGCACCGGAATTGTGTCGTCGGCGAGAACCTGCGCCAGCTCGTCTGGCGCGATCGAATCGATCATTAATTTGCCCCCTTCTCAAAGCTAGTAGCTGTAGCGTTCTTCTGCGAACGGCTCGCCGTGGGAGTGGTAGCCGTTGCGCTCCCAGAAGCCCAGCTCTTCGCTCGACAGGAACTCCAGGCCGTTGATCCACTTAGCGCTCTTCCAGGCGTAGAGGTGCGGAACCACCAAGCGCAGCGGGCCACCGTGTTCCGCCGGGAGCGGCTCGCCCGCCAGCTCGTAGGCGAAGAAGTTGTCGTCGCGATCGAGGTCTTCGAGAGCGATGTTCGTCGTATAGCCGCCGTAGCAGTGCTGCATCACGTGCTTCGCCGCCGGGTCGATCTCCAGCAGCGCCAGGAAATCCTTCACCTTGAAGCCACGCCAGGTCACGTCCAGTTTCGACCAGCGCGTAACGCAGTGGAAGTCCGCCGTAAATTCATGCACGGGCAAGGATTTGAGCGCCTCCCAATCGAATGCTTTTTTCTGCGCCAGCCCCCAGACTTTGAACTCCCAGGTCGCCAGGTCGATCTCCGGCGTGCTGCCGTAGGTCATGATCGGAAAGCCGTTGGTCAGGTGCTGTCCGGGCGGCACGCGATCGCCCATCGACGGGTCGGGCTTTTTGAAGAATTTTCCTAGCATGGGTTTTCTGTAGTCTGATGCTTCGATGTTTTCTATGCTTCGCGCGCAAACTAGGCGTACAGATCGGCAACGAACTCGCCGTAACCGTTGTAGAGCAGCGTCGGCTCCACGTTCCACGACGACGGGTTGCCCGAATCGATAACGCGCTCTTCGGCCTGCGACCAGCGCGGGTGCGGAACTTGCGGCTCCACGTTCGCCTCGAACTTGTACTCAGTCGGCCCGAGCGTGTTCCAGTAAGTCGCAGGCTGCTCGGCAGTGAATTCGATATCGACGATCGACTTCGCCCCCTTAAAGCCGTACTTCCAGGGCACGACCATGCGAATCGGCGCGCCGTTTTGTTTCGGCAGGCTGTGGCCGTAAGCTCCCGTCGCGAAGAACGCCAGCTCGTTCGCCATCTCCTCGATGCGGAGCCCCTCTTGGTACGGCCAGGGCAGCGACCCCGGACGCCAGCCCGGCCCCGTCGTAATCCGCTCGTCGTAAAATGACGTGAACTTAACGAATTTGGCCGAACTCTGCGGGTCGGAGGCTTCGAGCAGCTTGCGCATCGGGAAGCCGACCCAGGGCACGGTCATCGCCCAGGCTTCGACGCAGCGGAACCGATACAGCCGCTCTTCGAGGCCGAACAGTCGCGTGAAATCGTCGATGTCGTAGGTTTTCGGGTTGTCGATCAGGCCGTGGACGCGCACCTGCCAGTTTTCAGTGGGCAGGGACTGGGCGGCGCGCCAGATATTTTTGTTGCCGCCGAACTCGTAGAAGTTGTTGTAGCGGGCGGTGAGGTCGCGGGGCGTGGTGGTGCGACCGGGATCGGGAAGGTTAAGGTCGGTCGCGCCGAAGCGGAGGGGTTGCGTTCCAGCAAGGGGATCGTTGCCCAGATCGGGCGCGCTGCTGCTGGCCTTTTGGCAGCCGGTCAGCGACAGCAGCGCCAAGCCCATGCCCCCGGCGATCGAGCCGCGAATAAACTGGCGGCGGTTCAAGAAGACATGCTCGGGCGTAACGGCGGCCTTGGCGGTGTCCCAGATGTTCGGCTGGCGGAAAAACGGCATGGGTTTCGGGGCGATCGAGAAATCATCTCCAGTGTAATTCCCCGCGCTCCGCCCTGCTGCCGTCCGATGCAGGCCATCACCGGCTTTTGTTAGGATCTGGACGCTTTCTCGCTTCCGCCTGCTGATGACCGTCGCCGCTTCTCGCGCTGCCTCGCCCGCCGCTGCCAACCCCAACGCCACGATTAAGTGGCTCGTAGAGCCGACCTCTGCGGCTTGGGTCGAGCAGACGCTGGCGAATCTGGATACCGTCCTGCTCGACCACTCCCACTGCGAGCGCAAGGCGGCGGGCGTGGCGCTGAGCCTGATGAGTCGCTATCCGTCGAACGCGAAGCTGGTGCGGGCGCTAACGGCGATCGCCCAGGAAGAGCTGCAACATTTCGAGCAGGTCAACCGCATCTTGGAAAAGCGCGGCGTAACACTGGCTCCGTTGCCCGCTCCGCCCTACGGCAGCGGCCTGAAAGCGCAAGTCCGGCGCAACGAGCCCGATCGCCTGTTGGATCTGCTGCTGGTGTCGGGGCTGATCGAGGCGCGATCGCACGAGCGGTTGGGGCTGCTGGCGGAGCATCTACCCGATCGCGAGCTGGCCAAGTTTTATCACAGCTTGATGGCATCGGAGGCGCGGCACTACGGGGCGTACTGGCTGCTGGCGACGGCAGAGTTCGATCGCGAGGTCGCCAGCGCGCGGCTGGCGGAGTTAGCGGCGGTGGAGAGCGAGTTGTTATCGACGCTGTATCCAGAGCCGCGCATTCACAGCTAGGAATCGAAGTTTAAAGATTGACAGTGCGGGTCGGCAGACAGCCGATCGCGGCGTCAGTCGAGCAGGCCGAGCGCTTCGAGCGCGCCCCAGCATGTTTCGTGCGTGTTAACGGCTTAGCAGGCCGAACTATTGCGGGCCTCAATCGGCGAGATCGTACGCGCTTTCGGGCAGGCGATCGGGTAAAGAGAATCTGAAGTTTTCATTGGCCGAAAGCGTCCATCACTCAGAAGATCGCCGAGGGAGAACGAGCCGGAGTCGCACCCAAACATCTGTAATTTCAACGATCGTAGCGATAGAGATCGGCAGCTAGTGCGTAGCACTTCGTGTGCACCAAAACGATTTTGCGACTTTTCACTTCATGCAAGCTTCATAAAACATTGGTAACTTCACTGAAAATTCACTTTACGAACAAAGTATTCACGTAAAACTAAGCTTGCAAGTGCGTGAATACACGGTCTTCTGGCCTTTGAGTCCGTCGCGCCTTGGCTAGTTCGGCTATGGCGCTCTCAGCTTCGGGGGAAAGTGTGGCCGAGCGATCGAATCTCTAATCGTCAGGTATTAAAAAAATGATTCGCGAACTCGCTCTACTTCTATTGTGCGCTGCCGGTAGTACCGCTTTCTTTGGGCTAAACGCAGGCGCAGCTCGGGCGAATCCGACCTGCGGGAGCGGCGGCGCAGGGTGTGAAACACCACCGCCGATGGACGATCCCGATGCGAGCATGCCTCCCGTGTCGCCTGCACCGCCCGAATCCCCTGAGTCGCCCGTATCGCCTGCACCGCCCGCATCCCCTGAGTCGCCCTCTGGGCCGCCCGCAGCGAAAATTCCGCCGCCGGATGCAAAGGATGATTCTGCCAGCATTCCGGAGCCGGGAACGCTTTTGGGCTTGGGCGTTTTGACGATGTCGTCGATCGCGCTGAAGCGACGCCTCGGCAAGCGCTAGGCTGCAATATTTCCCTCCGACGGCCTGCTCTCTATGGCTTATTCGCGAGGGCCAAATAAGCAGCGGCGATCGGCTAAAGCCCAGGCGGGCTAGCCGGTTGCCGCTGCTTTGTTTTGCCTCTCTGATACGTCTCGCAGCTCTGTTTCGCAGCTATTTGGCGGTGGCATCTCGGGTTTGCGGTGCGAGGCGGGGGCTCTGCCCCGGCCAGAACTCCAGGCTAACGGCCCACCAAAACAGATAGGTGTACTGGGCGCAGTCGAACCAAAGGGCGGCGAAGGCGAGGTAGGCGATCGCGATCGGGGTGGCGATCGCGGCGGGCGATCCGGCAAGGCCGACAACGCCAAGGGCGCAGAGCGCGACAAACGGAACCGTGCCAACGATACCGACTGAAATAAGGGAGTCGAGGAGCTGGTTGTGTGCCTTGCTGCTGGGAATGTTGAAGCGCCGCACCTCGCCCTTGGGTGTCCGTACGAAAAACCAGTAGCGATCGATCTCGATAACGTCGGGCTTCCAGTCGGCAGAGTGACTGTAAGGATAAGCCAACGAAAGACCGTCGAAGCCCCAGCCGAGTAGCGGGCGCTGGGCGATCGCGCGAGTGGCGACGGCCCACATAAAGACGCGATCGGAAGTGATTTGCGAGAGGACGGGCAGCCCTTCGATCGGGCGATTGATGGTGATCGAACCGACGAGCAGCACGGTGGTGACAGCGGCGATCGCCAAAGCGCGGCGATAGCGCCAGCCCAGCATCAGCCCGACGCCAAGCAGGCAAACGAGCAGCGTCGTCCGCGTCCGCGCCAGCAGCAGAATCGCGCCCATCCCAAGCGTCAGGCTCCAGAAAATACGCAACGAAATCCAGCGCCAGCGCCGCGCCACGATCGCTAGCAGCAGCAGCACCGTCAGCACGATCGAGTTGTGGCCGCGATGAGAGTAGAAGCCGAGCGGCTGAAAATCGCGGGCGACCTTGCTGACGAGGATGTTGTCCGGGTAGTCTGGCAGGGTTTGGCCGCTGGTGGCGGTGTAGTCGATCGTCCAGTCCAGTAGCTGCGGCACACTAGCAAGGGCGAGCAGGCCACCGCCCGCCAGCAGGCCGCACACTTGCGATCGCAGGATCTGCGGGTAGGCGCGCAGCACCAGGCCGTTCGAGAGGCTCGCGATCGCGGCGATCGCCCAAAACGCCGCGCCCGTTGCGATCTCCGGCTCGCCAGAAAGAGCGCGCTCGGGATAGTCGCTGAGGGTGGACGTAACGTATCCGGCGATCGAGAAAGCGACCCAAAGTCCGGCCTGCCAGCGCCAGTGCGCCGGTGGAGATGGGACAGCGCGATCGCCAAACAGTAGCAAGCCGAAGTTCACCAAGGCGATCGCCGACAGGACATAGAGCTTCGGGTCAGTCCAAATTTCGCCGCGCGTCGTCCCCCAGGGAAAGATCGCGACGATGCTAGCCGCGTAGAGAATCGCGTAGGCGATCGCGAAGAAGCGCTGGCCGGTCGGCCCATCCGAGCGTTCGGCCTCTGGTGGTGAGCCTGGCTGGAGGTTTGGCGAGGAGTCTGGCATCGCTCCTAGAAGCCGAGCTTTTGCAGCACCGATCGCGTCGAGACGACGTGCTTGCCCATGCCCAGCTCCTTCGGCGAGACGCCCAACGCCAGCGCCACCAGTTGCGGCAGGTGCAGCACCGGCAGGCCGAGCTTCTGGCCCCAGGCTTTTTCGACTTCCGGCTGGCGCGAGTCGAGGTTCAGGTGGCAGAGTGGGCAGGGCGTCACCAGACAATCGGCTCCGGCATCAATCGCCGCCTGCAAGTGCATCCCCGCCATCGAAAATGCCTTATCGGTGGCGTAGCTCGACAGCGGCCAGCCGCAGCACTTCGTCCGGCCTTCGTAAATAATCGGCGTCGCGCCCACTGCCTCGAAGACGTTCTCCATCGACTGCGGGTTGTACGGATCGTCATAGGCCAGATGCGACTCGCCGCGCAGCAGATAGCAGCCGTAAAAAGACGCACACTTGAGGCCGGACAGTTTTCTCGAGACCTTTTCGCGCACCTTGTCGATGCCGTAGTCCGAGACGATCGCCCAGAGCAGATGCTTGACATCCGTCGAGCCACGATAGGGCGTGCAGTGCTCCTGGCTCAGGAAACCGTTGACCCGATCGAAATATTCCGGGTCGTTTTCCTTCGCGTCCTTGAGGCGCTCGTCCACGTGGCCGATAACGCCCTGGCAGGTGCTGCAATGGGTTAAAAGCGGCAGGTTTAGCTCCTCGGCGAGGGCGATATTGCGAGCGTTAACGGTGTCTTCGAGGAGCTGCGAATCTTCTTTAAACGTGCCGGAACCGCAGCAGGCGGCGCGCTTGAGTTCGAGCAATTCGATATCGAGTTTTTTCGCCAGTGCCTTGGTCGAAAGATCGAGTTCGCTGCACGCGCCCTGGGCGACACAGCCGGGAAAATAAGCGTACTTGAGCATGGCGATACGGATGCAATTGTTCTCCTAATGTTAGCGTGCGCAAAACCTCGGGGCGGACGCCCGAGCAGGCATTAAAACAGACATCTGTACCGACTTCGAGGCAGGCATCTGGAACGGCCAATTCGCTACACTCACTGTTAACTTCAGACCCCTATCAAACGCTTAGAGCCCCGCCCGCTATGAGTAGCCGCACCGTCAGCCTGATTCGCGCCACGTCTTACGACCTCGAGAAGCTGCGCGCCTCGATCGAGACCGTCCTCGAGCCCCTTGGCGGCATGGGCGCGATCGTCAAACCGGGCGATCGCGTCCTGCTCAAGCCCAACCTGCTGACCGGCTCGCGCCCCACAAAAGAGTGCGTCACCCGCAAAGAAATCGTCTACTGCGTGGCGCAGCTCGTAAAAGAAGCGGGCGGCAAGCCGTTTCTGGGCGACAGTCCTGCCTTCGGAAGCGCGATGGGCGTCGCCAAAGCCAACGGCTACCTGCCGCTGGCAGAGGAGCTGGATCTGCCGATCGTCGAGTTCAGCGGCAAGCGCTTCGAGTCGGCGGGCAACGACTTCGAGAACTTCCGCCTCTCCAAGGAAGCGATGGACGCCGATGTGGTCATCAACCTGCCCAAGGTCAAATCGCATATCCAGCTCACGATGACGCTGGCGGTCAAGAACCTGTTCGGCTGCGTCCCCGGCAAGATGAAAGCCTGGTGGCATCTGGAGGCGGGCAAAGACGCCAAGCGCTTCGGCACGATGCTGGTCGAGACCGCGCAGACGATCGACCCCGACCTGACGATTATCGACGGCATTATCGGCCACGGCGGCAACGGCCCCAGCGGCGGTGAACCGCAGGAACTAGGCGTGCTGGGCGCTTCGACGGACGTTATCGCGGTGGACGCGGCGCTGCTGGCGATCGTCGGCGTCGAGCCCGACCTGGTTCCGACAGCGCTGGCCGCGAAAGCGATGGGCGTCTGGCCGGAGCTGGAGGATCTGACCTTCCCGCTGGAAACGCCGGGAACGCTGGCGATCGATGACTGGAAGCTGCCGTCGGTGCAGATGCCGATCGACTTCGGCGCACCGCGCATCCTGAAATCGACGTTCAAAAACTTCTACATCCGCTTTATCAAAGAGCCGCTGGAAGCCTATACGACCAAGTAAGCTCCTCAGCTCGCTGAGATAAATTCTGCGTAAGGGCGTGTAGCATGCGCCCAGAAATTGGCGACAGAAGTATCGAAGTGCAAGCTGTTATCGGTCAGTTTCGGTGGGCGCGCTGCCGTGACGCCCCTACGATCGAACACCACTCGACCCCACCATGACCTCATCACACAACACCACCTGCGACGTTGCCGTTATCGGGGCGGGCATCGCCGGGCTGACCTGCGCCGAACAGCTCCGGCAGGCGGGCTTACGGGTGGTGGTCATCGAGAAGTCGCGCGGGTTTGGCGGACGGGCGGCGACAAAGCGACTGCCGGACTTTCGCGCCGACCACGGCTTGCGGTATCTGGAGCGATCGGGGCAGTTGCTGCCGGTCTTTGTCGATGCGCTGCGCGATCGCGGCGTCCTCGTTCCCTGGGACGCGCGATTTCGCCGGGTCGCCGCAGACGGCAGCGAGACGGACGAAGCCGCAACGACGCGCTATATCGCCCCCAACGGAGCCAACGCAATCGGAAAATTTCTGGCGCAAAATCTGGAAGTCTGGCGATCGCGGCGGGCGATTTCGCTTCAGCCCGACGGCGATCGCTGGAAGCTCCAGCTCGAAGCCGTTGCTGACGGAGTCGATGCACCCCTGTCGCTAACCGCCCGCTGCGTCGTTGCGGCCATTCCCGCACCCCAAGCCGCCGACTTGATTGCCGACACGCCGATCGCCCCGGACGTAAAAGCGGCGATCGCGGCGGTGTCATATCACCCCAGCATCAGCGTGATGGCGGGCTTCCCGGCAGAGCTAGCCGACGCCGATCGCACCTGGGATTCATTGCAATTCGAGACCGGCGACCTGTTCTGGGCGGGCGTCGAGTCCAGCAAGCGATCGCCTGAAAAAGAGCGCCTCGTGCTGACGCTCCACGCCGCGCCGGAGTTCGCCGCCGAACATTTGGACGCGCCCGACCTAGACGCCGTTGGCCGCGCCCTGCTCGATCGCCTCGCGCCGCACCTGTCCGCCCTCCGCGATCGCGTGCCCGACTTCCTGGTGGTTCACCGCTGGCGTTATGCCTTTATCGATCGCCCCTATCCGAACGACTGCATTAGCGTCTGCGAGCCGCTGCCGCTGGTGTTCGGCGGCGACTGGTGCGGGACGGAGCAGGTGGAAACGGCGCTGCGATCGGGGCTGGCGATCGCGGCGGAAGCGGCGCGGAGTCTTGATATGCAAGCACTGCCGACTTTCCCAGAGATCGCTTGGAATCTTCAGAAAGATTCTGAGATCGGACTTAGTTGATAGCGTTGTCAGATCTCGAAGTCAAATTTCAGAGGAAGGTGGCATTTATCCACAAGCTTCCGACTGCTTGCCAGCTGCTCTGGCCTGCCTTCGGATGCAGGAGCCACCGCGTGACCGGCAATTGCGAACCGGGCGGCGAGACCGTCAGGCCCAACGCGATCGGCGTGGAACCCGAAAACCTTGGTGTGTCAACCGAAATTCGGTTTTAAGTCTTTTTCATTCGGTTCCCTGCCATTGGGGAATTAGGGGCAAACGGAGAAGATAGAACTGTCGAAAACGACAGACAACCAAGCCAATCACTGAGTTAGGAAAAGAGGCACAAATATGAAACTCTATCGCGTTAACCCCTTCACCGAAATCGATCGCGTTCAACGTCAGCTCAACCGCGTTTTTAACGAGTTCTCCGGTGAGAACATCTCGAGCAATTGGTCGGTGCCGGTCGAGCTGCAAGAAACCGAAACCCACTTCCATGTTCGCGCACTGGTTCCCGGCATCGATCGCGACAAGCTCGATATCGCCATCACCCGCGAGCAAGTCTCGATCGCCGGTGAGTACGTCCACTCGGCTCCGGAAGCCGCAAAGTACAGCTACTACAGCGAATTCCCCAGCGGCCAGTTCCGCCGGACGTTCTCGCTGCCCGTCCCGGTTCAAAACGCCGACGCCGTGGCCGACTACGCCGATGGCGTGCTGACGCTGGCGATTCCGAAAGCGCCAGAGGCAATCGACAAGGTCGTTAAGCTCAGCCTCGGCGATCGCGCCGAAGCGGCAGAACAGCTCGAAGTTTCGGCTGATGAAGCAGTCCAGTAATCTCGACTTCGCTCCAGTTCGTGCTGAATCGAACTCGAGACGATTAGAACTTGGATTTCAAGCGTAGGAAGCTTGCGCCCCTCGATTGTCAGGGGCGCTTTTTTATGGGCAATTTTGCTCCACTCAATTTTTTTTATCGGTTCGGATTCTCTCTTCAGCAAAATCTCAAAAAGACCCGCTTCATGTCTCGAAGATTCTTTCGTCGAGTCGCGGCCTTGATGTGAATTCCGCACGACATCGACGATTTTCTATTATCGACTCGGAGGCTTAAATGCGGTGTGGCGTGGCGATCGTCCCGTTTGCCCCCGAGCTTCCGCCGCGATCGCGTCGTCTCTCTCGACTTGGCACGCCGATC
The DNA here is from genome assembly GCA_937899645.1 of uncultured cyanobacterium. GTDB lineage: Bacteria > Cyanobacteriota > Cyanobacteriia > Cyanobacteriales > Geitlerinemataceae > RDYZ01. Next base: position 85,652 of record CALCCD010000005.1, on the reverse strand, counting down.
CCGTGACTTTTTCAAGCATTGCTGCGGACATCTCGAATCCGATAGCCTTATGTGACATTCACCGCTCGGTTTTCGGAGACCTACGCTCGATGTTGCGCTTCCGCCCCGCTGCTCTGCTCGCGATCGCCGCATCCAGCTTTGCTGCCCCACTGGCACATGCCGCGCCGCCGCGATCGCCCGATCGCGTTGAAGCCTGCGATCTGCTCGTGGTCGGCGGCGGCCTCTCCGGTTCTGCTGCGGCCTACGAAGCCCTGCTCGCCGGACAGACCGTCTGCCTGACGGAAATCACCGACTGGGTCGGCGGTCAGATCTCCGCCCAGGGAACCTCAGCGCTGGACGAACGCCCCACCCAACGCGCCCAGCTCTTCTATCCGCGCGGCTACCTGGCGTTGCGCGAAGCGATCGAAGATCGTTACGGCATGCTTAACCCCGGTCGCTGCTGGGTCAGCTCGTCGTGCTTTATGCCCTATGACGGCCACGAGCTGCTGTTCGAGATCCTGGAAGACGCCGCAGACGAAGGCGACGGCGAGCTGAAGTGGTATCCCAACACCGTCGTCAAAGAACTGAGCTACCAGCAGACGGTTGGCGACACGCCGAACAACGGACTGATCGACGGCGCGATCGCCATCCAGCACGCGCCCCACCCCGACGCATCGCCGCTCAACACCTACCCGCTGTCGGAAACCATCGAAGACGCTTTTACATACGAGGATTCGGATCGCTTCGCTAAAACGATCGTCGAATTCCGACCGAAACGCGCGATCGACCCCGACGCCGACCCCACCGACCTTGCTTCAACTGATGCCAACTGGTACGTCATCGATGCCACCGAAACCGGCGAGCTGGTCGGCCTTGCGGATGTGCCCTACCGCCTGGGCATCGACCCGGCTTCGTATCTAGAGCCCACCAGCTCTAGCCCTGACGGCGACCAGTACTGCACCCAAGGCTTTACATACACCTTCGCGATGGAGACCCAGGCCGAGGAGCAAACCTACGACGTTCCCGCCTTCTACGATCGCTACGCGCCCTACTATAGCTACGAGCTGGAGCGCCTCGCCGACTTCGAGCTGGTCTACACGTACCGTCAAATTTTCAGCGTTGAGCCAGAAGAAGAGCTGACGCCGAACGTGCGCGAGTGGCCGATCTATCCTGGCGATATCTCGATGCAAAACTGGACGTGGGGCAACGACTATCGCCCCGGTACGTCCATCGATAACTTGATTTTCACGCGCGACCAACTGCGCGATCGCGGCCAGCTCGAACCGGGTGGCTGGCTCGGCGGGCTGCGGACGGAAACCCTGGCGCGGGGCGAGGAACACTCCGTCGGCTACTTCTATTGGCTCGTCCAGGGAACGACCGATTCGCAGCTCGGCGATGGCGTCAAGCAGCCGCAGCCGTTCCATACCTACATGACCGGTTTCGATTCGCCAATGGGTACAGCGCACGGACTCTCGAAGTATCCCTACATGCGCGAAGGACGGCGGATTATCGGGCGTCCCAGCTTCGGCCACGCAGCGGGCTTTACGATTTGGGAAATCGATATTTCGCAGATGGATTACCGCAACCCCTATTTTGCGGAGAATCTGAGCGAAGACGAGTTTCGGCGTATGTGGGCAACGCTGGCGGGGCTAAGCGCGATCGAGGTCATTACGGGCGATCGATCGGTGGAAAATATCGAGCCGCGCACCCGCGCCAGCATGTACCCCGACAGTGTCGGCATCGGCCACTACGCGATCGACTTCCACCCCTGCATGACCGAACATCCACCGGAAAAACCGGGCAACACCGAGCGCGAAGGCGAGCGCTTCGGCCAGGGTCGCGCCTTCCCGTTCCCCGTGCCGCTGCGAGCGATGATTCCCCGGAAGATCGACAACCTATTGGTTGCGGGCAAAAGCATCGCCACCAGCCACACGGCAGCGGCGGCTTACCGCGTCCACTCGTTTGAGTGGTCGGTCGGCGCTGCGGCGGGAACGACGGCGGCATTCGCGCTCGAACGCAACGTGATGCCCTACGAAATGACCGACGATCTGCCGCGCCCCGAGCTGGAGCTGGAGGCATTGCAGCGACGGCTCGACGCCAACGGCAACCCGACAGCGTTTCCGAACACCTCGATTTTCAACAACAGTTGGGACGAGTGGAATTAGGTGTCGCGATCGCGTGATGTAAAAGAAACCGGATTTCTGAGGCTGGGCTCGCTGGAGTGCGGCAGACTTTCAGAAATTCGGTTAGGAGCGTAAGGGGCCGTCATGCGACGCCGTAGTCGGTATACGGGCGTTTGAACGGTGGTTGCAGACCCAAAATTATGTCGAGTCGCTCGACGCCAAGATCGATCGAGTCTTCAGCGGGGTCGAGATCCGTCATATTTTCCTGTATCCAGATGCGGCCTTCTTTGATGTCGAGATGCATGACCGGATTGTAGATACGGCGCGACTCGTTCCACCCCAGGTCGATCCACAAGTAATGGTCGTGCGCTTCATCGAAAATGAGCTGAGATTCAGTAGAGATCTTTGCGCCACGCGCTGAAACATATCCAGACAGCAGCGCTTTAACTTTGTCTCGGTATCTTGTTAGTCGATCCACCGTGCCAATCCTCCACAGCGCCTCACTCTCCTCACGTCGTCTGCTTCAAGTTAGATCGATCGAGACCGAACCGCGAGCAACTGGGTTTCTGGGACAGGGCAAATGCATACTAATTTCCGACGATCTGAAAGCGACATTTCGAGCACTGAGCGTAGTCGTTGGCGTAGCCTTCGCGAAGCGAATAGTGCGGCCACTTTTCGCGACAACACCCAGGCTATCGGCGAGGCCGACGCTTCGCGAACGACTCCGCTCAGCCTTCGAGATATCGATTTTGGGGAAAAAATTCGGAATATGCGTTTGCCCTGGTTTCTGGAACTGTGCCTGACAAAACCCGGTTTTTAGGATGAGGCGAGACGAACCTATGCGGGTTGAGCGTGCAGCTCTTTTTGCTGCTTGTACACCTCCTTGAAGCGCTTCTGCTGCGTGTTGTGATCGACGATCGGCATGACGTAGCCGTGGGACTGCACCTCGATCGGCGTCAGCTTGCCGCTGTGGATACGCTTGGTGTCGAGACCTTTCAACTCCGGCAGCCAGCGACGGATATAGATTGCGTCGGGGTCGAACTTCTTGCCCTGGGTCGTGGGGTTGAAGATCCGCAGCGGCTTGGGATCCATGCCGCTCGAGGCGCTCCACTGCCAGCCGCCGTTGTTCGCCGATAGGTCGCCATCGACAAGGTTTTGCATAAAGTAGCGCTCGCCCCAGCGCCAGTCCACCATCAGGTCTTTAGTCAGGAAGCTGGCGACGATCATCCGGCAGCGGTTGTGCATCCAGCCCGTTTGGTTGAGCTGGCGCATGGCGGCATCGACGATCGGATAGCCCGTGCGGCCTTCGCACCAGGCTTGGAACTGGGCGCGATCGTTCTTCCAGGGGAAGTCTTGCCACTGCGGGCGGTACGGGCCATCGGCTAGCTCGGGGAAGAAGTACATGACCGTCTGGTAAAACTCGCGCCAGATCAACTCGTCTTGCCAGGTGCGGACGCCGTCGCAGGCTTTCACGGTCTTGCATTCTTGCGAGGCTTTCACGGTGGCCTGCCAAACTTCGCGGATGCCGATCGCGCCGAACTTCAGCGCTGCGCTCATGCCGGACGTGCCCGGTACGCCAGGGAAGTTGCGGGCGGTGTCGTACTCGAAGACCGTCGCAGCCGTGAAGCCCTCGAGGACGGCGCACGCCGCCACTTCGCCCGGATCGATCGGGAAGCCCGCATCCCACTCGAGGCCCAGCTCTGCATCGCTCGGAACGTCCGTCGCACCGGCTTTCTCGGCGATCGCGAGTTCTTCTGGCGTCAGATCGCAGGCACGCAGCGGCGCTGGCAGCGGCTCGGCCTTGGTCTGGCGGCTCCAGTTTTTGCGGAACGGCGTAAAGACGGTGTAGGGCTTGCTGTTGACGCTGCTGGTGCGAATCGAGCCGGGAACGTGCAGGAGCTGGTCCCAGGCGGTATCGACATTAATATCGCGCTCGCGCAGTTCGGCGGCGACGGTGCGATCGCGATCGCGGGCGTAGGGCTCCACGTCTCGGTTCCAGATGACGTTTTCCGCGCTCAGCGCCACGGCAAGCTTCGGTAGCTCGGTGCGCGGGTCGCCGCGCAGAACGAGGAGCCTCGAGCCCAGGGCGGTGTAAGCGGTTTCGAGCTCGCGCAAACAGCCCAGCATGTACGCGACTCGAGCGGGCGCGACGTCGTCGCCTTCTAGGATGTGCGGGTCGAGGCAAAATACACCGATGACCTTGGCGCTAAGCTCGAAGGCGGCGTGGAGGCCGACGTTATCGGACAGGCGCAAATCCCGGCGATGCCAAAATAGAGTGAGCTGAGAAGTCGTGCGATCGGCCATGAATTGTGACTAGTAGATGGGTGAACCCGCTTCTGGAAGAGTCGGCGGTTAAGAAGTTTTGCAAATATTTCGCAAATATTAACACCGATGTTTTGATTTGCGATTCAGTAATCGCGCGTAACTTTACGGACTTCAAAAGGCCGAGAATCGGACATTGAGACGAAAACGAGGCGAAAACAAGAGGCGCGATCGAGGCAATAGCGATCGCCATTTTTTCGATCGTCCCGTTGCGACCGTCGCACCGTCAGACCGTATCCGCACCGCTGAATTCAGACCCAACGCAAATTACGACATCGCGTCGAAATAACCAGGAAGTCCAGTGCGGCCCGGCCTATAGAAGATATCGGGCGAAGGCTTCCTTTTTTACGCGGCGTTCGAGTTCGCGAGTAAATTTCGTCATGCCAATCGATGCGGGCCGCGCGCAATTTGCGCGATCGCTTTTCGATCGCTTTCCGATCTGGCCTCGGTGTCGCATTTGTTAAGAAGCGATCGCTTTTCAAGCGTAATGACAACCGCAGCCGGAATCCGCCCCCGAGCCCGTGGAGCTGCTACCGCAGTCACGTCCGCTGTCTGTCGCTGTCCCGCCGTTCACCTATTGGAGGAGGCGCTATGCTACGCCGCAAAACACCATTCGAGCGCTACTTCCACACGCTCACCTTGCTGCTGCGCGATCGCATTGGCTTTATGGCGCAAATTGCCGAGAACCAAAACGTTGCCGGAAAAATCTCGGCCCTGATGGTGACTGGCTCGGTTTTATTCGGCATTTACGGCGCAATTGTCGGCTCGTTTAGTGGTTGGCCCCAGGCGATTTCCTCTGCCGTTAAGCTGCCAATTCTTTACCTGCTGACGCTGTTGATTTGTTTTCCGACGCTCTACTTTTTCAATATTCTCTTCGGCTCGCGCAAAAGCCTCATCCAGCACTTTGGAATCTTGATTTCGGCAGTGGCGGCGATCGGGGTGCTGCTGTTCAGCTTCGCGCCGATTTCGCTGTTCTTCCTGGTCACGACCCGTAACTACAGCTTTTTCCTGCTGCTGAATGTGGCGATTATGGCGCTGACGGGCATCGTCGGTGTGAAGTTCCTCTACGACGGCATGCAGATGATGTCCGAGCAGGACGACCTCAACGGTTACGCGAACCGCAAGTACCTGCTGCAAGCGTGGCTGGCGCTGTATGCCTTTGTGGGCAGTCAGTTGGGCTGGACGCTGCGTCCGTTTTTCGGCGCGCCAGGAGAACCATTCCAGCTCTTTCGCCAGCTCGAAGGCAACTTCTATCAGAGTGTTTTTAATGCCCTACTCAACCTGATTGCAAACTGAACCCGATTGCCGATTCCCGATTGCCGATTCCCGATCGCCAACTGAGGTCGCGCTCAGGCGGACTGGTGGTCGGAGAGCTTGTGGTAAGCGAACGATCGCTGGAGCGCAACGGCTTCGCGCAGGCGGCGATCGTACTCGTCCGCTTCGATCGTATGCGCGCCAAATCTTTCTAGGTGGGGGTTCTGGAGCTGGGCATCGAAGAGGGTAAAGCCGCGATCGCGCAGGTGTTCGACGAGCTTGACCATCGCCACCTTCGAGCCTTCAGGGATGTGGTAGAACATCGATTCGCCGATAAACGCCCCGCCGATGCACAGCCCCAGGATGCCGCCCGCCAGCCGATCGCCTTGCCAGGTCTCGAAGCTGTGGGCCCACCCTGCTGCGTGCAGCGCTCTGTAAATATCTTTGAGTTCGTCGCAAATCCAGGTGCTGTCGCGATCGGCGCAGCCTTCGATCGTCGCCTCGAAGTCGCGGTCGATCGCCACCTGGAAGCGGTTCTGGTTGAGCGCCCGGCGCAGGGACTTGGGGTAGCGGAAGCGATTGTCGAGGGGGACGACCGCGCGGGCGTGGCTGCTGTACCAGCCAACGGTGCGGTCGTCGTCGTTCGCCATTAGGAAATAGCCCTGGGCGTAGCCGCGCACGATCGCTGCAATGTCGTAATCCATCCCAAAAAGTCCACTACCGCTCGTCATGTCGCTCTGGCAATATTTTTTGGGGCGGGCGTGTAATCGCTTACCCCATGAAGGTTTTGGCGCGAATTGATGACACGCCTTAGTCCCGGTCGCGGTCTAGTTCGGGTCTCGGTGCACTTCTCAAGTCCCGTATTTCGCCCGAGTCTCAGTACGCTCCGATCCTGACAAAAAAGCTGGCACGCCGACCCATCTTTCGATTGCGTTTCGTTGCGCGATCGTTACGTACCGCCGCGATCTTCCGCCGTCTCTCACCAGCGGCCTATCTCAGCTCCAGCAGCCCCGAGAAGCTGTGGGGAACTCGGAACACGGAGCTTCGGGACACGAGGCTTTGAGATACGGAGCTTCGGGATACAATGCGCAAAACAACGCAACATCACTACTCATCCGGACGGGCGACTGGGGCGGGGTTTGGGTTGGCGTAGGTTCGAGCTGACGAAGTTTCGGGCTGACGCCATGCCGCCCTCCCACCGCGTTGTCGATCTCAAGTCGATCTTGAGCCGTCGCTCGTGAAACATAGCTGCCATGACCGAACGACCCGAAATTCCGCCGATTCCCGCGATTGAGCTGCCTCCCCTCGGTAACCTCGACACGGAACGCCAGTGGCTGCAAACGGCCCTCCACAACTGGCTCGATGACGAATATCTACCCGAAGCGGTCAACGCCGACATTGCCGAACGGGCCACGAGTATATACCTGCGCCAGCGCCTCGAGGGCGAAGACGACCTGGGGTCTCTCGTGGTCGCGATCGTCACCGAGATGCAGTCGTATGACTTTACAAAAAGCTTCTACGGCGAGTTCGCGATCGCCAACGCGGTCAGCGACCTGCTCGCGCAGCGGCGCTAAATCGACGAGTGCTTCGGCAGCTGAGTTTGACTGAATCCGATTGAACTCGACTAAACCCGGCTACACCCGGCTAAGTCCGACTGAGCCCGATCGCGTCAATTTGCATTAGTCCGCGTCCGTCGGCTCGCCCTCTGCTTTCTCAGGTTTCTCCGGCTCGGCGTCCCCATCGGGGTCTTTTTTGGCGTCGGGCTTATCGGTCGGCTCGCTGTCGTCCGAATCGGAACCATCGTCGCTGACAAAGTCGCGCAAGCGCATCAGGCTCGTGGACTGCACCAGCTTCAGCGGCAGCAGCGAGACGCCTTCCAGACGCGACTGCACCCAGCCGTCGCCCCAATACCACTCGTGGTAGCCGTCGATGCTCTCGGCGAGCAGCACCCGCAGCCGGTTGTCTACCGACAGATCGACGTAGTGTTTGAGCGAGATCGGGCCGAACTGGCTGGTGAAGCGAGTTCCGGCGACTAGCTTTTCCGGTGCGTCGGAGAACGACTGCGGCCAGAGCCACTGCTTGAGGCGATCGGTATAGAGCAGGGCGTCGGCCAAGTCGGCGGCGCTGGCAGAAATTTCGATACGGATCTGGCTTTGTTGGAACGAGCCGAACATGGCGGAGGGATGCGAGTGTTGCGAAGTTAGCCGATCGCATTATCACTCACATTACAAATGGGCGGCCGATCCAGTGCAAGCGCATACTAATTTTTGATGACCCAAAAGAATACTTCGAGCACTGGGCTATCTGCTTCGCAGAGGCTACGCCAACGACTGGGCTCAGTCACCAAGCGTAGTCATTGGCGTAGCCTTCGCGAAGCGAATAGTGCGGTCACTTTTCGCGACGACACCCAGGCCATAGCAAAACTCAATTTGCTTAGGACATTCGCAAAAAAACTCAATGAGCGTTGAGCGGAGTCGAAACGCGGTCTCCAGTACTCGGTGTCTCAACCCAATCGATGATTGCTATATCGGCGAAGCCGACGCTAACGCGAACGACAAGCTCAGCCTTCGATTGACTGGTTTTGAGCTTGCAAATTGCGAGTATGCGTTTGCCCTGCGTCGATCGCGCCTCGATCGCGTTGGCAGATTCACGTTGGCAAGTTGCGGATGTCAATTGTGATAGCTGCCACCCTGGAGGATATTTTTGGCGCGGTAGAGCTGCTCGAACAGCAGCAGGCGCGCGACCTCATGGGGAAAGGTCATCGGCGAGAGACTCAGGCGCATTTCGGCGGCGTCTCGGACGGCGGGGCTGATGCCCTCAGCGCTGCCGATCGCGAACACCAGCCGGTTTGACTCGGCCCGCGCCAGCCAATTGGCAAAGGCGACGGAGTCGAAGGTTTTGCCGTCTTCGGTCAGCGCGATCGGACGATCGTTGGGCTTTAGGCGACCGAGGATCTGTTCGCCCTCTTTGGTGGGGTTGCTGTCTTTAAGTTCGACGATCGCGACTTCGGGCAGGCGCTTTTGGTACATGGCAATGCCGTCGCGAACCCAGCCTTTTTTGACTTTTCCGACGGCAACGATCGTGAGTTTTGGAAAGCTGCTCATGGCGGTATGGGCGATCGAGACTGGATGCGCGTGGGGTTACGATACCGCTTTCCAGCCGCAGAAAAAGCGGGCTGCGAGGAGTCGCTCGTGCAAACTGCGACCGAACCGAAGAAACCCGTTTTTTGGAATGGAAGCGCAAAACCTAAAGCTGACAGAACTGGCGCTGGCGTTCCAGCTCGGGATTTTGCCAGCCAAACGAAAAGTGGCTGACCGCGTCGATATTGACATTCGCCCCTCGACTTCCAGAACGTGCTCGACTGGCGATCGCCTGCATTTGTAGCTCCAGCGGCGGGTGGCGGCCCTGGCTGGTTTCGCTCCAGGCTCCCGCCAGCGCCGGAATCACCGTCGCGCCTCGGGGGGCAGCGGCCAAAACGCGATCGAGATCGTCGAGGATGCAGTCCGTGCCGTTGCAGCCGCCGTAGAGCATCGGATGCCAAACGATGCTGCTAGAGAAGTCATCCCATCGCTGCAAGCGCGAGTCGAAGCCGCGCCCGATCGCCCGGTTGCCGCGCGGAAAGAACGCCGCCCCCACGTCCCGGCGCTCGGCCCGAACCGGCGCGGCGACGTAGTCGAGAAAGTCCACCACGCCCTGCGCGGCGAAGTCGGTGCTGAACTCCCAGAACTCGTCGCGTAGCGAAATCGTCTGGGGCGCTGGGGTCGGCGTCGGAGCGGGAGCCGGACGGACGGCGGCATCGTCTTCCTCGGGCTTGGGTTGCGGCGGCGGCGTTACGGTGATGACCGGCGCGCGTCCGGTGTCGAGATAGGTCTCGAGCTGCGATCGCCGGGTCGGGTTGTCGGCGCGATCGAGCAGCGCTGCCCGCGAGGCCGGGCCGTAGACCCACAGGTCGCGCACCTCGTCGGCCACCGAGTCCGCGCCGCTCAGGCGCGGGTAGCGAATATAGTCGAACACCACGCCGGTCGGGTCGCGATCGAGCACGGCTTCGAGCAGCGTGTAGTAGTCGCGGCGAACCGTCGGGCTGTAGGGATCGACAAAAATTCCGTCGGCGGCGTTAGTGTCGGCCACGGCGCGATCGAGCGACGTTTGGCCGCGTCCGTTGCGCGCCAGAGCCTGCTGCCGGTCTTCGCGCTGACTGTAGGCGTACCCGAAATTCAGCGCGAACATCCAGGCGTGAACTTCGATGCCCCGCGCCCGACCGGCGGTAATGGCGTTGGCCAGCAGGTCGATCGACTCAGTTGCAGGCGATCGCGCTACGGACGGCCAGGGCGTCGGGTTGTCGTCTCCCGGCAGTAGCACCTGCCCGTTAGCCAGCGTCGCCAGATACACCTGGCTGTAGCCGTCGTTGGCGATGCGATCGAACAGCGCGTCGATCTCGCCGAAGTTGGCATCACAGCGATACAGGTTCAGCCAAATGGCACGATCGCGCGGCCAGGAACCTTGGCGACACTCGGCCTGTTCGCGGGCGTGCTTGCGTACCAGGTTTTGGTAGTCCGCCACAACGCTTGCATCCCCGGCGACGATCGCCTGCCGCAAAGTCTCTTTCTGGCGCGCTTCGGCAGGATCGGCCTGGCAAGAAAGCTGGGACTGGGCCACCGCAGGAGGAGCCGCCACCGCCGCGATCGCGCCCAGCGTCAACGTCACGGCGATCGCCATCCATCCGCTACGCCGTTTATCGGGCCGTCCGCGAAACTGTCCGCTAGCCGTACGCTCGCACCGGAAATCGTCCCGGCCAGCCCGTCGCGATCGCCCCCTCAGCCCAAATTCAAACACCATAAAAACAGCCCCGTACTATCGATCGCGATCTACAGCTCTGAGTGGGGCGAATCGGGATAGGGCGTATCGGCGCGCGCCCCCGGCGGGGTCGGGCGATCGGTGCTCCAGGCCCACCAAGCGCTGCCGCATTTGCAGTGGTAAAACTCTTGATACTTACGGCGGCTGTCGGAGCCGTACACCGGCGAACGGCGATTGAGCCAGACCCGCTCTGCCTCGCGGCTGCTCGCCCCGCAGCAGGGACAGATAAACCCGAACGCGTGGGTCGCCGCTTCCGTCCAGTCGGGAGGCGTCTGCGAAAAAGCATCCATAGGCAGACCCCTCGGTGGCGATCGACAACGGCAGGCAGAGCGAGCCTGCATCCTTCTGTTATAGCGCTATCGTTATCACAGCCCGTATTTTCGCTCTTTTCAACCAGCGCGCATGTCACGTTCCATCCTGCGAGTCGAGCACCTCGACGTGGGCGGCATTGCCATTGAAGTCCAGCGCAAAGCCGTCAAAAATATCAGCCTGCGAGTCTCGCCGCCCGACGGTCGGGTACGGATCGGCGCGCCCGATCGCTACGATCTCGAGCTGCTGCGCGAATTTGCCACCTCGAAGCTGCCCTGGATCGAACGCCAGCGCGCCAAGATTCGCGATCGAGCGCGCCCCGCACCGCGCCAGTACGTTCGCGGCGAAACCCACCACTATCGCGGCCAGCCGTACCAGCTCGATCTTCGCGCAACCATCGGCCCAGAGCGCGTCGAGCTAGAAGATGCCAGCATCTGCCTCCACGTCCGGCCCGACGCCACCGCCGCCGATCGCGAGCGCCTGCTCTACGCCTGGTATCGCCAACAGCTCAAGGCCCTGCTGCCGCCGCTGGTCGAGCGCTGGGAACCGGTGATGGGCGTCTCGGTGCGCGAAGCCCGCATCAAGCGCATGAAAACCAAGTGGGGAACCTGCAATATTCAGGCGCGGCGCATCTGGCTCAATCTGGAGCTGATTCGCCTGCCGCCCCGCAGCCTGGAATACGTCGTCGTCCACGAAATGACGCACCTGCTGGAGCGGCTGCACAACGATCGCTTCCACGGCCTGCTCGATCGCTTCTTCCCAGATTGGCGGCAAGTCGAAGCCGAACTCGATCGCATCGCGCAGGCGGCATAGCGGGCTCAGTTGGTGGCGGCTTCCACGAGTGCGATTTCGTCGGCGGTCAGGTCGTAGAGCTGGTAAAGGTGGCGATCGATCTCGCCCTCGAGGTCGGACATGTCGGCAGCCGGATCGGCCTGCTTGCGATCGAGGATTTTCGCCACGAGATTTTCGATCTGCTCGGTGTGTATGGGGCTTTTTTTTGGGTCGGGAATCGGAATTTGCTTGACGTAAATTGACTTAAACCGCCTGAAACCGCCGCGAATCGTCGGACAAACTTGAGGGAAGAAAAAGTTATTCACTGAAGAATTCAGACATCCCAGAACGAACATTGGCGAACTTGTCGGGATAAAAAACAGCGTGCAGTCCAAAATTGACTCAGATGTGACCGCAAAGCTATTACTTACGGCAATATCTGGATAAACAACTCCACCTGTAAGAAAGTCATTCCAGTATTTGCAAGACCGCAACTCCCAGAAGTACCGGCCCTTATCGTATCGCTCGATTAGACGCTCGCGGTATCGATTCATAAACTTCCAAATAGCTGGATAGTTCTGCTTGAATATTTTTTCTGCTTCTCGACTACTCTTGTCGCTCCAGGGATGGTCTGCGTTTTCCGAAGATTTAATTTCGATCAAATATTGGTCTGCGAACTGTACCGACCAGCGTTTTACATCTTTTCCCCGCAAAAATGGCTTGAGTAACTCAGCCGAGCGCGAGTCTTCAGCAATCAATCGATCGCGTGTCTCACGCTCGATGACAAATGCGTCATTAAGTCCTGTTAGGATCCCACGATAGAGTTGCCCTTCAATAAAATTGCCCAGCGGTGTCCCGGCTTGCCGTAACTTCGCCAGCAAATCCAACACCGCTCGCGACTCCAGACGCCAGCCATCCGGCGTCAAATCTGACTGACGCACCGCCAAACCCGCCGACGCCAGAACCTCTGGAAACTGAGTAACGTCCTGCGTGCGCGACGCATCCCACACCAGCGCGTTTATCTCAGTTTGCGACGTATCCACCGGCTTTGTTTTTCGTAGCGCAATAATGCTCGGGTAGGCCGTGGCTTCTTCAAACACTTGGTAGTCGCCGAAGTCAACAAGGCTCGCGATCGTCGTCTCCTTCGCCAGCAGCGCGCGTAGCTTTTTGCCGTATCCCGCTCGAAAATATTTATTCGACGAAATGTATGTCAGATATCCACCCGGCTTCAGCAAGCTTAAACCCAGATCGTAGAAATATACGAACAAATCTGCCTTGCCTGCATAGGTCGAAAAACGCTCTGCAAGCTGAGGCTTTAGTGTCTTGATTTGTTCCTGACGCACGTACGGCGGATTGCCAACGATCGCATCGAACCCGATAAACGCTCCCGTTTCCAGATCGAGTACCTCCGGAAACTCAAAACGCCACTCCATCGCCTGACGGTAGGCCGCACCACTCTTGAAATCTTCGATCTTTGCCGTTAGTGCCGCGATCGCTTCCCGTAGCTTGTCCTCACGTTTGACGCGCTTCTCTCGGTCTTTTGCATCTCGCGCCTCGTCACCCGTCTTAACGATGATTTCCAGCCGCGAGTCTTGATATTCCTTTTGCTTCGCCGCTCGCTGTTTTACGAGATCGCTTTCTGCCGAGATTTCTGTCTCTAGATCTTGCTTTAGCTTTGCAATAAATCCTCGCAGCGCATCTTTCTCATCCCGCGAATTCTCTTGGTAGTAGCTCGCGATCGCTTGGCGATACTGCTCGATCGTGTAGCCCGTTCTCTGCAACAGCGGCTCTAGATCTAGCTCGATGTCATAGCGTGAAATAACCGAATTTCCTTGTTTGATATTGATGTCGATATTCGGCAGCGTTTCGAGCTGCGTTAGGGCCTCGTCTCGATAGTAGGCATTCTTTAGTAGCTCGATCCAGAGCCGCAGCCGACAGATCGACACCGAGTTGGCGTTGATATCGACCCCAAACAGACAGTTTTCGATGAGTCGCCGCTTTTCCTCAAAGAGTGCTTTCTGCACCCGCGTACTTTCTTCGCCTCTCGGCCGGTATTGAAATAAGCTGCCGTCGTCGTCCGTCACCACCAGCTCGTCGTTCTCGACCCGTACGCGGTAGTCTCGCAGGGTCTTACCGTCGGCGTCGAGCAAGATTTTCAGCTCGCTTTTGATGGCGATCGCTTCATTTAGTGCCGAGACCAGAAAGTGTCCCGAACCGACGGACGGGTCGCAGATTTTCAGCCCGTTGAAGATTGCGTTTGCTTCCTGCTTGTCTTCAATTTTGTCGTATATATCGTCTAAAGTTCGGCAAGTCCAGCCTTTCGCCGCATTGAATTTTTCGACAGTGGCTTGGCGTAGCGTTTCCCGGCAGATATACATCGTTACGTAACCGGGTGTAAAAAAGGCTCCGTCACGATAGCCGTTGATTTTTTCAAACACTAAACCCAGCACTGACGCACTAATGAGCGTCTTGCTCTCGGTGCGGATTTCGCCGTCTCCAGCGCTGCTGAAGTCGTACGCATCCAAAAAGCGCAACAGGTATTCCAGCGTCGCGATTGCGCCTGTCTGTTTTTTTCGCGGGTCGTTCGGGTCGCGCAAAATCGTACGATCGAAGACGCGCATCGTCAGCGAGTCCCGCAACGAGCCGATCGCGATCGTACGTAGCTCCAGCTCGGTCGTCTCAAATAGCGAGCTATTGAGATAAGGAACCGCCGCCCACTTTTCGACGGTTTCGTCGCGCTCTTCTGACCGCAGCGCCAACACGTGAAAAAACAGGGCGCTCACTTCGTCATAGTCTGTGACTTTATCCAGGCTCAAAAACCGGTAGCGGGGATCGTCGCCGTGATAGGCCAGAAGCTGAGCCTCTAGGAGCTTTAGAAATAGGATTCGGTTTATCCAGACGATCGCCAGCTCCAGCGCGACGTTGAACAGCCGCTCGCTTTTGGTGTCGCCGTACTGCGTTGGGTCGCTCAGACATTTCAGCTTGCCCAGCCGCTCGACCTGTCGCATCGCGTTTTCGAGCAGCGAGCCGCGATCGCGCTTGTTTTTCGACTGTCGCTGGATCGTCTTGGTGTTGCCCTGCTTGCGCTCGGTTAAGCCGAGAATATGGAGTAGTTCTGTATAAAATCCTCGGTCGAGGGTGTTGCTGTCATTGACGAACGGCAGGCCCGCGAGGTGTTCTGGCGCGAAGAGTTTGTAGAGTGCGCTCAGCTTGTTCCGATCGGCTTCCTTGCCAGAGTCGAGCATCGCCACAGCATCGCGCAGATCGAAGTAGGCGAACTCCAGCCGTTCCTCATTTCGCGCGATCGCTCCTGCTGCTGCCTGCTTGTAAAAGTCGTCGGTTTTTCCATAGCTCAGGCGACCCGCCTCAAAGTCTTTGAAGTCTCGCACGAGCTGGCGATCGCCGAGAAACAGCGTCTCGATCGCCCGTGCGTCGAACACGAACCACTCGTATATATTCGTGATAATTAGGCTACGAATCCGCGTTTTTCTCTGCGTCAGTCGCTTCTGTAAAAAGTAGTAGAGAAGCTGCTGAAAGGCTTTAGAATTGAGGCGATCGCGCTCGGGCATCTCCGCTGCGTTGTCCGGCTTTTTAAGCTCGAATAAAACATTGAGTTCGCCTACTGCTGCTTTGCCGTTCTTGACACGCCGCTCGATCGCTAGGTCGGTGCGATCGCTCGTATTAATTGCCCAGACCTCACCCAGATCGTCCCCCGCCCGCGAGGCCGGGTAAAACGTCTCGGTCAAAAACGTGGAGAGCAGACCTTTGTAATGCTCTTCCGATTCATCTGGTCTCGCCGAGACGCCTGCCACCAGAGCCCGTACGCCGTTCCCGAAGGTCTCGAAGCGCGCACGGGCGATCGGCAGCTTGCGGTGGGCGAGGCTCAGAACTTGACGGGGCGTAAGACAAGTCGCCATACACTTCGGAGCGGAGGGACGCTTCCCAGTCTAAGCCCCCCGGTCTGCCGCTTGCCCTCGCGATTTCGGCGCGCGATCGCCGCCGCTTTCCTCGCTATAGTGTCAAAGGGCAAAAACACTAACCGCAACACCAACCGCAGAGGTTCGAGCATGGCATCCATACGTGAGCTGCACCAGCAACTGGTTTCCAAGGCGCGATCGGCGCGCGAGCTGACCCAGGAAACGTTGCAGCGAATCGACGCCACCGAGCCCAAGCTGCGGAGCTTTTTGCACTTGACGGCGGACAGCGCGATCGCTCGTGCCGAAGCCGTCGATGCCAAGATCGCCAGCGGCGAGGACATCGGCATTCTCGAAGGCATCCCGATCGCCATCAAAGACAATATGTGTACGCGCGGCGTGCCGACCACCTGCGCCTCGAAGATCCTCGAAAACTACATTCCGCCCTACGACGCCACCGTGGTCGAGAAATTGAGCGCGGCAGGGGCTGTGTCCGTCGGCAAAACCAACCTCGACGAGTTCGCGATGGGCAGCTCCACGGAGAACTCGGCTTATCAGGTGACGGGCAACCCCTGGGATACCGATCGCGTCCCCGGCGGCTCGTCTGGCGGGTCGGCAGCGGCGGTGGCGGCAGGGCAGTGCGTGGTGGCGACGGGCTCGGACACCGGCGGCTCGATCCGTCAGCCCGCTTCGTTTTGTGGCGTCGTCGGCCTGAAGCCCACCTACGGCCTGGTGTCGCGCTACGGGCTGGTGGCCTACGCCTCCTCCCTCGACCAGATCGGGCCGTTCGCGCGCACCGTGGAGGACGCGGCGATCTTTCTCGAGGCGCTGGCGGGCTACGACTCGAAGGACTCGACGAGCCTGAAAGGAGACGTGCCGAACTACGCGGCGGCGCTAGAAAGTGAGACGATCGCCAACCTCCACGGCGACAAGCTGAAGATCGGCGTTATCCAGGAGACCTTCGGGGAAGGGCTCGATGCGGAAGTGGACGGCGCGGTGAAGGCGGCGCTGAAGGTATACGAAGAGCTGGGCGCGGAAGTGGAGATGGTCTCCTGCCCCACATTCCGCTACGGCCTGCCGACTTATTACGTGATCGCGCCGTCGGAGGCATCGGCGAACCTGGCGCGCTACGATGGCGTCCGCTACGGTGCGCGCGCGGAGGCGGCGGAAAACCTAATCGGCATGTACGCCGAAACGCGGGCGCGGGGCTTCGGAGCGGAGGTGAAGCGCCGGATCGCGATCGGCACTTACGCGCTGTCGTCAGGCTACTACGACGCCTATTACCTGAAGGCGCAAAAAGTCCGCACGCTGATTTGTCAGGACTTTAAAAACGCCTTCGCGCAGTACGACGTACTGGTGTCGCCCACCTCGCCGACAACGGCCTTTAAGGCGGGCGAAAAAACCGACGATCCGCTAAGCATGTACCTGTCGGACTTGATGACGATTCCGGTGAATCTGGCGGGGCTGCCGTCGCTGAGTTTGCCCTGCGGCTTCGATCGCCAGGGTCTGCCGATCGGGCTGCAAATCATCGGCAACGTCCTACAAGAAACGAAGCTGCTGCAAGTGGCGCAGCGCTACGAGCAAGCGAGCGAGTGGCATACAAAAGCGCCGTCGCTGTAGGGAGCGCCAGGGAGCGCCCGCTTTTGCGATCTGCAACAAGGCCACAAAAAAAGGAGCCGGGTTTTAAACCCGCGCTCCTTTTTACGTCTTCACAGAATGGATTTGAGGCCGATCGCAGCGAGGGACTTAGCGGCGGCGGCGCGATTTGATAAGACCGGCAACGGCCACCAAACCTAGCGCCATCGACGGTTCGGGAACGCTCGTGGTGTCTTCCGGCTCGTCGTACTTGGCGAAAATCTGGAAGTTGACGCCATCACCCGTGCCGCGCTTATCTTTACCGACCGAGACGTTAAAGGTGTCGGCCAGGTCGAGCGTCATCTCGAAGATGTTGTCATCTTTCTTGCTGCCTTTATAGACTTGGGCGAACGTACCGACGACTTCGCCATCGCCATTGAGGTACTGTCCGTCGGTGTGGTTGCCCGTGCCGTAGAACACGCCACCGATGGTCACGCCCGTTTGACCCCAGGCACTTTCCGTATCCAGGAACCGGAACAGGAGCTGACCGCCACGGCTGCTGAAGTCATCTTCGAGGTCGAAGGTGTACGAACCGACTTCCAGCTTGCCGTTTTCTTCGAGAACGGCCACGTTTTCACCATCCCGGACAACCAGGTTACGCGCCATGGGGCGATACCAGTATGCGCCCGTCGCGTCGTTGGTTCCGGCGTCGATGCCGCCTTCAAAGGTCTTGGTGTACGCAAGGCAGCTCGAAACGTCTTCACCTTCGTAGTTCGCGACGATTTCGCTCTTAATTGAGGCCACGGTGGGAATCTCACCAGCTTCAATCATACTGCCGAACTGCGTGTGGCTCGTGCAAGCGTAGCCGTCGGCGGTCAGCACGTCGATCGACTTTTTGGAGCCGGGGGCAAGCTCCGTCCAGGCGCTGGCGGGGGCGCTGACCAGACCCATCAGGGACAGGGTGAGGCCGGAGAAGAGGGCGTAGCGAGTGAGTTGCATAACGAAGAGGCTTGAAGTTCTGGAAGAATATGTAGTGAAGTCTCGGCGGCACTTGTTTTCCGCTCTTGATTGAAATATACGGGTTGTGAATCGAGAGTGTCACCTCTTTTCGGACGGCTTCACGGGATCTTCAAAAAAGTGCTCGAAAGCGTGAAGATTTGCGGAATTGCACGGACTTGGGCCGATCGCCAAACGGCGATCACTTTGCCCGTATTTTCTCCGAGATCGTTGCCCTTCGGGCACTTTGAGCCTCGATCGGTCGCGGTAAGTCCCGATCCGCCCGGCGAACCGTCCGGGATCTTCCGGGCCTGTGCGACCCGCGCGTTCCCAAGAAATGCCTAGAAGAGACTCCAAGATCGCGCCCGCGCCGCCGCCGAACGGGCGAAAAACGGCGACAAAGCGCCTGCGCTACAAGCTTTTTCGGGCTGAGTATCTGGATTCCGGGGGCGATTGCGGTTTGCGGGCGGAGATCTGGCGGCTGAGATGACAACTTCCTTTCGCTGCGATCGGGTCGGATCGAGTGGCGTTCTATGATGGGAAAGCGATTTTCCGCGACGCCCGCACCGCTGGCTCGACTGGTCGATCGCCCGTCTGGATTTCGTCGATTGTTTCGATCGCTCGACCTGCAATTTTGGAGGAGCACGCCATGCTACTGGAACGCATCCTGAACGAAAGACCCGACATTATCTTTCAGCTCGCTTTCACCCTCACCGTCAGTGGGATCTTCTTCTGGCAGGTGTGGGTGGCCTGGAAAGCCGTCCGCCGCTGAGGCAGGTGACAGGCAAGCGCGAGGCATCTATAACTATGGCGGGCGAACCAGCTAGGCAAGTCGGCGAGCAGGTCGGTAAACAGACGGGCAAGCAGACCGGCGCAAAACAGACCGGCAAAGTATTTCTCGTCGGCGCGGGGCCGGGAGACGCGAGCTACCTGACGCTGCGGGGTCGCGATGCGATCGCGGCGGCGGGCGTTTTGGTCTACGACGCGCTGGCCGATGAGCGGCTGCTGTCCCTCGCGCCCGCCCGCTGCCAGCTTTTGCACGTGGGTAAGCGTGGCGGTACGCCCAGCCCGCCCCAAAGCGCGATCGATGCCAAGCTGGTCGATCTGTGCCAAGCGGGGCACTGCGTCGTGCGACTCAAGAGCGGCGATCCGTTTATTTTCGGGCGATCGGCGTCGGAGATTCAGGCGCTGAACGCCGCCGGGTGCGACTACGAGGTGATTCCCGGCATTTCGTCGGCGATCGCCGCGCCGCTGCTGGCTGGAATTCCGCTGACCGATCCGGTACTGAGTCGGGGCTTTTCGGTATTTAGCGCCCACGACCCCGATACGCTGGACTGGGAGAGCCTCGCGCGCCTCGAGACGTTGGTATTTTTGATGGGCGGTCGGCACTTGGCGACCCTCTGTCAGCGGCTGATCCAGGAGGGCCGCTCGGCGCGCACGCCGATCGCGGTCGTTCGCTGGGCGGCGCGCGATCGCCAGCGTCTCTGGACGGCAACCCTGGACGATATCGTCGATCGCACGGCGGGCGAGCGCCTGTCTCCCTGCGTTATCGTCATCGGCGAGGTGGTACACCTGCACGCCTTCCTAAAGCCCGATCGCCGCGAGGCGTCCGTCGGCCTGGAGATAAATCCCACAAACCCGACCGCCCCTGCCGATCTGAACCTGAAGCCAAAGCAGCCGCTGGCGGGCCATACGATTTTGGTGACGCGCGCGGCCAGCCAGTCGAGTACGTTCCTCGATCGCCTGGAGGCGGCAGGCGCAACGGCGATCGCATTGCCCGCCTTGGAAATTCGCCCGCCCTCGAGCTGGGATGGCCTCGACGCGGCGATCGATAAGCTCGACAGCTTCGACTGGCTGATTCTGACCTCGAGTAATGCCGTTGAATTTTTCTGCGATCGGCTGATCGAGCGCCAGCACGACCTGCGATCGCTCTCGGGGCTCAAAATCGCCGTCGTCGGCAAGAAGACCGCCGCCTGTCTGCGATCGCGCTACCTGACGCCAGACTATATCCCGCCCAACTACGTCGCCGACTCGTTAGTGGAGAACTTCCCCGAGACGGTAGGCGATCGACGCATCCTGTTCCCCCGCGTCGAGACGGGCGGGCGCGACGTGCTGGTGCGCGAGCTGGGCGATCGCGGCGCGGAAGTCATCGAAGTGGCGGCCTACGAGTCGGCCTGCCCAAACGAAATCGTCCCGGTGGCGCGACAAGTGTTGGCGGAGAAAAGCGCCGATATCGTCACGTTTGCCAGCTCGAAGACGGTACGGCACTTTGCCAAGCTGGTGAGATCGACGTCGGATCTCGACCTGGGGGCGATTTGCGATCGGCTGACGATCGCCTCAATCGGGCCGCTGACGACGACGGCCTGCCACGAGGAGCTGGGGCGCTGCGATATCGAAGCCGAAGAGTTCACGCTGGAAGGATTGCAGGCGGCGCTAGAAAAATGGGCGGCGCGATCGGCTTAGGGCGTCGTTTTGGGGCGTCGTTGGCAAAGCGCGGGCGCTACTGGTAATGCTCCGACGCGACGATCATCGAGCCGATGCCACTGTCCGTCAGGATTTCCAGTAGCAGCGCGTGGGGCAGACGACCATCGAGGATATGCGCCGCGCGCACGCCTTGAGCCAGCGATCGAATGCAGCAGTTCACCTTCGGAATCATGCCACCGCCCACGGTTCCGTCTTCAATTAGGCCGCGTGCCGCCGCCAGATCGAGCTTGTAGATCAGCGTCGAAGGATCGTGGTAGTCGCGCAGGATTCCCGGCGTGTCGGTCAGCAGGATGAGTTTTTCTGCACCGAGTGCGGCGGCAATCTCACCAGCGGCAGTATCGGCATTGATGTTGTAAGCTTGGCCGTTTTCGTCGGCGGCGACGCTAGAGACGATCGGCACGTAGCCTTTCGCCACCAGCGCCTCGATTACGTCCGTATTCACCGCCGCGACCTCGCCCACAAAACCGATGCCCTCGTTGCCCTGAGGGCGAGCCGTAATCAGACCGCCATCTTTGCCGCAGAGGCCAACCGCCGCGCCGCCCGCGCCGTTAATCAGCGAAACGAGTTCTTTATTCACGCGCCCGACCAGCACCATCTCCACCACGTCCATCGTTTCGGCATCGGTGACGCGCAGGCCGTCTTTAAACTGGGGCTCGATATTGAGCTTCGTCAGCCAGGTGTTGATTTCGGGGCCACCGCCGTGGACGACCACCGGACGCAGGCCGACGCAGGACAGAAAGACGATATCGCGCACGACCTTGTCTTTGAGCTGTCCGTCTTTCATGGCCGCGCCGCCGTACTTGACCACGATCGTGCGACCGGCGAAACGCTGGATGTAGGGCAGGGCTTCGCTGAGGATCTGAACGCGATCGGCGTCGGTCGCAGTAAGGATGGCGGAGTTGGGGGCGGTAGGCATGATCGGCAGTATTTATTAACGGCGTCTAGGGGCTGTCATCAATTAATTCTGTAGCGTCTATTCCACAGGGATTGCAGCCCCCAGCATTATTTTTTGGGGCGGGCGTATAATCGCCGACTCCAAGGTTCTGGCGCTAGCTGATAACACGCCCTAGCGGCGCTCGGATAGCTAGCCGCGCGTGAGGTCGGGCAAACTGCGACTGAGTATATCGGAATCGATGCTTGCTTCTCGGCTGGTGTGGCGACGATCGCACAGGGCGATCGCGGCTTCTGTCAGGCGGCGATGACACGCAGCATTTCGTTGCCGCCGATCTGGAATTCGTAGGGGACGCGCTCGATTGTCGGGGCGAAACCGCGCTCGGTCAGGGCATCGAGAACCGGCTGAAGGTGGGGCGAAATTTCGTTCGTGAAGTTCGTCAGCAGCGGGAAGATCCGCACCTCGCGCGCGACGCGCAGCATTTCCAGCGTGGCGGCAATGTGGAACTCGGTGTCGAACTGCGCGGAGTAGGTAAACAGCAAGTGGGCAGACAGGGCGAGGTCGAACTGGCGATCGGCGAACGATAGCTCCGGCAGAGCATCGGTGCGGTAGCGCTGCGCTTTCAGACCCTCGGGAAAGTCCGCCAAAAATTTCTCCATCGCTGCCAGTCGGACTTCGGCCAGATCCTGCGGCGTCGCGATCGCGCCCCAAACGAACTTCTCGCGCGTCTTCTCTAGCGTCTCGACGATAACCGGCAGCGTCGCGTCGATGCGCCCGCGAATCTGTCCCGCGTCGAACTCGTACACCGGATCGCAAGACGTGACGCGCCCGCAGTTGCCTGTCATGGCCGTCATGGCCGTCAGCTCGGCATTAAAGCTCGACGGCCCCGACGCGCAGTCGATGATATTGGCTTGCAAATCGGCATCGCGGAGGGCAAACATCTCGCGATAGTCGGCCAGCGATCGCCCCCAGGGAACGACGCGATCGAGTTGAAGTGCCATAAGTCAACGAACAGAAAACTAGCGAGCCGACGCCGCCATCGCGAAGTTTTTCGGGTCTTGGTCGCGGCGGTGACGCACGGGAATCTCGCCCGCCGAGCGATCGCCTGCCATTGCCGCCACGGCTTCGAGCGACGCGCGCAGATGCTTGGCGGCATAGATCGACATATCGCGCGGGACGTTGACGCGATCGCGTAGGTAGCGCAAGCCGACATCGGCTCCGGCGGGCGGCGTCGGCATTTCGCCCGTCATCATATGAGTCAGCGCGCAGCGCAGCGCCAGCGACATGCTCTCGTTGGCGATCGGATTGATGCGAATAATGTTCTCGCGGTGCTTGCAAACGCGCTGCAACGCCTCGGCGCGCGCCGTCTCCGGCTCGGGATACTTCACATCCGGCAGGCCGAACCAGTCGCCACCATCAACGCGCGCCTGATTCGCCAACGCCTCGGATGTTTTGTTGCTGTAACAACCGCCCATCTGCGGGGGCAGATCGTGGACGTGGGTGTGAAAATCGCTCTGCGTGCCGCGATAGGTTTCGCGGGTTTCCATCGCGTCGAACCAGGCCGAGAAGCGCGGGTTTTCTTCCCGCAGCGAGTAGCCTTTGTAGTAGTACAGGCTGGCGTTCATCCGTTCGACGTAGGGCGTAAAAATCACGTCGATCGCGCTGAAGTCATCCAAAAAGTACGGGCTCGGTGTCCGGGCGAGGGCAGCTTCGACGGCTTCGACGACCTCGACGAACTGGGCGCGATCGCGGCGATCTTGCTGCTGCGATCGGCTCGGGTAGCACAGCCACGAACACCACGCCCGAAACAGCATCCGCTCGAGCTGCCGCAACGGCATCGCCTTCGATTCGGTCAGGCTGACGCGCAGCGGACTGAAGGCACGCTCGAGGGCGATCAAAATCTCATCGCTTTCCGTAATCAGCTTGCCGTCCAGCTCCACAGCAGGCAGCATCCCCGACGGCACGATGCGCTTGTACCAGCGCTCTTTCTCGCCGTAGCAAAACATCGTCACCTTTTCGATGCGGTAGGGGATGCGCTGCTCCTCGAGCCAGAGCCAGATTTTTTGGCAGTACGGACACCAGGCGTGGTTGTCGCGGTAGAGCGTGACGCGAACGCTCGATTCCGGCTGGCCGAACAGGCGCAGGCGCGATCGCGAGTTGGCCGGGCCGTTGACGGTGTCGATCTCGAAGTCGGTTAGCTGCTCGAGTTCAGTCCAGCTCAGGAGGGCGGTAGTCATGGGAAAGCGTCGGGGATCGAGAACATAGCGCGGGTTGGAATATTTAGTCTAAAAGACTTGCTCTCGATCGCGCCTACCCCGGCAACGCGCAATATCGGAGTGAACTGCGGCGTCGTCCAAGAGACCGAACAAACTGCACTTGTTATATTTGCAGCAGCGGAACCAAGGATACAGATGCTGCAACCTGCCGTAGAGTTTCCCACCAAACTACCCGACCACACCGACTTACCCGAGAAGGACGGTACGTTTGTGAAAAATTTTCAGGAACACCCGCAAAGCATTATTTTGACCGACTCGATCGGTGCAGTTCTCCAGAAACGGCATCCCGACGGGCAGTATACGATCGGCCAGGACAGCGGAATCTACTGGCGCATCACCGATCCGCCGGAGCGCGGCTGCGAAGCGCCGGATTGGTTCTACGTGCCCAATGTACCGCCGCTACTCAACGGTCGCTACCGCCGATCGTACGTTCTCTGGCAGGAGCACATCCCGCCACTGGTGGCGATCGAGCTGGCGAGCGGCGACGGCTCCGAAGAGCGAGACGCTACGCCGCTCGCTGTCGCGAACGGCACGGAGGGCAGCCGACCGGGAAAATTTTGGGTGTACGAGCAGGTGATGCGGATTCCCTACTACGGCATTTTTGTCGCGGGTACGGGGACGTTGGATGTGTATCGCTGGCAGGATGGGGCGTATGTCGCGATGGCTCCGGACGATCGTGGCCACTTTGCGATCGCGCCGCTGGGCGTCGAGCTGGGTGTGTGGCAGGGGCTTTACCAAAACCAAGACCAGCTTTGGCTCCGCTGGTGGGACAGCGACGGGAATCTGTTGCTGACGGGAACGGAGCGGGCGGAAAAGGCGGAGCGATCGCAGCGGGAGGCGGTGTCGCGCTTGTTGGAGATGGGGCTCAGTCGCGAGCAAATTGCGAAGGCGCTGGGGTTGTCGCTGGCGGAGGTTGAGGCGATCGCATAGAGAGCTCACCTTCCCGCTCAGTCCACTAGAACCACTAGAAAAAGTCCAGCGTCTCGCGCTCGTCGCGAACCTCCTCCAAATCGAGCGGATACCCCCGCTCGCGTGCGAAGGCCGACATCTCTTCGCTAAAGAAATCCGGCCCGGCGATGTCATGACACGTCACCCAGTAGATCTTGTAGGTCTCTTCGAGGAAGCTCGCAGGTGTCCCCCCCGGATTGAGCGACCATACGACGTAGCCGCCCTCGTCTAGCGGCGTCGCCACCGTCGGGCGCGTCGCCGAACACAGCACGCGAGCGGTATGCCGCTGGAACGGAGCCGTGGACGTATCGCCCATCGAGACGACGCGCAAGCTGTATGCCGTCTCGTAGTAGTACTCGCCGCGAGACCGATCTAGCTCCGCCTGACCGTCGTAGCGCAGTTCTACGCACTGCCCCATGCGGCACTGCCCCCAGAACGTGCGCTCTGCCTGCGCCGGACTCGCCGCGATCGCGCAGCCCAGCGCTGCCGCCAGCCCCGCGATCGCCAGCCCGAGGCGTTTGCGCCAGTGCAGACGTTGAAGCGATTAAAGCATGGTTATTCTCCCGATCGCGACGACGATCTCATGGGGTTGTTCGAGGGGGCGAGCGGCGGCGCTCTACGCGAAGTAGTCCTGAAGCGCCTTGACCTCCAGCGGCTTCTCCTGCTGCACCCGGATCGCCGCGACCGTTGCCCGCGCACCCGCCAGCGTCGTGACGATCGGGATTTTGTAGCCCAGCGCCGCCCGGCGGATCGACTGACCCTCGGCTTGAGCGTCTTCGCCAGAAGGCGTGTTGACGATGAGTTGGATTTGCTGGTTTTTGACGATATCGAGGACGTGGGGACGCCCTTCGGAGATTTTCAACACCGACTCGAGGTTCTCCTCAATGCCTCCGGCTTTCAGTGCTTTGTAGGTTCCCGCCGTGGCGACGATCGCAAAGCCCAGCGCTTGCAGTTCCTTAACGATCGGCACGACGGCCTCTTTGTCGCGATCGATGACCGAAACGAACGCTTTGCCCTTCAGCGGCAGCGTGTCGCCCGCGCCCAGCCCGGCCTTGGCGAACGATTGGCCGAAGCCGCTATCGAGACCCATCACCTCGCCAGTCGATCGCATCTCGGGACCGAGCAGCGTATCGGTGTTGGGGAACTTGTTAAACGGCAGGACGGCTTCTTTCACCGAGACGTGATCGGGGACGACTTCCTCGGTGAGGCCGACTTCCGCCAGGGTTTTGCCGGACATCACCAGCGACGCCAGTTTCGCCAGTGGACGCCCGATCGACTTCGCCACGAACGGCACGGTACGCGAGGCGCGCGGGTTGGCTTCGATGATAAAGACGTTGTCGCCTTGAGTGGCGTACTGCACGTTCATCAAGCCAACGACACTGAGGCGTTTTGCCAGGGCGATCGTCCAGTCGCGGATAGTTTTTAGCGCGGTGTCCGAGAGCGTCTGGGTCGGCAGCGAGCAGGCCGAGTCGCCGGAGTGGATGCCCGCCTGTTCGATGTGCTCCATAATGCCGCCGATCGTGACGTTGCCGTCCTTGTCGGTCAGCGAGTCCACGTCCACCTCGACGGCGTTTTCGAGGAACTGGTCGATTAGGATCGGACGATCGGGATCGAGTTCGACCGCATAGGTCATGTAGTGTTCCAGCTCGGCGTCGGAGTAGACGATCTCCATCGCGCGACCGCCGAGAACGTAGGAGGGGCGGACTACGACGGGGTAGCCGATGCGCTGGGCGATTTTTAGCGCTTCGTTGTAGCTGCGGGCGATGCCGTTGGCGGGCTGGACGATATCGAGTTCGCGCAGGATTTGCTCGAAGCGCTCGCGATCTTCCGAAGCGTCGATCGAGTCGGGTGACGTTCCCCAGATCTTCGTTTCCACGTCGGGGTTTTGCGCCAGGTAGTTCTGGATCGGGACGGCCAGCTTCAGCGGCGTCTGTCCGCCGAATTGGACGATCACGCCGATCGGGTTTTCCGCTTCGATGATGTTAAGCACGTCTTCCTGGGTCAGCGGCTCGAAGTAGAGGCGATCGCTGGTGTCGTAGTCCGTCGAGACCGTCTCGGGGTTGGAGTTGACCATAATCGTCTCGTAGCCCGCGTCGCGCAGCGCGAACGAAGCGTGGCAGCAGCAGTAGTCAAACTCGATGCCCTGGCCGATGCGGTTGGGGCCACCGCCGAGGATCATCACCTTCGGCTTGTCGGACGGCAGGATTTCGTTTTCGTCGTCGTAGCTGGAGTAGTAGTAGGGCGTCTCCGAGGCAAATTCGGCAGCGCAGGTATCGACCATTTTGTAGGCCGGGATGACGCCGAGCTGCTTGCGGCGGGTGCGGACGATATCCTCGGTGGTTTTGGTGGCGTAGGCGATTTGCGCGTCGCTGAAGCCCTGCTGTTTGACGGCGCGCATCGTGGCGGCGTCGATATCGCCGAGCTGGGTGCGTTTGAGGAATTTACCGGTTTCGAGCAGCTCCTGAAATTTATCGAGGAACCAAGGATCGATGCCCGTCAGCTCGTAGATTTCTTCGACGGTCATGCCCGCCTGCATGGCTTGGCGGACGGCAAAGATGCGATCGGGGTTTGGCGTCCGCATCGCAGCGCGCAGGGTCGCCAGGTTGGGAATTTTCGTTTGCCGATCGCAGCCCCAGCCCGCATAGCCCGTCTCGATCGAGCGCAGCGCCTTCTGGAACGACTCGGCGAACGTGCGGCCGATCGCCATCGCCTCGCCGACCGATTTCATCTGCGTCGTCAGCACCGGGTCGGTTCCGGGGAATTTCTCGAAGGCGAAGCGCGGCACTTTCGTAACGACGTAGTCGATCGTCGGCTCGAAGCTGGCTGGGGTTTTCTTCGTAATATCGTTGGAGATTTCGTCCAGGGTGTAGCCGACGGAGAGCTTGGCCGCGAACTTGGCGATCGGGAAGCCCGTGGCTTTCGAGGCCAGCGCCGAGCTGCGCGACACGCGCGGGTTCATCTCGATAACGATCGCGTCGCCGTTGACCGGATTGACGGCGAACTGAATGTTCGAGCCACCGGTTTCGACGCCGATCTCGCGGATGATCGCGATCGAGGCATCGCGCAAACGCTGATATTCCTTGTCTGTCAGGGTTTGCGCCGGAGCCACCGTAATCGAGTCGCCGGTGTGGACGCCCATCGGATCGATATTCTCGATCGAGCAGACGATCACGACGTTGTCAGCTAGGTCGCGCATCACTTCCAGCTCGTACTCCTTCCAGCCGATCAGCGACTTCTCGATTTGGATCTGGCTGACGGGCGACGCATCGAGACCGGCCTGGGCGATCTCTTCAAATTCTTCTTGGTTATAGGCGATGCCGCCGCCGGAGCCGCCCATCGTAAACGAAGGCCGCAGAATCAGCGGATAGGAGCCGATCTCCTGAGCGATTTCGCGCGCTTCGGCCATCTTCGTCGCGATGCCCGACGGGCACATATCGACGCCGATTTTCCCCATCGCTTTGCGAAATAGGTCGCGGTCTTCGGCTTTCTCGATCGCGTCGAGCTTCGCGCCAATTAGCTCCACGCCGTACTTCTCCAGCGTGCCGTCCTTGCACAGCGACACCGCCAGATTTAGCGCCGTCTGTCCGCCCATCGTCGGCAGCACGGCCTGGGGTCGCTCTTTTTCGATGACCTTCGCGACCATCTCCGGCGTCAGTGGCTCGATATAGGTGCGATCGGCCATTTCCGGGTCGGTCATAATCGTCGCCGGATTGGAGTTCACCAAAACGACCTCGTAACCCTCTTCCCGCAGCGCTTTGCACGCCTGCGTCCCGGAATAGTCGAACTCGCAGGCTTGGCCGATCACGATCGGGCCGGAGCCGAGGAGGAGGATTTTTTTCAGGTCTGTGCGACGGGGCATAGTTTTCGCGTCCGAGGGTAAACACCGGAGAGAGGCAACGATCGCAGGCGGGCAGCTGTAACGGCCTGCTCCTGGCGCATGCGGCGGTCGTGGCGACTCATCCCCACAAAGTCCCGCCTATTTTACGGGGTTGCGAGCGAGGCGCGATCGCGATCGCGATGGGAGTCGCGGAAAATACCTCGCAATGTCCTGTAGCGCTGACAGAGCGAGTAAAACAGAGCGAGTAAAAGCGAGTAAATCCGATATCGATTTGCCCCTTGCCCGTATGCCGCGCCGTGCTACATCTCGCGCGTCTGCTGGGCAATCGCCGTCTCGATCGCGGCCTTCAACTGCTCCGGCTCGTCCGTCCCGATACGAAACCGCTTGCCCGACGCCAGCCGTAGCTGCACCACATCGAAACCGGAAACGTTGTACATCCAGCCCTGCGGCGTCAGGCGGATGCCCCAGCCGTAGTACCAAGGGTTGCGCACTGACTCCGCCCCGTCGATCGCGGCGATCTCGAACTGGCGGCGCAGCAGCCCGAAGCGGAATTGGCATGCGACGGCCTGCGCGTCCACGCGGACGGTCAAGATCGAAAAAACGGCCACGACGATCGACAAAATGACGAAGTTGGCCGCAACGATCGCGATCGCGAGAGGCGGCAAAGTACCGCCCCTCGCGATCGCGACAACCACAGCCGCGATCGTGACCAGAACTACAATTCCGAGCGCCGCGACGATAAACGTCCCGGTTTGGGTGTGTTGGTAAATCGTAGGTTCGCTCATAGCCGGTGTGGCGGAGGGGGACTGTCATAAACTTACAGCGCTTACCCAGCTCGGGTCGCAACCCTTAGGCTTTTTGTCAGATCGAACCTGCCCCGCAGAGGCTCCGAACGACGACGGCCCTTAAATCGTGCGACGGCGGCGCTTTGTGGCGGCAGCACTCAAGGCCAGCAGCGCCAGCACCGAAGCGGGCTCGGGCGTCGAGGCCGGATCGTCGCCAGCGTCGATGGGCTCGCTGGCGGCGAAGCGGGCGACGAGAAAGGCCGAAGACGCCTGGTTCTCCTGGGTGATGAACGACGACACGGGCGAGAGGCCGTCGGCAGTGGCGCTAAAGCCCAGCAGCTCTAGGGTATAGTCGATGCCGCCGTCTGAAAATAGCGCCTGTGCGGCGTCAGTCGAGAAGGTGATGCGATCGTCGCAGGGCGTGCCGCTAATTTGGAAGCTCGGGCAGGTTCCGCCGTTGGTGGTTTCCTCGATCGCAAAGCTGTAGTCAAAGGCGATCGCCGTGCCGTTAACGTCCATCGCCAGCTCGAAGTCCGCGCCGGACGACGGGTTGAAAATCGGAAAATTTAGGTGGGTCAGCTCGCCGAGGACGAAGTTCGTGCCGCTCGTCAGGGGCGCGGCGATCGTCACGCTATCGAAGTTAAAGCCGCTGGTGGATTCGCCAGTGGTGGCGGAGTTGCCCCAGCGCACCTGGTTCGTGCCCGTGCCGCTAAAAGAAACCGTGCCCTGAACGTTCGTCCACGTGCCGGTGATATTTTCGACCGTAAAGGAGGCCGCGCGAGCGGGCGCGGCAACCAGCAGGCTGGCACCGGCGGCGCTGAGGATGCCGATCGCGCAAAAAGCAAGTGAGGAAGTCATATCTGGGAGCGGTGAGTCTGTCGATGTGAGCTGTCGATTAATTCTTATCGGTTTGCGCCCGTTCGTCCGGAGGTATGTTGCAGTTTCTGTACTGGCCGTGTGGCGTCCGGAGCGCCGAACGGGTCGAGACAGCTGCGCCCAGGACAGCGGAATGCGATCGCCCATCGAGAGGCGAGAGGCCAAAAAAGAGGCCGAGGGAAGCGTGCGAAAATTGTAAAGCCCGTACCGCCCTTCGATCCGATCGAGGTCGTTTCCGATCGGCGATCGCGCGCTAGCCTCGTAATCTCTCTTCACGCCGCGACTTCTCTCACGTCCCCGAACCGCCATGCAAATCCACGCCGACCTATCCCAACGCGCCATTGTTGCCAGCGAAGAGTTGCCCTGGATCGCGTCGCCCCTGTCGGGGGTCGATCGCCGGATGCTCGAGCGCGACGGCGAGGAAGTCGCGCGGGCAACCTCGATCGTCCGCTACGCTCCCGGCAGTCGCTTCAACGCCCACACCCACGGCGGCGGCGAGGAATTTTTCGTATTGGGCGGCACGTTTTCCGACGAAACCGGCGACTTCCCGGTGGGCAGCTACGTCCGCAACCCGGTCGGCTCGCGCCACGCGCCCCATAGCGACAACGGCTGCACGATCCTGGTCAAGCTGCGGCAGATGCACCCGGCCGATCGCGCTCGAGTGGCGATCGATACGCGATCGGCGCGGTTTATCCCCGGCCTGGTGGCGGGCTTGTCGGTGCTGCCGCTCCACCAGTTCGGCACGGAAAGTGTCGCGCTCGTGCGCTGGCAGCCGGGAACGCAGTTTCAGCGCCACGGCCACCCGGACGGCGAGGAAATCTTCGTCTTAGAAGGCACGTTCTCCGACGAAACGGGCAACTATCCGACGGGAAGCTGGCTGCGGAACCCGCCGGGGAGCGTGCATACGCCGTTCAGCAAGTCAGGGTGCCTGATTTACGTGAAGACGGGCCACCTGGGCGATCGGGCGGTCGCGTGGTGATGTCAGAGGCTCAAATATATGGGAGATGTGGGGCTTCTGGAATGTGTAAGGTTAGGATCGGAAACCATGAATAGAACTGGCTGATACGAAATTGTGGGTTAGAGACATGCTAGCTACAGATCCGCTCTACATTTCCCCTGAAGACTACCTTGCGGCAGAAGCCGAAAGTCCGATTCGTCACGAATATCGCGACGGTGAAGTGTTCGCGATGACGGGCGGGACGCAGCGACACAGTACAGTGATTTTGAATGTGGCGAGTGCGTTGAAGTCTCGGTTACGCGGGTCGGGGTGTCGGACATTTGCAGAGGGGATGAAGGTGCGGGTAGAGGCGAGCAATTCGTACTACTACCCGGACGTGGTGGTGACTTGTTCGGAGAGCGATCGCCAGTTAGAGAGTCAGTTCGTCAATCAGCCGCATCTAATTGTCGAGGTGCTATCACCGAGTACGGCGCGGTTCGATCGCACGGAAAAATTTGCGGACTATCGGGCAATGCCAAGCGTGATGGAGATCGTATTTATTTCGACGGAGCGGGCGCTGGTGGAGGTGTTCCGGCGCGGCTCGGGAGATTTTTGGGAGCAGATTGAGGCGGGAGAGGAGGTGGTGTTGGCGAGTGCGAGCGCGGCGATCGGGTTAGATGAAATTTATGAGGAGACAGATTTGCTGGGGTAGTTAGCGCGGGCAAGCTACCAGGGATTGCCGATCGCGGTAAATGCGGCCCAGTAGTACGGGTGCGAAAACTCCGATCGGTAGCTGAAGTCCAGCGCCTCGTTCAGCTCGATGTCTCCGGCAATGCCCGTCATCCGGCCGGATTCGGCGAACACTTCGCCGCGTAGGAGGGCGAGCTGCGCCTGCTGGAGCGCGGCAGCGCGGATCGGGGCGGTGTCGAGAGCGTTGTAGAACGAGTCCATTAGCGCCAGCGTGCCCAGGTCGCTGCTGTACCAGAGGCTGGCCAGCGCCGAGCCGACCCCGGCCTGGAGGCTCAGCCCCGCAAAGCCCAGCTCGGCTTCGTCGTTGCCAATCGCGGTGCGGCAGGCGCTGAGGACGAGGAGCTGCACGCGCGGGTCAGTCCAGTCGAGGTTTTCGACCTGCGGCAAGCTCAGACGCTCGTCCCAGAGCTGAATAAACGAGTCATCGGGGTTGCCGGGGAGGAAGTCGGCGTGGGTCGCCAGGTGGACGATCGGGTAGTCGGTGCGCTGGCCGGAGAGGTTGTCGCGGGTGAAATCGGCGTTGAGGAAAATGTCGCCGTCCGTGCCGTCGCGGGTGATGCTCGCCAGCTCGATCGGCACGGCGGCGAGGGCGGGCTGCGACTCGAACTCCGATGCGCCCATCGCTAGCACTGGGCGGTTGCGGAGGTTGGCATAGCGCGGTCGCGTCAGGCTGAAGCTGGGCATCACGGCCATGCTGTAGTCCTCGATCAAGAAGCGATCGCCGCTATGGAGCGCCGCGACGGGCAGCGATCGGATGTGGGCGTCGGGGACAAAGAGCAGATTGTCGATGCCGCGCGCTTCTAGGGTTGGGGCGATCGGCTCGAACAGCAGATCGTAGAGCTCCTGGGAGTGGACGAGGTAGCGGTCGGTGCGGCGCAGGCGCGGGTTGATCGTTGCGACGAGGAGTTCGTCGATCGCGCGCTTGACCGTCTCGCGATCGGCTCCATCCACCTGCCAACGCATGGGGTCATCGTCTCCGGTGACGACGACGATTTCGACCGGGTCGTCGGGGCGACGATCGCAGGCGGGCGTTTGGGGCGCGGCCTCTTCGGTGAAGTTCTCGGGCGTCGGGCAGACTAGCGCCGCACCTTCGCCGATCGTCCGCCGCCCGAAGGTGATGTAAACCAACGCGGTGTTCGTGCCGGTCTCGTCATCGCCTTGCCGCAGCTCGCGGCGGATGGCGTCGAGCCCGAAGATTTCGATGTCGCCACCCTCAGTGGAGTAAGCGAGGCTGCTGCTGCTGGGTCGGTACTGCCAGCGACCGTTGGAGGAGGTGGAAAGGTAGCGGAGGTATTCCTGGCTGAAGTTCCGCTCGATCGAGCTGACGATCGTGTCGATCTCGAGGTTGCCGATCGAGCTGACGGCGCGCTCCGATTCGGACTCGCGATCGCTTTGCTCGAGGGCGCGGGCCGTTTCGCTGTCGGGTGTGGACGAGGTCGGTTCGGTCGGTGTCGGCTCGGCAGGGGTTTCAACCGGTGTCTCGACGGGCGTTTCAACGGGTGTTTCAACCGGCGTTTCCACTGGTGTCTCAACGGGAGTTTCAACAGGTGTTTCCACTGGTGTCTCAACGGGCGTTTCAACCGGCGTTTCGGTGGGGGGCTCCCCGGGCGGATCCGGGTCTGGATCGACGCCATCATCGGTGCCGAGGGTGATATTGCCGCGCGAGAACGATCGCGGGAACGATTCGCCGACCTCGAGGCGATCGTTGCCGGTGGTGACCGTGCCCGCCGTGCCGTTGGTGGCGGCGCTGCCAATCTCGAAGGGGGCGATCGGCGCTTCGCCGTCGCCGCCCGCGTGGGAAATCGAGATCGTGCCGCCGTCGCCGCCCGCCGAGGAGAGGCTGGCCGTGCTGCCGTCTCGCGCCTCAAAGGTCTGCGTCGCACGGAAGAAACCACCGGTGGTCACGGCGGTAATATCGCCGCCATCGCCCTCAGCGCCGCCCTCGGCGTTGACGAATCCGATTTCGATATCGCCGATCGGGTCGAGCAGCACATCGCCGCCGTTGCCGGTAGTGCCGCTGCTGTCGATCTGTCCGGCGGTAATCGCCAGCTTGGCCTGGACGGTGATATCGCCACCGTTAATGCCGGTGCTGGTCAGGTTGCCGGTGGTGATTTCCCCGGCGCTGCTGACCAGCAGGATCGGCGCGCCGTCGATCGGATCGCCCCCCGCGCCAGTAGTCAGATCGCCTGCGACGATGTCGCCCGCGCTGGTGGTTAGCGTAATATCGCCGGTCGTCGTGGCGTTTCCGACTTCGATGTCGTTCTGGGCGGTGACCTCGAGGCTGCCTAGGGTGGCTGCCGTCAGTTCGCCGAGGCGGACGGTATCGCCTGCGAGCAGGAAGTGGCTCGTGCCGGAAACGGTGGCCGTACTCAGGTCGATCGCGCCGTTGGTGAAAATCGAAACCTCGTCGCCAAACAGGTTCGCGGTCTGGGTGGCGGCGTCGAAGTCGCTGTCGAGGAAAATCGCGCCGTTGAGGTCGAGCTCCGAAAGGGCCTCGAAGGTCAAACTGCCAAACCGCTCGTCTTCCAGGCCGACATCGGCCAGCGCGACGCGCCCGGTTCCGGCGTCGAAGGTTAGCGAGCCGCCCCCGACGATCGCCGCGTCGCTGAGGTCGAGGTCGCTGTTGTTGGCGCTGGTGTCGAGGCGGACGGTGTCGTCGATCTCGATGTCGTCGGCGGCGAGCGTCAGGCCGTTTCCGGCGTAAATATCGCCGTCTAGGTCGATCGTGCCGTCGGTGGAGGTCGCCGAAGTCGCACCGAAGGGGGCCGCAGCCAAGCCGATCGCGGGCAGGCCGATATCTCCGGCGGAGCTGGCCGTCAGCGACCCCGCGCCGGAGATCGCGCCGTTGAGTTCGATTTCGACCGGAGCGGTCATCGTCACCGAATCATCGATTTGCAGCGGCGGATCGATCTCGATTTTGCCGGTGTTGGCGGTTAGGGCGATCGCCCCCATCGCGAGCGGATCTGTGCCCCGGATTTCGATGCTGCCGTCGGTTTGAATGCCGCCGTAGGTCGTGCCGCCCAATGCGATCGCGCTGAGGCTACTGTTTGCGCCGAACTCCGCGAACACGTCGCCGCCTTGATTGACGATCGCCACGTCCGCATCGTTAAAGGAGACGGGTACGGCGTCGATGCCGACCCCGCCGACGCCATCGAGCACCCACTGGCCGCCGGTCAGCGCGACGGTGTTCCCGGCGATCGCGCCTTGGCTAAAGAGGCCGAACGACTGGACGGGCGTTCCCGGCGTGGCTGCGTCGAATTCATAGAGGGTGACGGGAAACTGGAGGTCGATATCGCCGCCGAAGACCTGGAGGTTGTAGTCCTTTTCAGAGAGAAAGAAGTCCTGACCGGCGAGGCTGCGGGCATTGTCCAAGGACTGGATCGTAATGTTGCCCGTGCCGCTGACCGGATCGCCAATCGACAGGGTGCGGCGCGTGCCGTCTGGGGCGATCGGCATGGTGATGTGGGAAATCAGCGCCACATCGTCGAGGATTAGGTTGCCCGGTGCGGGCGTCGTGTTGCCGTCGAAGCCGAGGCCGATCGTCGTCGTCGGGTCGCGCGGCACGATCGCCAGGTCGCCGTCCACTGTCAACGGCCCCAAAATCGTGATGTCGTCGGTAACGATCGTCACGTCTCCTTCAAAGTTCGCACCGCTGGCGACGTTGACATCACCACCGGCGTTCACCGTCAGTGGGTTATCGTTCAGCGTCAGAGTATTGAGATTGAGGTTGCCGCCCGTAATCAGGGTCAGAGGCGAGGTGAAGTTCGCGATACCGGCGGTGCCGATCGTGATATCCCCAGCGGTATCAGAGCCGATCGTCACCAGCGAAAAGTCCGCGCCGATGTTGGCGAGGCTCGTTCCCGCCACCAGGTCGTCGCCGGTGTTGAGCGAGAAGGGCGCAGTGGTTTCCGGCTCGATCGTCAGCGTGCCCGTCCCCGACAGCGACTGCGCGATATCGAGGGTGTCGGACTCGAGCAACACGTTGCCGCTGCCCGCGCTAATCGTCCCGTTAAGGTCTAGTCCGGGGTTCGCGCCGTTCAGGCCCGTGCCGCGCAGCGTTATCGCGCCGCCGTTGGAGTTCAGCGAGCCGCCATTGAGGTTGACGCCGAGAAAGCCGCTGCGTCCCTCGATCGCGATCGCGCCGCCGTCAGAGTCGATCGGGGTCGCAATGATGACGCCGCTCCCGGTTCCGGTGCTCGTGCCGCTGAA
Source organism: uncultured cyanobacterium (assembly GCA_937899645.1). Classification (GTDB taxonomy): domain Bacteria; phylum Cyanobacteriota; class Cyanobacteriia; order Cyanobacteriales; family Geitlerinemataceae; genus RDYZ01. The sequence continues at coordinate 49,560 of CALCCD010000005.1, read as the reverse complement.
GGTAATCGCGCCACCACCGGTTTCGATAAAGTCCGTGGTGATAATCCCATCTGTGGCGGAGGTAGTCGTGACGGTCAGGTCGCCGCCGCCGGTTACGATCTCGCCGAGCTGCACTTCGCCCATTCCGCCGTTTGCGCCGGTAATGGTCACGTCGAGGGCGTCGGGCGTGGCGGGGGTGTCGTCGGTGATTTTGCCGTTGAGGATAACGCTGCCGGTGGCAAGTAGCGTCAGCTGGTTGCCGTTCGCGCCGTCGAAGTCCAGGTCGGTGTCGAGGGTTATGGAGTTACTCGTCGCGCCCGCGCCGGTGGAGACCGTCACGTCGCCACTTTGCAGCCCTGCCGTAATCAGATCGACGCCCAGGGTTGCCGGGTCGGCAGTCGCCTCAAAGGGGGTGGCGGCGTTGATATTGGTGTTGCCTCCCCCAGCGACGATCGTGATATCGAACGGGTCGATCAGCCACTCGCCGCCCGCTCCGGCGATCGCGCTGACGTCGGGGAGCGTGTCGATCTGGAACGATCTCAGGCCGCTGGTTTCGATAAAGCCGCCGTCGCCGCCGATAATGCCACCGGTGGCCGACAGGGTTCCGGCGATCCGGGCGGTGTCGCTGGCGAAGGCGATAATCTCGCCGCCGTTGCCCGCGAGCTGCGCGTCCGCCACGAGTCGCGAAGCCTCGTCGATAAACGTAAATTCGGCGTTGGGTAGCGTGCCGAGCCCCTGGCGATCGCCACCGATCGCGATTGCGCCGCCGCCGTAACTTCCCGACGCATCGATCGTCGCGCCCAGGCTGGCCACGCGATCGCCCAGGACGTAGACCGTGCCGCCAAACCCGCCAAACTCGCCCGCCGCGTCCAGCGTCCCCGACGCGATCGTCGTGCCTGCCAGCGGCGCGATCGCGGCTTCGCGACCCGTCAGGCTGCCAGTCAGACTGACCGTGCCGTCAGCGTTGACCCGAAGCTGGCTGGCGGAGCTGGCCGCACCGCCAGAGATTAGCTCGGTCAAGTCGGCGGCGGCGGCATCGAGCGGCGCGTCGAACGTTGCCGGATTCCAGCTCAGGTTCAGCACGCTGCCCGGCTGGCTCAGCGACACCCAGCCCGCTTCGTCTACGGAGACCAGCACGATCGCGCCGCCCGGAGCCGACATCGTGCCGGTATTGACGACCTCGCCGCCAATCGCGCCGATCTGCCGACCCGTCTCGACGTCCAGGGTTCCGGCGTTAACGATCGCGCCTGCGTCGTCGATGGCGAACTGGAACGCCACCGGGTCGCCGGTTAGGTTCGCCGCTTCGGTGGCGATCGTCTCCCAGTCGCCCCCAGTAAAGCTCAGTCCCGTGGCGGTGGAGGCGAAAAAGTCACCGGCCACGTTCAGCCGCGCGCTTTCGCCGAAAACGATGCCCGCCGGGTTGAGCAGGTAGAGGCTGGCGTCGCTGCCGGAAACTTGCAGCAGGCCGTCGATCGTCGAGGGCGAGCCGCCCGAAATCCGCGTCAGCACGTTGCGAGTGTCCGGCGCAGTGATGAAATCGGCGATCTGGCTGGCGTCGAGGTTGAAGTCCTGGAACCCGTGGAACAGGTTTGCGCCGTCGGTGGAGGTTTGCCCGCCGGTAATTTCTAGGCGATCGCCGCTCGGCGTTACCGTTGTTTCGCCCTCGGGGACGACCTGCGCGATCGCGCTGCTGCTCCAACCCGCAAGCGGCAGGGCCACCGCCAGAACGTATCGTAATTTCATCATGGCTCGCCCGCGCGAAGAAGGCTTGGAGGTCTACAGAAATCCATGACGCTTGAGGCGCGGCATCAGTTTCGTTCGACCCGATCGGCGGTTCGTCGCTCGGCCTGAAAAATAAGCGGTCTCTACTGTTGCGAATGCACCCGGAAACGTCTGAGCCGGAAAAATCCGAACTAGAAAAATCCGACCTGGAAAAGTCTAAAGACGCGCGATCGCGTCCGGCTCGTCTAGTATCGCCCGCCATGAATATCTCCAGCGCGATCCAGCGAGTTCCGATCGAAAGGGCGAAATCGTAATGGTTGCTAACACGGGCGCGAGCGCGGTGTCTGTCGAACCCAAGTTTGTCGTGAATCTTTGCGATCGAGCTTGCCGTTTCTCCGGAATTTCTTCCTGTTGGGGCTGTCTCGCGGGCAAGCTAAACATCTTGCACGAATCCCTGAAACGTTACTGAAGCTGGCGAGACGCCAGCGCTACGAGGTAAAAAATCCGAATTTCCCGTAGCGCAGCCGTCCCGGCTGCTCCGAATTTTTGAATCGTGCGAGAGGACGACTGAATCCTAGGCTTCGCTGCCAGAAGTCGCTTCGAGGGGGGCGAGCTGGGGAACCGGCTCCGGCGAACGGTTGCGGTTGTCCGTCACCAGCGATGTCACCATCATTGAGGCGTAGACGTTGAGCAGGGCGCGCAGTGGGTTTACCAGCGGGTCGATCGCCACGAAAATCAGCAGCACCGCCTCGACCGGGACGCCCAGCGGACGCGCCACCACCTCGATCGACGACAGCGTCGCGATGCCCACCAGCCCCAGAGACGAGAGCGAGGCGAACACGCAACCCAGCAGGATCGTAAAGAACACGCTGACGCTCATCGGCTCTTCGTAAACGTTAAGCACGAACATCATTGCCAGCACGAAGTACACCGACGTGCCGTAGCGGAAGGTAATCAGGTTAATTGGCAGCAGCGAGTTGACTTTTTCTTTGTTAAAGCCCAGGCGCTTCATCATCGTCAGCGCCGACGGCAGACAGGCAAAGCTGTTCGAGGTCGTTACCGCCAGGATCGTCGTCTCCTTCATGTAGCCCAGCATATGGTGGAGCTTCGGGCGCTTGGCGCGCGTCCAGACGATCGCGGTGCTGAGCAGATACGCGGCGGCAAAACAGACGTTGGCGACGATCACGAACTTCAGCATGAGCTGCAAGGTGCCGAAACCCGTGGAGGCGACCCGCTCGCCGATCAGGCCGAGCAGCGCAAAGGGCAGCAGCGCCAGCGACGATTTCACGATGCCGTTAAAGGTCTGGAAAATCAGATCGAGCACGGCGATAAATTGCGTGCGGATGCCCGAGTCGGGGACGAGGCCGACAGCGATGCCGAAGACGATCGAGAAGGTCAGCACCTCCAGGGTGCGGCCATTGGACAGCGACGAGAAGATGTTGTCGCTCACCAGGTTGTCGAGCAAGGCGCTCAGGCCGAGTTCGAGATCGTCGATCGGCGGAGCCGCGTCGAATACGTAAAGCTTGAAGTCGATGCCGGTTTTGTTGACCTCCGCACCGAGGGACGCCAGCGTTTTCGGATCGATTTGACCGCCCTGGGCGATCCAGCCGACCCCGATCGCCACCAGGTTGCAGAGCAAGAACCCGGAGAACACCGCCACCAGCAGGCGGGAGATAATCTGTTTCGAGCCTGGATTCCCCAGCAGTCTATAAGTTCCGGCGACGATCGCCGAGAGCATAATCGGCAACGCGCAGAGCTTCAGGAACGAGAGGTAAGCGTTACCGATCCAGGCCATCGGCGGCACGAGGACAGGCACGAAAGCACCGATCAGACCGCCGAGCACGACACCGAGCAAGATGCACTGCGGCGACTTCAGGCGGGCGATCCAGATATTTTTCTGGTTGGGCTTCTGGTTGGGCTTGTCGGGAGTAGACATAAAACTTCGGTGCGAGGCGATCGAAGGTGGGCGGACGCGAACGGCCGAATCGCAGCGGTTCGTGGCGCGCAGGTCGGCGAGGCGGGGGGCGGATCGTCGGCCAGATTGGCGGCGATCGGGGGCCTATTCGGCGGTTTCCGTTTCCGAGTCGAGGGCGGCGGCGATCCGTTCCAGAACCGCGTCGGCCTCGACGGGGCGAGCGAAGTTATCGATATAGAGGTTGGCGACTTCTTTGAGCAGCGGGTTGTCGCGCGCCACGGCGACGCCTTTGCCGTCGTTGGAGTCGGCGATCAGGACGCTTTTTAGCTGGAAGGCCAGCTCCGGAGCGTTCAGGGCGATCGAGCGCACCTCGACCTCGTCGCGGAAGGCGGCCAGCGCCTCGCGATCGATCACGGCGGCGACCACTTCATCCCAGGTGTCGAGCTCGAGCAGCTCGGCCTTTGGGAAAAGCTGCTTGGCAAACGACACATAGGACGTGCCGCCCAAAACGGCGATCGTGTCCTCTAGCTCGTTGTCGAAGACGCGCGAGGGGTCGAGTCCTTTGGCTTCGTACTGGACGAGCGCCCGCTGGTTGACCAGCAGCGCCTGCCGAAACTTCAGGTACGGCTGCGAGAAGGTGACCTTCATGCCGCGCTTGGGCGTGCGTGAAAATTTGGCGATGCCGCAGTCCACCTCGCCATCGGCGACGGCGGCGATCACGGCGTTGTGATTGTCGTAGTCGCGAACGTATTCGAGATCGACGCCCAGCACGCCCGCCAGTCCGATCGCAAAGTCTGAATCGAGCCCTTCCATCTCGCCGCTGTCGTCGAGACCGTAGAAGGGAAAGTTGTCGTTTTTCGGCATGCCGACGCGCAGCACGCCACGCTCGACGATCGCATCGATGCCGGTTGCGGGCGCGGCTTCGAGGGTTTCTTCTTCAACGAGTTCGTCGTACGGCGGATCGAAGGGCTGGGCGATCGCGGCGGGTGCGGCGCTCAGCGCGATCGCCAGAGCGCAGCACAGGGCCAAAATCAAGCGAGTCAGGCCGATCGAACCGACCGGGCGGGTCGGGCAAACGTCGGCGTAACCGACACGCGATCGTCGTGTTCCGCGATCGCAGCGGCGGGAAAAAGCAGCTCGGCTCATGGGACGGTCTCGCGAAAGGTGTGAAAGCGGCGATGCACGAACGGACGCGCGCCGATCGGCTTACTATCAATGCCTTCATCGAATTCTAGGCCGTATCCGTAGAAAATCGATTTCAGTTGCCGGTGCGACCGCGCTCAGTCAGGGGGACGGTCGGGTGGGCGGTCTCGAGGCGATCGCGAATTTTCCGCGACCAGCGCGGTCACGGCAGTGGCGGCGTAGATATTCACCAAAGCCCGGAACGGGTTCACCAGCGGGTCGATCGCCACGAAAATCAGCAGCACCGCCCCGACCGGTAGCCCCAGCGGGCTGGTGACGATCTCGATGCAGCCCAGCGCCGCGATGCCCGCCGCGCCGATCGAGGCCAGCGACGCCAGCACGCAGCCGAGGGAAATCGTGACGAACTCGTTGATGCCAAACGGCTCGCGGTAGAGCGTCATTACGAAAATCGTCGCGAAGGCGAAATAAAACGACGTGCCGTAGCGAAACGTGATGATATCGATCGGCAGCAGCGAATTCACCTCCTCGGCGTTAAACCGCAGCCGCCGCATCATCCGCAGCGCGTAGGGCAGCGTCGCCAGGCTGCTGGACGTGCTCAGCGCCAAAATCGTCGAGTCCTTCGCGCTAGCCACCATCCGCTTTAGACCCGGACGCCGCGCCTGCCACCAGACGATCGCCGCCGCGAGGAAATACAGCACCAGCAGGCTGGCGTCGGCCATCAGCACAAAACCAAGCATCAGCCGCAGGATGCCGCCGCCCGTGGCCGCGAACTGCTCGGCGAACAGGCCGATCAGCCCGAGGGGCAAGCAGGCCACGGCAAAGTCGGCGATCCCGCAAAATACGTTGAAAATCAGATCGCAGCTCGACACCAGGCGATCGCTCACCTTCGTCGTTGGCGCGAGGCCCAGTGCTGCCCCCAGGACGATCGCGAACACCAACACGGCCAGAGTTTGATTGTCGACCAAGGCGGCAAAGATATTGTCGCTAATCAGGCTGTCGGCCAGGGTATTGAGCCCGAGCCGCAACTCCGGCGGCGGCGGCGGCAGCGTCCGATAGATCTCGGCGTCGATGCCAAATTTATTCACCTCCGTGCCCAGCGCTTCCAGGGTGCTGGCGTCGAAGCGACCGCTCTGCATCACCCAGCCGATCGCGATCGCGACGCTGTTGCAAATCGCGAACCCCACCATCACCAGCCCCACCAGCCGCACGACGAATTCTTTAGAGTGGTGGCTTTTGACGAGGCGATAGATCCCGGCGATGATGCCCGTGGTCATAATCGGCAGCGCGCAGAGCTGGAGCGCCGACAGGTAGGCGTTGCCGATCGCCGAGAGCGGCTCGATCGACCCCGGAAGCAGCGCCCCAAAGGCGAGCCCGAGCCCGAGGCTGACCAGCAGCATCGGCGGCGATTTAAAAACGTCGAACCAGTTAACTGTTTTGAGCGCTTTGAGACGTTGCAGCATCGATCGCGGACGGATTCACCCCAGTCTGAAGGCGTGGCGCGCTCGGCCGTTTGTCTCGACCTCGCGTGTCGATCTCGCCGAACTCCGAGGGCTTACGCCAAGAGTCCACGCCAAAGACCTACGCCAAACCTTCTCACAGGGCGGGGCGCTGCGATCGCCGGAGTTCTTTCGCCAGATTTCCGCGCCGGACGTTGTCGCGAGTGTCGCGGGCTGCAGCGATGGGCGTAAAGGGCGGGCGACGCGCGAACTAGGGCGCGGCAGGAGCGGCCTGGGGCGGCGACGGCTCAGCGTTGCGGGAGGCGATCCGATAGCCCGAAAAGACCACCAGACCGAGCGCGATCGCCACGATCGCCAGAGACAGCGGCGTCGGCTGCTTCTTCGTCCGGCGCACGCCCCCCGCGACCGCGCCCGAACCGTCAGAACTCGCGCTCCCCGCAACCTCGCCCGCGTCACTCATCTCGCTCGCCCGCGCTGCGATGAGCTGCGAGTAGCTCCCCACGGCGAGCGCGAACTCGTGCGTCCAGACCGCGGCCTCGGGCAGGCTTTGCGGCTCGCTCTCCGCGCCGGGGTCGAGCCCGTAGAGGCGGACGCGCGCCAGGTTCTCGATATCGAGGTTCATGAGCTTGGCGCGGACGAAGTCGAGGAGTTCGCTGCGATCGGGCGTGGTGTCTTCCGCCCGGAACACCAGATGCAGCAGGCGATCGACCACCGTGGCGCGGCACTCGATCGCTTGGTACTTCAACTGCTGGTTGAGAATCGCCGCGATCGCGCCTGGGTCGCCCTGGCGCGCCCGTTCCAGCAAATCCGCTCGTTCCATAGGTGCTGTGGGGGAATGAATGTGGTTATGGGGCGCGCGAGCGTGCGGTCGTCGAGATGCGATCGCCACCTTCGCGCGACGCCTTGCTCTGAACAATAGCGAATTCGCTCCGGCCTCGCCCCATTCCGCGCCGCTTGTTTCGGTGGGCTCCCGCACGAATGGCCGAAGCTTTACCGAAGCTGGCGATCGCGGCGGCTTCTTCGGGCTCCGTTCCGGATTCGGGCGAGCGATCGCGTATGGAAAGTTATCACGTGCAACCCGAGTCGTTTGTCAAGAAGGTTCGACTTGGCCTTTGCGATCCCTGGTGGTAGGAACTATGGCACACCCGACAGCTCTTCTCGCACTTGCAACTTTGGCCGCTCCGGCGACCGCTGCTCCTGACGTTCCCGACGTCCACGACCTGCCCGACCTGCCCGAGGCAGGAGCGCACTCGGTCGCGCGGCACGCCCAACCCCCTGCCCGCCACCAGGCCGCGACAGTCAGCACCCCGGAAACGATCGCGACGCGCCCGGCGCTCGGTCTGCCCCTGCGCCATGCCGACGCTTCGGCGGGGCTGACGGCGGAACTGACACCGCAGCCCTGGTTTTATATTCTGCTGGCGAATCTGATCCTGACCCCGGCGAGCGTGGCGGCGATCTTCGCACTGTTGCGCCGTCGCATCGTCGATCGCCTGACCGATGAAGTCCGCGATCGGCTCTACAGGCTCGAAGATCTCGAGGGTCAAATCGAAGCCGCCGGTCAACGCGCCCAGCTCATGCTCGATCGGCTCGAAGGCGTCGTCGGCAGCGCCCACGGCAACCTGGACGATCGCGTCAAGACCCTAACGCACGATATCGAACAGCAGCTCGACGAAATGAAGCAAATCGAGCGCGTTCGCAACGAATGCCTCTACCAAATCCAAAATTCAGCGCTAGAGGTCGCGGAAGTTAAAAACCGCGTGATCGATAGCCTGGGAAAGTTAACGCCCCAAGCCATTTTTGACGTGTTCGAGCCGGAGCTGCGCGATCGTCTCCAGGCCGTCACTGCCCGCATCGAGCAGCTGATCGAGCCGCTGCACGAGCAGCAGTTTGCGACTCCCGTCGAAGCCTACAAGCTGCGCGCCGAGAAAGCCCTGCGCGAGCACCAGTTCGAGGACGCGATCGCCTTTTACGACGAGATTTTGCGCGTCGAGCCCGACAGCGCCCAAATCTGGGCCCAACACGCCTACGCGCTGGCGCAGCTCCAGCGCTTTACCGAAGCCCTGGCCAGCTACGATCGCGCCCTACGCAGCGCCCCCAACGACCTGAAGATTTCCCTCCAGCGCACGCGCCTGCTGGTTCGCTTGCAACAGTACGACAAAGCCCTGGCCGCCTACGATCGCATCCTGGAGTTCGAGCCGGACCAAATCGAAGCGCTCTTCGGTCGCGGCAGCGTTCTCGGTCGCCTCGGTCGCCACGACGAAGCCCTGGCCAGCTACGACCTCGCCCTAGAGCACCAGCCCGATAAATACGAAGTTTGGTTCAACCGCGCCAACACCCTCGGTCGCCTCGATCGCTACGACGACGCGCTGGCCGCCTACGAGCGCGCCATCCAGCTCCGGCCGGACGAGAGCGAAACCTGGCACAATCGCGGCGCGCTGCTGACCACTCTGAAGCGTTACGCCGAAGCTCTCGACTGCTACCAAGCCGCGATCGACCTCAACCCGCAGCAGTTCGAGGCGTGGTTTAACTTCGCTAATATTCTCTGCCAGCTCGACCGCGACGACGAAGCCCTGACGGCCTATGACAAAGCCGCCAGCCTCGACCCCAACCGCTACCAGCTCTGGTTCAACCGCGCCGCAGCCCTAGCCCGAAAGCATCTCTACGACGCGGCGATCGCCTCTTACAACAAAGCCATCCAGCTCGAGCCGACCTGCATCGAAGCGGTGTATCAGCAGGGCCTGCTGCTCGAAAAGCTGGGTCGCTACGAGTTGGCCCTAGCGCAAATCGATCGCACGCTTGAAGTCCAGCCCCAGCGTTACGAAGTGTGGGTGACGAGCGGTCGCCTCTGCGAACTGCTCGGGTTCCGCGATCGCGCCGAGAAGTCCTACCGCCGCGCGATCGACATCGATCCGGAACAGTGCGACGCCTGGTACAGCCGGGGTCGCCTGCTCTCCGATCTCAACCAGCACCAGGAAGCGATGGACAGCCTCGGTCGCGCTTACGCCATCCAGCAAAAGCAAAGCGAGACCGTTCCGCAAAAGCTCAAGCACGCCAGCTAGCCACTGGAATCTCAAAGCATCTGACGAACGCAGCCTCGTTCCCGCGCTTGCCGCTCGCTCGAGAAAACAAAGGCAACATCGCTCTCCTCTTTAAAAAGTAAAGAAGAATGCGATGCCGCCTTTAATCGTACGGTCGCAGTTTTTGGCGTCCGGCGTCAGTCAGTACCCGACGCAGAGCGTCTGTCAGGGCATTCCGACGCAGAGCGTCGGAACGATGTTTTTTAGTTTTTCAGCCGCTTTAGCTTTTCTTCAGCCAGCTAAACATCGCACGCAGGTCTTTACCAACGACCTCGATCGGGTGCTCGGCCTCGCGGCGACGCATTGCCGTAAAGCCCGCTTTACCCGACTGGTTCTCCAGCACGAAGTTGCGGGCGAACGTACCGGACTGGATTTCCGCCAGGATCTCTTTCATCGCCTGCTTGCTGGGCTCGGAAATCACGCGCGGGCCGCTGACGTAGTCGCCATACTCTGCCGTATTCGAGATGCTGTCGCGCATTTTCGCCAGACCGCCCTCGACGACGAGATCGACGATCAGCTTGACTTCGTGGAGACACTCGAAGTATGCCAGCTCCGGCTGGTAGCCCGCATCGACCAGGGTTTCAAAACCGGCTTTGATCAGCTCGCTGAGGCCACCGCACAGCACGGCCTGCTCGCCGAACAGATCGGTTTCGGTCTCTTCGCGGAAGGTGGTTTCCAGGATGCCGCCGCGCGTACCGCCGATGCCTTTAGCGTAGGCCATTGCGATATCGCGGGCCTGACCCGAGGCGTCTTGGAAAACGGCGAACAGTGCCGGGACGCCTTCGCCTTGCTCGTAGGTGCGGCGCACCAGGTGGCCGGGGCCTTTCGGTGCGGCCATAATCACGTCCACGTCGGCAGGCGGCACGACCTGGCCGAAGTGAATATTAAAGCCGTGGGCGAAAGCCAGCACGTTGCCCGCTTCTAAGTTGGGGGCAATTTCAGCGGCGTAGACGGCGCGCTGCACTTCGTCCGGCAGCAGGATCATGATCAGGTCGGCTTTTTTGGTGGCTTCAGCGACGCTGAGAACTTCCAGGCCCGCATCTTTAGCCTTCGGTGCGGATTTGCTGCCCGCATAGAGACCGACGATGACGCTGACGCCGCTGTCTTTGAGGTTGAGTGCGTGGGCGTGGCCTTGCGAGCCGTAGCCGACGATCGCCACGGTTTTCCCGGCGAGCAGGTCGAGGTTGGCGTCCTCGTCATAGTACATGCGAGCCATTATTCGGTATCTCCTTCGATCCAGTGAGTATATAGGTGTTGGGGCGCGCCATCCGTTCGCGCCGGAGCCCTGTCCGGGCCAGTGTCCGATCGCCCGACCCAAGCAAAACAGTAGGGACCAAAACCTTCGTAAAGCCGGGGCTTGCGAGCTTCGCGGTCGACGGCAACACCCCCTAGGGACGTGCTCGCGGACGAGTCCGGAACGAGGCGGCGATCGCGAGCGTCAGAGTGCGCGTAGCACGGGCCGCATCCGACCGTGCGGATTTGCGGGCAACAGATTCTATCAAAATACGGCCCTTGCGCCCACAGTTCTGTTGCAGTTCGTCTTCGCCGATCGCGACTTGCAGCGTACTGACCTGACCCCGTGCCATGTCGATTTCAATAAGTCGCGTATTTTCACACAGGCAGATTTTAACTTCACAAATTCTTCATGTTAGGCTCGCAAAAAACGCCGAATTCTTTACGAGAACTTCATGCAGGGGAGAAAAACCGTGGATAAGATCGTCAGTAAGGTCGAGTTAGGGTGCGGAAGAGTACTCCGTGTATTTGGCTACAGCACCGATCCGAACGCATTCCGAATGAATTTATATTCTGTCTAGGGTGGAGCGAAGCTCGTGAATTACAAACTGTGCCGTAACGCAATGGAAGTCCTCGTCAGCGAAGCGATCGATCGCCGCATCGCGGGTTCTGACGAGTTCGACCCGCAGGATTTCGAGCGGTTCGATGCCATCGCTTACGCGCTCAATCGCCTTCCCGCCTTGTACGCGACGACGGAGGAAGGCTGGACGCGACAGATCGCACGGGCAAACCGGGGACTGATGGATTTGGTTGAGATGGCGGTCGATTGGGGCATCAACGAAGCGCACCGCAAGCGCAAGCCCTTCGATACGCCACTGCGCCCAGAAACGTTAGAGAACCCGGCAGAGCGTGCCCTCGCAGACCTGCGCTGTCTGCTCGGCCGCGATGATATTTCCTGGGAGAATATGAGCCTCGCCGTTCACAATGCTTTGCAGGAGCGCTTCGAGAGCGACCTGGCAGCGGCGAAGACTGTGCCGACCACGGCTCCACCGGTCGGAATTCAGCGCACGGGTAGAAAAATCGTACCGCGCGATCGATATACTTACGAACCGTCGAAACGCGCCAGCTAGCTTTTGGCTGCGAAGCTAGAGCGGACTCCCAGATTGACCCAAGTCGGCCCAAATCAGCCCGATTCGGCTTGGCTCGGCCCGGTTCGGCTATGATGCAGGCGCGGTTGGCGGCTGGAGCGCAGTGGACGTAGGGCAGCCCCGCAGTTGCAGTGGGGTGAGCGATTGAGGTCGAATGTCGAGCTTGTATTCCTATCTCGTATCGAGCTGCCGGTCTCGCGGGCACTCTCGGCGCGATCGTCGGATCTCGAGAGTCGCGCTGTCGCTTGCGGCGGCTCTGGCAGCTTCGAGTCTGGGGGGCGTCGTCGATGCGTCGATCGCGGCCCGCGCAGCCTCCGCGCCAGAAGTGACGACCCAAGCGTTTTTGTTCGGTGAAGGCGAGCCTTCAGATGGTGACGGAGGCGATCGCCAACCCTACTCGCGCACGACATTATTTGCGTTTCTCATCGTGATGTCGCTGTTGCCTGCCTCAGCGACGATCGGCATTTGGCTGCTGCTCAACAAGCTCGAAGCGCGCGCCAATGTTTATATCGACGAAATGACGAAGCTCAAGGCCGATGCGGTGACGCAGCTTCAGGGGTTGATGGAGGACGCACAGTCGGCGATCGATGGCGTGCGCGATCGCCTCGAGACCTCGGTCGATGCGCCGTCCGTACCGGAAATCGACGGCGGCGACCTGGAGCATCTGGCGACGATTTCGGCTGGAACCAACGGCAGGGCTGCGATTCCCAGCGCCGAAGCCTCGGGCGTGATTTCGCCGGAGGACTACTGCCGCCGCGCCAACGCTCTGTTTCTGTCAGGCAACTATGAAGATGCGGTCGATTCTTACGATCGCGCTGTGGCTTTGAAGCCGGACTATTACCAAGCTTGGAGCAACCGAGGCAGCGCGCTGTTTAACCTCGGACAGTACGAAGCTTCGATCGCCTCTTTCGATCGCGCGCTCGATCTGAAGACGGACTACCCCGAAGCCTGGAACAACCGGGGCAGCAGCCTCATTAAGCTCGGCGACTACGACGCAGCGGCGTTCTCCTTCGAGCGGGCGACCGAACTCAAGGCCGACCACCTCGAAGCCTGGAGCAATCGCGGCTACGTGATGATGGAGCTGGGACGTTATAAGGAGGCGCTGCTGGCCTACTCCCAGGCCGTGAAGCTCGATCCCAACTCGGCCCAGGCATGGCACGAGCGCGGGCGGGCGACGCTGGCCGTGAACCGTCCCGAGCAGGCGCTGCAATGCTTCGACAAGGCGATCGGCATCGCGCCGGACGATCTGAACATTTGGCGCGATCGGGCGTTGGCCCAAGAGCAGCTCGGTCGCAAGAATGAAGCTTTCGAGACCCTTTCCCACGGGCTGCGGCTTGACCCCGACGCTATAGATCTGTGGATCGCGCGTGCCGAACTCAGTCGCAATCGCAGGCGCTACATCGAGGCGATCGAAGACTACGACCGGGCGCTATTCGTCGAGGGAGATCGGCCCGATATATGGTTCTCCAAAGCCTGCTGCTACGCAGCTAGCAAGGAGTCGAAGTCGGCGCTGTTTTGGCTGGCGCGGGCGATCGAGGCCGATCCGGACTACGTCAGCCGCGCCGAGGACGAACCGGCCCTGGAGTTTGTCGCGGACGACCCGACCTTTGCCAGCCTCGTCGGGCGCGAGTTCGATGGCGAGAGCGACGAGGGCGTTGAGTCACCCCTCTCTTCAGGTTCGCTATCCTCGAGCTAGGGACGCGTCGCCTGATTGCCTTCGTCGAGGTGCAGGCCAACGCTCCTTTGCCCGATCGCCAACCTCGCCCGATGGGGGCTCTCTCGTGAAGCCATCGCTTAAGTTACTGCTGTCTGCCGCCGGTCTGGCCGCCGCCCTCGCTGCGCCCGCGCCCGCCCAAGATGCTCTGGATTTTTCACCGACTCCGCCAGCCGAGGTCGCACCATCGGGCGCTGTCGATCCCGCGCTTCAAAGTGTCGAGATCGAACGCGTCGAGATCGAGAGAATTATCGAGCGAGAGGTCGATGAGTCCGTCTCGCGGAACTTCGGCGTAACGATCCGACTGCTGAATACGCTGCTGATATTTCTGATTGCCTCGCCATTTTTGGTGGTGCTGCTGGTGTGGCTGTTTCGCTCTTCGGCGATCGCGCAGTTAGTTGATGAAGTCGAGCGGCGCTTTGGCGACGACTTGCGCGACGAACTACAGCAGGAGCTGCGGGCCGAATTGCAGACTGAACTACAGGCCGAACTGCGCGCGCAATTGCAGGCCGCCAACTTGCAGACCGCTAACTTGCAGACCGCCAACTTGCCAACGAATCCGCAGGCCGAACTCCAGCGCGAGTACCTGCCCGCAACGCACTCGCCCGAATCCGATCGCCCTTCCGCACCCGACTTCGATCGCGCGCCCACCAGCGCCCCGCCTCAGCCAGTCTCCGACTTCGTCAGCTCCAATCCGCCGAATCCAACGGGCCATACCGACGAACCGCCCTCGCCAGAGCCGCCCACAAGTACCGAAGACGAGCAGCGCCTCAAGGAAATGGTCTCAATGGCACTTTCGGCGCGTCAAACTCTGACCGACGCCCATAAAACCCTCGACGATTTGCTCGACTACCACCTCGATCGCGCCAAGCAGCTCGAGCGCGAGGAGCGCTACACCGAAGCCCTAACGGCTTACGACAAAGCGATCGAAATCGAGCCGAGCGCGCCGCTGCCCCACTGCGCGCGCGGAGCTCTATTCGTACGGCTGCAGCGCTTCGATGAGGCGATCGCGGCCTTCGATCGCGCCCTGGAAGTGCAGCCAGATTGCCCCGAAGCCCGTTACGGTAAGGCATGCTGTTTCGCAAGCGTCGGCTATGACGATCGGGCGATCGAAGAGCTGCGCGCCGCGCTCGTCAGTCGCCCGGAGCTGCGCGTCGTCGCCCAGTCCGATGCGCTGCTCGCCTCCCTGCGCGATCGCGAATGGTTCCAAACCGAAGTCGTCGGTTAGGGCCACCGCGATCTCGACCTCACCGCGATCTCGACCTCACCCCCATAGATTCTTGGATAACCGCTCGCTCAACCTCATCGCCATCGGCGTCGGCCTGTTCGTCTTCTCCAGCCTGGTGCTGCCCGTCCTCGACCTGTCGCCCTACCTGACCGCCAGCCTCGCCTTCGCGCTGCTCGGCGCGATCGGGCTCGACACCTTCCTCGCCGACGGCCAAGTCACCCGCGCCATCCGCGATCGCCTCACCGGACGCAGCCCCGATCGCCAGGAGCGGATTCTGCGCCACGAAGCCGGACACTTTCTGATGGCGCACCTGTTCGAGATCCCGATCGAAGGCTACGCGCTCGACGCCTGGGAGTCGCTGCGCCAGGGTCAACCCGGAGACGGCGGCGTCCGCTTCGATCTCGAGTCGTCGTTTCGCGAGCAGGTGGCCACCCTCGATCGCGGCGGTGTCCCCTCAGCGGTCAGTCCCGAAGCAACGATCTCCCGGCGCTGGGTCGATCGCGCGGCGATGGTGCTGATGGCGGGCATCGCGGCGGAGGAGCTATTTTACGAACGGGCGATCGGTGGCGAAAATGACAGAGCCCAGCTCCAGTCGATGCTGCGGGTGCTGAAGTTCGCACCGCTAGCGGGTCAGCAGCGCGAGCGCTGGGCGATCGTCCAGGCGAAATCGACCCTCGATCTCCACCGCGACGCCTACGATGCTCTCGTCGAAGCCATGGGCGAGCGGGCCAGCGTGACGGACTGCCAAGGCGCGATCGACGCCCACCCGGCCAGCGAAGCAGAAGATACTGATGCCACCGCCGCCACCCCCAGCTCGACCGACGCCACCTAAGAAACCCGAGCGCGATCGACACGATCGGGTACGATCCCAAGAGCAGAGCCCTAATTTCTGGCCGGGTTATTGACGCGCGCGCCGCGATCGCGTCTCGAATCTCGCCCTTCGTTCTGCTGCTGTCCCGGTTTTTCTCGTAACTTTTTCTCGATATGTTTAAGCGAATCGCGGTTTTCCTGTGTGCGACCCTGGCGATTGTCCTCAGCAGTTGCTCCGCCTCGCCCACCAGCGGCCTGAAGAATTACACCGACGACTACGATGGCTACGAATTCCTCTATCCCAATGGCTGGACGGAAATCGACGCGACCAATATCGCACCGGACGTAATCTTCCACGACCTAATCGAAAGCAGTGAGAACGTCAGCGTCGTCATCAATCCCGCTGCCGAGGGCGTCGCCTCGATCTCCGAGCTGGGCACACCGAGCGAAGTCGGCAACACCCTGGGCAAAACCGCGATCGCACCGCCGGATTCGGGTCGCGAAGCCGAGCTAGTCGGCGTCGCCTCGCGCACCGACTCCAAAGACCACACCTACTACCTGTTCGAGTACGCCGTGACCCTGCCCCAAGGCGAGCGCCACAATCTGGCCAGCGCAGCCATCTCGCGCGGGCAGCTCTTTACGCTGAACGTCTCGACGCCCGAGCGCCGCTGGGAAAAAGACGGCGACCAGCTCCGCGTCGTCGCCCAGTCGTTCAAAGTGTATTAATCGTCATCTCCGCCCGGCGTCCTACACTCGGTGTTTTGACTCGGTGTTTTGACTCGGTAGGCCATTCGCCATGACCCAGCCCGTCCGACCGCTGCTTATCCTGGCTTCGGCCTCGCCCGCCCGCCGCAAACTGCTCCGCGACGCGGGCTTCGAGCCGATCGTCTGTCCCAGCAATGTGGACGAGTCGCAGGTGCAGTCCGCGAACCCGATCGCGCTCGTACAAACTCTAGCGCAGCTCAAGGCCGAGCATATCGCCGAGGGCATCCGCCGGAAAAGTGTCGAGATGTCAGCGCTGGAAACCAGCAGCGAACCGCGCGATACGACGCTGGTGTTGGGCTGCGATTCGATATTGTCGCTAGACGGAACAATCTACGGTAAGCCGGACTCGCCGGAGGACGCGATCGCGCGCTGGAAGCTGATGCGCGGAAATGTGGGCGAGCTGCATACCGGCCACGTGCTGATCGACACGGCTCGCAATATGACGCTGGTGAACTGTGCGATGACGCGCGTCCATTTCGCGGACATCGACGACGCGACGATCGAGGCGTACATCGCGACGGGCGAGCCGCTGGGCTGTGCGGGCTGTTTTGCGATCGACGGACGCGGCTCGCTGTTCGTGGAGAAGATCGAGGGCTGCCACACGAACGTAATCGGCCTCAGTCTGCCGCTGCTACACCGGATGCTGGTGGAGCTGGGCTACGCGCCGCAGCAGCTTTGGACGAACTGAGCCGGGCGAAATCGGAGCGCACTGCTACTGTCGCTACACTGGAGGCAGCACGATCGAGACTGCCATGCTGGCTAACGACCCCATTTACATTCACCCGGATGAATACCTCGCGAGCGAGCTAGCGAGTCCGGTGCGGCACGAGTATCGCGGCGGGGAAGTGTTCGCCATGTCGGGCGGAACGCGCGCTCACAGCATCATCACGGGCAACCTGTTCGGCAACCTATGGATGCACTTGCGCGGTTCGGGGTGTCGCGCGTTTTCGGAAAATATGAAAGTGCGGGTCGCGGCGGCGAACTCGTTTTATTACTCAGATATAGCGGTGACTTGCGACGATCGCGATAGTGACGGTCAGTCGAAGCAGCACTATATCGAGCATCCGAAGCTGATTATCGAGGTGTTGTCGCCATCGACGGCGGCGTTCGATCGGATGGAGAAGTTCGCGGACTACCGGACGTTGGGGAGTTTGGAGGAGTACGTGTTGGTGAGTGCGGAGCGGATGGAAGTTGAGGTGTTTCGGCGCGGGTCGGGGGCGTGGACGCGGCAGGTGTATGGCGAGAATTCGGAGGCGTCGGTGCAGTTGGGTTGTGTGGATTTGGCGCTGGCGCTGGGCGAGGTTTATGAGGATACGTCGCTGGCGATTTGATGTTGCGGCCTATCCCCAAATCCGCGAGAGCTTCAGCGTGAATCCCGGCAGTACGTCTTCTCCCGAGGCTTCCGCTGGATTTGAGAGGATTTCAACTTCGCCGTTGGCGCGGTAGATCTCGACGGTTTTATTCTGCGGGTCGAGCAGCCAGCCCAGCCGCGTGCCGTTAATGATATATTCGCGCATCTTGGTTTGCAGGGGCTTGAGCGTGTCGGACTTGGATCGCAGCTCGATCGCGAAGTCCGGACAGATGGGCGGGAAGGTGTCGCGCTGCTGTTGCGTGAGGGATTCCCAGCGTTCGGCACTCACCCAGGAGGCGTCGGGCGAAAAGACCGCGCCATTGGGCAGCGTGAAGCCCGTGGAGGAGTCGAAGGTCAGTCCGGGTTCGCCTGCGTTGCTCCACCAGATACCGAGGACGAGCCCGAGTTTAGAGTTGCGGTGGCCGGTTTCGCCGCCGGTGGGTGGGTTCACGGTGAGTTCTCCTGTGGCGGCGCGTTCGAGGCGGATGTCTCGGTTGTGGGCGGCGATCGCGACGAACTGCTCGGGGGTGACGTGGAGTTTGAGAGCGATCGGAATGGTGAGTGTGGCGAATCGTTCTGCGGTCTGTAGCATCTCAGCTCGGATGAAATTTACATGAGTTTGCTGGAGTTTTAGGTGTTGGTGCGTTTATCGCGGCCAACGTTATCACCGCTGCCGGAATGGCTTTGGTATGTGTCATCTCCCATGAAAATCTGCACGACTTTGCCCGTTTTCGGGTCGCGGTACTCTTTGACTGGTCGATCGCCGAAGGAATCGTCGATTAAGCCGCGCACGTCAACATCGTCGTAGCTCTCGTCGCACTCAACCGTCAGTTGCCCTTTCGCAAGACGGCGTTCGAGGCGCTTGAGGTCGTACATATGCGGCGTCTGGCTCGGCTTGCAGGTGTTGCAGTTGAAAGGGATGAGCTGTTTGACTTTCAGGCGGTGGAAGCTGTCGTGAATTTTCTGGAGTTCGTGGGCGATAATTTCCCGCAATCCGCGCTTGTTTTCTCCTTGCAAACGGATCTTGATTTCGCGCTTTTCGTAAAACTCGCTCACTTCGGCGCGGGTGTTGTTGCGTTCGAGCAGAACGCCGGTCCGCCAGACAACTTGCGGGTTATCGGGTTCTCTGACGATGAACTCGTGGAGCGCGACGATGAAGCGGGTGAGGATGCCTTTGGGCATGAACTCGTAGGTATAGCGCAGGATGAGGTTATCGCTGTCTTCCCAGTGATATTTTGGCTGATTCGGGCTGAGGAGTTGGGGGGCGATGTAGTGCCTCTGACGATTAGAAGACTTCCGGTAGGGCAGCTCGTAGCAGAGCTGAAATTTCATCATCAGTTGCAGCAGTTCGCCGCGCAGGCCGGTGTACTGCTCGTCCGACCAGATGGCGTCGAGGTCTTGGCGACTGAAGCAGCCTTGATTCTGAACGACGGTGTCGTTATCGAGGACTTTGTAGACGGCGTCGGTTCCCCAGGTGGGTTTGAGGATGATGGTTTTGCAGAGCAGGTCGTCGTCTTGGAAGTGGAGGAAGACGCCGAGGTCGTGGAGATACTGTCCAAGCTGGAGCGAGTCTTTACGCTGCTTAAAGCCGTTTTCCTCGCAAAGTTCGAGGTAGGTGTCGAGAGTAATCGTGTTGCGCGGATCGCCCTCTAGGGCTTCGCGGACGCGCACCCAGGTTTTCGGGAGTTCGTCGCCGATGTGGGGCAGGGTGCTGAGCTGGTGGCGAATTTGCTCCAGCAGGGTTGCAAAGCCGCGATCGGTGGCGAAGTTGGTGGCGAGGCTGTCTTTTAGCTGCGGGAATTCGCCGCGCAGTTTGTTTTCGTTCAGGTCGCGAGCGCGATCGCCTTTCTCGTTTTTGACAATCAGGACGGGGCTATCGTCAGCGAGGAGTTCGAGGATACTGAGCCAGTAGAAGAGGTTGTCGTCTTCTTTGCGGTTGTCAGCGACGAGGGCGTAACAGGAGCGCTTTGTTAGGAAAAATTGGTGGGTGGCGTGGTAAACCTCTTGGCCGCCAAAGTCCCAGATGTTGACGCGGAATGGGGAGCCGTCGGGGTGGGTAAACTGCCAGCGCAGGATATCGATGCCTTCGGTGCTGGGGAGTTTGCTGAGTTTGTAGTCGGGGTGTTGGATCTTTTGGGCGAGGGTGGTTTTGCCCGCTCCGGCTTCACCGACGATCGGGAGTTTGGCTTCGTAGAGTTTGGCGGTTCCTTCTTCGTTGCGTTGGCGGTAGTAGCCGCGGATGGCGTCGAGGCCCTGTTCGCAGACTTCGATCGGGGGCGTGACGATCGGATTTCCCGACAAATACAGCAATGTGAGATTCGTCAGGCGAGAGAGATGCTCCGGGATTTCCGTTAGCTGATTTTGCGACAAATTCAGCTCTGTGAGATTCGTCAGGCGAGAGAGTTCTTCGGGAATTTCTTTTAAGCTTGAAAAACTCAGGTCGAGTTCTGTCGCCTTCGTCCTTTCCGCTTCGCGAATCTTTGCTAGCACCTCCGGCGGCGTCCGATATCCGATTCGCCGTGTCCGATCCGCCAGCCGCCGCAACCAGCCCGCCATCGCCTCACCCTATGTAAACCATCGCCCCCAATTCTAGCCTTCGCTTTCCAGGTGGTACGCCGTAATCGCCACTAACCCATCGGGACTGTAGATCGCCTCGATCTGCCGAATATAGATCGTGCGTCCACCAAACTTTGACTCGCCTCCCTTTCGCCGGAGCGCTCCCAATCTGACGATCCCCCGCAGCCAACAGCAGTCCATCGAACTCCGCCGCCGGTAACGTCTTCGCTTTGATTCGATCGATTCCATCTAAAGCATGCTTATCGAGGATCGTAATCCCCCCGATACGTCGTCCAAATTCGATAGTGCGGCAACACCAACGCCATTCCCGCACCCCCGTGAACCGTCCCCGGATAGTCCTCTTCCGCTTCGCAGCCGCCCAAACAGATCGAGAGTCGCCCAAACCAGAGATAAAACCCCGGCACGAGGCAATCCATGCCATACGCCAGGTCGCGCCGAGATCTGCTCAACTCGTCGATGGGAGTTTCTGCCCGATCTTGTCGATCGCGTTCCATACCACGACTCACGATGACACCTCCGAAATGGCGTATCTGAGAAATTGCTATTTTTCAAATTTTATAGCCAAACCCAATTTGCTTAGGACATTCGCCAAAAACCTCAATGAGCGTTGAGCGGAGTCGAAACGCGGTCTCCAGTACTCGGTGTCTCAACCCAATCGATGATTGCTATGGCCCGCTTCCCGAAAGTAATCTGCCCCGCTCGCATCAGCCACCCGAATACCTTGCTATACCAGAAGAAAGCCCAACCCATCCGCGCCCCTTTGTTCATGAAACTCACCTATCGCAGCACGCCGTACCAAACCTCGATCGCCACGATCGACGCACCCGAAAGCAACATCACCGGACGCTATCGCGGCCTCGACTTTCAAATCTCCCAGCCCCTCCCGGCGACACCCACACCCCACGCCCTCAAATATCGCGGCATTCCCTACAACACCGTCGCGATCGACACTGAATCCGACTTCCCCAGCCACACCGCGATCGTCATGCGCTGGCTGCGCCCCTTGCTGCTGCTCGCGGGCGCGTTCCTAGCCGCCTCAATTGCTGGATAGATCGACCGGCAACCCTCATAACAACGACACCACGATCGCCAGCCCCGGCAACCCAAAAAATACCCCCAACACATACCCCGCCACCGCCCACGGGCTGCGCGCCGATCGCGCCAACCACCGCGCCCCCGTCAAGGGAACCCGCCGCAACACCGGCAGACCGTACACCACCGCCACCCCGATCGCATTGTGCAACAAATGCGCGATCGCGATCTGCAACGCCACCAAACTCGCATTCCCCGCGATCGCCGTCGCCGCTAGAAATGCCGTCACGCACGTTCCCAGATTCGCCCCCAGCGTGAACGGATAGATCGCCTCCAGCCGCCACGCCCCACTCGCCGCCAGCGGCACCATCAAGCTGGTGGTGGTCGAAGACGACTGCACGATCGTCGTGATGCCCGCCCCCGTCGCCATCGCCAGCAGCGGCCGATCGCCGATCGCACCGAACAGCCCGTTGCCAAACCGCTCGATCGCAAACGTCAGCGTCTTCGCCAGCATCGCGATCGCCAGCAGCACGATCGCCAACCCAAGCCCGAGCCACACCGCCCCATGTAAGACCGGCGACAAACCCGCCGTCAGCGCCGTCGTCGCCTTCACCAGCGGCGAAATCAACGTCTTGAGGCCGACGGGACTCTCGAACGTAAGGCCCCAGTCTCGGATGAGATTGGCGAACGAGCCACTCAGCCGCGTCAGGAAGCCGGTCGAAATCTCCAGCGGCAGGAACAGCGCCACGCAAAAGATATTGAAAAAGTCATGGACGGTGGCGGCAGCGAAGGCGCGCTCGAATCGATCGCGATCGCCCGCCTGCCCGAGGCTGAGCAGCGTATTGGTGATCGTCGTGCCGATATTCGCACCCATGACGATCGGGATGGCGGTGGTGACGGGCATGCCGGTGGCGACGAGGCCGACGACGAGCGAGGTGACGGCGCTCGAGGACTGGACGAGAGCGGTGGCGAGGACGCCGATTAGTAAGCCCAGCGCGGGATTGGTGGCGAAGGCGAACAGGACGGACACGCGATCGCCCACCAGTTCCTTGAGGCCCGTGCCGAGCAGCTTCAGGCCGAAGGCGAGCAAAACAATCGTGACGATCGCGGCGACCCACCACAGTCGGGCGACCCATCTGTAGGAAACGAGACGGCGAGATTGTTCTTTCATGCGTCAGTTCTGATGTAAACCGATCGGGGGGGACTTCCCATTCTGCCTAAAGCCCCTAATCTTTACGCTGAAAGACGCAATTCTGATTTACATTTAGCCTCGACGTGACGCTAGCCGACTGCGGCTGCGCCCAGCACGGGCTCGATCGCCGCTTCCGGGCCGACGACGGAGATGTAGGGCGTACCGCTGAAATATTTGCGCGCCGTCTCCTGGGCGGCTTCTACCGTAACTGCCTCGATCGCCTCGGGAAAGCGTTCGTCGAAGTCCGTGCCGAGGCCGATGGTTTCGTACCAGCCGAGGATCTGGGCGATTTGGGCGTTGGTTTGTTTGCCGAGGGCGTATTGGCCGAGCAGCTTGCGCTTGGAGGTTTCTAGCTCCTCGGGATCGAGAGGGCGGGCGACCAGGCGATCGAGTTCTGCCTGGAGGCCGTCGAGGGCGACTTCGGTGTTGGCCGGGGCCGTGCCGATATAGGCCACGAACTGGGAAAGATCGACGCGCGTCGGGAAAAAGGCGGAGACATCGTAGGCCAGCCCGCGCTTCTCGCGCAGCTCGACGAACAGGCGGCTGGAGAGGCCGTTGCCCAGGTAGGTGTTGAGCAGCTTGAGCGCGGCGTACTCGTCCGGTTCGTCGGGGTGGGCGGGCGCGAGTACCGATGGAGCCGAGTAGCCCAGCATGACGATCGACTGCTGGGTGTCCTGGGCGAGGCCGACCCGACGCGGCTCGGTGTTGGGGGCGGGCAGCGGCGGCAGATCGGTGGGCAGGCCGCTGGCTTCCCAGTCGCCGAAGGTTTCTTCGAGCAGGGCGATCGCGCGATCGGGCTCGATGCAGCCGACGAGGGTGACGATCAGGTTGTCCGGACGCAGATAGGCGCGGTGGTAGCGGTGCAGGTCTTGGGGCACGAGGGTGGCGACGTCGTCTTCGGTTCCCAGGGTCGAGAGAGCATAGGGATGCTGGCCGTACATCGCCGATCGCAGCTCCGAGAAGGCCACGGAAAAGGGCTGCTCGCGCTGCGATCGAATCGACTGGAGCGTCAGCCGCTTTTCGAGTTCGACCTCTGCGGCGGGGAACGACGGCTCGCGCAGGATTTCGCTCGTCAGCGCCAGCATCTCGCCGAAGTCGGAGGAAACGGTTTTGAGGTTGGCTAAAAAGTAGTCGCTCGTGACGTCCGTTCCCAGGCTGGCCCCGACGGACTCGGCGCGCTCGGCGATCTCCATCGACGAGAGGTTTGCCGTCCCCTTGGTAATCGCCGAGGCCATCAGGTTGCCGGTTCCCGGTGTGGGGTCGTAGCGGCTGCCCCCCCGGGAGAAAAAGCGCGCGGCCATGATGTCGGTGCTGGGATTACCGATCGCGATCGCCACGATTCCGTTCGCGAGGGTTTTGCGGTGGATTTGGGAGTGGAGCATGGACGCGCAGAAAGAGTAGTGACGGAGCGAGAGGGGGGCGGAGGTGTCGCCGGAGCGGTCGCCAAAGGGGCTGGCCGGGGGGATTGGCCGAGAGGGGCCGAGAGCGGCCGAGAGACAGGCGACCGGAAGAGCGACTGAAGAAACAGCCGGGGAACGGGCCAGAAAATTGGCTGGAGAATTGGCAGGCGGGCAGTACGGCAGCATGGCAGGCAGGCCGCGCCTCCAGGGGCCAGGGTAGCGCAGCGATCGCCGCTATGTTGCCGGTTCGCAGATCGCGATCGTGGCGGTGTAGGCATCGGTGGCCAGATAGCGGCGGGCGACGGTCGTAATCTCCTCAGGTGAGATCGTGGCAATCTCGCGGGGGTAGTCGAAAGCGCGATCGGCGCGATCGAGGGTGTGGTAATAGCCGTAGAGCCCGGCAAGCTGGCTGGGAGTCTCCGTCGAGAAGACAAAATCGTTACAGAGCTGTCGCTTGGCGCGCTCCAGGACGGCAGGCGCGATCGCGGTGTCGTGCAGCTCCGCCAGACGGGCGACGATCGCCTCTTCGACGTTTTGCAGGTAGGTCGCATCCAGCCACGCCGAGATCGAAAACAGCCCGGAGTCTTGCTGGAGCGAGAAATAGCTGCCGATCGCCTGCACCCACTGGCGCTGTTCGCGCAGCTCGCGCACCAGCGGCGAGGAGCGGCCGCCGGAAAGAATCATCGCGATCGCATCGAGCACGTAGCCATCGCGCAGGTTCTCGACGCCGGGGCCGTGCCACGCCAGATTGAGGCGCGCGAGCTCCAAGTTCGGCAGCTCCAGGATGTCTCGGCAAATTTGGGTCTGGCGCGGGGGCGCGGAAACGGGGCGATCGTCGCGGTAGCTCGCGGGCGGGCGGAAATCCGTGCAGTGGCGCTCGAGGGCGTCGCGAGCGCGATCGAAGCTCACGTTGCCGACGATCGTCACGGTCATATTGTGGGGCTGATAGTACTGGCGGTGGAACTGCCGCATCGTCTCCGGGGTCAGCGACTCGAGCCGATCGCGCGTGCCCAGCACCGGCCTGCCGTAGGCTGAGGCTGGATATAACGACGCCATCGTCGCGGCAAACAGGCAATCGTCGGGATTATCGCGGTACTGGGCAATTTCTTCGTAGACCACCTCGCGCTCTAGCTCGAACTCATCGTCGGGAATCTTGGCACGCAGCAACAGATCGCACAGGTCGGGCAGCGTCGCCTCGAAGTCGCGATCGGCGGTGGTGATGTAGAAGTGGGCGTAGTCGTGGCTGGTGGCCGCATTGGTCGCGCCTCCGCGCCCCTCGATCGCGCAGTCGAACGCACCGGGCGAGAGGCGATCGGTGCCCTTAAAGATCATATGCTCCAGAAAGTGGGCCAAGCCACTGTCTTCTGGATATTCGTGGCGCGCCCCAGCATCGACCCAAATATCGGTCACGACGACGGGAACGGCTTCGATTTCCTGGTGAATGAGAGTCAGGCCGTCCGCACGCTGGTAAATATTGGCCGGGAGACGCGAGGACAATTGCGGGTCGGCGGTGGAGGTTCGGAACGGATCGGACATCAGCGCAGCGGCTCGGCCTTAACGTTTGCTTAAAGACATTACCGCGTCTGCTCGACCCAAAGCGTTGATAGAGCACATTTTTCGCCATATTTGTCGCAGGCTTGCTGCAAGACCGACGCAGCGGTGGGTTGCGATGCGATCGAGCTGGGCCTGTATCGGGTGTCTACCGGCAATGCCGCTCGCCTGCGGCAGGGGCTTGGATAGGACTCCGGCGTTCGCACGTTTGCACAAGCGAACAGTGTGTCCCCGGCATCAGGCTCATTGAAAGACTCCATAAAAGCTCAGGAGTTGCGCCGATTCTGCGAACGGTGGTTTCGCTCGCGCGCTGCTCTCTTTTCGGCCTCGCGGCACTGGTTTTCGTGGCACTGGTTTTCGTGGCGCTGCTCAGCGCGTCGCCTATCGGGCGCGGCTCGCTCGAGATCGCCACGCTCCGCTTCGACCAGCGACATCTGCGCCGACGAGGGGCAGGCGACGATCGGCGGCTCGAGCTAAACGTCCTTGACGATCGCGGCGCATCATCGCGCGAGTTCGATACCGTCGAGCGGTGCGTCGATCGCGTATCCCGCCGCCTTGACGTCGATCGCGTATCCCGCTACGACCAGATAGAGCCGGTCGGCCACCGCCCCGGCAGCGCGCGTCAGCTCGCCCAGGCGATCGCGAAACTGGCGGCCCGCCGGATAAGCCGGAACGAGGCCCCAACCCGTCTCCTCTGCAACGCAGATTGCATCCCCCCGGTAGCCCGCGATCGCTGCCACCAGACGATCTCGCTCCGTTTGCCAAGTGTCGCAATCGTCGCCGAGCCCATTCGCCACCCACGTGCCAAAGGCATCGACCAGCAGGCAAGGCGATCGTGTTTCGCCATTTGCCGCCTCGATCGCGCCGACGAGATCTTGCGGCGCTTCGATCGTCCGCCACGCCTCCGGGCGGCGCAGACAGTGCTGCTCGATGCGCGCCTGCCACTCAGGGTCATCCGGGTTGCGTCGGGCTGTGGCGATATAGACCACCGGGCGATCGGCGATCGCTGCCAGCCGCGACGCCAGCCGCTCTGCAAACTCGCTTTTTCCCGAACGAGACGGGCCGGTCACGAGAATAGAAATTGGCATGGTTGCTCCCCTTCCTGCAATTCTGCGGCAGGCTGTTGAAAGTTTTCGGAATGCTTGAATTCCGCCGAAAGCCGCTCGCCCGCGATATCCCACCGGGCGCTTCATACCCAAAGAATCCAGCCGATCGCGTCTGTAGAGCCGCGACACTACCAGCGAAAGCGTTCTTTCCTTATAATCTTCCACCAAGGCACGGCACGAACGACGTACTTTCGATTAGCGCACGTACGAGCAGCCGCAATCGCACGTTTTTTTAGGCGATCGTTCGCCAGCAGCGCCAATTTCCCGGGGCGACGTGGTACTCGATCGTAAGCCCGCTCGCAATCCCGTCACTTTCCCAAAACTTGCAAGCACAGCCAGCAAAAAGATTAGATCGGTGCGGCGATCGTCTCTGCATTGCGCGATCTGCCTCGTGTTTAGGCGTCGCTGAGTATCAGGCTAGTCTCCCTTTCGCCCGGATTTTCTAGGGGAAATTACGATAGTATCCGCTCGCGATCGATGCTGCATCGGATCGCCGTTGCCAACGATAATCTGCGCGATCGCTAGACCCAAACGCGATCGATATTCTCCGCGTCGAGACCTATCGCCCCTCTGCGAGATAGACATTATAAAAAAATTGCTGCGTCTCCGCCTCGAACGGACTGGAAGCAAAACTAAAAATCGCTTGACTTACACGGCGCTTGTCAGCAACTTTTTTGTCCGTTGCCGCGATCGTCGCTCGGCGGGCTCAATATTTCAATCTTTGCCGTTTTTATCGACACAGCGTGGAGGAACCTAGCTTGAAGACGCGATCGATCCCCTTAAAAAGTAAGGAAAATCTTATCAATATCCCTTGACGGACTGCGAGTAGAGGTGACAGACTGTCAAAGCTAAAAATCCAAATTCGTAAAGAACCGCCAAAACCGGAGAGTTGACCCCACTAGGGCCTCGAAACAAGAACAGACCCGGCCCCGCAAGTCAATGTGAGTGTTTGTACGGTCGCTCGATTCCGAAAGTTCACCCGCCAGCCTGTAGAACCACGCGACAGCGACGACGGGGAAGCGCTTCTCTTACCAGAACCAAGCTACAGATCTGGCTGTAATTTGAGTTGGCGATGCTGAGGCATCCGCGCGATCGCACCTGTTCGGATTTATAACGGCCTTGATAGCAGACCGGTGAGATCGAGACAGACGTTCACTGCAGACAATCCCGCGTAACGCTTGCAGAGCAAGCATTCTCTGGATCGATTCCCATTAAGATTTGCGGCAGTAATGCAGCTCGATCCCCGACGAAAGCGCCGCATTCTATCTCCATTCTTCATCAGCTCGGCCAATATCGGACGGAACGAAAGCCTTCGAGATCGGCGCGAGCGGGCGATATTTTTCGACACGACGACCGTCTGAGCGATTGTAGAGATAGGCGACGGTTAGGGTACGGCTCTTCGCCGCGATTTCCCGATCGAAGTCATCACTTCTATCTCAGCGCCGCACTTTGGAAGCATTTTATCTCCACGGTAAGAAAAGGATATTTTTTCAGATGTAAAATTAGGCATTTTCAGTTATATTCTTAGTTGTGGAGACTGAAGTCTCTAAAGGATAGAGTTCAGAACTAGGTGGAGAATTAAGTTAAGCCAATGAGCGAACTGCCTACGGCACCCTTAACGGGCAAAGCGTTGCTGGCAAAGGTTAAAGATTCGTCGCATTTGCCTCGACGCGAAACAGCGAAACGATGCGGATACTACACGATCACGAAGAACGACCAAACGCGCGTCAACCTGACTGATTTCTACGACGCCGTACTGGCTGCGAAAGGTATTCCCCTCGACCCCGAAGGCGTTAAAGACGGGCGTGGTCGCGAACCGACTTATCGCGTCAGCGTCCACAAAAACGGTCAAATCGTTATCGGCTCGACCTACACTCAGGAAATGGGTCTGAAACCTGGCGATGAGTTTGAAATTAAGCTGGGCTACAAGCACATTCAGCTCAAGCAAGTCGATGCAAGCGAAATCGGCGATGTCGATTGAATGTTGCAGGTGGGGGGCGATCGACTGCGGGTGTTAGTCCCTGCTAATAGAGGCAGCCGACTTGCCGCCTCTTACTTTCACACTTGAGTCCGAGTTCTAGTCGTGACTGGCTCTGGGATCGAAAATCTTCTAAAAAGCGGCTGGTAACCTGGCCGCTTTTTAGTATGTGAATTTGATTCGAGCGGCAAAATAGAGCGGATGGGCAGAATGCGCTCGAACAAATCCCAGTTTATGTCGATGCTCCGAACTGTACTCCCGTTCCCGAAGTCATTGCGTGCGAGGCTGCGCCCTCTACGATGTGTTTTTTTCGGGCTTGCCCTCAAAGCCACAACCTTGGCGATGGACTCGTGCTCGTCAGAATTCAAGCAGGTTGATTTTGAAAGACACGATCGCACCTTTCTCGGACGATACGGATACCGAATAGGTCGTGCGAAATTTTGCAAAGGTTCAAAAAATCGAAAATGCGTGGACCGTCGTCAATCGAAATTCAACTGAGTTTACGACCCGACCCAGCAAGAAGTTCAGCACCTTGCCGAGCGAGTCAGGTGTTTGAGGGCTCCCCTCGCAAAAGTCTCGGCCATTGACAGTCATCGCACCAAGCCGCGACACGCTCCAGGCAAGCTCAGGAAAGCTGTAGCTCAGTGTCGATGCGGGCGAGGTCGCGAGCTGCTTGTAGCAGGTCGTCGCGGATTGTCGAGAGCTCGCTACGATCGGTCAGGTACGTCTCCAGGGCCTCAATCGGATCGTGGTGGGTACTCAGCTCCGGCATTCGCGGACGGGCGAGCTGGCTGACGGGCTCTGGGGAAACTGTAAAGCTGTGCGCCGTAGCGAGTGCGGTGCGCAGCGCCGCTAGGTCGATCGTGTCGAGGCGTTGGGCGTGGATGCGGTACTGCAAGCGCACGACCGCACCATCGAGGTCGGCTTTCGCGAGCGCGGCGGTCAGCTTGGCGAGCGGGTCGTCGGCCTGGGTCAGATCGACAGAAATTGTCCGAAACGGGCGGACGGGCAGCGGCTGAAATTCCCACTCGCAAATGCCGCGATCGACCCGCGCCAAGACGTAGCCCTTTTCTTCTTTCTCTTCGCTGAAATCAACGCGATCTATGCTGCCGGGATAGACCACGGGCGGGTCGTTGTCCGGATTGAGATTTTGGTGCTTGTGAACGTGGCCGAGAGCAACATAACTGAACTCCGGGCGCGAGATCAGCGAGAGCGGCACGTTGAAACCCTTGCGAACCGCAAGGAAGCGCTCGGCTCCAAAGGTGGCGCGATCGGCCATCAGGTGCGCGAGCAGAATCGCGGGCGTCTCGGGATCGAGCTGGCGAATTTCGCCCTCGAGGATGGTACGCAGCTTATCGATTAGCAGCCGATCGATCTCTTCGATCGACAGGTTTTCGGTCTCCGGGCGCGTCAGCAACGTCGATTTCGTCAGCCACGGCAGCGTCACCACCTGGACGTCGCCGCTCTTGGTCGTGATGCGGTGGGTGGTCAGCCGATCGCCGACGACAAAGCCGGGGACGACGAGCGTGCGGTAGAGACACAAACTCGCGCCGCCCTGCCCCTGGGCGTGCTGGTCGTGGTTGCCGACGAGCAGTACCGTCGGGATATTCGCTTCGGCGAGGCGACGGAACTGGCTGGCAAACGCCTCGGCTATATAAGGCGGCGGCGTCGAGTTGGGAAAAGCGTCGCCGCCAAATAGTACGAGATCGACATTGCGCTCGATCGCAGCGTCAATGCAGCGCGTCAGGCTCTGGATAAAGTCGAGCAGGCGCGTGTTGAGCCCGGTCTCGGGGTCGAGCTTACCGTGGGCGCGTCCGCTGCCGAGGTGAATGTCGGAGAGATGGAGTACTTCGATTGTCATCGTGAATCCCGGAGAAGTGAATCCCGAAATAGCGCCTGTGAAGCGATCGAAAATCTTTAGTCCGTTGTCATATTCCTATTGTTTTAAGATACCGAACAAAAATTCGCACCTCGCTTTACAAAAAACAGCAAGATCGCAATGTTCGCGCGAGTTGAGATAAAGAATTATCTCATGGCGATCGCCCGCCAGAAAATCCCCATTAGGCTAGCGATATCGTCTGAAAATCGGTATGGGCTCATGCGGCATCCGAGCCAATCGGAGCGCACCTAATACGGCTTAATCGAACCCGCAAGACGATGGGGAAATTGTGGGTAGATATATGGCCGAATCCGTCTCAGGCGAAAGGCTCGCCATCTCGTTTGACTTATCGGAATCCCCCTATGAAACTCGCCTATTGGATGTATGCAGGCCCCGCGCACATTGGTACGCTGCGCGTTGCCAGCTCGTTTAAAAACGTTCACGCGATCATGCACGCGCCGCTGGGCGACGACTATTTCAACGTCATGCGATCGATGCTCTCGCGCGAGCGCGACTTTACGCCCGTCACCGCCAGCATCGTCGATCGCCACGTTCTCGCACGCGGTTCCCAAGACAAAGTCGTTGAAAATATCACCCGAAAAGACAGCGAAGAACATCCCGATCTTATCGTCCTAACGCCCACCTGCACGTCGAGCATTCTGCAAGAAGATCTTGAGAATTTCGTCAAGCGCGCCACCCTCGAGACCCAAAGCGACGTGCTGCTCGCCGACGTCAATCACTACCGCGTCAACGAGCTGCAAGCCGCCGATCGAACCCTAGCGCAAATCGTCGAATACTACATCGAAAAAGCGCGCAAACGCGGCACGCTGAACACCGAGCAAACGCCCTACCCGTCGGTGAATATCATCGGCATGTCCACCCTTGGGTTCCATAACAATCACGACTGCACCGAGCTGAAAAAGCTCATGGCCGAGCTGGGCATTACGATTAACGCGATCATTCCCGAAGGAGCCCGAGTCGAAACCCTGAAAGAGCTGCCCCGCGCCTGGTTTAACCTGCTGCCCTATCGCGAGCTGGGACAGATGACCGGCCAGTATCTCGAGCGCGAATTCGGGATGCCCTCGATCGAGATTACGCCGATGGGCGTCGTCGAGACGGCGCGCTGCATCCGCGCGATCCAGAAGCTGCTCAACGGTCGCGGCGTTGGCGTCAACTACGAAGATTTCATCGACGAGCAGACGCGCTTCGTCTCGCAGGCGGCCTGGTTCTCCCGCTCGATCGACTGCCAAAACCTAACGGGTAAAAAGGCGATCGTCTTCGGCGACAACACCCACGCCGCCGCGATGACGAAAATCCTAGCGCGGGAGATGGGCATCCATGTCGTGATGGCCGGAACCTATTGCAAGTACGACGGCGACTGGTTCACCGAGCAGGTGTCGGAATATTGCGACGAGGTGCTGATCAGCGAAGACCATACGGTCATCGCCGACAAGATTGCCAAGCTCGAACCCGCCGCAATTTTTGGCACGCAGATGGAGCGCCACGTCGGCAAGCGACTGGATATTCCCTGCGGCGTGATTGCATCGCCAATCCACATCCAAAATTTCCCCGTCGGCTACCGCCCGTTCGTTGGCTACGAAGGCACGAACCAGATCGCCGACCTGGTTTACAACTCGTTCACGCTGGGCATGGAAGACCACCTGCTGGAGATTTTCGGCGGACACGACACCAAGGAGGCCATCACAGCGACGATCTCCACCGAGACGGATCTGAGCTGGTCGAAAGACGGGCTGAAGGAGCTACAAAACGTGCCGGGGTTCGTGCGTGGCAAGGTGAAGCGCAATACGGAGAAGTTCGCGCGCGAGCAGGGCATCACGAAAATCACGGCGGAGACACTGTACGCGGCGAAGGAGGCGGTGGGCGCGTAGGCGAGTCCGAGGCGCGATCGCCTATCGTACGTGAGTTCTCCGAGATCGCGTCTCCGCGCCAAAATAAACCCCGCCACAGTCTCAATCGGGATTGTGGCGGGGTTCTGTCGGATCGCGATCGCGATTTAACCGATCGTCACTTCATCCGTCTGCACGCTCGTCGAGCCGTAGACTTCGTTAGCAATCTCCACGAGCTTGTCGAGATCGCCCTGGCTGGGAACCGAACCCTTCAGCACGACCACGCCCGTGAGCTGCGCGACCCAAACGGAGTCAAGATCCGCCGTTGCCGCATCCATATCGAACGCTGCCGCGACGCGCTTGGCGAGGCCGCTTTCGTCATATTTGCCATCGAGGCCGACGCGCTCGGGCGGGATTTCCTCGCCTTTCTCGTCCGTTGCCGGTTTGGCGGGCGCGGATAGTTTCGCCGCTTTGCCCTTCGCGGTGGACTCGAAGATCGGCATCGTCTCGAATTGTCCGACCTTATCTTGTTCTTCTTTGCCGAAGATGCGCTTTAGCCAAGCCATGACTGTTCTCTGAGTAGTTGAATCGTTTCGATCGCCCGACGGGAAACTTCCCCGGCGCGGCGCTGCTCCGATTGTCGGTTGCCAGCTTGTGGGTGGCCTGTGGCTTCAGGTTTTTCTCAGTATTGCGATCGCGCCGTCGCGCCCCAACCTCAGCGCTAAGATACGAGTAACGAAACGTAACAGGCAGTTCCGGGCAATCTCATCGTGACGCGCATCGTCCTCATCGCAGGCTTCGAGACCTTTAATGCCGGGTTGTACCGGCAGGCCGCCGATCGCGCTGTCGTCCGCTGCCCGGAACTCGAAATCCAAACCTTCACCGATCGCGACATCACCACCCAACCCAACACCGTCGCCGCCGCGCTCAAAGATGCCGACGTGTTCTTCGCCAGCCTGGTGTTCGACTACGACCAGGTGCTGTGGCTCCGCGAGCGAGTTCGGCATATTCCGATGCGCCTGGTGTTCGAGTCGGCGCTAGAGCTGGTGTCGCTGACCCAAATCGGCCAGTTCAAAATCGGCGACAAGCCCGCCGGGATGCCCAAGCCCGTCAAGTTTATTCTCAGCAAGTTTTCCAGCGGTAAGGAAGAGGATAAGCTCGCCGGTTACATCAGCTTTCTGAAAGTAGGGCCGAAGCTGCTCAAGTTCGTGACGGTGAAGAAGGTGCAGGACTTGCGGAACTGGCTGATTATTTACGGCTACTGGAATGCAGGCGGTACGGACAACGTGGCGTCGATGTTTTGGACGATCGGCGAGAAATATTTCGGCCTCAAGGTGGGCGAGATTCCCGCGCCGATCGAGACGCCAAATATGGGCTTGCTCCACCCGGAATACGACGGCTATTTCGAGCAGCCCAATGCCTACTTAAACTGGTACGCCCAGCAGTTTCCGCAGCACAATAATCCTACTGTCGGCATCCTGCTTTATCGCAAACACGTCGTCACCAACCAGCCCTATATTCCTCAGCTCATCCGCGAATTTGAAGCCGCGGGCCTCACGCCCCTGCCGATTTTCATCAACGGTGTCGAGGGTCACGTCGCGGTGCGCGACTGGATGACCAGCACCTACGAAACGGAGCTGCGATCGCGCGGCCAAAACGAGATTAAATCGCTCTCGAAAGATGCCGTCAGCGTTGATGCGATCGTCTCGACGATCGGCTTTCCGCTAGTCGGTGGCCCCGCCGGTTCGATGGAGGCCGGTCGCCAAGTGGCCGTCGCCAAACAGATTCTCTCGGCGAAAAACGTGCCCTATTTCGTGGCCGCGCCGCTGCTGATTCAGGATATTCACTCCTGGACGCGCAAGGGTATCGGCGGGCTGCAAAGCGTGGTGCTGTATTCGCTACCGGAGCTGGACGGGGCGATCGACCCCGTGCCGTTGGGCGGACTCGTCGGCGAGGATATTTATTTGATCCCCGATCGCGTCAAGCGCCTGACCGGGCGCATCAAAAACTGGATCGACCTACGCCAGAAACCCAAGCCCGATCGCAAGCTCGCCGTGATTCTCTACGGCTTCCCGCCGGGATATGGCGCGACGGGCACGGCGGCGCTGCTCAATGTCGGGAGATCGCTCGTCAAGTTCTTAGAAGCGCTGAAGACAGAAGGCTACGACGTGGGAGAAATCCCCGCAGACGGCGAAGCATTAACCCGTGCCGTCAAGGAAGCCGACGAGTGGGTTCCCGGCGTGTCCGATGCGGCGCTGAAGCCCGAGTCGATCGACGTCAAAACCCTGGAGCGCTGGCTGGGCTACCTGCTGACGCGCCGCATGGAAAAGCAGTGGAACGACCTGACCCGCACGAACATCAAAACTCTCGATTCGGAGTTTCAGGTGGGCGGCGTGCAGCTCGGCAACGTCTGGTTTGGCGTACAGCCGCCGCTCGGCATCGCGGGCGACCCGATGCGCCTGATGTTCGAGAAAGACCTGACGCCGCACCCGCAGTACGCCGCCTTCTACAAGTGGCTACAAAACGACTATCAGCCCGACGCGATCGTCCACTTCGGGATGCACGGCACGGTGGAGTGGCTCCCCGGCTCACCCCTGGGTAACACCGGCTACTCCTGGTCGGACGTGCTGCTCGGCGACCTGCCCAACCTTTATATTTACGCCGCCAACAACCCCTCCGAGTCGATGCTCGCCAAGCGACGCGGCTACGGCGTTATCGTTTCGCACAACGTGCCGCCCTACGGTCGCGCGGGACTCTATAAGGAGATGGCGGCGCTACGGGAGCTGATTGGCGAATATCGCGAAGACCCGATTAAAAATGAGGCGCTGCGCGGGGCGATCGTTCAAAAAATCGTCGATGCGGGCTTGGAAAACGACTGCCCCTTCACCACCGCGCAGGAGATGGGCATCGAGTTTACCTTCGAGAACGCTAGCCTGTTCGGGCGCGAGGCGCTCAGTCGCTACTTCGTCGAGGTTTACGAATATCTGCAAATCGTCGAGCAGCGCTTATTTTCGTCGGGGCTGCATACCCTGGGGGCAGAGCCGACACCAGAGCAGTTGGCGTCTTATCTTGAGGCGTATTTTGGAGACAAGCAAACCGAGGAGCGTTTAACGCCGGAAGCGATCGCGGCGATCGCCCACGACAAAACCGACGAACTCGATCGGCTGACCTACCGCGCCGATGGCAACGAAACCCAGCTCGCCACCCTGAACGAAGCCCAGCAAATCCGCGACCTGCTGCGCCGCTCCACCGAAGAAATGACCAACCTCCTGCGCGGCCTCAACGGCGAATACATCCCGCCTGCCCCCGGTGGCGATCTGTTGCGCGACGGCCTCGGCGTTCTGCCCACCGGGCGCAACATCCATGCTCTCGATCCCTATCGCATGCCGTCACCTGCCGCTTGTGTACGCGGTCGCGAAATCGGCAAGAAGCTAATCGCCCAATCGCTGGCGGAGAACGGCGAATATCCCGAGACGATGGCGGTGATGCTCTGGGGGCTGGATGCGATTAAGACGAAGGGCGAGTCGATCGGGATTTTGCTCGAGCTGGTGGGCGCGGAACCGATTAAGGAAGGAACCGGGCGCGTGGTGCGCTACGGGCTGGTGCCGATCGAGACCGTCGGCCATCCGCGCATCGATGTGCTAGGTAACATGTCCGGGATTTTTCGCGACAGTTTCGTCAACGTCATCGAGCTGCTCGACGATCTGTTCGTGCGTGCTGCCGCTGCCGACGAGCCGATCGAGCAGAACTTTATCCGCAAGCACGCCCAGGAATTGCAAGCACGGGGCATCGAGAACACCACTGCCCGCCTCTTCTCCAACCCCTCCGGCGACTTCGGGTCGCTAGTCAACGATCGCGTCGTCGATAGCAACTGGGAGTCGGGCGAAGAGCTGGGCGACCAGTGGCGCAACCGTAACAGCTTCAGCTACGGGCGCGGCGACAAAGGCCAAGCCCGCCCGGAAGTTCTCGACACGCTCCTGAAAACGACCGATCGCGTCGTCCAGGAAATCGACTCGGTGGAGTACGGCTTAACGGATATCCAGGAGTATTATGCCAACACCGGTGGCCTGCAAAAAGCGGCGTCGATGAAAGCTGGACGTAAGGTGAAAACCAGCGTCATCGAAAGCTTCTCCAAAGACACGACGCCGCGTCAGCTCGATGACGTGCTGCGTTTGGAGTACCGCACGAAGCTGCTCAATCCCAAATGGGCGGAGGCGATGGCCGAGCAGGGATCTGGCGGTGCGTATGAGATCTCGCAGCGGATGACGGCGGCGATCGGCTGGGCGGGGACGGCGGATTTTCAGGAGGGGTGGGTGTACGACCAAGCGGCGGAAACCTACGCGCTGGACGCCGAGATGGCGGAACGGTTGCGCCAGGCGAATCCGGAGGCGTTTCGCAATATTGTCGGGCGGATGTTGGAGGCGGAAGGACGCGGGTTCTGGGAGCCTGAGGATGGCGTGCTCGATCGACTCAGAGAGTTGTACGACACGGTGGACGCAGACGTTGAAGGTGTATCGGCCTGAGTTCGAGGCCATTCCAATCTGGCGATCTCGACTTCTCTAATGAGTTGCGCGCTGGCGATCCCGAATATATTTGGCGCGACTTTTGCATTGGATTACATGCCTCTAGAGTGAGCGTGGATGGTGTGTTCCCCGCTCGTGTCGATGTTTTCGCGCGTCCCGACTGAGATAGTCTGTTAAAACTCAGGAGAGCTTAGATGCCCGCGATCGCCGCGCTTTCCTGCTTCGATCGAGGCCAACGAGAAAACAGATGCCGAGCAACCCATCCGAGTTTGACGACGAGCTACCAACCGGAACCAGTCCGCTTAACCGCAAGCTGCACGATCTCGCCCGTCGCGCCCAGCGCGAGCCCAACCCGAGTCCTCGACGGGCACAATACATCTCGCGGCTACTGATGGCGCTGCAAAACTCGGGCGAACTCGCCCGCCCGCAAAGTAGGGGATACGTGGGTTTTTATGACGATATCTATGGCGCTGCCTGGTCGATGACGGCGGAATACCTCGCGAGCAAAATCGACGACTACGACCCAAAAAAAGGCTCGCTGCTGCACCTGGCGAATCGGACGCTGCGGTTTCGTTTCAATACAGCAGTGGCGAAGTTTTTCGACATGCACGGCGCGCCCAAGAACTTCGAGGGCCAATCGATCGAGACAACGTACGGCCAGGAGGCAATCGCACAGGAGTGCAACGACAGTGGCGGCCTCTGGGACGATCTCGTACAGTTCGTCGAAGAAGACCCCGACGGTAAGTTTCGCTCGATTCACCTGCCGGGGAAGCCCGAAGCGACCTGGCAGGCGATTTTCCTGATGCGGCGCGACAATTATCGCTGGCGCGAAATCGCAGAGCGTTACGATACAAAAATCACAACGGCGAAGTCTTTTCTCGATCGCAATACTCTCAAACTCAGGGACTATATTCGCGACTACTTCCAGTCTGTGTAAGTTGGCGGGCATTGCGTAAAAAGTCTCGTCGCCGCTCGATTGGAATAGTAGGATGCGACCGCGTATCTAACTTCATGGATCGAGCACCACAACACGCATTCCGCATCCGCTCAGTTGTCTAGCCCCTTCTTTGTCTATGACCTCCGACCCCCAGAGATCGACCGCTGACAGGTCTGAGCTTCGCGAAGACCCACTCGAACGAGAGCCGCTTGCGTTCGAGCTGCCGATATCGTTCGTCGATCGCCAGCGCGTCGAAACCTTACTCCTCGATCGCGAACCGGACGAACGCAGCGAGCGCATCCGCTTCAACGCGTTGGCGACTCTGGCAATCGCGCAGTACTGCAAGTACATCGGCCTCGTTCCCGACCTCGATCGCAGTCAGCTCTGGGGAACCCGAGATTTTTCGCTTCCCGGTCGCGACGAAGTGGCCGACTTGCCCCTCCAGGACGGACGAGTGCTGGAATGTCGGCCCTACTGCTCCGGCGATGCTGCGGTAGCCGTACCGCGATCGGTCTGGCGCGATCGTGCGGGGTTTCTCGCCGTGGAGATTTCAGAAGACCTCGGACGCGCCACGATCTCCGGCTTTTTAAGTGCCGTCGATCGCGAATCGGTTCCCCTCGGGGCTTGGTCGGATCTCGACCCGTTTCTCGATGCCCTGCTCGAGCGCCCCCAGGAAGACGCCAGCAAAGAAACAAGCGCCGCCTCTGGCTTCAGCCGACTCGACGACTGGTTCTCCGATCTGGTGCAGGCGGGCTGGTCTACCCTCGAAGACATTAAGGCTCAGCTCGGTTTGCAAACGCCCGAACTCGCCTTTCGGGGAGGTAGCGCGCTCCAGGACGAAACGTCCGGCTACAGCACCCGCGCCTTTACCCGCGCCAAGCTGCTCGAGTTTCCCGCGATCGACCGGCAGACCCACGACGAGGGGCTCACCGTTCCCCTACACCTCGGCTTTTTCGTCAAGACGCGCGCGGTAAACCCGGAAATGCGTGAAGTGTCTTGTCACGTCGTCCCCGCTGCCGACGAGACCGCGCTACCGAATGCTTTGACGCTGTCCCTAATCGACGGCGCGGGGGACACCATCAATCACGCCAAGCCCAACGGCAACGACTCGTTTGGGTTCCGAATGACAGTCGATCGCGGCGAGCGCTTCAGCGTCCGCATCGCCCTCAAAGAAACCGAACACACCGAGCATTTCGTCGGCTGAAACGATCGGGCCAGCGAAACTGAGGCTCTGAAGATCCAGGAACCGACACGAAAGAATTAACGCGGCTGTATCTACTCAAGACCACTCGTATGGTTCTGAATCTCCCCGAACCGCGCGCCGACTTGCGCGTCTGCCTGGACTTCACCGGTTGCCTTACCCAGGGGGCGCACGTCACGCTGACCATCGCGCGCGATGGCCGAACCGAGCGGCGAATTTCGATCGGTCTGCCGCCGCTTCTCGAGTTGACAGCGCAGACCCACGAGCACTGGCAAGCCTACCGCCAGCTCGCCAAAAGCCAAGAGCAGCGAGCGCGAGTTCGCCTCGTCGAAGTTTTCTACGAGAAAAACTACGCCACGCAACTGCAAGCGTGCCACGAGTCTGGAGACGTACTTCTAGAGCAGTTTCACCAGTGGCTCGAGAGCGACGAGATGCAGCAGGTCGTCACCCAGATACGCACTTACCTAAGTCCCCACGATCGCGCTCGCCTGTCGATCGTCGCCACCGATCGCCAAGTCGAACGCCTACCCTGGCAAAAATGGTCGCTGCTAAACGACTATCCCGCCCTCGAACCGGCGCTGAGCTTTCCTCATCTCTCGAAGTGTCCGCAACCGCGCGATCGCGGTCGATCGACCGCCCGTATTCTGGCCGTTTTCGGCAATGGCGACGGCATCGATACGAGCGTCGATCGCGGCCTGCTCGAAAGCGCCGCACTCGATGTCGGCAGTGCCCTCGAGCTGGAGTTCGCGATCGCCCCGACCCGCGCCGAACTCGAAGACGCCCTGCACTCAGGCCACTGGGATATCTTGTTTTTTGCCGGTCACAGCCGCACCGAAGCCGACTCCGGCCATATCTTTATCAACGCCACCGAGAGCGTCACCATCGACGAGCTGTGGTACTCGCTGCAAAAGGCCGCCGATCGCGGGTTGCGCCTGGCAATTTTCAACTCCTGCGACGGGCTGGGTATCGCACGCGGACTGAATACGGCGCGCATCCCCCAGATGGCGATCATGCGCGAAGCCGTCCCCGATCGCGTCGCCCAGGAGTTTCTGCGCTACTTTTTGCAGGCTTTCGCCCGCGACAAGCTGCCCTTAGCCGCAGCCGTGCGCCACGCCCGCCAGCGCCTCGCTCACCTCGAGAGCGACCATCCCTGTGCGACTTGGCTGCCGGTGCTATACCAACACCCCGAGGCGGACGTGCTGACCTGGGAGCAGCTCGTGCCGCAGGACGCGCCGCAGGACGCGCCATCTGCGATCGAGCCAGATCCTCCAAAACTTACAGCGCCTCCAGCTTCTCCGGCCGGCCCGAAAACGCGGCGTTCGCTCAAGCTTGCTGCGGCCGCTGGAACACTCGCGCTGCTTTGGGCTGGCAGCATTCCGCTTGCATCGCAACTCGGTCGATCTGCTTATCGAGTCGGCAACTATGCCCTCGGAGCGCGCGCCTTTGAGGTGCAGTCTTTTCTAGCCCCTTGGGACGCCGTATCCCGCTACAATCTGGCCCAGGTTTACGATCGCAAGCTTCGCAAGCCCGACCGCGCGATTGAAATGATGCGCAAGTCCGCGATGCGTGGGTTTGCGATGGCCTATCCCGAGTGGGCGCGACTCTTGCTCGAACGAGATGACTTCGCGCGCGCGGACTTTGCCATTACGGAAGGTTTAGAGAGGCTCAGTCCCGACTCTCCGAATCACACCGAAATTCGGGCTTCGCTGAACGCTCAGGGTGCGTGGTTAGCGCTTCAAACTGGACGGCTCCAAAAAGCAGAGCGATACGCCGCGCAGGTCATTGAAGTGTTTCCCGATTCGAGCGCCAAAGCCTGGTGCGTCCGCGCTAGGGTGCAAGCGGCCCGCCAAGAAGATCCTCGCGAAGCTTGGGAGCGAGTGCGCGAGCAGGCCGACTCGCGCCTTGCCGACCAGCGCGACTGTGAGGCTGAAGCCGAAGCTTACCTGGCAGAATGAGATCGCCGCATCCCTTTAAAAATGACCATTTGAAAATGACCATGAGTGTCCGACTTTCCCCCGCAACGACGATCCGAGCGAGCTTCGCTGTCGGTGCGATCGCGGCTTTAATGCCGATCGGTATGCTACTCGTGGGGACTGCTGTCCGGACGCAAGAACTTCGCGATTGCGACGAAAGCGGCGCGATCGTTTGTCCCGAACGCGGCTCGGAGCTGAAATGGAACGCCGACCCGATTCCCTACATCATTGCCCCGCGACTGACGAACCTGCTCGATCGCCGTCCGACCTTTGCCTGGGCCAGCATTCCCGAAGCCGAGTCCTACATCATCGAGATGATTGACGGCATAACCGGCGAAGTCCTGTTTTCGGCGCTCGCCCCGGCAACGGTCGATCGCCTCGTCTACCCCGAAACCTTGCCCGACCTGAGTCCCGACACGTTTTACCGCCTGGAAGTCGCGGCAAACAACGGCGCGGCATCCTGGCAGGCCGAACCCAATGACGGCGTCGCCTTCGAGGTGCTGTCCGACGAGCGCGCCGCAGAGTACGCTGCCGAACTCGACGCCCGTGCCGATGCTGAGGGGGCGATCGATCCCGTCACCCTGGCCGAGATTCAGCAGGAGTTCGGTCTCTATCAGCTCGCCATCGAAACCTACCGCGACGCACTCGAAGATCCGACGCTGACTGATTCAGCGCGCGCTGACCTGATGCTGCGTTCGGCAAAACTGCACTGGAACGAACTCGAACTCGTGCCCGAAGCAGCGGCGCTGTACGAAGCAGCTTACGCGATCGCGCCGAGTGCCCCCGTCGCCGAGCGTCTCGGAGCTGCGATGCTGCTGCTGGGCGAGCGCGATCGCGCGATCGGATATTGGGATGCGGCGATCGCGGGCTACCTAACAGAGGGCGACGAAGCCTCGGCCAACCGCGTCCGCGAGGAGCGAGACCGCATTCGAGGTGTGGAATAGTGACGAGTTGGAGCACTGGACTTCGTTCGGAGGGGTCGCGAGAGTTGCTCGGAGATTGCGCGGAGATTGCAAACGATCGTAACTTCACGGCCCGCAATCCCCAGTTGCGGTGAAATAGTTAGACTGGGCCGCGATCGCGCGGAGAATCGTTGCGATCGCCTGCGCTTACAACAATTCCCGTCCACAAAAAACACCGACAACAACCAGATAATCAAGCCATGACCCAACCGACGATCGAATCCGTCCTGAACGAAAATCGCACCTTCGCGCCGCCCGAGGCTTTCGCCAGCGATGCCACGATCGGCAGCATGGACAAGTACCAGGAGCTGTACGATCGCGCCGCCGCCGACCCCGCCAAATTCTGGGCAGAGCTGGCCGAATCAGAACTGCACTGGTTCGAGAAATGGCACACCGTCCTCGACTGGCAGCCCCCGGTCGCGAAGTGGTTCGACGGCGGCAAAATTAACATCACCTACAACTGCCTCGATCGCCACCTCACCACCGCCCGCAAAAACAAAGCCGCCATTATCTGGGAAGGCGAGCCCGGCGACTCGCGCACCTACACCTACGCTCAGCTCCATCGCGAAGTCTGCAAAGCCGCGAACGCGATTAAGGCGATGGGCGTCAAAAAAGGCGATCGCGTCGGAGTTTATATGCCGATGGTTCCGGAAGCGGCGATCGCGATGCTGGCCTGCGCGCGCATCGGTGCAGTTCACAGCGTCGTCTTTGGAGGCTTCAGCGCCGAAGCTCTGCGCGATCGCCTCAACGACGGTGAAGCCAAGCTCGTCATTACCGCCGACGGTGGCTACCGCAAAGACAAAACCATTCCCCTGAAATCGGCAGTCGATGCAGCCCTCGCCGACAACGCCGCCCCCAGCGTCACCAACGTCCTGGTTCTGAAGCGAACCGGCCAAGACATCAACATGGCCGAAGGCCGCGACGTTTGGTGGCACGACCTCGTTGACGCCGCCTCCGCCGACTGCCCGCCCGAACCGATGGACAGCGAAGACATGCTCTTCGTCCTCTACACCAGCGGCTCGACGGGCAAACCCAAAGGCGTCGTACACACCACCGGCGGCTACAACCTCTACACCCACGTCACGACCAAATGGACGTTCGACCTTAAGGAAACCGACGTGTATTGGTGTACCGCCGACGTGGGCTGGATCACCGGCCACAGCTACATCGTCTACGGCCCTCTCTCCAACGGCGCGACCTCGCTGATGTACGAAGGCGTACCGCGCCCCTCGAATCCCGGCTGCTTCTGGGACGTGGTTGAAAAATACGGCGTCACGATTTTTTACACCGCCCCGACCGCAATCCGTGCCTTTATCAAAATGGGCGACGACCTACCAAATGCCCGCGACCTCTCATCGCTGCGCTTGCTGGGAACCGTCGGCGAACCGATCAACCCCGAAGCCTGGATGTGGTATCACACCGTCATCGGAAAGGAGCGCTGCCCGATTATCGACACCTGGTGGCAAACCGAAACCGGCGGCTTTATGCTGACGCCGCTTCCTGGCGCGACGCCGACCAAACCGGGCTCGGCAACCAAGCCCTTTCCCGGAATCCTCGCCGAAATCGTCGATCTTGACGGCAACCCAGCCGCAGCTGATGAAGGTGGCTACCTAGTCGTCAAGTACCCCTGGCCGAGCATGATGCGTACGGTCTACGGCAATTTCGATCGCTTCCGCCGCACCTACTGGGAGCACATCCAGCCGAAAGACGGCAACTACATGTACTTCGCAGGTGACGGCGCGCGCAAAGACAAAGACGGCTACTTCTGGGTGATGGGTCGCGTCGATGACGTGATCAACGTCTCCGGTCACCGCCTCGGCACCATGGAAAT
Organism: uncultured cyanobacterium; assembly: GCA_937899645.1. GTDB lineage: Bacteria > Cyanobacteriota > Cyanobacteriia > Cyanobacteriales > Geitlerinemataceae > RDYZ01. The sequence continues at coordinate 6,029 of CALCCD010000005.1, read as the reverse complement.
CGAATCGGCGCTGGTCTCGCACCCCGCCGTTGCTGAAGCTGCGGTTGTGGGCAAACCCGACGATCTCAAAGGCGAGGCAGTCGTGGCCTTCGTGATTCTCGACGGTGGCTTTGAAGGGGGAGACGACTTGGCGAAAGAGCTGAAAGGCCACGTCACCAAAGAGATCGGCGCGATCGCCCGTCCCGACGAGTTCCGCTTCGCCGACGATTTGCCAAAAACGCGATCGGGCAAAATCATGCGCCGCCTGCTGCGTAACCTCGCCTCCGGCCAAGAAATTGCAGGCGACACCTCGACCTTGCAAGATCGCAGCGTCCTCGACAAACTGCGTGGCGGCGCGTAGACACGCAAACGTTCGCGAGTTCGCTCCCGTAACTTTACGTATAAAAGAGTGTCAGCTCTAAAATCACGCAAGCGATCGCACGAACAAACCCCGTAAAAGCCCCGAATTCTTGCTTAGAATTCGGGGCTTTTACGATCGCGATCTCGGACTTTTGCGATCGAAATCGCATCCAACGGTATCATCCGATCGCATTACCCAGAACCTATGCTCAGTATGCCCTACGAGTCCCTGGTAACAACACTCACATCGACTTCGACTTGCTTTATTTAAGCTTTATACAAACCAGACATAGCCCTACAAGAACTTTATTTATTTGCCGCTTTCTTTTGTCTATAATGGTCGCAGATTCGGCAGTCAGGCTGTGTCGTCCCCGGAGAACATCCATAAAGCGGTATCCGCTCGTTGAGTTCGTTCTCTATACGCTCCACTCGGCGAGCGTCGAGCCAAGAGAGCAGACTCCGGCAACCCGGACACGCTAACAATCCCCGCGCAACCACACGAATAAGCATTCCTGGAGACTCAACAACAATGGCAAACTTCACCAAGACCTTCCTCTTCACCGCCTCTGCACTCGGCTTCGCATCCCTCTTTGCCGGATCGGCCCAAGCAGCCTCAATTACAGGCGCAACCCTCACCGGCGATGCGATCCTCTACGACTACAGCGCCAGCTCCACCGATGGCACTCCGACCACGAGCGGCTTCACCGAGCAAGACCTCATCGACTCGCTGAGCAATACCAACAACATCGAACTCGACGGTCAGCTTGGCGACTCTGGTGCTGGTAACTATGCAGGCGGCCCCGCCACGACTCTCGAAGTTGACTTCGACGACGGCACCAGCATTATCTTCAGCAGCCTGACCTCCGGTGACTGGGACGCGATTTACCAAGATTGGTTCATCGGCGCGTGGAGTGACGCCAGCAGCGGATTCGCAGCTGCCATCCAGTCTGAGATTCCCATGGCAACTAACCCCTTCGCTGCAATGCTCTTTGCAAGCTTCAGCGGATATGACGAACAGCTCAAAGCCCGCTTCAGCGATCCCAACCTGTTCTCGGTTAGCAAAGACGGCGATGACGTGACCTTCTCGCTGGCCGGTCACCTGGAAGGTGTCGGCGGCATCAAGATGAGCGAAGTCATCAAATACAGCATCAACGGCGGCGAAACTTGGAACTACGAGTACGCCTTCGGCGATGCCGACAGCGCCTCGGGCGTAGTTGATGACGACGAAGTCGGTTCGCACGACGGCCTCTACACCTTTAACGTCTCGCTTCCGGGTGGCGAAACCGAGTCGGTTCCCGAGCCTGCGACCGTCCTCGGCCTGCTGGCTGTCGGTTCCGTCGTTGCAACCCGCAAGCGCAAGTAACTCAGGCGGGCTTCGACAGAACCCTGTAGAACCAACGTTCTGCAACAGGCGGATCTGCAAGCAAATATTTCTCCTAAAGGAGCGCAGCCGCGCTCCTTTCTTTGTGTCCGTTCTCCCGAGAAAAGCCCGATCGGCGGCTTGCTGCAAAACCACGAAAGCCAAACCTCCGACATCAAACCATACGCAATCAGCACGTAATATTTCTTGATGTAGTAAAAAGCTCCGTTTTCCGCTGGGCTTGCGTTTTCGGCCCTAGTTCGACGCCAACGCCTCACAATTGTTTTGCGATTTATTACGGACAGTTTCGATGCGTCACAACTCCGGCGAGCGCTGGGTTTCACGGATCGGCGTGCGTGTTACGATTTGCCGAGATTAGTATGCGACTTATGTTTTAGGAGAAGGCCTTTGGGAATTCGGGTTGCAGTGGTTGGTGGCGGGCCCGCAGGTTCTTCCGCCGCTGAAGTTTTAGCAAAAGCCGGTATTGAAACCTACCTGTTCGAGCGCAAGCTCGACAACGTTAAGCCTTGTGGCGGCGCGATTCCGATCTGCATGGTCGATGAGTTCGAGCTGCCGCCGGAGATCATCGATCGCCGCGTGCGCAAGATGAAGATGATCTCGCCGTCGAACGTCGAGGTCGATATCAACCTCATCAACGACGACGAGTACATCGGCATGTGCCGCCGCGAAGTCATGGATGGCTTTATGCGCGATCGCGCCGTTCGCCTTGGTGCGAAACTGATCAACGGCACGATGCACAAGCTGGAGCTGCCGACGAGTGAAAACGGCCCCTACACGCTGCACTACGCCGACCACTCCAGAGGCACGGGCGTCGGCGAGCAAAAGCAACTGCAAGTTGACGTTGTTATCGGTGCCGACGGTGCAAACTCGCGCGTCGCCAAGGCCATCGAAGCAGGCGACTACAACTATGCGATCGCTTTCCAGGAGCGCATCCGCCTTCCCGAAGCGGGCATGGCTCACTACCAAGAACTGGCCGAGATGTATGTCGGCGACGATGTCTCGCCCGACTTCTACGCTTGGGTCTTCCCGAAATACGACCACGTCGCGGTCGGTACTGGCACCATGCGGGTCAACCAGGCCAAAATCAAAAAGCTGCAGGCTGGCATCCGCGCCCGCGCCGCACACCGTCTTGAGGGCGGCGAAATCATCAAAGTCGAAGCGCACCCGATTCCCGAACATCCGCGTCCGTTTCGCGTTCGCGGTCGCGTCGCACTTGTCGGCGATGCCGCCGGTACGGTGACCAAGTCCTCCGGTGAAGGCATCTACTTCGCGGCGAAATCGGCCCGCATGTGCGCCGAGACACTGGTAGAGACAACCAATGGCGGCCAAAAGCTGCCGACCGAAGACGATCTCAAGCTTTACCTGAAGCGCTGGGACAAGAAGTACGGCCTCACCTACCTGGTTCTCGACCTTCTACAACGCGTCTTCTACCGCACCGACGCGACTCGCGAAGCGTTTGTCGAAATGTGCGCCGATAAGGACGTCCAACGCCTCACCTTCGACAGCTACCTGTACAAAACTGTCGTCCCGGCTAATCCGCTGACGCAGATGAAAATCACGGCGAAGACAATCGGCAGCCTCATTCGCGGTAGTGCTCTCGCCCCCTAAACTTCACGACTTCCTAGAACCCATAGCTGTCGCACGCATCTAAAGTGCGGCTTCTCCATTAGCTCTGCCACCACGGCAGGGCTATTTTTTTGCCCCTGCGCCTCTCCCAGCCACGCTGAAAGATCGAGCGGCATCGGCAGCTCTAGCAAAATCATCTAAGATTACACTGTGTAACAAGTTTGAGAAAGGAAACCGAGGAATTATGCGAGTCGCGATCGCAGGTGGCGGACTAGCCGGTATGGCAACAGCCGTGAAGCTCGCTGAAGCCGGTCACCAAGTCGAGATCTTCGAGTCTCGTCCGTTTATGGGCGGTAAAGTCGGGAGTTGGGTTGACGCCGACGGTAATCACCTCGAGATGGGTCTCCATGTTTTCTTCGGGTGTTACTACAACCTGTTTGCGCTAATGGAGAAGGTCGGTGCGGGCAACAATCTTCGGCTCAAAGAGCACACTCACACCTTCGTTAACGACGGCGGACGCATCGGCGAGCTCGACTTTCGCTTCCTAACCGGCGCACCCTTCAACGGCCTCAAAGCATTTTTTACCACCAGCCAGCTTTCCCCGAACGATAAGCTGCGTAACTCCCTCGCCCTGGGCACGAGCCCGATCGTTCGTGGCCTCGTGGACTTCGACGGCGCGATGAAAACCATTCGCGATCTCGATCGCATCAGCTTTGCCGACTGGTTCCGCTCCCACGGCGGTAACCAAAGTAGCCTCGATCGCATGTGGAATCCGATCGCCTACGCCCTCGGCTTTATCGACACTGAGAATATTTCGGCCCGCTGCATGCTGACAATCTTCCAGTTCTTCGCCGCGAAAACTGAAGCCTCTGTCCTCCGCATGCTCGAAGGTTCTCCCGACGAGTACCTCCATAAGCCAATTCTGAAGTACTTCGGCGATCGTGGTGGTAAGTACCACACTCGCCGTCGCGTTCGTGAGGTCAAATACAGCGAGATCGACGGCAAGACCCAAGTTGATGGCATCGTCGTTGCTTCCGGCGACAGCGAAGAGATCATCGAAGCCAACGCCTACGTCTTCGCCTGCGACGTTCCCGGCATCAAGAAAATTCTTCCCGACGGCTGGCGCAAGTGGTCGGAATTCGACAATATCTATAAGCTTGAAGCAGTCCCTGTCGCGACCGTTCAGCTCCGCTTTGACGGCTGGGTCACCGAGATGCACGATGCCGAACAGCGTCAGCAGCTCGAAAAAGCCGTCGGCCTCGACAACTTGCTCTACACACCCGATGCAGACTTCTCCTGCTTCGCCGACCTCGCCCTGACCAGCCCCGGCGATTACTATCGCGAGGGCGAAGGTTCCCTGCTACAGCTCGTGCTCACCCCTGGCGATCCGTTTATCAAGCAAGGCAACGAAGCGATCGCCCATCACGTCCTGGAACAAGTGCGTGCACTCTTCCCCTCTGCTCGCGAGCTGAATATGACCTGGTACAGCGTCGTCAAGCTCGCGCAGTCTCTATACCGCGAAGCTCCAGGCATGGACGTCTACCGACCCGCCCAAAAAACCCCCATCGACAACTTCTTCCTCGCAGGTAGCTACACTCAGCAGGACTATATTGACAGTATGGAAGGAGCCACAATCTCCGGTAACCAAGCCGCCGACGCTGTTTCTGCATACTTCGCGCAGCTCAAGACCCCCGTTGCCGCCTAGAGGCATTCCGTTCCATCCGTCCCCCAATCGCGCATTCCTCATGAGTAACTGGCTAGAGCACAGCGTCCAAGTCGAAGTGCCACACTCGATCGAGACCGTATGGTCACTCTGGTCTGACCTCGAACAGATGCCAAACTGGATGGAGTGGATTGCATCCGTCGAGCTACGCGATGAAGATCCAACCCTCTCGCAGTGGCACCTCAACTCCCAGGCTTTCCAGTTCAGCTGGCAGGCTCGGATCGTCCGCAAAATCACCAACCAAATCATCCAGTGGGAATCCGTAGACGGTCTCGCCAATCGAGGTGCCGTTCGGTTCTACGATCGTCGCAACGGCAGCATCGTCAAGCTCACTGTTGCCTACGACATACCTGGCTGGCTTGGCAAGCTCATGGATAACCTCTTCCTCGGTCGCCTCGTCGAGAGTACGCTACAAGCTGATATGGATCGCTTCCGCGACTACATTCTCGATCGCTACCCAGTGGAGAACGTGGTTTCTCCTAGTGGCTCGTAATTGCCGCAAACTTACAGCTAGTAGATAATGTGTAGCGCAATGGTCTCCAGTCGCCGAGGCTGCCGCCATTCGGCAACTTCAGATCGGGGGCACCATCCCGATCGCACCACTACCGGCCAGCGAGCTTCTATAAGCCAAACGACAACCCGCTTCATTGTCGCCGAGTAGAACCACTTAAAACGTGCCGCCTGCTTACCCAATAGCCGTGAGAGACAACATCAGAAGAAAATCTCTAAGCTCAGAAAGCTCAGTAGTCTCCCTACATTCAAGATCGAGCCTTCCACCGTCGGAACCAAGGCTCAGCCTTAAGGCGTGTGACAGCCGAAGCTCGCTCAACACTCCAGCTCGATTGCGATCGCTTTCAGCACAGACCCTTTGAAATCTCTGAATCCTTTATGCAGAGACGCCTTCAAACTCTCTAGCAGGTGCAGCAAAATTTCTTTCCGGAAAAGAGTTGACAGCGTTGTGAGGAGTGGATATATTGTTTAAGCGCTTGAGGGAGAGAAGCCAAACGGCTCCGACTCCGA
>CALCCD010000004.1 GCA_937899645.1 uncultured cyanobacterium | reverse complement strand
GTTCGTGACTGGCCACCCAACTGCCGCTGATATCACTTGTTTCACAACACCTCTAGTAGAGATTGTGAAGAAAAGGCAAGGCGGCGAAGCATAGGGTGTGGCGGCATGGATGGCGGATTCAGAGACTTCAGGCAGCAGCTCGCAATCCTTGCGCGATCGACGGTAGAGGTTAAGCGTCAACATCCCATATCAGGTATTCAAGTTTTCTCTTGACTCGTTGATGTAGATTCGGAGGCTGTGCAAAAGTCACGAAATGAGTATCGAAAGATAAAAAATCACAGAGGCAACATAGACTCATTCCAATTTATCCTCCTCTTGAGGTAATAGTTTTGCAGTGCCTGAAAAACTCGGAGAGCGGACAATTCGGGCCTTGGATCGGAACTATTTCATTCTGAATTGAGCCGTTGTATGTATTAGCGAATTTGTATGGGTTTGGCCTCCCAATCTCCGAACGAGAAGCTTCTAAGTAGGTCAAGCCAATCGCTGAGGTTATGCTGAAGAGACCGCAATGCTCAAACCCTTGCTCTGCCGTAAATCTCAGCCCGAAAAACCTCATTTCCTTAATTGGCTTACTTAAAGCCTCAAAGGTGCGTAGATTGACTCGGGAGTGAAATAACCCTGGACGTGATGGTAGTCGCGATAGTGGCCGGGATAGCGGGCGAAATGGCAACAGACCCGCCCGCTCCCTAAGGCCCGCTTCCTAAAGCCCGCTCAAAGCCAATAGCCGATCGTAACGAAGGGAGCCCAGTAGTAAGGCTTGGCGTAGAGTCCGCCCAGGGCGATCGTGCGTCGCTGCGCCTCCCGGAGCGCCTCGGCCTTGCTGGTTCCGGGCTTGGCCAGCGCTTCGTAGAGGTAGACCATCTGTTGCGCGGTGGCGTCGTCGTTGACCACCCACAGCGAGGCGATCGTCGCCCGCACGCCGCTCTGGACGGCGAAACCGGCCATTCCGAGGCTGGCTCGCGCGTCCCCCGCCGCCGTCTGGCAGGCGCTGAGCACCAGGAGATCGATCGGGCCGTCGCGCGTTTCGTCGCGGCCCAGGAGCTGCTCGCGGAAGGCGGTGATATCGAGCTTGCCGTCCCAGGTCAGCACGAAGGTGGTTTCCGGCGTCGAGCCGAACTGGCCGTGGGTGGCGAGGTGGATGGTGGAGTGGGGGGCGTAGCGCAGGACGTTTTTAAGGCGATCGAGCGTGAAGTCGTCTTCGAGGCGGGGGCGCGATCCGGCCAGTTCGGCGATATCTTCGGCCTCGCGCAGCGCGCCGGGGAGCTGACCGAAGCCCGATCGCGGCGAACCGAGCGCCCCGACGAATACATCGAAGCGATCGCGGCGATCGCGGGTTGCCTCTAGGAGCTGCAAGCTGGGCGCGAGGGCAATGGCGTAGCGCTCGATCGCGTAGCGTTCGCCATCGTAGAGCGCCGCCATTGACACGCTGCGGAACGGCAGATCCAGCACGAAGACCAAGGTGGCGATATCCTCGCGATCGAGGGCGGCCTCGAAGGGCTCGAGCAAAAGACTGTAGAGCTGCCGGAGAGCTTGTTGCTCTTCGTCGAGTCCTGCCGACGGGCTCATGACTGCGCGCGCCTGCCGCAGGGCGGCGCGGGTGTCGGCTGCGGACTGGCGGGTGGTTTGGCGCTGGATGCTGCCGTCGGGAAGCGAGAGCAGCACCTCGAGGCGATCGGGCAGCAGAACTGGATAGACGATCGCGGCGCTCGGGTCGATGGCGCTGACATCCACGGGCTGGCTGTTAAGGCAGCTTTTGCGGAAGTAGTTTTCCAGCTCGGCGAGCTGCAGGGTCTCGAGCAAGTTGCGGGCTTCGTGGAGGTCGGCGGTACTGGCCTCGTCGCGCAGCAGCAGCCCGATCGCCTTACGGTAGATCGGCTCGATCGTGTCCTGGAACGACAAACGCGAGACCCTGCCGCGATTGGCGTAGGTTTGGCGCAGCCGCTGGAGGTCTGCAACGGCGCTGCGGTAGTTGTCCAGGGCCGCGTCCGGTTCGCCGTCGTCTAAGGAGAGGCGCGCGAGGCGCGCGTGCAGCAGCGCCGCTACGTCCGGCACGTTGCCGCGCACCGCCAACACCAAAGCGCGATCGATCGCGGTGCGGGCGCGGTCGCGATCGCCGCGATCGGCATGGAGCCGCGCCAGGGCCGCCAGAATTTGCATTTCGGTGCGCGCGTCGCCTGCCTCGCGCGCTTCGGTCAGCCTCGACTCTAGGTCGGCCAACAGTCGGCTCGGCGCGATCGCCCAGGACTGGCGCTGACCGTACCAGTCCGAGACGCGCTCGGCGAATTTGGCAGCGAGCTGGGAGGTGACGCGTGCGGCGGGCAGAGCAACAATGCGCGGTGCGATCGCCTGTAGCGCGACTTCGATATCGCGGGCGGAGACGGACTCGTTATCGGCGGCGAATCCGGCGATGTCGCTGTCGATCGCGCCAAGTTCGGCGGCGAGGCGCTGGGTGGCGTCCCCGGCGAGGGTGGCGGCTTCGCGGTAGTGGCGTGCGGCGGTGGCAAAGTTGCCGGATTTGCCCGCGATCGCGCCCAACCGCTCTAGGAAGATCGCCACGCTGAAATGCATATCGCGATCGCGGGCGAACTCGAGGCCGCGCTCGAGCTGCGATCGCGTCGTCGCGTACTGGCCGTCGGCTCGGGAAAAGTCCGCCAGTCGCAGCCATATCCAAATCTGTAGCTCGGGGTCTTCAACGGCATCCAGGCCGATGGCATCCGGTTCGTGGTTGCCGAGTCGATCGAGATTGCCGTCCTCGAAACCGTTAAATCCAGAACTGCTGTAGTGGGCCTCTCCTCCGGGGAGCACGGCTCTGAAAAGCTGGCGGCTGCGGGCGTGGAAACCGAGCTGCTCGTAAGCCGCGCTCAGGTCGAGCCCGACGGCCAGCGCGCCCCGGCGATCGCCGATGCGTTCGTAAAATTTCCGCGACTTTTCCCAGTCGTCGATCGCGCTGACCAAGGAGCGGCTGCTGCCGCGCAGTTGGGCGCGCTGGGCGTAAAGCTGGGCCAGCAGCGCGGAGGGTGGGTCGATTAGGTCTGCGAGCCGCGTCAATCCACGCGTTGCCGCCTCGAGCCCGCGCTCGACCTGGCCGCGCTCGTCGTAGACCCGCGAGAGCAGGTAGTCGCAGCCCGCTGCTGCCGACAGTTGCTCCCGGCTTTCATACTCGGCGATCGCGGCGATCAGGTCGCGCTCGGCGCTGCGATAGTCCCCCTGCAAGAAGGCGGCGCGTCCGGCGCTTTCGCGGGGGCTGGCCGCTGCGATCGCTCGCTCGGCGTCGATTTCGGATGGCGTGCTAGCAACGGCAATGTCGCCCGCACTCCAGCCCGTACCCAAGAACATTTCCCAGCCCGTCCCCCAGCTCGCTATCCAGAAGATCGACCCGATCGCCAGCGCCAAGCCGATCGTCCGTCCGGCCCGATGGCGCTGCGCCCGCCGAGCCCAGTACGCCTGCCAAATCCGGAGCGCTCGACCTCTGCCGAGTCTGTGAAACCGATCGAATCTCTCGAGTCTGCCAAACCGACGCTGCCATTTGCTCACGACCGATCCTGCGCCTCCGTTACGGTGCAGCTCGACGAGGGGCTGGCGATCGCGCCGCTTTGGGTCACGAGCTGGAGGCGACCGCGATCGTCGCGCTGCCAGCTATCGGCTTCTCGGAGCGGTGGGGACTGGCGATTTTCGGGGGGTGGGCTATCGGTAGGGGCGTTCGAGTCAGCCTCTAGGGTGCGCCAGTCGCGATCGTCGCGCCAGGTGGGGTTGGTGCTGAGCGTGGGGCGCTCGAAGTCGAGGCTGCGACCGCGACCGATCACCGAGAAGTGGGCGCGGGTGGCGCTGGCGCAGCCGCGTTCGAGCAGCGTTCCGGCCAGCACCTCGCTGGGTAGCCCCTGGACGTTGGGGTTGACGGTGGCCGTTTCCGCTGCCACTTCCACGGTGCCGTCGATGCCGACTTCGGAACTGGCGTCGATGCGGCTGCTGTCTCCGAGGAAGATCGACTGGGTCGAGATGCGGATATTGCCGCCACTGCCGCTAAAGGCGTTGGCCGCGATCTGGCTGGACTCGATCGCCGCAAACAGATCCGTATCGATCGTCAGGTTGCCGCCGTTGCTGTCGCCGGTGTCGGCGCGTCCGGCACGAGTCGTAATTTGGCTGCCACCGCGCAGGACGGCACTCTGTCGGGCGGTTAGCGAAAGGTTTCCCCCCTGACCGGACTGGCTGGTCGCGGCGATCGTCGCGCCGCCCTCGAGGTTTAGCCGTTCGGTGACGATCGTGACATCGCCCGCGTTGCCCCTTCCTCCACTGCTGGCGGAAATCGTGGCTTGGTTGCTTATATCCAAGCGAGCGGCGCTGACCAAAAGATCGCCGCCATTCCCGGAAACTTCGCGCTCGAACGTCACCGCCCCCGACGCGAGACTGCTCGGCGTGTTCAGGAACGAGCGATTTTGACCGGAAAGTGACAGCCGATCGCGGACTCCCACGCGTAACGTGCCCGAATCGCCGCTTCCCAGCGTCGTCGTTCCGATCGAACCGCCTGCTGTAATCGTTAGATTTTCGGCCTCTAAACTCGTGTCGCCACCGCGCCCTGCGTCAGGCCCGGAGCCTACGGTCGCCGTGGTGATGATGCTTGCATCGACAATGGCGTCGCCCGCAACGCGCAGGGTCGTCCGCCCCGCGTCGCCGGCTCCCAGAGTTATGGGTGCGATCAAAGCGCCGCGACGCAGAACGAGCGCACCAGTATCGATTGCAATATCGCCTGCCTGCCCGTCTCGAGCAGTGCCAGAGATGAGCCCGACCGAGTTGCCCAAAGCTTCCACCGGATCGGTTGCAGCGGTGGAAATTAGATCTCGGATGGTGGCAATTCCCTCGCCGACGATCTCGACTCGCTCGCTCGCGCGAATGCGAATGTTGCCCCCCTGTCCTGGCCCCACCGTCGTCGCCAAGATCGAGCCGGTGTCCAGCTCGAGAACGCGCAGATCGAAGTCGAGCTGCCCGCCGTTGCCGACTAGAGTTTCCGCCGAAATCCGACTGCCGGACTCCAGGCGTACGGTGTCGCCGACGATGCTGAGGTTGCCGGAGTCGCCTAGGCCGCGATTGGCGATCTGAATTCTGCCGCCATCGGTGACGAACAGGCTTGGCGTCGCGATCGAGACGTTGCCGGAATTGCCGGAGTTGTCGATGGAGGCGATCTCAGCTAGCTGGGGCGCGGAGCGAATGAAATCGGGCGAGACGAGACCGCTGGTGGCGACCGACTCGGAGAGCGACAGGATCTGGCTGCTGCCGAGTGCGTCATCGCGACCGGAGAGTACGATCGCCTCGTCGCTGACGAGCGAAACGTCTCCGGCATTGCCAAAGGCTGAGGTGGTCGAGCCCACCTGCCCGCCGTTGTGGAGCACCAGGCGCGGTGTGCGAATCTCCACGTCTCCGGCATCGCCCAACACCAGGGTTAAAGTGCCGATCGAGCTGCTCAAAATCCCGCCTGCCGAGCCTTCGATACGTACCGACTCGCTGGCCGTAACGCGTAGGTCGCCGCTGGCTCCCGTCCCGATCGTGATGCCGATGATGCCGCCCCCATCGATCAAGCTGATGCTGCTGGCATCGATCGTCACATCGCCGCCCGGGCCACCCGAACGGGTGCTGGTGGCGAGACTGGTAACGTTACCCGTCCCGATGTCGGGTGCGGCTCCCGACAGAAACAGGTCGCCAACTTCTGCCGAGAGCGTACCGCCCGCGCCTGCCCCGTAGGTCGCTGTATTGACGCTCGCGCCGCCGCTCATCTCCAGGCGTTCCGCCGCGATCGCAATTGCACCTCCCGTTCCGCTCCCGAAGGTATTGGTGTAGATCGAGCTGCCCACCCCGTCTGTCGGGAAGCCATCGATCGTCAGGGCATCTGCGACGATCGCGCGTATGGCCCCGCTCGGATCCTCGCCAAGATTATTCAGCACCACGGAGCCGCCGCTCTCGAGCGTAACGGTTTCTGCCGCAAGGACGATCGTACCGCTCGGTGTGCCGTCGGACAGCAGCATCGCCCGCTCGGACAGGTGAATCGTGCCGCCTAACTCGACGCGATCGAAGCGGAATTCGTCTGCGAGTTCGACCGTGCCCGATCGCACGCTCCCGAGGACGACCTGACCGCTAGGGGCATAGAGCTGGGTGCGGCGAATATCGATCTCGCCCGCGATCGCCGCCAGCGTCTGCCCCGACAGCACGGACAGCAAACTATCGGCAAACTCGACGATCGTCCCGGACTCGATCGCCTCCAGAGAAACGCCACCCAGCGGATCGGAGGCATCGATCTGCGCCGCGCGCCCGCTACCTGCCATCGAGATCGCCGCCGACTCGCCCGCGAAGGTCAGCCCCACCGGCACGGCGATCGACAGTAGCGGTGCCTCGCTGGCGGGTGATGCCTGCGCTAACCAGCGTCTACCGTCGTCGAACTCGATCGCGCTGGCCGTTGTCACCAGGAACGAGCCGCTCACCTCCAGGCGGGCGCGATCGCCGAAGTGAATCCCGTTCGGCGCGAGAAAAATCAGATCGGCTAGCGCCGCCAGAGTGCCGTCGATGCGGGCGATCTCATCGCCGGTGACGCGCGCCAGGACGCGATCGACTTCTGGCGGAACGACAAAGGTCGCCCGCCGCCCGCCTTCGAGAGAGAAACGCGCAAAGCTGTGGAACAGGTTTGCGCCGCTGGTCGTGCCGCCGCCGATTTCGATTCCGCCTTCGCCATCGATCGCGACTGACGGTTGGGGCAAGGTCGCATCGGGGACGATTTCGGCGATCGCCACGCCGTTAAATCCGGTCGAGATCGCCGCGATCGCCAGCGGAACCATCAGCCGCAATCGCTGCGAGAACTGGAAGCGCGGGGCGATCGGTGGCGGTCGGCGAGAAACTGCGGTCATGGTAGATAGCAGGGCCCGAGAGCCAGGAGAATTGGCGGGCGTACGAGAGTAAAAGACCGGGAAAAGCAGGCGCGGTATGAGGATGGCGCTACGGGGGCGGCAGGCGCTCGAAGGCAGCGACCAGCGACGGCGGTAACCGGCGCAAAACGCGGCCATGCTCGCGATCGAGAGTGACGAGCGTGACGCGCCCGGTGACGTAGAGCACCTGGAGATCGGGCGAAGACAGCTCGTAAATCCAGCCGATACGAACGCCGCGTACGGGCTCGAGGCGGGCGCGCACCGAGACGATCGCGCCGAGACGCACGGCGTGGTGGTAGCGCAACGCCATATCCACCACCGGCATATCGTAACCACCCTCGACAAGGGCTTCGTAGCCGACGCCGAGCGCCCGCAGACACTCTACGCGCGCGCTCTCGAGCCAGCTAACGTACGAGCCGTGCCAGACGATGCCTGCATAGTCAGTGTGGTGGGGCTGGACGCGCACGCGCAGCTCGAACCAGCCGCCTTCAACGAAGGTTCCCGCCGCTGCGTCGTCGGGAGGCGGGCTTACAGGTGATGGCTTGCGATCGGCGTCGCTCATCTCGCGCTCTCCGGTAGCGTGGCCTGAAGTTTGGGACTTGAAGTTCGAGCCCGAAGCTAGAGCTTCCAACCTGCGGCAGGGCGAACCTCGCTCAAATCGCCAGATCGCGCGGCATCCACCCTGTATTATGCGAGCCGCGTCCGAGCCGTTGCAACACGCCCTCTCAAAAATCCTACGCCATCGACACCGCGCGCCTGCCAGCGATCGCGCAACACCGTTTTTCGCGGCATCAAATCACCATACTTCTCAAAACTTCTATAAGTTCTTTTACTCACGATCGCGAACGATCGCACGTATGCTGAGATCTACGGCAAGCGCCGGTTGGCGTTTGTCTCGGCGGGTCAGCGCCAACGGAACACGAGGCCGAGCGTCTCTTCCACAGACTGTTGTTAACGAAGTGTCATGAAAAAAATTGAAAAAATCCTAGTCGCCGTCGCCGGACGCGGCCTTTGCGAAGACGCGGTCAACCAGCTTCTCGCGTCCCCGGCGCTCAAAGATGTCAAGCTGACACTGCTGCACGTCGTCCCCGCCCAAATCAGCTCCGATGCCGTGGCCGCAAAGCTCGCGGAAGGCGGCCAGATTCTCGCCGATGCCGTCTCCACCATCAAGCTCGACGCTAGTAAGATCGACCCTCGCCTCAAGCAGGGCGACCCGAAGACGATCGTCTGCGAAGTCGCGAAAGAAGAAGACGCCGACCTAATCGTGATGGGCTCGCGCGGCCTCGGTCGCCTGGTGTCGATCCTGAAAAATTCCGTCAGCCAGTACGTTTTCCAGCTCGCCGATCGGCCGATGCTGCTGGTTAAAGACGATGTATACGTCAAGCGCTTCAAGCGCATTATGGTCGCCCTCGACCCGTCCGACGCATCCAACGACGCCCTCGAGTCGGCGCTCTACTTAGCCAAAGACCTGCCCGACTGCCAGCTCGTTCTCGCCCGCGTCAACCCGTCCGCTCCGGAAGTCGCCGCCAGCGCCGACCCGATACTCGCCGCCGCCAACAAGCGCGCCACGAGCCTCGGGATCGCCGCCAGCTGCGTCACCACCACGGGGCCAGCAGGCGAGCAAATCTGCAAGCTCGCGGAAGCGAACAACATCGACTTGCTGGTTTTGGGCTCGCCCGATCGCCGTCCGACAGTGGCGAAGGGTCTGCCCGATATCGATCGGCTGCTCGGCAAGTCGATCTCCGACTACATTCGCGTCTATGCCGACTGCCCGGTGCTGCTCGTGCGCGGCAATAGCTAGGAGCGCTCATCCGCCGGTTCTGCGCAACGTAAAAGCCGCCCCTGCCGTCGAAACATCGCTGCGGCAGGGGCGGCTCGTCATGACCGGTTCGGAGTCGCGATCGCGGGAATTCGTTGGATCGGCGCGATCGGGCGCGAACAATCCTAACTGAAAGCCGCTAGCAACTGGACTCACAGCACTTAACCGAAAAGGAACAACAGTTCCCAAAGTTCTGGGCGCGTAGTTGCTGGGCCCGTAAGGTTTCGGCGCTAGTCGAGGTGCGCCTTAGTTCGACTCTCGGCTCTGGGTCTGAATGTAGAGCACGAGCAGGAAGACCGTCGGAACGAGAACGAATAGCAGCGTTGCGAGAAATCCCAGTTCGTTAATCTGCATAATATTCGGGCCTTATAAAACGAGGTTTGAACGATAGCCAAAAATAACGATATCACGGCTTGGTTTTGACGCTGACATCTCCGTTCACCAGGGCTTGGCAGGCGAGACGGTAGTTGGCAGGCTTCTTACGCAAGCGTCGATTTTCGGCCTCCGTTTTCGGCGAAAGATTCTCTTCCCCTTCGACAATTTCGATCAGGCACTTGCCGCACTGACCGTAGCCGCCGCAGTTCGTCAGCTTGCCCCAATTGGTGTAGACGTCGATGTTGTTCTCCTTTGCTTTCAGGCGCAGGTTTGCGCCCTCCATTGCAAAGGCTTTCTCGTTTTCCTCGACGAACGTGATAGTGGCCATGAGTTGGTGGTCGGACTTGTAATGACAATCGCTCGAAAGCGAGGGCGCTCGCACTTGTCGGGCGACCGCTGCACTTTCTGTTAAGAAGTCTAACCAGTGGTGTTAATCTTTTGCAAAGTTTACTTGGAAACCGCGATCGCCCTTTAGAACTTTGCGGCCTCGTCGGAAGCGTTTTGCCGGTCTGCGGACCCCCAGCCTCTCTAGAGCAACAGCGGATCGACCTCATCGAGCAGCGGGTGGTTGCCGACCGCGCGGCGCAGGCTCGCCAGGGCGCGGTTGTAGCCGAGAATCGCGGCGACGCGGTTACCTTCTGCTTGGGTTAGGTCGTCCTGGGCGTCGATGACCTCGGTTTGCGTGCCGACTCCGGCCTGGAAGCGCAGGCGAGCCAGCTCGAGGCTTTCCTGCGCCAGGGTGAGGGCTTCTTCGGAGGTGCTGACGTTTTGCAGGCTGGCTTCGAGCTGGTAATAGGACTGCTCGACTTCGAGTCGGACGGTGTTGCGTTGATTGGCGAACTCCAGCTCGGCGGATTCGCGGACTAGTTCGCGATCGCGGGTGGCGGCGCTGGTTCTTCCTCCGTCGAAGAGCTGCCATGCGAGCTGAACGCCCGCACTATAGCCCTCGGTGAGTTCGTCCACGCCGTCATCGGAGTTGTCGAGCAGGTTCACCGTAGCGAAGGCGGAGATTTGCGGCAGGGTCGCCGATCGCACGACGCGGCGATCCTGGCGGGCGATTTCGCGCTGGGCGATCTGCTGCTCGAGTTCGGCGCGGCTGCGGAAGGCGAGGACGATCGTCTCCTCGAGGGGTAGCTCCCAGATTCCGGCTAGCTCGACCGGATCGCCCGCGCTGACTTCGGCGTCCTGGGGCAAATCGAGCAGGCGCGCCATCGAACGGCGGGCGACGAGCCGATCGCTCTGGGCCTGGCGCAGCACCTGCCGATCGTTGGCAAGCTGGACTTCGGCGCGCAGCACGTCGAACTGCGTCCCGACTCCGGCACGCTCCAGGGCCTGGGCGTCGTCGAGGCTTTCTTCGGAGTTGCGGACGGCGGACTCGGCGATAATCACGTCCTGCTCGGTGTTTTGGATGTCGTAATAGGCTTCGGAGACGCTGAGGCGAACGATCTCCATTTGGCGCTCGACTTCGAGGTCGGCCAGGCGCAAGCGTTCGCGGGCGGCGCGAATATTGCCGTCGCGGTTGCCGGAGGTAAAGACGTCGTAGCTCAGCCGCAGTTCGGTGTTCCAGCTCGTGACTTCAATGTCGGTCAGCGGCGAAACCGTGCCGAGCTGGCGCTGGCGCTCGATGCTGATGCGGGAGTTCGCGGACTCGCTCCAGGTGAGGTTGGAGGTCAGGGTCAACTCGGGCCACCAAGCGGCCTCGGCTTGGCGGACGGCCTGCTCTTGGCGAGCGATGTCGATGATGGACTGTTGGAGAGTGAGGTTGTTGCGTAGTGCTAGCTCGATCGCCTGTTCGAGAGAAATTGGCCGATCGGTGTCGATCTCGACTTCGACGGGGAAGGTGGGGAAGCGCAGGGGGTTGGGATGGGGGTTCAGCTCGCGGGGTCGCGGCGTGTTGTCCGAAAAGCTCAGAGCGATATTGCCGTCTTCTGGGCGGGACGCGTCGGCGATCGCGGCTAGCTCTGGCGGAAGGGCGGCGTCGCTGCTGGCTTCCGGGTCTGCCTCGGTAATTTCGCTCGGCTCTCGGGTCTCAGGTTCGGCCTCGGCGATTTCGACAATCTCGGTAGACTCGCTCGATTCGATCGGCTCGGCGATCGTCTCTACATCTCTGGCGATCGCGTCGTCGGGCGACCCGTCGGAGGTGACCGCAGCTTCAACGGGCTCGACGGCGTCTCCTGCCGCGCGCTCCACGATCGCGCCTTCTGAAATAGTTTCTGTCTCGCCTTCTGCCGCGATGCCCCCTGCGACTTCGGCGGGCGCGTCGGCCAGCTCTTCAAGGGCTGGCTCTTCGGCAAGCGTTTCGGCGGTTGCTTCGAGCGATGCGTTCTGGGCGTCACTTGCGGCGGCCTGGAGCGAGCCACGATCGAAGTCTGCGATGCGCGCGATCGCGTCCGGGCGCTCCAACATCAGTTCTGCCGTCGGCTCTGCCATCGGCTCCGGCATCTCGATCGCCTGGACGAGGGCGGTAGCACGGTCGGCACTCGCCTCGACTGTCGTTTCCGTCGCGCGAGCCGAGGCAGTCGCTAGCAAAAACGTGCCAGTCGTTGCGGCGAAGATAAATTGCAGTCGAGTCATGCGGTTTAGTTCGAGCCCGTGTGGCCGAAGTCAATAAATCTAGAAACGGCCGATCTGGAGGCGCGTCGAAGGGCGAGCCGGGCAGCGCATCTCCGGAGGGGCGAGCCGCAAACCCTTTAGCACCATAGCAAGTTTGCTGGAATTTACTCGACTTTTTTCCGAGGGGGGAGCGCCCGCCGGTCGCGCTCGGCGCGCGGGGAAATTGTGGCGAATTTCGCGATCGCGTGGGGACTTTCATCTTCAGAGCGTGAAGATCCGGGCGATGGTTTCACCAATTTTGCCAAATCGGCTATGAAGTTTCGCTTTCATCCCCGCTCGTTCTGGATCTTTCTACTGCTGTTTGCGATCGAAGCGGCGATCGCCATCTGGATCGACGATCGCTTCGTTCGCCCGCTACTCGGCGACTTCTTGGTCGTGATTCTGGTGTTTTACTTCGTGCGTGCCTTTGTCCGCGCCCGCACCCGCTGGATCGCGCTGGGCTCGCTGGCCTTTGCCTGGGCGGTAGAGTTCGCGCAATACTTCCGACTGGTGGAGGTGCTGGGGCTGGCGGACAATCGGCTGGCGCGCACGGTTATCGGCTCGGTGTTCGACCCGAAGGATCTGGTGGCGTATACGCTCGGGGCACTGGCGGTGGTGCTGTGCGTGGGCGATCGCGATTGATTGAGACGGACTCTCACACCTCGATTTACTCACGCTCGAACAGCTCGTTAAAAATCTGAACGCCATTTGGATCGATGATGGTGACGCGAATAAAGTCGGGGTCTGCTGGCTGCCACGCGACAAAGTAGCGATACTCGCTGCGATACCAAACGTACACGTGACGATCTTCGACCCAAGTTCTCGCCTCTTCGCCGAACTCCAGCGTAAACACGGCGTCGCGATCCAAGTCGTGCTCGATGTAGTTGTAAGAGGGCTCGGGATCGACGAGACTCGCAGGGCTATCGAACAGCTCGACGGAGGTGTCCCCATCCAAGCTGACGAACGTGCCCTGCGCCCGCTCTGCGTATTGCGCAACGGCCACTTCTGGTGCGGCGGAATCGATCGCGATCGGCGTGGCGACACCGAGCGCTAGCAGCAAGGCGAAGTGGCTCCAACGAACGGCCTGACGGTTTTTCAACGGTTTTTCATCTGTACGTAAACTTGAAATTCAGCGCTGTAGGCAATCCGCGACAGCTACCGAACGCCAACTTAGCATGGACAATACGAGCAGACTCGCTATCTTCGCAGCGGCTTTCGCTCTGTCGATCGTCCCCAGCATCACAAGCCCGAGCGCGCGCGCCAATATGGCCTCGCCGCAATTCGACGGCGACAGTGTCGGCGCGCCCTTTATGTCCGCGCCCGCGTCCGGGGCCGACCTCTCCAGCGCCGATATCGACGTGCTGGGCGAGACTCTAACGATCGACTTTCGCCGCATCGATCGCGATCGGGCCGTCGATATTGAAGCGGTCTATCAACTCGACAATCCCGGCGCTCCCGGCAGGCTGGATTTGGTGTTCGTTGCGCCCAGCGCTCGGGCGATCTCGGTCGAACTCGACGGCCAGCTCCTTACCGCTGAGCCCGTCGATTTGACCCTGCCCGACACCTGGCAGCCGCCCGATCGAACGCCCCGCTCCGATCGCACCGGCACGCTGGAATACGGAGCGCGATCGTCCGGGACTTTTCGCTTTGCTGCCGACCTGCCGACGGGTAATGCCGCGATCGCCGTACGCTACACCGTCGTGCCGGGAACCTACGACGCTGGCGTTTACCGCGACTACCAGATCGGCTACGTGCTCGCGCCGATTCGAGACTGGCGCAGCTTCGGCAATCTCGATCTCATCGTCCGCATCCCCGACGGCTGGCAGCTCGGCTCCTCTGCGCTGGTAACGGGCGAGGGCAACGAGCTGCGCGGCGAGTTCGAGGCTTTACCGGACGATACGCTGGGACTGGCGGCGAGCCCCCGGCGCAGCGGGCTGCGGTATTTGCTAACGGTTCACAGCCGGACGGTGGGCTGGTGGATCGGGCTGGTAGGGGCGGCGATCGCAGCCCGGACAGTCGGACGGCTCGTGCGCCGTCGCATCGGCGTCCGCAAGATGAACGGCGACAAGGTGGCGATCGCGCTCCTCGGAGCAGCTGCCGGTTTGGCGGTGTTCGTGCTGGGCTATGGCGGCGGCCTGGAGCTGTCGCGGCGCGCCCGCATCGGCCACGAGGCTGGTAACTGGGACTATGGCTACGCGATCTCGTCGCTGATTTGGGCGATGGGTGGCGCCGCGATCGCGCTACCGACGACGATCGCGGCGGCGCTGTTAGCTCCAGGCCCGAAAGCGAGCGACAGACTTGACGAACGGAACTAGAAGCCGCCCCCGACCTTTGCCGCGCTTCGGCTATTCCGCCGCCGCTGGCACCTCGCCCTGCACCACCAACACCGAACAGTGCGCCTGGTGCATAACGTAGTTGCTGGCGCTACCGAGCATGACTTCCTTGAGGCCAGAGAAGCCGCGCCGCCCCATCACGATCGCGTCGCAGCCGTTCGATCGCGCCAGGTCGCAGATCCACATGCCCGGATCGCCAACACGGTAGGCCGTCTCTGCCTCGACGCCGCCGTCCGCCGCGCGCTGGGCCAACGCTTCGAGCGAAGCCTTTAGCGTCGTCGTGCGCTCTTGGAAATGCTTCTGCTGAAACTCAAAAATCGCCTTGCTGCTCGCTAGGTCAAGGCCAATCCCCGTGCCCATCACCGGCATGGCGTCGGTGACGCTTTGGACGCTGAGGCCGTGGAAAATAACGAGTTTGGCCTGGTTTTGACGGGCGAGTTCGAGCGCGCGCTCGAAAACGCGATCGGCCCGGTCGGAATCATCGACCGCGACTAAAATCTTTGTAAAGCTTGTCACGATACTTAACCTCCTAAATAGCGCGACAGCAAGTCGCCGTTTGTGGTGGAAAGAGCCCGCGTCGGGGCGCTTTCGTTCCCCTTACCTTTATTTTATCGAGCCGCTTTCGGGGGCCGATCGGCCGATTTACAAATCGAGAAGAATGCCCATCGTTCGATTTCGCAAAGTGACAGATATAATAATTATCCGCGTAACTACGCAGTAGATTGCGCTCGCTTATCCCACTATCCGGGTTGCGCCTCGATTCGTTTGTAGGATCGAGCCCCAAGATTTCTGTCGGGAAGGTCTCAGCACCCGATCCGATTGCTACAGCGTGCGTCTCGTTGTCGAACCCTTTGAGAGACTACAGTATGCCTACGCCCGCTTCCTTTCCGATATCCGGCGCTGACTACCGAGATTCCCTCACAGAGCTGACCCACGCGATCGAGTGGAATCAGGGCAACTTTTCGCTGATTTTGGCACACTGCAATTCGCTCGACCTGCGGCAGCGCGTGCTCTGGGATCTGGGGCGCAACGATAGGTTTTCACTGCAAACCATCACGCTACCGCCCGACGCCGAGCTGATGTTTTCGTCGATTTCCAGCCGCCTCCGCTCGCAGCAGGGCAGGCCGGAGGTTGCGCCGCTTGCTGGCGATCGACCTGGCGCAATGGGTGACGCCCAGTACAGCGCGATCGCGATCGCGGGCTTCGAGACCGTTACGCATATCGATACGCTGCTCTCCAGTGCCGACGCCGTGCGCGACGAGCTGCGTAAAGTATTTCACTGTCCACTAGTGTGGTGGATGAACGACAGCGCCCTCGTCAAACTTATCCGCCTCGCGCCGAATATTCACTCTTGGTTTACGTTCGTTGAATTTGCCAATGTCGTGAATTTCCCGGAGGTCACAGGCGGCGATCGACGCGAACCAGCGATCGCGCCTTGCCTCAACGAGCATCGCTTGCCCCTGTCCGACCTGCGATCGCCGCGACCGACAGCCACAATTTAGCGAGCTAGGGGCCCGCCAAAGGCTAACCGAAGGAATCTCTGGCTCGGTCGAGGTCTTACGATTGGTAGGGGGCAAATTTATCGCCCCAACCTGTCGCTCTACTGCGCTCGCAGCCATGAATCTACGCATCGGTAACGGTTACGATATTCACCGCCTCGGCGAAGGTCGCCCGCTGATTTTGGGCGGCATCGCGATCGACCACGAGCTAGGGCTCGTCGGCCACAGCGACGCCGACGTTCTGACTCACGCGATTATGGATGCGATGCTGGGCGCGCTGTCCCTCGGCGACATCGGCCACTATTTCCCGCCGACCGACGATCGTTGGAAGGGCGCAGACAGCATCGAGCTACTCGGCCAGGTCGATCGGCTGGTGCGCGATCGCGGCTGGGAAATCGTCAATATCGACTCGGTGATCGTCGCCGAACGCCCGAAGCTCAAGCCCCATATCAACGCCATGCGCGATCGGCTTGGAGGGGCCCTCGGTCTCGATCCAGGCTGCGTCGGCGTCAAGGCAACCACGAACGAAAAACTCGGCGCGGAAGGCCGCGAGGAGGGCATCTCCGCCCAGGCAGTCGTGCTGCTCTCCAAAACGGACAGTCAAAACTAAAACCAAGTCAGCATCGTTCCGACGCTCTGCGTCTACCGTGTATACACAAGTCATTAATTAGCCCATGCCCAAGTACTCATTAACTCTCATTTGCACAGGCTTATTGAGATTGAGATAGTGTTTCCTGCGCTCCTGAAGGGCTTCGAAAAAGACGGGATAGGTTGGCTTAGAGTTGTGTATACACCGCAGACGCTCTGCGTCGGAATGTCCCACAGGACGCTCTGCGTCCCGTCACTCATCGGCGAAGCTCGCGACGCAGAGCGTCTGGGGATTGCGTTGCCCACGCGGAGCGCGGGAACGATGCTGCTCTTGCTGCGTCAGCTCAGGCCATCACCGAAGTCGGCAGCTTCGCGAAAATCATCCGTCCCGCCGAAGTTTGCAGCGCGCTAGTGACGATCGCGCGCACCTCCGAGCCCACCTCCTCTGAGGCTTCTTCAACGACGACCATCGTGCCGTCGTCCAGATAGCCGACGCCCTGGGAGGCTTCTTTACCTGGCTTGACGATTTTGAGTTCGAGCGAGTCGCCGGGAACGTAGGACAGCCGCACCGCTTGCGCTAGGTCGTTGACGTTGAGCACCGTCACCTTTTGCAGCGTCGCCACCTTACTCAGGTTGAAGTCGTTAGTGAGCAGCATCGCGTTAATCTCCGAGGCCAGACGCACGAGCTTTGTATCTACTTCGCTCAGGTCTTCGTAGTCCGCCGGGTGGATCTTGATGCGATCGGGGAAATCATCCTGCATCTGGTTGAGGATATCCAGGCCGCGCCGACCGCGCACTCGCTTGCGATCGTTCGACGAGTCCGCCACCTGCTGCAACTCCGCCAGTACGAACTGCGGAATTAGAATCGGCCCTTCCAAAAAACCCGTTTGGATCAGGCTTGCGATACGCCCGTCGATAATGCAGCTCGTATCGACTAGCTTGGCCTGGGCCGGACGCAGCGTCCCCTCTGCAACCATCAGCGATTCAATGCTGTTGGGGTTGATCAGCCGCAGGAACGCGCGCCCGTGGGTGTCCGCCAGCGCCACGCCCAGAAAGGCAAACATCACGCTACCCATAATCGCAATCAGCGGCTTGATAAACGAAAAATCCTTTGGAATCGGCACGAGGAACAGCGGCGCGAGCATTAAGTTAACCACCACGAGCCCGAGCATCAGTCCTACCGATCGCGTCAGTAACGATTCCAGAGGCATCTGGCGAATGTTCTGCTCGACGCGCCGATACGTCACCTGCATGGCGATACCGCTGACGCCGCCGAGCAGCGCACCAAAGCCAGAGATCACCCAGCGCAGTCCATCGAGGTTGCTGACCTGCTGAAGTGCCGAGTCGGGCAGGAAGTCACTGCTGTAGAAGCCGATTCCAGCCCCCGCGAAGACAAACGAAAGGATAATCAGAGCGTCGAGCATGGCTGCTCCTCAAGATGATGGTGGCAGGCGCGAGATTGTGTGGGACGCATCTTGCCGATGAATTGAGTTCATTATAAATGTCGCATTTCGCGGGGAAACTGAGAGCTATCCGCCCCGACCGAACCTCTATCGGCGGGAAATCGCGTGCTGGGCGACGCTCGCTTCGTAACGAGGGCTGCAAGGGCCGATCGCCGCTCCGTAGAACGTTACCGGCTGAAACTTATCTTCACTTTTTCGTCTGCTAGCATTAGTGGGCGCAGGATTTGGGTGCAAACGCGCACGGTACGTACGAGAACGCGGCTCCATTCTGGCCACCTGATATTGCGGAGAAAATTCTTGAAAGAAATGGTTTCACAGCGTCTGTTCGGCTGTAAGGAGCTGGCGACCCGCCTGGCCAGCCTCGTCGCACTCGGCGCTGGTGTCGCATCTTGGTTCGTTGCCGTTCCCCTCGGCGCGATCGACCGCGACCCGGAGGACTACCTCAACTGCCGCCTGATCGACGGAAGCTACGGTGAAAGCTTCATGCTCGTTCGCGAAGAACCAGACCTTGCTTCCGAAGGCGTGCAAGATTTGGCCAACCATCAGAGGGTAACGCTTGCGTCCGATTGGGAAAGCACTAGAGAGCGGGACTTCTACGGTTACGAGTGGGTGGAAATCGTCGAACCAGTCGATGGATTTATCGCCTATGACTATAGAGACGAGTACCGAGACACGCTCCGAAAATGCGAATTTGCCGGGCGCGCATACGGGCAAGACCCCTTGTCCAGTATTGGAGAAGATGACTCGCTGTGCGTCGCCGTGCCTGAAGGGCTTAGAATTCGCCAGGGTGCTAGAACTTCTGCTGCGATCGTCGGCGGCCTGGATTTCGGCGATCGGGTTTCGGTCGTACGCACACCACGTGCTGCATCACCCGATGGTCGCTACTGGTTGGTGATTGACGAGCCCGAATTCGGCTACGTGTCTGGTGGAGACAGCCCCGATCTGCCGAACTTCGCGCCTTGCGTCAGCGTCTTCCGGCCTGGTTGAGTCTCTCGGTCGCTTTTGATTTTGCTGGTTCTGCGTCGCGGCAGCCAGCCGGAAAGTCGAACTTTTTGGAAAAACTCGGACTTCTCGGCCGCCTGCCAAAATACAGCGATTTGACTTCAGCTAACAGAAAGGGCTCGCGATCCGGGCGATCGCGAGCCCTTTTGATAAGTCAGCTCACAGCGCGACAGTCAAACCGACCGACGCTGTAAAATCCCGGCGAGAACCTAGGTTCCCGACTTCCAGGAGCTCATATACTCGACTTGAGTGTCGGTCAGCGTGTCGAGGTTGATGCCCATTGCTTTGAGCTTGAGCGCTGCGATCTCTTTGTCGAGGTCGGCGGGAATTGAGTGGATACCCGGCTCGAGTTGGCCTTTGTTCTTGACCAGGTATTCGCAAGCCAGCGCTTGGTTCGCGAAGCTCATATCCATCACGGCGCTGGGGTGGCCTTCTGCCGCGACCAAGTTGACCAGGCGACCTTCACCGAGAACGACGATCGACTTATCGGCCAGCTTGTACTCCTGGGTGAACGGACGCACGGTGCTGACATCCGAGGCCATTCCGCCCAGCGCTTCGAGATCGATTTCGATATCGAAGTGACCGGCGTTGGCGACCATCGCGCCGTCTTTCATCGCTGCGAAGTGTTCGCCGCGAATGACGTGCTTGTTGCCCGTCAGCGTCACGAAGACATCGCCTTCTGCCGCCGCTTCGGCCATCGTCATCACGCGGAAGCCGTCCATTGCCGCTTCGATCGCGCGAACCGGGTCGATTTCGGTAACGATCACGTTCGCGCCGAGACCTTTGCCGCGCATGGCGACGCCCTTGCCGCACCAGCCGTAGCCCGCGACGACCAGGGTTTTACCGGCCAGCAGGACGTTGGTGGCGCGGAAGATGCCGTCGAGGGTCGATTGACCCGTACCGTAGCGGTTGTCGAAGAAGTGCTTGGTGTCGGCGTCGTTGACGTTCATCGCCGGGAAGGTCAGCACGCCATCGTTCAGCATCGCCTCGAGGCGAACGATACCCGTGGTGGTTTCTTCATTCGTGCCGATAATGTCGGAGAGCTGGTCTTGGCGCTCTTTGACAAGCGTGGCGACCACATCGCAGCCGTCATCGATGATGATATTCGGGCGGAAGTCGAGGGCGATGTTGACGTGCTTCTCGTAGGTTTCCGCGTCTTCGCCTTTGATGGCGTACACGGGGATGCCGTAGTCGGCGACGAGGCTGGCGGCCACGTCATCTTGGGTCGAGAGCGGGTTGCTGGCGATCAGCAGCGATTCTGCGCCAGCAGCTTTCAGGGCGATCGCCAGGTTGGCGGTCTCGGTGGTGACGTGGCAGCACGCAATCAGACGCACGCCAGCCAGTGGCTTTTCTTCTTCAAAGCGATCGCGAATCAGTTTGAGGACGGGCATTTCGCGACCTGCCCATTCGATGCGCTGTTTGCCCAGCGGCGCGAGTCCGATGTCTTTGACATCGTATTGAATGCGTTCTGCCGTAGCCGTCATATTCTGCTTCACAAAGAGTAATAGTCACACCAGGATAGCGGCTCGATCGCCCGCTGGCTAGTGGGAAACTTACCCGTATGGCCGAATTCCAAAGGACGGTCGCGATCGGCTTTAGAGACGCGATTTCGCGAGGAAAAAGCTGGAAATCGACTTTGCATCGACGGGCTCTCCGGCCAGGATTGCTGCTTCGAGTTCGTCGGGCGTCATCAAGACGACTTCGATATCTTCATCATCGTCCTGTTCGGGTGGCTTTTCGAGCTTCGTCAGGCCGCGCGCCAGATAGGCGTAGATGTACTCGTCGGAGTAGCCAGGTGCGAGGATAAAGTCACCGAGGTGTTCCCACTGGCTGGCGCTGTAGCCAGTTTCCTCTTCGATTTCGCGGGTGACGGTGCTGGCGGGATCTTCGCCCGGCTCGACGGTTCCGGCGGGGAACTCGAGGATGCGGCCTTCCACGGCGAAGCGGTACTGCTTGACGAGGACGAACTTGCCGTCGTCGGTGACGGGAACGGCTAGGGCTCCGCCGGGGTGGCGGATACATTCCCACTCGCCTTCGACGCCGTTGGGCAGGCGCAGACGATGCACATCGTAGTCGAATTTACGACCTTTGACGAAGAGCTTTTGCTCGATGATTTCGGGCGGCTCGCGATCGAGGGGCATGGCGGCATAGGTGGGTAGCGATGTCGCTCCCACTGTAAACCTAGGATTCGATCTCGCGCAGCCCCGGGTTCGACTCCCGAAACGGGTAAAGCAAATGTCGACGGAAGTTCATCGGCAAATACTCCTCGTACAAACCGAAGTTCTTTGGTTGGCACTTTTCGGGCATGTAGAACGTCCCGAATAGCACGTCAAAGATCGGAAATAAACCGGCGAAGTTCTTATCCAGTGCCTCTATCTCACGGCTGTGATGCCAGCGGTGGAACACGGGGCTGGCGATAAGGTAACGAAACGGGCCGTACGACCAAGGCAGGTTCGCGTGGATAAAGGCCAAATACGCCGTCAAGAACGGCGCGTAAATCTCTACCGACAGCGGTGCAAATCCCAGCAGCAGTACCGGAAACGACTGTGCCGTACGGCTGATGATGTCGTTAATCGGATGGACACGTACCGATGAGAGCCAGTCGAGTTCTTCGGAGCTGTGATGGATGGCGTGGATTTTCCACATGCGTCCAGTATGGAGCCAGCGGTGTGTCCAATAGCCCATAAAGTCGCCGATAAAAACGATCGCCAGCCCTTGCAGCCAATGGGGCAGCGACCCGAGATAGCCATAGCCTTCAGTCAGGACGTCCATATCGATCGTCCGCCCCAGCACCCAAAAGATCGGCACGACGATCGCGGCGATGCAGATGGTACTGAGCACCTGCGAGAAAATTAGCGTAAAGAACCAGTAAAAGCTGTCGAGGCGGGAGCCTTTGCGCCAGGTTCGCTGGCTTCTGATGCTCGGGTAGGCGGCTTGGATGATGCCGAAGAACAGCGTTAAAGCGAGGTAAAGCGTTAACGCGAGGAAAAGCTTTCTTTCAAGCACGTCAATAAACTCTATGTCGGTTTAGCGCCCAAATGGGCAAACACCGTGTAACTAGGGCTCAATTCTAGCGCGGTCGATCGAGGACAGAGCCCAGGACTTTACAGACGGATGAATAACGTAAAAGCGCCCCTCACCTTACGGTGAGGGGCGCTTTCTAAAAGCTAATCTAGCTTAACCAGTCATCAGCTTGCGCTGAGAGCGATTAACCGTTG
>CALCCD010000003.1 GCA_937899645.1 uncultured cyanobacterium | reverse complement strand
CGCACGCTCGTATTGCCCCAGACTCCGGTAAACGTTTCCCAAATTTCCGAGGGAAGCCGCCTCGCTCTGCCGATCTCCAAAGTCGCGGGCACATCGGAGCGACTTCTCGTAGTCGTGAATCGCGTGGCGGTAGTCCGAAAGCTGGTCGTGCAGCAGCCCGCGATGACCATAGGCGATGACCAAATCCGCCGTTAAGCCCAGCTCGGCCTGAAGCTCGATCGCGCGATCGAACGATCGAAACGCCTCGCGAATCTCCGTCGGGAAATCGGTCAGTTCCCCCCGCCTCCGCCGCGTCCGATACACTTCCCCCAGCCGGTCGTACAGCGTCGCCAAATACGGACTCTGCGGGTCGCGCGCCTCCGTCTCCGCGATCAGCCCCTTGAGATCCGCCAGCGACAGCCCGTCATCCTCCGGCGCCTGCCACGTCGAGCGATACTCACAATCGTCTGTCGCCGCCCGCACCTCCGGCTCCGACTCCCGCTCGAAGCGAAACACCGCCTTGCGCCAGCTCCAAAAGTCCGGAGCCTGAAACACCAGCTTATTCGCCAGCTCCCCACTCACCCACAGCACCAGCGGCATCTGAAACGCCATCAGCGACTCCCGCGTCCACTGCAAATACCCGAAAAACTTCTCCTGCGGCGACTTCTCGCCCGGTTGATTCGCAGAACTCAGCCAGTCTGCCCCGACGATTATTATCGCTCCAGGCTCGGGGTCGCTCGCCACGATCGCCGTCCGAATCGCATCCGTGATGCTGGGCTCCGCCGGGTCGAGCTGCGCCCGCACCGCCGCAATCCCCTGCGCCCGTAGCTCCGTCTCGTAGCGCGCGATGAGCCGATCGCGCAGCCGCGAATCATCGCAAACCCCCACCAGAATATTCATCTGCCCCTGGAGATCTTCCAGCGCGATGAGTAAACCGAGATACGCACGTTCGTTCGGGCTGACCTCGACCATCTTTCTCTACACCAACAACCAACCACCACGATCGAGCAGCTCGGCCACCAGCGGATGCGTGTTGTACCACAGGTCGCCGTTCTCGTACTCCAACACGTACAGGCCGTGAAGCAACTTGAGGAATCGCTCGTCCGCGCCATCGTCGTAGTTCGCCGCGTAGTCGCGGTAGACGATTCGCAACAGCTCGTAGTCCGGCTTGCCCAGCGGCGCGGCATACTCCTTGCGAATCGCGTCGGTCGCCACCGCCAACACCGCGCGATCGATCCGAACGTCGTCGCGATCGGGCTCGAGCCGTAGCTGAATCGAACACTCCGAACAGCACTGACTGGCGATCCGAATCAAATCGCGCAGCACGCCGCCGCTCTTCAAGATAATCTCGTCCAAAATACCGGGCTCGCGAATCGCCGCCGGAATGCGCTTCTCCAGGATTTGCCCGAACACCTCCAGCGTCTTGGCGTCCGGCGCGGCCTCGGCGTCGCCATTTTTCCCCTTGCCGTAGAGCTTGTAGACGCTCATCTGCACGATGGCCTTACACTCCGACGACATCGCGTCGCGCAGCGGGATATCGCGCGTCGCGGCGATCGGGATGGTGAACAGCACGCGAAACTTCGGCTGAAACAACGCCTTCACATTGTCGCGATAGATCTTGCCGACGATTTCGAGGTCGAGCTTATCGAGATCGTCGATGATGACAAGAATGTCGCGCTGCTTAGGGTCGTTGGCCTCAATGACGGCGGCAATGTCGTTAAGCCGATCGATCAGGTCGTTGAAATTCTTCTGCACCTCGCGCGACAGCACCTCCCGCACCTGCGAATCGACCTTGAGCTTCCCTTTCAAAAAGCCCCAAAAGTCAAACCCGCTGGAGATTTCTGCCTGCAAGCTGTCCGTCCAGGTTTGGGTGCGCTTGCCGAACCACTGATAGAACGTCTGGGCGATCGAGTTGGGGATCTCGATGCCTTGCTCTTGTGCCGCCGACATCATCTGAACCGCCGTCGAAAACAGGATATTGATGTGGTTAACGTCGCTCATTTCGATCGTGTCGGCGATCGAAAAGAACACCACGAAGTAGCGCTCTTTCACGATCGACGCGAACTCGCGCAGCAGCGTCGATTTCCCGCAGCCGCGATGACCGGTGAAGATAATTTTGTCGTCCGTCGGCAGACACTCATCGACCGTACATTCCAGCTCGACGAGCTTGCGGCGATCGTACGTCACCTTGAACTTCGCCAGCGCCTCCGGCGTCTCCAACGGTTGAAGCGTCAAGTTTTGCGAGGCTTGGCGAAACTGGGCGCGCAGTTCGGCGTTGGACATGATGCGTTGAAGTGCGTCGAAGTTCGGAGCATCCCAATCTTACGCATTTTCAGCGGGTTCGAGGTATCGCGCCGCCCTACTCCGCCGCCACCGGCTCCACCGCCAGCTCCAGCGGCAACCCCACCGCCCCGATCGCGTCCCACTCCGCAAACGTCGCCTCCAGCAGCGTCACCGCCGAAAAGTCCACGTACCGGACGATCGCCCCATCCAGCGTCACTTCCGTCATATCCGCATCGCCCAGCGTCGTTTCCCAGAGCCGGGCCGCCGTCAGGTTCGCGGAATACATATACGCCCGCGTCAGATCGGCCCCGGTGAAGTCCGAGCCGACCAGCTCGCTCTCGGTCATCACCACGCCGGACAGGTCGGCGTACTCGAAGTTCGCGCCGGAGGCGTCGGCCAGGTTCAGACTTGCGCCGGATAAGTTAGCGTCGCTGAAGTCCGTGCCGATCGCGATCGCCGAGGTCAGGCTCGCCCCGGTCAGCACCGCCCGACTCACCCGCGCCCCGGTCAGATCTGCCCGCTGCAGGTTCGCTTCCCAGAGAAAGGCATCGCTCAAGCGCGCGTTGGTGAAGATCGCCTCGATCGCAGAGATGCTGTCCATCCGCGCCTGTTCGCCGATGAAGTCGTTGGCCTCGACAGCGTCGAACATCGCCTGCTGGAAGTTGGCGTAGCGCCCGTTAACGAACGAGAGTTTTGCACCGGTGAAGTTGGTGCGGACGAACTCACCTTCGCGGAAATTCGATCGACCCATGCGCGAATACCGAAAGCTGGCGTCGGTGGCGTCGGCCTGCGCCCAGCGACCGCCGCCCAGTCTGGCGCTCTCGAACAGGGCGCGACGGGCGTTGACTTCGGAGAAGTCAGCCAGAGCGAATTCGGAATCGCTGGCGAAGACTTCGATCAGGTCGGCGCGGCGGAAGATCGTTTGGATGCCGTTCGCACCGCCGAGTTCGGCGCGGGTCAGGATCGCGTCGGTGAAGTCGGTTTCGTCGAGGACGGTGTCGCTGAGGATCGCGCCGCTGAGGTTGCTGCCGGACAAGTCGCTGCCGGAGAGGTCGGTTTCGCGCAGGGTCACGCCGGAGAGGTCGCGGTTGCTCAGGTCGATGCCGGAAAGATCGCAGCGGACACAGACGCCGGTGGCCTCGAAGTTGCGCAGGTCGCGATCGTTGGCGGCGTGGGCGGGCGCGATCGCGACCATTGTGGCGATCGTTGCGATCGTCAGCGATCGGTGGAGGCGGGGAAATATTGCGGGCGCATTGCCATGCACCCCTACAGGTCTGTCGATCGAATTTTCCATAAAACCCCCGTAAAAGCTTGCGCCTACTCGTTCATATTGCGATAGGTCGCCACCGCCGATGGTGAGATGCGGTTCAGGTAGCGGAAAATCCAATACTTCACGACCGTATCGAGAATAACCGGGAACGTGGCGATAAACAGAAAGTTGAAGTCGCGGCTCTCGGGCAGGCCGAAGTGGTGGAAGACCCCTTCGAGGGCGATTTCCCAGCCGTGGGGTGAGTGGTAGCCGACGAAGATATCGGTAAACAAAATGATGATGAACGCCTTGGCGCTGTCGCTGAGGCC
Source organism: uncultured cyanobacterium (assembly GCA_937899645.1). Classification (GTDB taxonomy): domain Bacteria; phylum Cyanobacteriota; class Cyanobacteriia; order Cyanobacteriales; family Geitlerinemataceae; genus RDYZ01. The sequence continues at coordinate 1,264 of CALCCD010000003.1, read as the reverse complement.
GTAGACCACATCGTCGATAAAAGACTTGACGATCTCCACTTCGCGTTTGCTCCGGGCGAGGATGATGCAGAATGAGGCGAACGAGAAAAAGTCGGCGAAGACGTTCTCGATCGCGTTGCTGCTGCGCCCGCGATAGGTCTCGGCGATCTCCAGCGCCTTATCGCGAATCTTTTCGCGGTGTTCTTCTTCCGACATGGGCGGCGCGATGCCAACTTCGATTTGGAACTCTAGCCGCTCGCGGTAGTGGTTCAGCTCCATAAAGGCTTCCTCTTCCATATCGCTGTTGAGAAAAACCTGCTGTTCTTGCGCCCAAAAATTGTTGTAAATCGGCTGTACGACCAGGGTTTTAGCGAGCTGATGCACCAGCAGCGGTACGAGGATCAGCGTCAGGATGAACTTGAGCGAGATAACGGTTTTGCTCTTCGAGTCGCGGAAGGTTTCGACGACATCTTCTTCCGCCTCAGGGTCGAGTTCGCGCTTGATGCGATCGAGCGTCCGCAGGATCGATCGCGGCAACAGGCTCGTCGATCCGGCTAGGGATTCGCCGTCTTTCCCGGACTGCATCCCAGCGCTCCGCAGGCGCGGATCGGCATCGGTCAGGCCGTTTCGATCTTCGTCCGGCGAGATGGCGCGAGTCGTGACGGTTTCGGGCAGGTCGCGGGCGCGGTAGCGCTTGAGGACGGCATCGATAACGCGCAGGCGATCGAGAATCTCGCTGAAGTTGCTGGCAGCGGGGTCGTCGCTGTTTCCTTCGGCGAGTTTCAGCGTCTCGGCACTGTCGGCGTCGGGATCGACACTGGGCAGCGATCGCTCGTTGAGAAAATTTAGGGTCGATCGGCTGGCGTTGAACTCAGCGAGGCGACCGCGCACGTCCCCCAGCAGGCTGTTGACATCGGCTTGAAATTGCGCGAGTTCGAGGGCGCTGTAGCGGGTCGATCGGCGCGGAACCGGCTTACCGTCGAAATAGCGCTGCTCGATTTGCTCGATCTGGCGGGCTGCACCGTAGGCCGAAGCCAGGGCACGCTCCGGCGTTTTGCGATACCAGCCGTGGAGTCGGTAGAGCGGGGCGAGGAGTCCGCGCGAGCGATTGGGAGGGGTCATCGGGTCGGGCTCGGATAGCGCAAGGGGCTGAGTCTCGATCGCGGCGATTGCGTTGGCTGGTCACGTATCGTAACAAAAGTATTTCGTCCCAGCGGTATCGTTCGTGTCGCCTGAGAGGACTTCTGAATAAGTAGTTTTACGTAGAGAAAAGGCGCTCCCAAGA
>CALCCD010000002.1 GCA_937899645.1 uncultured cyanobacterium | reverse complement strand
CCTGCTTTTGAGGCGACCGACCTAAGTAAAACTACTTATTCAGAAGTCCTCTGACGACATCGTCCAGCGATCGCGATATCGAGCGCATCTATGCCGCCGGAGCCAACAGCTACCTCATCAAACCCACGAGCAGTAACGAAATGCTCGAAACGGTCGAGGCGCTGTTCGTCTTTTGGTTCCAGCTCGTATCGCTGCCGCACCCGCTGCCCGCGTAGTCGCGCGAGCGATCGCTCAGCCGAACAGCACCAGCCAGACCGGTAGCGTCGCTAGCAGCCCCACCGTCGAGAGCAGGATGCAGCTCGTCATCAGTCGCGACTCGACGCCGTACTCTTCCGCTAGGATTAAGCCCGCAAACGCCGTCGGCATGCCTGCCATCAGCACTAGCGCCAACCGCAGGTCGCCAGTGACGCCAAATGCCGTGAGCCCCGCGCCCATCGCCAGCGGCATCGCCAGCAGCTTCAGCAGGGCGGGGGCGATCGCGATTTTGATATCGTCCCAGTCCTGGAGCTGGCCGATCCGCATCCCCATCAGCACGAAGGCGGCGGGAATTACGACCCAAATCGACGCCTCTAGGCCGGACTCGACGGCGGCAGGCAGCGCCACGGACTGGGTCGAAACGCCCAAGATAAAGGCCCAGAGCGACGGCACGGTCAGCACGTCACGAAGCTGCTGCCAGCCCAGGTGCAGGCGCTGCGATCGCCCGAAGTAGCTGGCCAGCAGTACCCCAACGCCGTAGGTCACGAAAAAATTGTTGGTGACGCTGTAGACGATCGCCGCTCCGAGATGCTCCTCCGGCACGAGCAGCGGCAGCAAGGCCAGCCCGACGAAGCCGGTGTTGCCCAGCAGGCTCGCCATCAGGAAGCTTCCTTGGCGGCGGCGCGTGCTGCCGTCCGTTGCCGCGATTTCTCGATCGGCTTTTGCTGCTTCGGCTGTAATGTCCGGAGGTTCGGAGCCTCCGGTACGCCTCAGTCGCGACCAAACCAGCCAGCCCAACATCAGATTAAAGGCGACCACGCTCAGCAGAGCCACCGGCACGATTGCCACCGTCACGCGCAGGTCGGTATGGCGAGCTAGCGCCAGAATTTCGAGGGGGACACCGACCAAAAAAAGCGCACGCGCCAGCAGCCGAGGCAGGCGATCGGGCGTAACGCGCAGCAAAATCGCGCCGACCGTCGTCCAGACGAGCAGCGGAGTATAGGTTTGGAGCAGCGTTTCGCCCATAGTGCCGTCGATCGCTCCGGGGATAAGCCTGCTGGCTGACTTTGCGTTAGACCGTACCACGCAAGCGACGAAGCGAGCGGGCTACATATCCAGCCAGCCGATGCCGAGGAACGCCACCCAGCCGACCAGCGAAAACACCCCGAACAGACCCCACATTAGCGGCAGCACCCATTTTTTGTCGGTGTAGCCCAGCAGCGGCGTAAAGGCAACGAGTAGCAAAAACGTTAGAAAGGTAACGAGACCGAAGACCATCGTGCAGTCCTCCCAGCGGCGGATCGGATCGCGAGACTTCTTGCGTTGAGAGCTTTTCTGCCGTAGCGTTTGTTTCCGCCAGCTTCAGAGAAGTTCGGACGATTTAATCGGACGACTTAATCGGACGATTCAAGAAGTCTAGTGCGTGCTGACTCGATGCTAGCGAAGTCCGATCGCGATCGACCCTCGGAGCGCGATTTCGCCGCAAGCCGTCACGGGCAGTGAATAATAGGAACAAACCGAGACAAACCGCTACAGGCTTCTATCCTCCACGAATCCCCATGACTGAGAGCAAGACCGATAGTAAGTTCGAGAAAGCCCAATCCACCTACGCCACTTTCCTCGACGGGATCTCTAGCCTGATGCTGGCGACCTGCGACGCGAGCGGCCAGCCCAACGCCAGCTACGCGCCCTTCGTGGCCGACGACGAGCGCAACTTTTACGTCTACATCAGTGGCCTCTCGACCCACACGAAAAATATCGCCGAGACGGGCAAGGTCAGCGTGATGGCGATCGAAGACGAGGCCACCACCCAGCAAATCTTCGCGCGCGGACGCCTGAGCTTTGAGTGCAGCGCCGCCGAACTCGAGCGCGAAACCGAAGAGTGGGAGGCGATCGCCGATCGCTTCCACAAGCGCTTCGGCAAAATTATCGACGTGTTCCGCCCGCTGCCGGACTTCCGCATTATTAAGCTCGAACCGTCGGCAGGGCGCTTCGTGATCGGCTTCGGTGCGGCCTACGATGTCTCTGGCGACGACCTCAACACGCTGGTACAGGTGACGGGCGAAGGCAAAGGCCACGGCAGCCGTTAGCTCGTCGTCTTCAACCTCCCACACACGGAAAACCGGGTTTCGATGACGCTTTTGCGCGAACCGCTGTCGAACCGAAGAAACTCGGTTTCTGACTCAACGCGACCTACTCAACCGCTCGCGACTCTGACGGTGCGCCAAGCGAAAGCTGCCGCTTCTCGATCGCTTCTCGACAGGGCGCAAACGACATCCGATGCTCCGGCGTTACACCCAGCCGCACGAGCCCGTCGGTATGCTTCGCCGTACCGTAACCTTTATTGCTCGCCAGGTCGTAGCCGGGGTATCGCTCGGACAGCGCCACGATCTGCCGATCGCGCCACACCTTCGCCACGATGCTGGCCGCACCGATCGCCAGATCGCGCCGATCGCCCTTCACCACCGTTCGCTGCGGGATCGCCAACTGCGGGATCGCCCGGTTGCCATCCACCGAACAGAGGTCGGGCGGCGAATCGAGCTGCGCGATCGCTCGACGCATCGCCAGGAACGTCGCCTGCAAAATATTGACCCGATCGATTTCCGCCACCGACGCCGTGCCGATACCGACCGACAGCGCAATTGCTTCGATCGCTTCGGCAAGGCATTCGCGCCGTTCGGGGCTCAGCGCTTTGCTATCCGTGACGCCGAGCTGACGCAGCCTTGTCACACCAGTACGATCGAGAACCACTGCCGCCGCTGCGACCGGCCCGAACAGCGCCCCGCGACCGACTTCATCGACCCCGGCGATCCGCAGAATGCCGCCCGATATAGGTGCCGAGGTCGATGTCGATCCCGATCGCGCTGAGGCTGGTTCTACGATCGCGAGCTGGCCGACGAGCGGCGGCGGCGGCGACGGGGCGATCGCGATTTTCCCGAGCCTTTTCCCGCACCGGCGGCAGCGAGCTCCGGCTCCGGCTGGCTGGCTGGAACTTCATCGGGCGCGTCGGCGGCCGCGTCGATATCGTCGGTTTCGCTGGTTTCCGGCTCGCTGGTTTCCGGCTCGCTGGCGGCAGACTCGTCCGGCGCGTCGCTCGCGTCGCTGGCTTCCGGCTCGCTGGCTTCCGGCTCGCTAGCTTCCGGCTCCTCAGCATCGGCAACCGCCTGACCGGGCTCGACGACCACTAAAGAGACGGCCTTGGGATTTTCCACCTCGCGCTCGAGCTTCAGCAACGGCGAGAGGCCCATCAGGGCGTACACTTCTTGCTCGTCTGCCGCCATCTCCACCGTGATGCGCTCTGGCTCGACCGGCTCCGGACGCGGTTCGCGCGGTTCGCGACGCGAGCGACCGTTTTTCTCGCTCGAGGCAGATTTGGCTGCCGGTGCTTTGCGGGTGTCTTCGCTCGGCGCGTCGGTTTCGGGTTCCTCCTCGTCAGTCGAGCGATCGCGGCGCAAAATCGGCGCGTCTTTGGGCGTCGGCTTCGGCAGCGCCTCGTCGAGAGTCTTGCCTTCGTCCCCGGCAAAGCGACGGCGGCGGCGGCGACGACGGTTGTTGCGGCCCTCGCCCAGCTCCTGATAGCTGGGGTGGCTGATCAGATCTAGCTCTTGCAGATCGTCTTCGGTGTCGAGTTCGAGTTCGTTGGAGACGATCGGCTCGCGCACCGGATCGGGGAGCTGCTTGCGCGGCTTGCCGTCGCGGCGGGACTTGCGGCGCTCGTTGTCGTCCTTGAGATCGTGCTGGGTTGGTTCCTCTCCCGGCAGGTTGAGCACGTGGCCGAGACCGCCACAGTGGTCGCAGGGCAAGCTAAACAGCTCGTAGATATTCTGCCCCTGGCGCTTACGCGTTAGCTCCACCAGGCCCAGCTCGGAAAGCTGGGCGATCTGCGGTCGGGCCTTGTCCTGGCTCAGCTCGCGGGTAAAGCGCTCGAGCACTTGGAGCTGGTCGCGCCGCGACTCCATGTCGATAAAGTCGATGATAATCACCCCGGCCAGGTTCCGCAGGCGGAGCTGGCGAGCGATTTCCGTGGCGGCTTCGCAGTTCGTCCAGAGGACAGTCTCGCGCGCAGTGGCCGATCGCGTAAACGATCCGGAGTTGACATCCACCACCGTCAGCGCCTCGGTCGGCTCGATGACGACGTAGCCACCGGAGGGCAAATCCACGCGCGGCTTCAGAGCTTCGCGAATCGCGGCGTTGACCCGGAAATAGTCGAGGATCGGACGCTGCTCGCGGTGGTGGTCGATCGACACGCCTTGCGGCGGACGGCCACCACCCCAGCTCATCAAGTGCTGCTTGACGCGCTTCGTGCCAGTGTGCGAATCGACGACGATGCGGTTGACATCATCGGCGTACATATCGCGCAATACCCGCTGAACGAAGTCGTTATCGCGGTTCATCAGCGCCGGAGCCCGCGTCGAGCCAGTCTCTTCCTGGATGGTTTCCCACTGGCGTTGCAGCGTTTCGAGATCTTCGATAATCGCCTCTTCGCTGACGCCCTCGGCTTCCGTGCGAATTAGCACCCCCATTCCAGCGGGCTTGATCAAGATCGCCAGCGCCCGCAGGCGGTTGCGTTCGGCCTCGCGCGAGACCCGCCGCGACAGATGGACGCCGCGCCCGAACGGCATCAGCACCATATAGCGACCGGGCAGCGTCACGTTACCGGTCATCCGGGGGCCTTTGTTGCCCGTCGGCTCCTTCATGATCTGCACCAGCACCTTCTGCTGGGGGGCGACCAGCTCAGTGATGCTGGAGGCGTTGCGTCTCAGGCGCAGCGGGCCGAGGTCGGTGACGTGGATAAAGCCGTTGCGTTCGGAGTCGCCGATATTCACAAAGGCGGCGTCGATGCTAGGCAAGACGTTTTCGACCACGCCAAGGTAAATATCGCTCACTTGATGGTTGCCCGTGGCCACCACCAGCTCCTGGATTCTATCTTCTGAAAAAACCGCAGCGACGCGGTGCTGCTCTGCAATAACGATTTGCTTGGGCATTCAATTTCCTCAAAACTTTTAGAGTCGGGGAAGTGACGATGCGCCAGGGAATGACAGATGTTCGATCGCGCGGTGAAGGGGACGACAGATCGCTCGTCTCTGAGGTCGTAAATCGCTGCACGGATCGGGCCCGACGCGCGGGCTCAAATGCGATCGAAAAATCTGGATATGAGGTAGAAGCAAGTGCTCGAACCTATAGTTCGCACCGAGTGATGGTGCGGGTCGCGTGGCGACTGAGAATCCTGGGCTGCATCCCTGGCCGTCTGACGGATCTAGCTAAAGCAATCGAGACGCTAGAGTCCGTGATGGCACTTTCCCGACGGTGTGGCGCAGGACTGACGATAAGAAATGAAAGCCGTAAGGTGGCGCTTTCAAACAGACGTCACTCAGCTGCGCCGTGATAATCGAACTTAGGGAAGGCTCGTACGAAACCGTACTTTGATTCATACATTAGCATGTTGCGCCGATCGTTATCCGCAAACTTACGGTTGCGCGGCGCGCCCATCTGCTGGGTGGCGTGACTGGAACGATTGCATCCGGTACTGGAGTTAGGGCGAACGCTTTTCACCCTCGTTTCATTCTTCACCATGAAGCCGACTCCCCACCGCGACGGTTCCGCCCTCGTCCCCACAGGCTCTGCTCTCCGCGTTTTACCCGATCGACGGGAACAGACGACCCGCTGGTTGCGCGTTGTCTTACCGATCGCGATCGGCTTCGAGCTGCTGCTCGGCTTCCTTTATCTCTGGGGTTTGGCAGAAGGCCGACCGTTCGCGATGCTCGACTTCAACGGTCGCCAAACGCTGCCGTCGCTGCTCCAGGCCGGACACCTGGCGGCGCTGGCGGCGATCTGCGGCTGGCGGCTGTATCGCAGTACGTCTTCGACGGTTCCTTCTCGGCTTCTCCTGCGCCTGTTCGTCTTCACGATGACCTTCGCGGCAGCGGACGAGCTGTTTAAGATTCACCTGATGTCGCACAGCGAGACCGTTCGGCATGCTTTTGTCGGGGTGTACTTCGGCGCGATCGTGGCGCTGCCCGTGCTTTTCCTACGCGATCTGAAAGCCGTTTGGCGGCTCGATCGCGGGTCGCTGCTGCTTGGTGCGGCGGGGCTGGGGGTCGTCTGTGTGGGCGTGTTCGGTTCGGAGTGGATTCGCGACCTGGCGATCGCGCCGCTCTGGGGTCTGCTGAGCGATCGATCGGGCGGGGTGGAATATATGCGGGTCGCGGTGGAGGAGCTGGGCGAGCTGATCGGCGAGACGCTTTTCCTGTCGGCGGTGCTGCGCTTCGAGTGGGTGACGGGTAGCGGCGCGCGAGGTTAGCGTAGCCACAGCGCGACCGGCTCGCTATCGTGGCGGTATCGGCTGTGAGGTGATGCCGAGCGATCGTGGCGATCGCCGTCACGCTCATCCCGCTTAACCAATCGGAGATGCAGACAATGGAACCCATAGAACTGGGCATTCTGGCCGCTGGAGCGAAAGCCGGTGCAGCCTGGGTTTGGGACAACGGCGGCGAGACCGTCACCCAAGAGGCGACGGAAGGGGTGTTGCGCGCTGCCAAAGATTGCATCCCGGAAGCCGCGAAGGCGAGTCTCGCAAAATTGGGCGAACGGATTCAGGCGAAGTGGCCGCGCGAGAAAAATCCGTTTGACGATCCGGAGCTGTTGAAACAGATGGTCGAAGCAGAGGAAATCGAGCCGGACATCCTCGAAGCGGTGGAAGCCGTGGAGGCGAATACGTCAGGACTGACGATCGAGAACTGGCAGGGAATCAACGTCAAAGGCGGAACGAATACAATTTCGGGTAACAAATTCACGTTTGGAAAATAGCGAGGCCGAGCCATGACCGAGGTAGAAGAGATTAACGAAATCGTGCGATCGTTACCGGACGATCGCGTCCAGGAAGTGCTGCTGTTCGCCCGGACGGTGCTGAAGAAGCACGAGCTGGACACCGACACACCAGAGGAGAAAGCCGCACAGCAGGCCGAATGGCACGAACTCGTGCAATCTATGGCGGGCGCGTGGGCAGACCAGTACCCCGACCTCGAAGAAATTCGGGCGGGCGAGGTTGCCGATGCGCCTCGGGAGCACCTTTAGGTGTACGTTCTCGACTCCAACATCGTTATTTACTACTTCAAACGGCGGGGGCGGGTCTGGGAGACCTTTTCGGGGGTCGATGCTGGCGAACTCGTGTTGCCAACGTTGGTTGTCTACGAGCTGCAAACGGGCATCAAGAAGGCGGGCGAGCCGCGTCGGCGCGTGCGGGAGCTTCAGCAACTCACGGAGAGCGTGCGCGTTGTCGATTTTGATGTGGCAGCGGCGAATGCGGCAGCGCTGGTTCGGGCGTACCTCGAGTCTCAGGGGGCACCGATCGGGGCGATCGATACGCTCATCGCTGGGGTGGCGCTATCTTCGTGGGTTTGTTAGTTGCAGCCATCAAAGAGAATCGCACCGCCGAACTCTCCGACCATCAAATTACCCAGCAGCTCCTCGCGCAGCTCCGCCAATGAGCACCGCCAGACCTTGAAGGTTTGGCCCCCCCACGATCGCACCAACATCAACCACCTCCCGTGCAAATCAAAGACCTTATCCTCCAAAAACTCGATCGCGCCCTTGAACCCCTCCTCCGCGAAATCCTCCAGCTTCTCGATCGCCAACCCCCAAAACGCCAGTGGTCGCCCCACTTCTTCGAGCGCACCGCCGGAGCATGGCACGGCGATCGGCTCGTCCGCGCGCCCCAAGACATCCAGCCCGATCGCCCTTGCCAGTAACTTTAGTTCTCACCACCCACGACGTATGGGAATTTCAGCGCATTACGAAGACTGGAAGGCTTAGCCGCTTCCCTCACCCGAGCCGCCAAGCAATGGAAACACCACCACCCCTACGCCCGAATGTGGTCGTACACCCCGATATACTGCTCGCCCGACTGCTTCCAGGAATAGTCACAGCTCATCCCCTGGATCGCTAACTTCTCGAACTCGTCCGGATACACCGACCAGAGGCCGAGCGCCCGATCGAGCGCCGACTCCAGCGCGTTGTTGTCCGTCTCGTAGAACACGTAACCGTTGCGCTCCTGCGGCGGGTGATGCGCGTCGTAATCGCGATCGAACACCGTATTCACCAAGCCGCCCACACCGCGAACCACCGGAACCGCACCGTAGCGCAGGCCGATCGTCTGCGTCAGACCGCAGGGTTCGTAATTACTCGGCACGACCATGATGTCCGCCGCTGCGTAAATCAGGTGCGCCAGCTCTTCGTTAAAGCCCAGCTCGATATGACAGTCCGGATTGTCGTTTAGGTGAGTCTTCTCGTGCCAGAACCAGTCGTTAATGCCGCTCTCCGTCGCCGAGCCTAACAGCACGAACTGCCCGCCGCGACTGAGCGTGTAGTACATCGCATGGTGCACCAGATGGACGCCCTTCTGGTCGTCGAGGCGACCGATAAACGCCACGAGCGGCTTGTCGCCATGCGCCAGCGACAGACGTTCGCGAAGAGCTTGCTTATTCTTGACCTTGCCGCTGAAATCGTCCTTGCTGTAAGGCTCGGCGATGTACTCATCAGCAGCAGGGTTCCACACGTCGTAGTCCAGGCCGTTGAGGATGCCGCCGAACTTGCTGTTGTGGACTTCGAGGGTGTGGCCGAGGCCGTAGCTGATGCCGGAGTAGCGCGCTTCCCAAGCGTGGTGCGGCGAAACAGTGTTGACGTGGTTCGAGTAGACGATGCCGCCCTTCATGAAGTTGATTCCGAAGGGGTTGAAGTTGTCGCGCAGGCGATCGTACTGGAAGTAATAGTCTTCGCGGTTGAGCCCCGTTGCCCAGAGCACGTCTGCCCCGGCGATGCCTTGGTGCTTGAAGTTGTGGATCGTGTAGCAAATGCGCTGGCGCTCCATGCCGTGCCAGCCGTACATTTCGTAGAGCATCACCGGAATCAGACCGGTCTGCCAGTCGTGGCAGTGGAGCACATCCGGGCGTTTGTTGCTGACCAGCAGAAACTCGACCGCCGCCTTGCTGAAGAACGCAAAGCGCATGTGGTCGTCCACTGCGCCGTAGTACAGGCCGCGATGGAAGAAGTTATCGCCGGAGTGGGGCTCGATGAAAAAGCACAGCCGCCCGTGCACCCAACCGCAAAAGACCGTACAGGTGACCGTACTGCCGTACCAAGGCACTTCCAGGCCGAGATAGGCTTCATGCAGACCCCAGATGTGGTCGTAGCGCATGCAGTCGTACTTGGGCAGAATCAGCTCGACGCAGTGCCCCTGTTTCTCCAGCTCGGTACTCAGGCCGTAGACGACATCTCCCAAGCCACCGGCTTTAATGACAGGAGCGCACTCAGACGCAATCTGTACGACGTACATGAAATCCCCTCACACTTCTAAACGAATCTTTACCGGCCTTACTAGATGGTGATACCACAAATTCTCGGTCGCTTTGGTCTGTGGTGACGAGATCGAGCGCGCGATCGCCATGCGAATGCAGTTCGATCGCGGCGGATTCGATAAGATAGCGCAGGCCGCCTGTTGCCCGTTTCTCCGCCCTTCCGCCCGCCATGAGCCCCTCCACGATTCGTCCCGCTAAGGTCACGCGAGTTCTCGCCGACTCGATCGCCGCAGAGATCGGCTTTCAACCTGGCGATCGGCTCGTCAAAATTAACGGCACGGCTCCGCGCGACCTGATCGACTACCAGTTTCTTTGTGCTGACGAAATTTTGGAGCTAGAAGTCCTCGACGAACAGGGCGAGACGCACGAAGTCGCGATCGAAAAAGACTACGACACCGACCTCGGCCTCGAATTCGAGTCGGCGCTGTTCGACGGCTTGATCCAGTGCAACAACCGCTGCCCCTTCTGCTTCATCGACCAAAAGCCGCCGGGGATGCGCGATACGCTCTATCTCAAAGACGACGACTACCGCCTCAGTTTTCTCTACGGCTCCTACCTGACGCTGACGAACCTGCCGCAGCGCGAGTGGGAGCGCATCGAGAACATGCGCCTCTCGCCGCTCTACGTCTCGGTTCACGCCACCGACCCGGATACGCGCGTGCGCCTGCTGAAAAACCTGCGCGCGGCCGATATCCTCGATCGCCTCGCTTGGTTCCGAGAGCGCCGCTTGCAGATCCACGCCCAGGTGGTCGTCTGCCCGGAGATTAACGACGGCGCACAGCTCGATCGCACCCTCAGCGACCTGGCGAAGTTCGGCAGCTACGGCGAAGACGAGTGGGATCTTCCGGCCGTGGCGTCGGTCGCGGTCGTTCCCGTGGGGCTGACGCGCTTCCGCCCGCCGGAGGACGAGCTAGTTCCCGTGTCGCGCGAGAAAGCCCGCGAAGTCATCGCCCAGGTGGAAACGAGGCAAGAGGAGTTTCGCAAAACGCTGGGCTCGACGTTTGCCTGGATCGCCGACGAGTGGTTTTTGCTGGCTGGTCGCACTGTGCCACCGCGATCGACCTACGCGGACTTCCCGCAGATTGACAACGGCGTCGGGTCGATTCGCCAATTCATCGAGCAGTTCGAGGAGTCCGCCGCGCGGCGGCTGCCCGATCGCTTGCCCGATCGATCGCCCGAAAAACCGCGCCGCCTCACCTGGATCGTCGGCAACGCGGTCGAGGTGGCATTCCAAACCGAGATCGTGCCGCGCCTGAATGCCGTGGAAGGCTTAGCGATCGAGCTGCTGCCGCTCAACAGCGGCTTTTGGGGACAGGATATTTCCGTGACGGGCGTGCTGACGGGCAGCGACGTACGATCGGGCCTGCAAGCGAAGCTGGCAGCAGGCGAAGAGCTGGGTGAGGCGCTGCTGATGCCGACGGTGATGCTCAAGTACGGCACGACGTCGTTTCTCGATGACGTGACGGTGGCGGACATCGAGCGGGAATTTGGGTTACGGGTGCTGCTGGCGTCGGGGACAGACGACCTGATCGAAAACTGTCTCGGGATTGCAACGACACCCGGCACAGCGCCACGTATGGGCGTTTCGGTGGAAGTCACGTAGCAGACGAGATCCCAGAATCCGGTTGCTGGCAGGTAGCTGCACGACCGCCGGGAGCGCCTCAGAGACCCGATTTCTTATTGCAGCCGATGCCACCGGAATGCGAGACTTTCGAGGTTTCGATCGCATGCGGGGCGGCGACGTGCTGCCGGGCGATGAAGAGTCCGGCGGAAGGCTAGCGCGATCGCCTGTCCGTACGATCCAATGCACCGATCGTTCCAGTGTCGATCGGGGCAATATTGCGCTGCTCGAACGCGACGTTTTTTGCGTGATGCAGATGCTTTAAGACAGTACGGTTCCCAGTCGCATATCAGGAAGGTTGTGAAGTCCACGGAGTGTAGAGTAAACGATACGATCGCTTTTGTAATCAATCTGCTGCGTCTACTCGCCGGATTAATTTTTTTGGCAGACTTCGAGGCAATCTAAGTCGATAGTTACAGTCCCAGAACGCCACAGTATTTCGTGCCTTCGCACTTAGGGCGTGCCATCAATTCACACTAGAACCTTTATGGAGAGAGCGATTACACGCCTGCCCAAAACCAATACTAAGGGCTAAGACTCTTGTGGAATAAGAGCGACAAATTTAATCAATGACAAACCCCAACCAAAGCCTATATTTTTGGGGTGTCTACAGCTTATTTATGTGGCTTCACTGACTCAAGCGACTTGAAATCCCTAGATCTCCACGCTTCTATTGAGATCGCATTGATACTGGCAAGTTTTATGCACGCATTCCAGTGGGCATTATCCCATTGCCTAGAGTAGTATTCAGTATGGGTTGCTAGCTATTAAAGTCACGCTAGAACAAGGCCAATAAAGCTAATTTCTAGTCGTTACTTTTACTCGGCAATATTGTTTGTATCTTCGGATACGCTTTTGCGCCTCGGCTAGTCGCTCGAGTTATTGAGATTGGCAAAAGCTCATCTCACACACAACCAAAAACAACCAAACACAATGATTACAATCACCTCTCCCGCCTCGGAAAGTACCATCACCTCCGATGTACTCGGACACGACACCTTGGCAATCGGCAATTTCGACACCCTGGTGGGCAGCA
>CALCCD010000001.1 GCA_937899645.1 uncultured cyanobacterium | reverse complement strand
AAATGCTCTCACTGAGGGGCTTGCATGACTTACCTCCTTAAGCGACCAGTGCCAACAAGAGTCTGTGCAATGTACGACATTTGCACTTCAAGCGTGGGTCGAAACACTTTTTGAATTGAACTTATGGCTTTGAGATCAACACGATCGGTCGAGCTATCTACTTGAGAGCCATCAGTGAGATCTATAGAGTTTACTTTTTGATAGTTTTACGTGGGGCAAGAAGAATAAGATAAGTTTTTAAAATATTTCCGTTTGGAACTTTAAGAAGATTTTGACGATAGTGCCTGTTCTTTACATGCGAGTGATTCGGCAAAGGTAAACCTCCATCGTCTCGGATAACCTCACCTGAAAAAGAAAAAACAAACTGGAAGAAAGGTGCTTAAAAAGTGAAGGCGATCGCTAAAAGCGGAGGCGATCGCTCAATCGACTCGCTCGAGCTGCCAGAGAATTTGGTTGCCTTCACGGCGGACGCGCGACACGACCCAGTTGCGCCAAACCCAGTGATCCCCACGGCTCGTAACTGCGCTGGCGTTGATATCGATAAGAGCCGCAAGTTCGGCGCTGCTAATCAAGTAGCGCTGTTCGGAGATGCGATCGGCGATGTGCAGGCTGTCAATGACGTTCTTAAGTTGCTTGACGCGCGTATTGCGATCGACAACGTCTATGCTGCTGGAGCTGTCTAAGTCAAGGGGATCGCGATTATCATCGAGCATGGGTTTAAATCTCGGGTGACTTTATCTTTCGATCGGCCTAAATCGCCCGTTTCGATCGGGCTCCGAGCGTGCGCCGAACTTCTGTATGGTAACAGACTACTAACGAAATCCAGGGGATATGCAATCATTTTTTGGGCGGAATTGTTGACCGCAAGCGAGTTCTCCAAACTCGCTTTTTTCACGCGTGGCAACTCACTTTTAGCGTAACGATAAAAACGTAAAAAAGGTTAAGGAATCGTCGATTTGTCAGGTTGACATGACGCACTGACGATCGCTTCGAGGGTTTACTTGGAGCTGCGATCGCTCGGCAAGGATTACACCCGCCGTCTGTTCAGTTGAGTCGGACTTGCGATCGCTAGCCTTGTCAAAGCTCTAGTGCCGATCTACGACACGCTTGCGGGGCTGCTGTCGGTTGAGTCTGCTGCGCTTGTCTGATGAAAATCGTGGCTCAGACCAAATTTTTAAACTGGAGCTACAGGTTTGCTGAGCAAGGGCTGGACGAAGTTGAAGCTTCATACTCACGAGCAGTTTTCATCTGTAGCTAGACTTTTCCGTTTTGGTATCACTTGCGCGAACGAGGGAGGTCGAGAACGATATCGATCGGGCAGCGAGCGTGCGGAGAGGGCGCGAGCGGGACGCGAAAGCGAGCGGAATGCGGAGGAGATCGAGACACGAAAAAGCCGACATGGCGCGATGTCGGCTTTTCAGGTCGGTATTGCGGTCGGGTCGGAAAGCGACCTTAGAGCTTGTTGAGGTCGAGTCCAGCTTCTTTTGCCATCGTCTGCAAACCTTTGTTGTTGAGAGTTTTGAGCGCCTTGGTCGAAAGCTTAATCTTCACCCAGCGCTTGCCTTCCGGCCACCAGATTCGCTTGGTTTGCAAGTTGGCTCCTTGCAAGCGTTTGGTGCGGCGGTGCGAGTGCGACACCGCATAGCCGTTGTTAGCTTTTTTGCCGGTCAGCTGGCATTTACGTCCCATTGGGATCTCCTAATTGTCGTCGTTGCAGTCGGGGTCTGTTGCAAACCTTCGATCGAAATCTCGCGATCGCGTCCGCAGACAATCGATCCGAACGTGCGGAGCGCACACCGACCTTGTTGAAAATTTGCCCGGTTAGCTATCATATCACCGCACAATTCGGAACGAGACCGGTGGCAGCACACAAAAAATCCGCGCTGTCTGACTTAGAGTACTCCACGGAAATAAACACCCAACGGCCAGGATTCGAGCACTGAGCTTGTCGAAGTGCGTCACACCCAGGCTTCGACAAGCTCAGCCTTCATTGGTGACTTCTGGACAAATATATTTGTGGAGTACTCTTAGCATGCTGGTGGGGCATGGCGAGAGGTTGCGTGCGACTCGGCTACGCTTGACCGAGGACGATTTCAACTTCGGTGGGGGCGACGCCGAGCACGCGGGAAATCGGCGCGATATTGCGTGCCGGGACGGCTTTGCCATCGGCCATATCGGCGATATCTTTGCCGGAAATTTTAAACGTGTCGCAGAATTTGAAGAACTCAACCTGGCTGAGTCCGAGTTCGCGCTGGCGCTCGGCGAGCATGTAGGCCAGGGCGCGCGGTCCGGAAGTTGGGCGTTTGGCTTGCTGGAGATAGCGCTGAGCCAAATCGCTGGCCCGACTGGTGTCTTTGTTCATGCGCTTGAGCAGGTCGCGGCAAGCCATGCGCAGCGCCTTTTCAAGGGTGATGCGATCGTTCATCACTGTGGCAATTTCGTCGGCGTAGTCGGGCTCGCAGTAGCCGATCGTCTTGCCTTCGTATTCTAGCGGCGCGTAAGCTGCCCCCTTATTGACACGCCACGGTAGGGGTTCGTCGATCGGGTTCATACGGCAACGCAGTAGTAGTGCAGTCAGGTCGCGAGTGGGCGTCGCGCATTAGCGAGACGAAAGAAAGCGGCTAGAACCGGGAAATTGCAGGGGTCAGCCACCCGTCCGATCGCTTTCACTTGCGGAAAAATTTGGGCTTATCGTAGCACGCAGGGATCGCTCCTGTCGTTTGAGCGCGTCGATGAGAACCGAGTTTTGCAGCGCGGCTCCGGCCTGGTTGTTAAAGATGTCGAGCGATCGCAGGTCGCTGTCGTCGAAGCCGATCTCGAAGCAGTCGGGAACGGGCAGCTCGTAGCTCAGAAGCTGGGTGGGGGTGTTAGGTTTGCGCTTGTTGACGAGCTGGGTAACGCCGAGGATCGTGCCGTCGGGACTGAAGACGGGGGCACACAGCAGGCTACAAGTGCGGTAGCCCGTCTGGCGATCGGTGCGGCGGGCGGTTTCCGAGCCCGGATCGTCGTAGAGGTCGTAGGGAATCGAGAGGGCTGTGCGAGTTTCGGCCACGCGACCGACGTAGCCCGCGCCGATCGGAATCCGCAGTTCGCGCTGTAGGCCATCGGCGAAGCGCACTTTCGTCCAGAGCTGCTGCTGGGCCTCGTCGAGCAGCCAAAGGGTGCTGCGATCTGCGTTCATCAGGATCTTGGCGGCGTCCATAATCCTGGCCAACAGGTCGTCGAAGCGATCGCGATCGGCAAGATCGCCGTCAGGGTCGAAGCTCGGCGTGGCGATCGCGTCGGTCGGGCCGTTGGCCGCTTCGGCGGCAGTGACGCGGCGAGTGGCGTCGAGCAGGGCAGCGGCGGCTTGCTTTTCGGGGTGGGCGCGGTGATAGGTGCGAAAGCTCTCGAGGATGGCACGCAGGATCGGCATATCCCGCTCGACGTGGCCGAGATCGGCGGCGGTAAAGCCCCGACGATCGAGTCGGTTTTCGAGGAGCTCGTCGCCCGAGAGCGTGGGTAGCAGCTTGTTGAGGAATTGGACGATCGCGATCGGCTGACCGGCTCGATCGAGCACGGGAATCGCCAACAGGGTGGCGGTGCGGTAGTTGGTGCGGCGATCTTCCTGGCACAGCAAGGCCGAGCGCGGGTCGTCGTAGCAGTCGTAGGGCACGAAGATCGGCTGCTGAGTGGCGATCGCTTCGCCGATAAAGCCGCGACCGCGCACCAGTCGAACGGTGACGGGGCGGATGCTGGCCGAGTTGCCATCGGGCTCGGAGCGCGCGCCGGACTCGGCAACGATTGTCTTGAACGCCTGCTGGGTTTCGTCGAGCAGGACGATTCGGGTGCGATCGGCGCGGACGGCAGTACCGACGCGCAGAGCGATCGAGCGCAGGGTGGTTTCTAAGACTTCGTCGAACCCCTGGCTATCGGTGAGGCGATCGAGCATGGCCAAGGTCTCGCCGACAACGCTATCGACGTGGACGGCGGCACGCTGCTTGGCTTCAGTGTATTGGTGCGCATTTTGCAGCGCGACGCCGACTTGGTCGTTAAAGATACGCATGTAGTTTTCGCACTGGCTGTCGAAGCTGACGCGAAATACTTCGGGCGCTTCCGGCCAGGTGGCGGGATTGTAGACAGGGTAGTCGCCATGCTTGCGACGGTTGACGAGCTGAGCGACGGCGATCGTCTCGCCCTCGGGGTTGCGCACGGGCATGCACAGAAGACTGCAGGTGCGGTAGCCCGTGCGGCGATCAGTCTGCTTAGCCGTCTCCGAGCCAGGTCGATCGTAAAGATCGAAAGGAATCGACAGAGTCTTGCCCGTTTGCGCTACCTGCCCCGCGAAGCCTTCCCCAACGCTCAGGGTCAGCTCTAGGAAAGTGCCGTCCTCGCGGGCGATCTTCGTCCAGAGGCGCTGCTTGGTGTCGTCGAGGATCCACAGCGTCGTGCGATCGGCGTGGGTGAGCTGCTTGGCGGCGGCCATCACGCGCACGACGATTTCGTCGGCGTCAAGGCGGCTGTGGGAGAGCGATCGCGTCGCTTGGGCCAGGGCCTCGGAGGCGCGCAGCCGCTGGGTGAGCTGGTAGCTGCTTTTGATGCGATCGAGCAACCGGCACAATGCCGGGGCGTATTCGTAAAACTCGGCTTCGTGACTGGGCGTAAACCCGGCTAAATCGAGCCGTTCGCGCAGGGGGGCGCTGGGATTGTAGGTGTCGTGGAGATGGTTGGCGAGGCGCACGACGCCGACGGCCTGCTCGTTGTCGTCGAACAGCGGCAGCACCAAGATACTGTGGTTGAAATAGCGCCCCGGAGCCCCTTCTATGGTTAGGGGGTTGCGAACGCTGCCCGGTTCGTAGCGGTATTCGAGGGGCGCGTCGAGACTGTTGTAGTAAAACGGCGAGTTGAGCTGGGCGCTGAGCTGGCCGATCGTATCGTCGCGATCGCTCGAGATGCCCACGTCCGGTTTGCCAACGCCATGCCCGCGCGCCACGAGCGACCAAATTTCCGAATACTCAGCGTCGATCGCAAATAGCGTCACGCGATCGGCGCGAAAAGCATCCATCAACTTCAGCACCACCGGCGCGAGCACCTCGTAGAGCACCTCGCCGAAGGGCTTGTTTTCCATTACTGGCAGCAGCCCCAGCAGCGATTGCTCCTGACGCGTTACCACCTGGATACAGTCGGGCTGGACGCTAGCAATCGCTCGTGTTAGCCAGTGGGCGTTAAAAATCCGCCGGTAGATGCGGTTGCAAACGCGAATCTGCCCATCCTCAACAAGTGTCAGCCCCAGCGCACAGAGCGCGTGCTGCAGGGCCGGGTCAGCATCGGCACAGTCCATCGCGCCCTTTTGCAAAATGCGCCCGTACAGATCCAGCAGCGCCGGGGCGCTGTCTTGGCGCAGAAGCCGATCGCGAATGCTGCTGAAATGATGCGCTCGCTCGCCCAACTCCCACTCGTTGACCACCTGGGACTGAACCAGATGCGCCACCCAAATTTGCGGCATCGTCGGCGGCGGCCAGCGGGGCTCGCGGTGAGCGCGATCGACGATTTCTCGGCAGAGCCACTGGGTCAACAACGGCTGGCCACCCGTCCACTCCAACGCGACGGCCAGGGTTTCGGGAGGCGTTTTGACGCTACCGATCAAGCCGTTGGCCAGGGGCCTTAGATCGAGTGCGTCGCGGGAGGCGGGCTCGAAACGGAACGGCTCCAGGTCGATCGCGCGTCCGTCGGGGAAAGGTGAGTGGCGCAGGTCGCGCACCAGGGCCGCTGGCGCTGTCGCTCCCGCAACGGCAAAGCAGATCCGCTCGTGACGCTGGTGGTGTTTCAGCAGCGCGAAGATTTCCTCGACTCGAAATGCAAGCTCCAGCACCGCTTCGATATTGTCGAGAAAGATCGCGATCGGGCCATCGAGCTGTGCCAGCGCCACGTCCTCGAGCAGCTCGCTGAGATATTGGACGGGCGGCAGAAACGAGCGCGCCTCGAGCCACGCGCGAAAGTCGAATTCGAGCCGAAGCTTGCGTGCCAACAGTCGCGTCAAACTCACGTACCACTGCTGGCTGTCGAGAGCCGTGCTGCCCAGGCAGGCTAGATCCACCGTAACGCAGTGGTGGCGAAGACCCCGAAGCCTGCGCTCTGCCCGCAGCAACAGGCTCGTTTTCCCGGTCTGCGGCGCGTCGAAGATGTAGCAAAACTGGCCCGCCACGATCGCCTGCTCGAACCTGCGATCGGCTGCCCGCGTCACGTAGCTCGGTGACGTCTGGGAGAGTACGCCACCTACCTGAAAATATTCTGGAGATCGGTATGCGCGTGACCGGGACATGCTGCTAGCCGCAATCTCCACGAGATGGCAAAAATTACATCAAAACGTCGATCGCCCGGACGATAAAGTGCCGGTTCGCCAAGAACGCCCCCATATTTCCTCAGCATAATCTATCCGCCAGCCGAGATTCGGCCTGCACTGGCCAAAAGCCCCGAGTCGCTGCCGGGGCCGATCTCGAGCGGAGCCGGCGCTGAGGTCACAACGAGCGAGCGATCTCGATCGTCACCCATGTGGGGTTTCGATCGCATTGCCAACGTAACGGCGATCGCGTAGATCGCTGCATTGATTTGCAATACTAATAGACGTAGACACACAACAGGTAGATTCACCGATCTTTCAACAGCTTCGATCGACAGTGTCAGGCATTTCACCGGAAAGGCGGTTGGGCTTACACGCGGTCGGGGATCGGCTACGTCAGGGAATCCTGGCAGGCTAATGGGATCGGTGCGAGCTAGCCAAGAGTTATTCCTGAGGTTCGCGATCGCGAACTTGTGGGAGCTTGACGAGGCCGATCGCGCTCGGACGCTTTCCCCGCTGACGGGCCGACACCAATGCCTCCAGCTGATTCACTCACCCAACCGCACATCGCACAGTCCTGAAATGAACTTCATCCCCCTCGTTCAAAACGCGATCGCGGAGCGACGCCTTCCGCCCGAGTGCGAGGCGCTGCTCGCCGGTGAAATCGAACGTCGCAACATTAACGAGACGGAACGTGCGGCCTTCTCTTTGCTCGAGGCACTGATCGCCAACGGAACGATCGAGTTGGGTTAGGCGATCGCGCTGTTGGGGCGAGGCGAGTTTCCGTCCTGTTATGACCCCTTCGACTCAAAGAAAGTCGGCTCGGTCGGTGCGATCTTGACGGAAGTCCCGAAGAATTGCGGGGGCGTTTTAGGAGAACTGTGGGGATAATACACTCAGTGAAAGGCCCCCAATCAAAGCAGCACGACTCGATTCCAGCTCGAATGGAAGCTCGAATGGAACTCATCGCAGCGGTTTGGGGTCATCGCAGATGTCAGGCGAAGTATCTAATGTAACGATCCGGACGTATCCGAAACGCCTCTCCTTCGCCACCCGCCTGTTTAGGTAGACCAAACACGGGCGATCGCCCCATCCCGCACTTCCAGGAGCAACCGACCATGAGCGACCCACGTATTGGCACCGACGCCGCAGAAGCTTTACCCGGCAGTTTTGGGAGCGATATGGTCATCGGCCTGGGCGGCAATGACATCATTGACGGTAACGCGGGTAGCGATACGCTCTCGGGCAATGCGGGCGACGATACGGTCTTTGGTGGCCTCAACAACGACTTCGTGATTGGCGGGCGCAACGCCGACATCCTGCGCGGAGATGACGGCAACGACACGATTTATGGCAACAAAGGTAACGACTCGATCGAGGGCGGCAGCGGCGACGACGTTATTTTCGGCGGCAGAGCTAATGACGTTATCGACGCGGGCAGCGGTAACGATGTGATTTGGGGCGATCTGGGGGCGGACAGCCTGGTCGGCGGCACGGGAGCTGATGTCTTCGTACTGACCAGCACCAGCGGCGGCGACACGATCGCCGAAGCCGACAAAATCGCCGACTTTACGCCTGGTCTCGACCTGATCGGCCTGGCGAGCGATATCGAACTGTCGAGCCTCAACGTGACGCTCCAGCCGATCGCAGGCAGCAGCTCGACGGTGAACGTCATCCTTCAAGATCTGGTGAGCGGAACGGTACTCGCGACGATCGAACGCGTTTCGCGCAGCGAGTTCACCAGCAACAATATCTTTACCCAGGTTGTTACCGCGTCTGAGACGATCGACATCGACGATGTCGCACCGGATCCGGATACCGACACCACCGACCCGACCGATACACCGACGGTCAACACGACCACGCGGGACAGCGTCGGCAAGTCTTCGCCGATTACGGGGAATACGACAGTCGTCACCTTCGAGAATCTCGACTACACCTTCTCGTCGAACGACTTTTCGTTCTTCGATGTGGATGGCGATCCGTTTACGTCCGTTCGCATTGCCACCGTGCCCGATCGCGGCAGCCTCGTTCTGTCCTCGATAACCACCGACGCGACCAGCGGGGCGACAACGACCACGAATACAGCCGTGGCGGCAGGCTCAGACATTACAGTGGCAAACTTGACGTCGCTGAAGTTCGTCCCGGAAGCGAATACCCAAGCTTCGCCCTATTCGAGCTTCTCGTTCCAGGTCAACGACAGCGACGGCCCGAGCAATACGGCAACGGCGAGCATCTTCGTGCGCGATATTTCCGAGCTGCCAGTCACGGGTACGAACACGCTGCCGCCGTTTATCGCAGAAACGACGACGGCAGTTACTGCTGACGAGAAGATTGCAACGCAGCTCACGAACACGATCGCGATCGTCGAAGACAGCGGCTTTATCGAAAGTGCGACGATCGCGATAACCGGTGGCGGCACGGCGGCAACAACCGGTGAGGACACGCTAGCAGCACCGACGACACTCCCGGCAGGCGTCACCGCAAATTACGACGCGGCGTCGCGGACGTTGACGCTAACGGGACGGGCGTCGTCAGCGGACTACCAGGCAGCACTGCGCGGCGTCACCTACCGAAACTCTCAAGACTTCCCACAGACTGCCGCCCGTACGGTTTCAGTTGTTCTCAACGACGGGCTGCAAAACAGTGCGACGCAGTCTTACGCGCTGACAGTGAACGACACGCCGGACAATACGCAGCCGCAAGTCGGCACGACTGCACCCGCCTCCTCTGGGAGCGTGCCACAGAACACCAATGCCACGACTATCTTGGTTTCGACCATCGTGGGCGCTAGCACCATTAACGCCACAGACGCCCAGCAGGCGCAAGCGGCGCTCGGGATTGTCGTGACGGACGCAACCGACAATCAGGGTGGGGCGTGGGAGTACAGCAGCGACGGCGGTACGACCTGGACGGCGATCGGTGGAGTGAGCGACGCTAGCGCTCTAGTGCTGAAGAATACAGACCTCGTGCGGCTGAACAATCCGACGACGATCGGCGACGCAACGCTGAAAGTACGAGCTTGGGACACAACCGACGGTCTCACCACCGGCAATGCAGTTAACGTCACCAACGACCTCGCTACGAAAGGTCTGACAAGCGCTTACAGTGCGGCAACAGCAGACGTAAAGTTCGACGCGATCACAGGGGCTGTCGACCGGACGCTTCAGGCGGAGGGGGCGACGCTAAGCGGTAACTACAACGTTAACGGTACGTTCATTCAAGTCAATGGTGCCGGTGGTTCGACAGGTGCAGCAGAGTTTACGTTCCCCGGCACATCAACAGTTACGGGGACTTATGACATTACTCTTTTCTTTGACGATAATCCTAACGGCTCTCCGAACGTCAGTTTCACCCACACCCCGGCAGCGACAGGTATCACCACGACACTTGCAAGCTGGTCGATGACCCCGACTGCGCTCAGCGGTGCTAATGGCTATGGCCCACCGCAGAATGCTGGATTGTTAGGGGTGACAATCGCCGGTGGAGACACGTTAACCTTCAACGGAAGACGAACGGATCTAGATCGCAGCCTCCTCGACAGCATCTTCTTCGATCTCGTCTAGGACGCCTATCACGGAGAAATCGAGTCAAATCGCTTGCGATCGCGCAGCGCTAGGATGGGGAAAACAGAGAGCCGATGACTGCGATTCAAACGCCAGACTGGGTCAAACACGCCGTTTTCTACCAGATCTTTCCCGATCGCTTTGCCCGTGGCGTAGACCCGCGCGATCGCCTGCCCCAAAGCGCGATCGACCTCGAACCCTGGGACGCGCCGCCCACCAACGAAGGCTACAAAGGCGGCAACCTTTGGGGCGTTATCGAGAAACTCAGCTACCTGCAAGATCTCGGCATTACGGCGATTTACCTGACGCCAATCTTTCAGTCCGCCAGCAACCACCGCTACCACACCCACGACTACTACCAAGTCGATCCGCTGCTCGGCGGCAACGAAGCGCTACGGGCGCTCATCGACGCGGCGCACGATCGCGACATCAAAATCGTCCTCGACGGCGTCTTCAACCACGCCAGTCGGGGATTTTTTCAGTTCAACGACATCCTCGAACACGGCCCCCATTCGCCCTGGCTCGACTGGTTTCGCGTTACGGACTGGCCGCTCTCAGCCTATGACGGCGCGAAACCCGCCAACTACGAAAGCTGGGTCGGCAACCGCGCCCTGCCCCAGTTCAACCACGACAATCCCGACGTGCGCGAGTACATCATGCGGATCGGCGAATACTGGATTCGCGAGGGCATCGACGGCTGGCGACTCGACGTACCGTTCGAGGTGAAGACACCGGGATTTTGGCAAGAGTTTCGCGATCGCATCAAGGCGATCGACCCCGAAGCGTATATCGTCGGCGAAGTCTGGAGCCACGCCGCGCCCTGGCTGGACGGGACGGCCTTCGATGCGGTGATGAACTACGAGCTGACGGGGCCGATTTTGGCATTCGCGGCGGGCGATCGCATCCACGAGGACATGGTCGGCGGCCACGACTACGCGCCCTACCCGGCGCTGGACGCAGCGGGCTACGCCGCCAAGATCGAGCGGCTCTTCGGGCTCTACGACTGGCAGATCCACCTGGCGCAGCTCAATTTGCTCGATAGCCACGATACGCCGCGCGCCGTGACGCTGGCCGACGGCGATCGCGGCAGTCTCTGCATTGCGCTGTTTTTGATGTTTACTTTCCCCGGCGCGCCCTGCATCTACTACGGCGATGAGGTGGGGCTGGCGGGCGCGCACGACCCGGACTGTCGGCGCAGCTTCCCGCCGGAAGAGGCTTGGGATCGCGACTTGCTCGAAATGTGCCGGACGCTGATTGCCCTGCGTCGCCAGCACTCGGCGCTACGGACGGGCGAGTATCAAACGGCGATCGCGCGCGGCAGCGTCTACGGCTTCGTGCGGCGCGATGCAGACGGCGCGTTTTTGGGGCTGGCGAACGTCGGTATGGAGCCGGTTAGCGTGGCGATCGCCGAGCTGGGTGTGGCGCTGGGCGATCGCGTCTTCGGGGCGATCGAGCGCAATGGCGACGAACTGACGCTAGCACCGCGATCGGTCGGTCTGCTTGCTCTGACGTCCTAGGGCCTGCCATCAATCAGCGCCAGGACTTCAACGGCTTTTTGAGGCTCGCTGGCGAGAGAATGCGGGTTTCAGGCTACGAAGGAATCAGGATTCTAGCCGCTGTCGAACTCACGTCTATTCAGACCCTGGGTCAAAGGCGTATACTGAAACTTCATGGCAAAAATGCCGTGAGCACAAAATTTGTAGTTCAGACCGTTCCCTAGGAGGCGATAGTATGACCCAAGTGGTCGTCGGAGAAAACGAGGAGATTGAATCGGCGCTACGACGTTTTAAGCGTCAGGTTTCCAAAGCTGGCATTTTCGCGGACATCAAACGCCGCCGCCACTACGAAACCCCGATCGAGAAGAAAAAACGCAAAGCCATCGCTCGCCGTAAGAAGCGCTTCCGTTAAGCGCCTCGGGCTCCACATCCGGCCTTCGTTGCCGGGCGAGTCAGCCGCAAACGCAAGCTGCGCGAGCGATACATATCTCAAAAAAGCTGCAAGGCCCGAACGGTTTTGCGGCTTTTTTGATGGCGGCTGACACGAGCGGGCGCACCGCCCAGAGGCATCGGGCTCGTTCATCGCGAGAAGGTCTGCCGCGCTGCGGCCATGTTTATCGCCTCTCTGAGATGTCGCGATCGGATCGGGTTAGCGCTTTTGGTTGCGAGCAAGACGCGAACAACACGGAGACCGAACGCTGGAGCGCTATCGCTTCCGCAAATAACGATCCCACCGATGGGGCGGCAATCCGTGGTTATACCAAATCCGACTTAGTGAAGAGCGTTAGAGCGATGTGTAGGCCACCAGTG